>NZ_JAMZAW010000029.1 GCF_024158745.1 Paenibacillus tyrphae | reverse complement strand
ACAAATAGAGAAAAAAATTAAAGGGAATATTATATTAGACAATATTTCGCTGTCCTTAGAGAAAGGGCAAATATATGGTTTTTGGGGGAGAAATGGCTCTGGAAAAACTATGTTATTTCGTGCTATTAGTGGGCTTATTAAAGTTGACCACGGACAAATTATTGTGTTTGGAAAAACATTGCATAAAGAAATTTCATTTCCCGAAAGCGTCGGTGTAATTATAGAATCGCCAAGCTTTTGGAATGATTATACTGGATATAATAATCTGAAAGTATTGGCATCTATAAAAAAATTAATTTCAGATGAAGAAATAAAAGATGCTTTGACTCGAGTAGGACTTGATCCGAAGGATTCCCGTTCTGTAAGGAAGTATTCATTAGGTATGAAACAACGACTTGGAATCGCTCAGGCCATCATGGAAAAGCCAGATTTAATTATTTTGGATGAACCGACGAATGCTCTGGATGACGATGGTATAGAACAAATAAGAACTATACTACTCGAAGAAAAAAAACGTGGTGCAACAATTCTCATTGCAAGCCATAATAAGGATGATTTAAGGATATTGGCTGATTATTCCTACAGAATGAGTGAAGGAAAATTGTACCAAACGGGATTAGGAGAAGGTGCACAAGATGAAAAGAAATAAGTTTTTGCTCATTTTCTTTCCCCTGTTGATTTTAGTATGTATATTCATTGGTATTAGTACAAGACTGTCTTATACTGATGATATTCAGCTAGCTGGTATTCAAGATGGATCAAGTAATCCCCAAATTAATATTTTGAGCGAGTCTGAATCTTCCTACTACGATAATAAAATAGAAGATTTAACCCAGCTTCGTGATCAATCAGATGTAATTGCAATAATAGAACCAACCGGAAAATACATACAATTAAGCTATACTATTCAAGCAGAAGTAAGAATCAAGGAATCTCTAAAAGGTCAGCTTCAAACTAATCAAACGATAAATATTTATCAACCGGGTTTTATCAAAAATCAAATTTACTACTCTGTACAAGGTTACTCTTTATTCAGAAACAACAAAGAATACATCGTTTTTTTAAAGTATCCGAAATATCCTGAAGGCTTTCAAAAGAGAAAAGAGGATGAATTAAAGTTCTTATTTGTTTCGAGTAAATTCGGCAAGTATTCAAATGAACCTGAATTTCAAAAAGAGCTACTAAATAAAAAAAAGTACGATGAGGGTTCTTTAAGATTCAAGGATAGTGAGGCCTTAAGCCTTCTCACAATGGATGTTAATGAACTTCAAAATTATAACAATATAAAAAAAGAAGTCTTGGATTGGATAAAATCTTCTTGATATTTTTAACAAGAAATTTTGTTCATAAATTCTGTGTTTATAAAAGTTGCCACCTGAAGTTTTGAAAGACCACGGGCAAAGCGACCATGCGCCGCGATCGTAAGGGAAAGCGAGGAAGCCCACCAAGAACCGCCGCTCCGGCTGCGAGAGGCGTTCCGCGAAACGCTCAAAAACCGCGTCTTCTGGTTGTTCAACCTGGCCAACTCGTTCGCGCAGACGGTAAACGGGCTGATCGGATCGATGATTCCGTTTTATGCCAAATACGTTCTGCGCATCCCGGAATCGCAAGTCTCCCTGCTGCTTGCCTCCGTATTCGTATCGGTCATTCCGCTGGTTGCCGTGTGGTATTGGATCGTTCGCAGACTGGGGGCGGTCCGGAGCTGGCGGCTTTCCTTGGCTGTGTACGGGCTGTCCGTCATTCCGCTGTGGTTCGGCAGCAATCTTGCGGGGGGCATCGCGGCAGGCATTGCGGTCGGGTTCGGCTTGGCGGGCTTTCTGGTGACGCCGCCCGTGCTCAGCAGCCAGATCATCGACCGGGACTTCGAGCAGACCGGAAGCCGGAGAGAGGGCGTCTATACCGCGGTCGGCGGCTTTATTACGCGATCGAGCGGCTTGATCTCGGCGTTGGCTTTCTGGGTGGTCGGGATGCTGTTCGGGTATGTGAGCGGGGAGCAGCCGGGACCCGATTCGCAGGCCACGTTCCGCTATTTGATCAGCGCCGTTCCCTTTTGTTTGCTGGCGGTATCGTTTCTAATTGCTTCCACTCTCCACTTCCCGGACAAGAGCGAATGAAAAAAAACTGCCGCACAGCAGCAGTTTCTTGGGTCAATTATGAGGCGATGAGAATTAATTCTTGATAGGTCTGCCATCGGAATCAGTAAAACTCCCAACGGCGATCATGATAAAATCAATCAATGTCCAGACACCGAAGCCGCCCAAGGTAATCAGCATCAGGATGCCGGTTCCAACCTTGCCTACGTAGAAGCGGTGAACGCCAAGCGATCCTAAGAAGAAAGCCAGAAGCAGCGCGGCTACGAAGCTTTTCGGACTCTTGTTTTGATGTTGCGGTGTAGTATAATCCACAGCGATTCCTCCATTAACAACAGTAAATTTTAAATTGCTCTTTTGTATCTATCGGCAGGCGCTTCCCCAAAAGTTAGTTCTTTTTTCTAAATAATTCTTAATAATTGCAGCTTATTTTTGTTGACGGCGATATTTGCCTTTACGTACGGAATGTGGTAAAATGAAATAAATGTTTATAAATGAAACCGGAATTCACATATTGAAAAAGGTGACATTTTTTACATGATACTTTTTTCAATGTGTGAATTTTTTAATTTTGGTTAAAAATGAGCATATTAAATTTATTAATTGTGGAGGTCACACCCATGCAAACAGGTACAGTGAAATGGTTTAACGCAGAGAAAGGCTACGGCTTCATCGAAGTTGAAGGCGGCAGCGACGTATTCGTACACTTCAGCGCGATCCAAGGCGAAGGCTTCAAGTCCCTGGACGAAGGCCAACGCGTTGAGTTCAACGTTGTTCAAGGCAACCGCGGACCGCAAGCCGAGAACGTTGTAAAAGTTTACTAAGCAACAAGCCCGCTCTTAACGCAAGTTAGGGGCGGTTTTTCTTTTAGTATTGCGATCGGAAAGGGGAATGGCCATGAATTATCGTAAAAAGATGTTTGAGGAGATCCCCAAGGAAGAGACCAAAATCTGGTCCTGTACGAAAGAAGACTGCAACGGGTGGATGCGGGATAATTTTATGTTCGAGCATAAGCCGACATGTCCGTTGTGCCAGTCCCCCATGGTCAGCGATACGAGAATGCTGCCAGCTTTGGCGAACTCGGCGCTGGATCAGCGTCCGGCTAACGCCGGGCAAGAGGAATAGGCACGAATTTGACAGCCGCTGTTCAAGTTGCTAACTTGGATGGGCGGTCTTTTTTTTAGCTTCCGAGTGAGGTGATGAAGTTGCTCGAATGGACGGGAGAGCGAATTATTCCCAAGCAGATGAAGCCGACGAACGGTATGCTGCTGGAGCATATCGCGAGATATTATTTTGCCGCTCCTTATGTGCAGGGACGGGTACTGGATATTGCGTGCGGAACCGGATACGGGAGCCATATGACGGCCAAGGAACGGAAGCGGGAAGTGACGGAGATCGTCGCCGTCGATAACGATGAGGAGACGCTGCGGTATGCAAGCCGGGAGTACCATCATCAGAAAGTGACGTACGTGCAAGGGGACGCGACCGACCCGGGGCTTCCGGAGCGGCTCGGCCTGTTCGATACGATCTTGAGCTTTGAAACGATCGAGCATCTGAAGGACGACCGGACGTTCATGGACAACCTCTACCGCATGCTGAAGCCGGGAGGAATTCTGGTCCTGTCCAGCCCGTTCGGCCGGGGGCGGGGCATGCCGACCAGCGAACCGTTTCATGTTCACCAGCTGACACCGGGCGAGTTCGAGGAGCTGTTCACCGGCTTTGCCGAGGTGGACATTTACTATCAGCGCGGAGTGACCTTCGAGAAGCCGCGGGACGGAATCCGGTATTTTATCGGCGTGGCGGTGTGCCGGAAGTAGCGGGGACCTATATCCTCCACTTTTCAAACGGGTCGCCCTTCTGGTACATTGTTATCACGAGATTTCGAAACTTGCCGAAGCCGGGAGGCAGAGCTCCCGCAGCGGCGCAAAGTGAGGCCGTGACCGATGTATAAGCTCATGCTTGTGGAAGACGAAGAAGATGTGCGGGAAGGCATCCTGCGGGAGATCGACTGGGCCCGCCACGGATTCGAAGTGATCGAAACCGCGGAAAACGGTCAGGAGGCGGCGGAGCTGTTCGAACGGCAGGTGCCGGACGTGGTCGTCACCGACATCCGCATGCCGTTTATGGACGGGCTGCAGCTGGCGGCGTGGATCAGGCAGCGGTATGAGGCGACGAAGATCGTCATCCTGACCGGCTTCGACGAGTTCGAATACGCGCAAAAAGCGGTCAAGCTGCATATCGACGAATATGTGCTCAAGCCGTATTCGGCGCAGGAGCTGATCGACGTGCTGGCGAAGATCAAGCGCCGGATTGACGAAGAAGCGGCGGAGAAGGAAAACGTCCAGACGCTGCAGGAGCACTACCGCAGAAGTCTGCCCGTGCTGCGCGAGGTTTTTCTGGCTTCGCTGGTCGCGAGGAAGCTGCCGCGGCGCGAAATCGAGGAAAAATGCCGCAGCTACGATCTGGAGCTGGCGGCGGACGCCTACGTCGTATCCGTCATCAGCATGGATACCGGCGAGGATACGGAGGGAGCAGCCGAAGCCTCGCTGAGAGCTTCGAAGGACACAGAGCTAAAACGCTTCGCCGTGCTGAACATTGCCGAAGAAATCGTCGAGAAGCACCGCATGGGCCGGGTATTTTTGCACAACGATTATTTGGTGCTTTTGACGGTAGCCGGACAGGTCCAGGAGGGCGAAGCTTCTGCGCTTAAGAAAACGCTTACCGCGCTGGAGGACATCCGGCAGAGCATTGCGAAATATTTGAAATTTACCGTCACGATCGGCGTCGGCACCGTATGCGGCGACCTGACGGACGTGTCCTATTCGTACAAGGATGCGGTATTGGCGCTCGATTACCGCGGCATTCTCGGCAGCAACCGGATCATTTGCATCGACGACGTGGAGACGCGTTTCGTCGAGAAGCTGCGCTTCGACGAATTGAAGGAGCATGCGCTGATCCGCTGTCTGAAGGTCGGCACCCCGCAGGAAATTCAGGAGACGGTGGACGGCTTGTTTCACGGCATCGGCGAAACGCAGGTGTCGTTTAAGGATTATCAGATTTACTTGATGGAAATGTTAACCGCCATCCTCAAAGCGGCCAAAGACGCGAACGTCGATTTGGATGCGGTGCTTGGGACGGACTTCGTGCCGTTCGCGGAGCTGCACAAGTTCGCGAGCCTGCAGGAAGCGAAGAACCGCATTCTTGGGCTGTGCACAGCCATCATGAACAGCATCGCGAGCCAGCGGCAGTATGCGTACAAATCGCTGGTGGAGCAGGCGATCGACTATACGAAGAGCCATTACCACGAGACGGATATTTCGATCCAGAAAGTGTGCAGCCATCTGCACATTAGTGCCGGCTATTTCAGCAGCATTTTCAAGAAAGAAGCGAAAATGACGTTCGTGAACTACCTGATGCACATTCGGATGGAAGCGGCGAAAGAGCTGCTGCGGACGACCGACCTCAAAGCGTTCGAGATCGCCGAACGGGTCGGGTACGCGGAGCCGAACTACTTCAGCTTCAGCTTCCGCAAGCATGTCGGCGTCTCGCCGAAGGAATACCGCAGCGCCGCCGTGGAGGGACAGCGCGGATGAAGTGGGTGGCCCGGGGGCTTCGGCGAATGGCCGCATCCGTTGTCTACACGTGGAAGGTCAAGAGCATTCAGGTGATCATCACCGCATCGTTTACGCTGCTGACGCTTCTTGTTATAGCGTTCGTCAGCGTGATGCTGTACAACAAATTTACGAAGACGGCGGAGCAGAACACGTTTCTCAGCAATGAACAGATCGTCGCGCAGGTCAAATACAACCTCGAAAATTACTTGCAAAATATGTCGCAGGTGTTTCAGACCGTGGAGCAAAAGGTGTGGATGAATTCCATCGTGTCGGGCGAACGGCTGACCGATCAGCTCGGGATGATTCTGGACAGCCGCACGGATATCGTTTCGATGGCGCTTTTTACGGCGGACGGCGAGCCGATTGCGGGGCTTCCGGTCATGGACATGCGCAAAAACACGAAGCTGACCGAGCAGAGCTGGTTCAAGACGGCGCTGGAGAACCCGAACCATCTGACCTTCTCGCTGCCGCACATCCAGAACCTGTACAAGGGCAAATACACGTGGGTCGTGTCCATGAGCAAGCAGATCACGATCGAACGCGGCGGCCAGAAGCAGAACGCCGTGCTGCTCGTCGATTTCAACTTCAAGACGATCGACGACCTGTGCCGCCGGGTCAGCCTGGGGAAGAAAGGCTACGTGTACATCATCGACGAGTCCGCAGGCAATATCGTGTACCACCCTCAGCAGCAGCTCATTTATATCGGCCTGAAATACGAGAATGTCGAGCAGGCGCTCAAATACACGTACGGCAACTATCTCGATTCCTCCAGCGGCGACAAGCGGCTCATCACCATCGCAACGGTCAACAACATCGGCTGGAAAATCATCGGCGTTTCTTATATGGACGAAATCGTAACCGCCAAAAAGGAAATCGGCGGCTTCATCGCCTGGCTGCTGCTGTTTGTCGTCGTCTTCGTGCTGCTGATTTCGGCGTTCATGTCGGCCAAAATCTCGCAGCCGATCCGCCGGCTGGAGCGTTCGATGAGCAAGGTGGAGCAGGGCGTGTTCGACATTCACATCCAGGTGCAGGGCGACGATGAAGTAGGGCGGCTATCGCGCCGGTTCAACTATATGGTGGCCCGTATCCGCGAGCTGATGGGCCAAATCATCCGCGAGCAGGAAGCGAAGCGCAGGGGCGAGCTTGAGGTGCTGCAGGCGCAGATTCACCCGCATTTTCTGTATAATACCCTGAATTCCGTCGTGCGGCTGGCCGGCGGAGGCAAGAGCGAAGAGGTCATTACGATGATTACGGCGCTGTCGAAGTTTTTCCGCATCAGCCTCAGCAAAGGCCAGACCGTCATCTCCGTACAGGACGAGCTGGAGCATGTCCGCAATTATTTGATCATCCAGAAAATGCGGTACAAGAACAAATTCGAATTCGCAATCGAAGCGGAGCCGGAGGTTTTGGGCTGTCGGACACTGAAGCTGATTTTGCAGCCGATCGTGGAGAACGCGATCTACCACGGCATCGAAATGATGGCGGACGAAGGTTTCATCCGGATCACCGCAGAGCTCGTCGGGGAAAAGGTGCGGCTGCAGGTCATCGACAACGGGCTCGGCATCCCGGCGGACAAGCTGGAACGGCTGCTGACGGGTGAGGCGGCAAGCGGCGAAGGCTCTTCCGTCGGCCTCCGCAACGTGCATGAGCGGATCCGGCTTGGCTATGGCGAGGCCTATGGGCTGGAGATCGAGAGCCAATTGGAGGAAGGCACCACGGTGACGCTGTGGATTCCGGCCGTACGAACGGAAGGGGCGGAGGAGCGATGACAAGGGGAAGCGCAGCGTTTCGAACGGTTCCGGTGCTGCTTGCAGCCGTGCTCTGCCTTCTGCTGCTTCCGTCTTGCGGAAGCGAGAACACCGAGCCGCACATCGCGGAGCCGAAGAAGCAAATTGCCCTCGTGCTGAAGACGCATAACAGCGATTATTGGAAAACGGTGCGTACGGGGGCGGAAGCTGCGGCAAAAGAGTTCGGCGTCGAGCTGTCGGTCGGGGCGCCCAAGCAGGAAGAGGACGTGCAGGGCCAAATTCAGCTCGTGAACGAAGCGGTCAATTATAAGCGGGATGCGCTGGTCCTGGCGGCCAACGACGATCAAGCGCTGGCGGAAGCGGCCGGGCAGGCCGCGGAGCGAGGCATGCCGGTCATCGCCATCGACACGGAGATCGACTCGCCACGGGTGCGCAGCTTCATCGGCATCGACAACTTCGAGGCCGGGCGCAAGGCGGGGCTCAAAATGGCGTCGCTCGTCGGGAACCGGGGACGCATCGCGGTGATCGGCTTCAAGCCTAGCGTGAGGACGACCGAGCAGCGGGAGCAGGGCGTGCTGGACGAGCTCGCCAAGCACAGCCAGATGAAGGTGGTGGAGCAGGTCGAGTGCGCCTCGGACCCCGCTCCGTGCGCCCGGCAAATCCGCCGGCTTCTTCAGGAGCCTGTCGACGGGATCGTCGCGCTGCATGCCGTTTCGTCCATCGAGGTTGTCCGGGCGATTGGGGAGATGGGGCTGGAAGGAAAAGTAAAGGCCGTCACGTTCGACAGCACGGCCGAAAACATCGAATCGTTGCAGGAAGGCGTCATTCAGGCGACGATTATCCAGAACCCGTTCAGCATGGGCTATCTGGGCGTCAAATATGCGGTGGAAGCCTTGGAGGGCAAGAAAGTGCCCGCCCGCTTCGATACCGGAACGAAGGTAATCGATCAGGACAACATGTTCTGGTCGGACAACCAGAAGCTGTTGTTTCCTTTTGTGAAGTAAAAAAATGGAGAGGGCGGCCGCCTAAGCGGTCGCTCTCTCCTGCATTCCGGCCGCATCAGCCGGCGGCGATAGGTTGTCTTACGTTTGACGTCATAGAACGAGATTTTGTTGGAAATAATATAATCCGGCATGCCTCCGCGGTGGGAGTGCGCCTCCCGGAACGCTTCGCTGTGGGTCCACGCTTGAAAATCCTCTTTTTTGTTCCAGCGGGTGCTGATCGTCACTTCGTCGTATTCGGGCGTATTTTCCGTCAGCAGTACCTCCAGGCCGAGAAAGCCTTCCATATATTCCACTTTTCCGACCTTGTCGAACCGTTCGATCAGCTTATGCGCGTTGCCCTTCGTGATGTGGGACGTATTCGTTACAATGACCATATGATTTCCTCCTTAGGTTTACAGGTTTTTCGAATCGGGATGATGACAGGATAGTCGTCGTCGAAGGCGACTTTGGCTTCGATGGCGTACACGTCCTGCAAAAATTGCGGATTGATGATTTCTTTCGGATTGCCGGACCCTACCACGCGTCCGTGCTTCATCGCGATGAGATAATCGCAATAATTGGCGGCCTGCTGGAGATCGTGAAGCACCATGACAATCGTCAGCCGGTGCGTCTCATTGATCCTTTGCAGCATTTCCATCACATCGAGCTGATGGGCGAGATCCAGATAAGTGGTAGGCTCATCCAGCAGCAGAATATTCGTTTTTTGGGCCAAGGCCATGGCGATCCGGACTTTTTGCTGCTCACCTCCCGATAAAGTGTGGAACATTTGCTGCTCTGCCTTTGCGGTGCCCGTTATGTCCAGAGCCCAATCGATAATCCGCTCGTCGTCCGCCGTCATGCGATCGAACATACGTTTGTATGGGGAGCGGCCGTAAGCGACCAGTTCCCGCACGGTCAGCTCGGGAAGCTGGCCTTTGGATTGGGTGAGCATCGCTACGGTTTGGGCAAACTCCATCGATTTATAGATCTTGGCCTGCCGGTTATGAACGTACACCTCTCCCTGATCGGCTTTCAGCAATTGCGCTATAATTTTTAATAAAGTGGATTTTCCGGAGCCGTTAGGCCCTACGATAGCTGTCAGCTTGCCTTTCGGGATCGACACCGTAACGTCCCGAAGCCGGAAGGCGCCGACATGGAATTCCAGATGGTCCGTATGAATAGCGGTGGCGGTCATCACACGATTCCCCGTTTCTTCAGCAAAAATAAAAAGAACGGCGCCCCCAGACCTGCGAGCAAAATGCCGACGGGCAGCTCGATCGGGTCGAACCACGAGCGCGCGATCGTATCGGCCAGCACGACAAGCGCTGCGCCTCCCACGATGGAAAGCGGGAGGAGGAAGCGGTAATCTTCGCCGGCCAGCAGCCGGATGGCATGGGGCACGACCAGGCCGACAAAGCCGACCAACCCGGCGACGCTGACGGCTGCCCCGGCCAATAAGGACGACAGCAGGATCAGCAGCAGGCGCTGCACCTCCACCTTTTGGCCCAACAGCTTGGCTGCGTCGTCTCCGAGCAGCAGCAGGTTGGCCGGCTTGATCGCAAGGACGGACAAAGCTAGCCCCGTGATGGCGTAGGGCGCCATGAACTGCAGATGATGCCAGCTGCGGCCGCTTAGCCCGCCTGCGAGCCAGGGCAGAACGGCTTGCACCCGGTCGCTGTACGTCACCATCAGCCCGTTGGTTACGGCGCCCAGCAGCGCATTGATCGCGACGCCCGCCAAAATGATTTTGAGAGGCGAGGCCCCTTTATTCCACGCCAGCCCATAGATGACCACAGAGGTGATCAGCGCCCCCAGAAAAGCGAGAGCAGGCAGCAAATAGCTGAGCTGCGGAAACACGATCATCGCCATGATGGCAGCAAGGCCTCCGCCCGCCGAGACGCCGATAATGCCCGGATCGGCCAGCGGATTTTTCATCACGCCCTGCAGCAACGCACCGGCTGCGGCCAGGCATGCGCCGGTCAGCATGCCGACGAGCACGCGGGGAACCCTTAGATTCATGACGATTTTCTCGTGCGCAGGCGGGCCGTTTGCCGTAAAAACCGTCCATACCTCCTGAAGCGACAGAGAGACGGACCCGTAGGCGATGCCATAGAAAGCGACGGCGAGGAGAAGGATCGGGGCTGCAATACATAGCAGCTTTCTTCTCAAGAGACGTTGTTGTTTATTCATCGGGCGTCACTTCACGGCTTGAAGCAAGGCTTTCAGCCGGTCAAGCGCTTCAATGACCCGGGTGCCGGGATTCGTGCCGAACAAGTCGGACGGCAGCACCTCTACGCGGTTATGCTTGACGGCATCCAGGCTGTTCCAGGCGGCATTTTGCTGCATTTCCTTCAGGAATCCGTCCTTGACCTTCTCGGGATTGCCGTGGCTCATCAACAGAACCAGCTGCGGGTTCGATTGGATAATTTTTTCGGTATTCAATTGAGCATACTGCGGGTAGTTTTCCAGCTTCGGATAGTCCGCAGCAATATTTTCCCCTCCGGCCTTCGCCAGAATATCGCCGCTTAAGGAATTGCCCAGCGCAGCCATGTAGGTGCCCGGAGCGCCGTAAACGAGCAAGACCCTCGGCTTGGGGCCAGTCGAGCCGGAACCGATTTCCTTGAGCTTCGCATCGATGCTTTCGTTCAGCTCGCGGGCTTTGTCTTCCTTCCGCAGCAGCTGGCCGAACAAGGCGATCTGCTTCTTGATATCGTCGATCGAATTGGCGGAGGTCAACAGCATCTTGGAGCCGATGCCTTCAACCGAAGGGATGTCTTTCGTGTTCAAGGGGTGGTTACCGAGCACGACATCCGCATCGAGCGCTGCGATTTTTTCGAGATCGATGCCGTGGGTGCTGCCGATCTGCTCTGCGCCAGCCGCTTCTTTGACGGCTGCCGGACCTGCCGACGTCGGCCGGCCTACGACTTTGCCGCCCAGCGCATAAATAATATCCACATCGCCGTTGCTTAATGCGGCGATTTTGGTTGGGACGGTAGGGAAGGCCACGCTGCGTCCGGCAAAATCTTGGACGAATAGCTTCGTATCGGCCGCCTTCGCAGCAGACTGCTTCGCCTCGGACGGTGCTGCCGTGGCACCGCTGCCGGCGGCCGGCCCCGGACTGCATCCGGCCGCCCCGAGCAGCAGAACAGCCATGCCTATATGCCACAATCGTTTCACTTGCGTCCTCCTATCTGGCGGAGCCGGATATGATAATCTATGATCGATTACAAATGATAATGATTATCACTTTCAATGTCAATGGGAGGTTGGGGAATTTATCCAAAATTTATTTTTGGGCCGGTGGAATAACCAAATTTTTGGTTGCTGCCAATAATATGGGTTGACAATTTCCTTGAATCTGGAATAAGATCAACCTGTCGGATAAAATTTCGTCTAAATATTTCCAAAATTGAAATAAGGGAGGGATGCCATGTTCAGAAAATTGCGAAAAGAAAAACTGAAGAAGCCGGAAGGGATCATTTTTTTTGAGTTCTAATTGAGAATGATAATCAATATTGATGATAACGATTATCAACGTAAACTAACCGGAAAGGAAGCCCGTACAACGTGAAAAGGTCATTAGCTTTACCCTCTTTGTTTTTGACGCTGGCTTTCATCCTGAGCCTGTTCTTTGCGCCGGGAGCGCAAGCTGCGTCCGATTTGGCCGACGGTACGTATACGATTGACTACACCATTGTCAAGGCGGAAAACGAGTCGGCTTCGATGGCGAACGATTATTTCGAGAAACCGGCGACCTTGCAGGTGAAAAAAGGCGAAATCACCGCGCAAATTCAAATGAACCACAGCAAATGGATCACCATGTTCAAAGTGCCTGAGAAAGGCGATTTTGCCGATGCGAAAGTGATCAAGAGCGATGAGAAGGAAGATACCCGAGTCGTCGAATTCAAGCTTGACGATTTGTCCAAGCCGCTGCTTTCCAAAATTCATGTGACAGTCGAATCGATTAACTACGACCATGATTACACGATCCGCTTTATTTTCGACACGAAGAAGTTAAAAAAAGTCGAATCGGCGGCCAAACCAGCCTCCGATAAAACTGGTGTTTCGACTTCGGCTGCGGAGAAAACCGGCGCCGACAAAGGCGCGAAGGCCGGTACGACAGCTCCGGCAGCAAGCGTGAAGCCGGAAGCGAAGGCCGATGCCGTGAAGGCGGAGAAGAATGGAACAGCTCCGGCAGCAAGCGTAAAGCCGGAAGCGAAAGCCGATGCCGCCGTTAAGGCGGAGAACACAGCTCCGGCAGCGAGCACGAAGCCTGTGGCGGCAGCCGACGCCGCCAAGCAGCCGGCGGACAAAGTGATGCTGTCAGCCGACAACCCGCAAACCGGGGATAAAGCGCCCCTTGCTTTCTTTACAGCTTTGTTCTTCATTTCAGCATGCTATCTGGTCCGCAGCCTCCAAAACCACTAGACCCTAAAAGGAGAGAATCCCTTTGAGAAAGCAATTTACTAAAGCTATTGCCGTATTTATGATGATGTTTGCGCTGCTGACATTCGTTCAAGCCCCGCTGGCCGGAGCCAATCCTGCGCTTGCTGACGGAACTTATACGGTTGAATTCACCGTGTTGAAGGATCAAACCAACCAAACGTCCACCATGGACGGCTATCTCCAGAAGCCGGCTAAGCTGGAAGTGGTCAACGGCAACAAATTCGTCTCGGTTACTTTGAAAAACAGCGATTGGATTCAATTTTTCAAAACCGAACAGAACGGAAGCTACGTTGACGCGACCGTGGTAAGCACGGACCCGGCAGCCAACACCCGCGTCGTTAAATTCCCGGTATCCGATTTGACGGCCAAAACGAACGTGTACACGCATGTGAAAATTACAACGCTGCCGTTCCCTTACGACCACAAGTACAACGTTCAAATTCAATACAATACGAGCACCATTAAACCGCAATAAGCAAGTCATCCAGGCGCGTCATTGTAGCTAAGAAGCATCTGTAATCCGCTGCGGCCAGGAAAGCAAGGGGAGCTTGATCCCCGGTTTATTTACGAGACAACAAAGGAGCGTTATGACTTTGAGCAGGATAGTACAGAAAGCTTTATCCGTTTTTCTAGCCGTCTTCGTATTTCTCGCTGCGGTCCAAATTCCGCTCGCCGGTGCGGCCCCCTCGCTTGAGGAGGGCAGCTATACGATCGGTTTAACCGTGCTGAAGGAAGATAAAGACGAGCCGTCGATGGTGAACGATTACCTTCCGAAGCCGGTTCAGGCCAAGCTGGAAGTGAAGGACGGGAAGCAATTCGCATCCATCACTTTGCTTAACAGCAGCTGGTGGCAATATTTCAAGACGGAGAACAACGGACAATTCGTCGATGCGGAAGTCGTAAGCCGGGACGAAGTCAAGAATACGAGAGTCGTGAAGTTCGAAGTGCCGGATGTGTCGGCTAAGCTGAATGCCAAGATCCATGTGAAAATTATGGGCTTGCCGGGCATGCCCGACTTCGTCTACGACAATTATTATACCGTTCGCATCGTTTTCGATACGGACACCCTCGTGGCGGAGCCGGGGGACAAGAGCCGGCTGACGGCGCTCGTCGCCCAAGCGCAATCGGCGCATGATGCCGCCGTGGAAGGCAGCCTGAAGGGGCAGTATCCCGCAGGCTCCAAGAGCAAATTGAGCTCGGCGATTGCGCAAGCCAAGGCTGTCGCCGACGGCGCATCGCCTACGCAGGCGCAGCTGAACAAGGCTGCTGCTGCGCTGCAAGCGGCCCTCGATGCGTTCAAGGCATCGGTGAATACCGCGAATCCGGACCCCGCGAAGGACGGCGTATACCGCCTTCCGTTTACGGCGCTTCATGCGACGGCGGATCAGACGTCGGGCATGGATTCGTACTTGGCTAAACCGGGCAAGCTTACGGTTCAGCAGGGGCGCAAGAAGGTATCCTTCACGGTGAAGCAGAGCTCGATCATTCCGCAATTCAAGGTGGAGCAGGGCGGCGTGCTGCTCGATGCTACCGTGGCGAGCCGCAATGCGGCGGACGACACCCGGGTGGTGGAATTTGAAGTGAGCGATCTGACCGCTCTCGTGAATGCAGAGGTGCGGGTGGAAACCTCGTACAACGGACAGCCTTACCAAAAAACGCACAAAATCCGCTTGAAGTTCGACTCCGCAAACGCCGAGAAAATCCCGTCCTCCGAACTGACGGGACCTGCGGCCGTGAAAGCCGGACAGCAGCTGAAGCTGACGTTCGGGGTGAGCGGCGTGACGAACAGCGTATACGAGCAGGTGTATACGCAAGGGCTGACGCTGGGCTTCGATCCGGCCAAGCTGAAGTTGGTTGAAGCGTCCCCGATGATCAACGGCCTTCGCCTCACGGAGCAGTACGAGATCGCGCCCGGACAAGTCCGCTTGTCGACCAGCCTGGACGAAGGCGTGCGGCCTTTGCCGGTGAACAATCGGTACATCACGCTCACTTTTCAGGCGCAATCGGTGACACAGGCGACTTATGCGCTTGTTGCGTTAAGCGACGTCGTGGTGAACAATCATAACGGACAGCTTAAGGTAGACGGCAGCTGGCATACGCTCGCCATTCAAGCGGGCCCGGCTCAGAAAGGGAAATTGAACGCGCTGATCGCAGAGGCCGAGGCGCTGCATAACGCAGCGGTCGAAGGAACGTTCCCGGGTCAATATGCCAATGGAGCCAAGAACGCGCTTTATGCGGCGATCCGGCAGGCCCAAGCCACAGCCGGTCTGGAAGAAGCGGAGCAAGGACAGGTGGATCAGGCCGCCAGCGCTCTGGAGACGGCGATTGCCGGATTTAAAGCTGCGGTCGTGACAAGCCCCCGCACTCCGGTGAACGTCGCAAACGGGCAATACAGCTTCGATCTCGTCGTCATCTCCGGCGACCGTTTCGGCTCGTCCGTAAGCTCGTATCTTGAACATACCGGGAAATTAACCGTTCACGACGGAAAAAAATTTCTCTCGTTCCAACGGAAAAACGGTGTAGCGATTGCGAATTTCCAATTACTGCACGCCGACGGGACAACCCGGGATATTCCGGCGCAAGAAGCGCCAACGTCGCCGGAGCCTGAAACTGCCCGTACGTTAGCTGCGGGTGCGGCAGATGTCCGATACGAAATCGACGATTTGGCCGCCACCTATCTCGTCAAGCTGGCGGTGGCGAAGGATAACGGAGCAGAGGAGCGTTCGTTCCGCATTGCCTTGAACAACCTCGTGCCTGCTTCGCCCGGAGGACCCGGGCCGGTGAACCCGAACGTGCCGGCAAAAAGCCCGAACGGACTTGCCGACGGTACGTACACTATTGATTTTAAAGTGTTGAAGTACGGCACCGATACTAAATCCGTAATGCAGGATTACGTGAAAACGCCGGGCAGCTTAAAAGTGGAGAACGGTACGCAATACGTCTCGATTGTGCTCAAGCAGAGCAAGGAAATTACCGAGTTCAAAGTCGAGCAAAGCGGAAGTCTGACCGACACGACCGTGGTCAGCACCGATGAGAAAGAGAACACGCGGATCGTGAAATTCCGAGTGCCGAATCTGGATGAGAAAGTGAAAGGCTGGGTCAAGGTCGATTGGGCAGCGTTCAACTATTTCCATTCCTATGACGTGCACATTGCGTTTGACAAAAGCAGCCTGAAGGAGCTTAACGGCAACTTGTCCAAAGTCCTGAACGCCAAGCCGTTCCCCAATTCGCTGAAAGCCGGCGAGTATACGATGGACTATGCGCTGCTTGACACGGAAGCCAGCTCGGAGCAAACGAAGACGGAAGACAATAAAGCGGATAAGAAGGCAGATAAGAATGCACCGAAAAAATCGTTCATCAACGATCTCGTGAAGCATCCTGCCAACCTGACAGTTCAGGATGACGGCAAGAAGCTCGTCACCTTCACCGTGAACAAAAGCAAAGAAATGCCGATGATCCAGGTCGAGCAGGATCAAGTCGAGAAGGATGCCGATCCGTTTGCCGATGTCAAAGTGGTATCTTCCAATGAAAAAGAAAATACCCGGGTTGTTCAGTTCGAAGTGAAGGATGCGAGCACGAAAAAAGCCCGGATCAAGATGGACTGGCCGGACAAATACAACCGGGTATACACCGTGGATATGACGTTCGATCTTGACAGCATCAAGCCTGTCAAGAAGGAAGAAGAGAAGAAGAAGGAAGAGCCTAAAGCGGAAGCCAAGCCTGCGGTGGAGGCGATCACACCTGCGAAGCTGACCGATATCGAAGACCACTGGGCGAAAGCTCTGATCGAGCGGGCTGCGGCTCTGGGCATCGTCAACGGCTATGAGGACGGCACGTTCCGTCCGGATAACGAGACAAGTCGGGCCGAAGTGGCGGCGATGATCAGCCGGGCGCTCAAGCTGAAAGGGGAGCAGGGCGAATTGAATTTCGCCGACCTCGACAGCATTCCCGCATGGGCTAAGGAGAACTTGGCCAGCGTCGTGAGCTCGGGCATCATCAGCGGTTATGCGGACGGAACGTTCTCGGGCGACCGGAATGTCAGCCGGACCGAAATGGCCGTTATGATCGTGCGCGCCCTGAAGATCGAGCCTGCAGCGAATGCGTCTCTTCCGTTCGCGGATGCCGGACAAATTGCGCCATGGGCGCAGCCCTACATTGATGCGGCCCATAAGCTCGAAATCGTCGGCGCAAGCTACGACAACCATTTCGCACCGCATGCGAACGTAACACGGGTCGAAGCAGTGAACCTGGTATTGAAAATGCTGAACCATGCCAAGTAATGGCGGTTGAAACAAAAATGGGATAAGCGGGGATGTCGGGTAACCGGCGTCCTCCGTAATTTTTTTAGAAAGGAGGAATCGCGAAGGTGGGCAAATGGTGCAAAGGGCTAAGCGCTGCAATCGTCCTTCTGCTGCTCGTAACAGGCTGCTCGGCGAAGGCGAACACCGATGGTACCGCTGCTGCGAACGCAGGCCCGGAGGCGGCCAAGACGCAGCCGGAGCATCGGGTCATCGCCACGACGGTGGCGGCTGCGGAAATCATGGATGCGCTTGAGGTCGATTTGGTCGGGATTCCGACCAGCTACAAGGAGCTGCCCAAACGGTATGCGTCCTTGCCCCAAGTAGGCAATCCGATGAGCCCGAACATAGAGCTTGTGAAGTCGCTTGATCCGACGGACGTGTTATCCGTGACGACCTTGCAATACGACTTGGAGCCTGTATTCAAGAACGCGGGAATCGAAGCGAACTTTCTCGATCTGACCAGTCTGGGCAAAATGAATGAGGCCATCAAGACGTTGGGCGGCAAATATGGGCGGCAGAAGCAGGCCGAAGCGATCGTAGCCCAATACGACAAGAAGCTCGCCGAAATCAGGCAGCGGATCGCGGGCAAAGCGTCACCGTCCGTGCTTATTCTGCTTGGCGTGCCGGGCAGCTATCTGGTAGCGACGGAGAACTCGTACATTGGCGATCTGGTGAAGCTGGCCGGCGGGAGAAATGTTATACAGGGCGAAAAAGTGGAATATTTGGCCTCCAATACGGAATACCTCCAGCAGGCGAACCCGGACGTCATTTTGCGGGCGGCTCACGGGATGCCGGAAGAGGTCGTCAAAATGTTCGATAAAGAATTTAAGAAAAACGACATTTGGAAGCACTTCGATGCGGTAAAAAACAACAGGGTATACGATCTGGAGGAACGGTTGTTCGGAACGACGGGAAATTTGGCGGCGATCGAAGCGCTGGACGTTGTGACGAACATGCTGTACCCGTAAACTATGGAGCGACAGAGGACGTTTGCACATGAACAAAACGATTTGGAGCCTGGCGGCCGTCATCCTTTTGCTCGTCGTCATGGTCATCGTATCCGCAACGACGGGCAGTATCAAGGTCGGCGGCTTTGAGCTGATTCAAGGCTTGGTTACCGGCGCGAACAAGAAAGTGGAAGTCATCCGCGACCTGCGTCTGCCCCGGATCATCGTCGCGCTGTTCGTCGGAGCGGCATTGGCGGTATCGGGCGTGCTTCTGCAAGCCGTGATGCGAAGCTCGCTTGCGGACGCCGGCGTGATCGGCATCTCTTCGGGAGCCGGGTTTGTTTCCATCTTGATGGTCTCTTTATTCCCGGGCCTTTTCTTTTGGCTGCCGTTTTTTGCTTTTATGGGCGGCGCTTTAGCATGCTTTCTGGTCTATTCGTTCTCTTGGAAATCGGGCCTCAGTCCGATTCGGATTATTCTTGTAGGGATCGCCATCAATGCGATGTTTACCGGCTTGGGACAATCGTTTAACTATAGAGGCAGCTATGCGGTGACCAGCGTCAATCAGGCGACGACGTCTACGTTTCCCTTGAAAACGTGGAGCGACGTCGAAGTGATGCTCATCTACGGTACCGCCGGTCTCGTTCTCTCGCTGCTGCTGTGCTCCTGGTGCAACGTGCTTGCGCTGCAGGACAAATCGGCCCGGAACGTCGGCCTTCCCGTCTCGCGCGCCCGGCTGCTGATCTCCGCCGTCGCCGTCCTGCTGGCGGCCGTCGCTACGGCCATCGGAGGGCTTATCGCTTTTGTAGGACTGCTCGTTCCCCATATTGCCCGGCTGCTCGTCGGTTCGGATCATAAGGTGCTTATTCCGTTTTCCGCCCTGGCGGGGGCTTTGTTGATCTTGACGGCGGACACGCTCGGACGAACAGTGCTGGCGCCTGCCGAAATTCCGGCCTCGATTATTATGACGGTGATCGGGGGGCCTTTCTTGATATTTCTGCTTAGGAAGAGTGATCGGGTCCATGGACATTAAGTTGGAAATTCATCAAGTCAGCTTTTCGTATGACAAGAAGCGTGATCAGCTCAAACAGGTGAACGGCCGGATCGAGCCTGGCAAAATCACGACCATTATCGGCCCGAACGGATCGGGCAAGTCGACGCTGCTCGGCGTCATGTCGCAAAACTACGCTCCGCACAGCGGACAGGTCGTGCTGGACGGCAAGGCGATTTGCAGCTACAAGCCGAAGGAGCTGGCCAGGAAGCTGGCTGTCGTCCACCAGCAGAACGACGCGCCCCACGACATCACCGTGGAGAAGCTGGCGGGCTTTGGCCGGATCGCGCATCGGAGCATGCTAGCCCCGCTTAGCGAGGAGGACGACAAGGCTGTCGAGTGGGCGCTGTCCTGCACGAACCTGCTGGAAAAGCGTCAGGCGACGCTCGATCAATTGTCCGGGGGCGAGAGGCAGAGAGCTTGGGTAGCGATGGCGTTGGCGCAAAGCACGCCGATGTTGTTTTTGGATGAGCCGACCACATTTCTTGACATTTATTACCAAATTGAGCTACTGGAGTTAATCAAAAAGCTGAATGCCGATCACGGCCTGACGATTGTCATGGTGCTGCACGACATCAATCAGGCGATCCGGTACAGCGACCGTTTGATCGTAATGAAGAACGGCGAAATTCAGATGCAAGGCCCGCCGGACGAAGTCATTACGGAAGCTTCGATCAAGACGATCTATGGCGTGGATGTGATCGTCAAGCATGAAGAAGCTGCGGGGCTGTACATGATTCCCGTCGGCATTTGACCGGTATTGAGGTGATGAGTTGAACGTTCGAAGATGGCTGACGCCGCTCTGCTTGGGACTGATGCTGTTTTCCGGGTATGAGTTAACCGGTATTCTCCGAAGCTACCATGACAACCGGGTCGTGATGGCCGAAGCCCGGCAGTTGTACGGGCACGCCGAGCCTCAGCCGCCTCATGTTGAGGCCGTGGAGCCTCCAATTGATGCTGTAGAAGCCCCGAAGGAGGCCCGCGCTCAATTTAAGGCTCTGCTCGACGCGAATCCGGACGTGGTCGGCTGGATCCGAATCGGGAATACGGCAATCGATTATCCAGTTGTCCAAGGAAAGGACAACGCCTATTATTTGAACCGGAACTATAAGGGCGAGGAGGCGAGCGCCGGCAGCATTTTCCTCGACTTTCGCAACGATATCGGCAAGGCTCAGCCGAACACGGTGATTTACGGCCATCGCATGAAGGACGGCTCCATGTTCGGTGATTTGAAGAAATTCCTAGAAGAAGATTTTTTTAGGAACAACCCCACTTTTCAATACGATACTTTGTATCACAGCTATCGGGCCGAGATTTTCTCCGTCTACCCTGCGACTGCGGACTTGAATTATATTCAGACCGGGTTCGAAAACGAACAGGAATACGCAGCTTTCCTGCAAAGCCTCCGGGAACGGTCACTGTACAAAACAGACACCGTCCTCGGGGTGGATGACCGCATCCTCACGCTCTCAACCTGCGACTATACACTCGACCCTGCAAAGGGGAGACTTGTACTCCACGCCAAGCTGATCGAGCAACATTGAAATGCTTGCTACCCCTAGCTCTCCATTATAAAAGAAACGTCCTTTAAATCCGAAGGACGTTCAGCGTGGTTGAGAAATCCTGGAAGTAGAAAAACTCAGACAAATAGAGGTGGGGTATATCCTGTAAGAGTTTACGTCCGCCTTTGGAACCCGTGAAAATACCGCTAATTGTAATCAAGTTCACGGGTTTCAAGAGCGGCTGGAGGGATATACCCCACCGGCGTATGCAGAGAGTTTTCTACGCGAAGCGGGTTCTCCACACACTCAACGTCCTTTGAAATTCGAAGGACGTTTCTTTGCGTCCACCTCCCAAACACATGAGGATTTCGATAAAACACATGAGAATTTTGAATGGGTTTTTTACCGGAAATCCAAGATAATGGGAACGTAGCTAACCTAACGTAACGTACGCAAAAAACAGGAGGTCAGATGTTATGAAAAAGAAAGCTGTATCCATGATCGTCGCGGCAGCCCTGCTTGCCACTGCTGTCGGCTGTTCCAGTTCCGGCAATGCTCCGGCGGGTGGCGCGAACACGAATGCAGGCGGAGGAGCCGCCAAGCCCGATGCCGGCGCCGCCAAAAATCCGACGATCGGCGTCGCCATCTACAAATTTGACGATACGTTCATGACGGGCGTACGGAACGCGATTTCCCAAGCCGCGGAAGGTAAAGCCAAGGCGGACATCGTCGACAGCCAGAACTCCCAGCCGACCCAGAACGATAAAGTCGATCTGTTCATTACGAAGAAGGTGAACGCGCTTGCCATCAATCCGGTCGACCGTACGGCAGCGGGCGTCATCATCGACAAGGCGAAAAACGCGAACATCCCCGTCGTGTTCCTGAACCGCGAGCCGCTGGCCGACGACATGAAAAAATGGGATAAGGTGTACTACGTCGGCGCGAAAGCGGAGCAGTCCGGTACGATGGAAGGCCAGCTCATCGTCGATTACTTCAAAGCGAACCCCGCAGCGGACAAAAACAAGGACGGCGCGCTGCAATACGTCATGCTGAAGGGCGAGCCGGGGCATCAGGACGCCGAGCTGCGCACGAAGTTCGCGATCAAAGCCGTCGAGGACGCCGGCATCAAGGTGGAGAAGCTGGCGGAAGACACCGCGATGTGGGACCGCGTCAAAGGGCAGGAGAAAATGGCCGCGTTCCTCGCTTCCCACGGCGACAAAATCGAAGCCGTCTTCGCCAACAACGACGACATGGCGCTTGGCGCGATCGAAGCTTTGAAAGCGAAGGGCTATTTTAAAGACAACAAATTCATTCCGGTCGTCGGCGTTGACGCTACGGCACCTGCGCTCAAAGCGCTCGAAGAAGGCACGCTGCTCGGCACCGTGCTGAACGATGCGAAGAACCAGGGGAAAGCGACGTTCAGCATCGCGAACGTGCTCGCGCAAGGCCAGACGCCGACCAAAGAAAACACCGGCTATGACATCACCGACGGCAAGTACGTTTGGATCTCTTACAAAAAAATCACCAAAGAAAACATGAATGACGCGAAATAATCGGCTACCCGGCCGAGCGGCAAGGGGCAATGGCTGCGGACGTTGCCCCTTTTGCCGTATGCGCGCATCCTTACGCGAGGGGGCCTTGGCATGACGGAAACCCGATATTTGCTTGAAATGAACGGAGTTACGAAGGAATTTCCCGGCGTCAAAGCGCTGGACGGCGTCACCTTGAAGGTGCGCCCGGGCACGGTGCACGCCTTGATGGGAGAGAACGGCGCAGGCAAGTCTACGCTGATGAAATGCTTGTTCGGAATTTACAAGCCGGACGGCGGCGAGATCGTCTTGGACGGCCAGCGGGTGGAGATCAACAACTCGAAGGATGCGCTGAGCTTGGGCGTCTCGATGATTCATCAGGAGCTGTACCCGGTGCCGCACCGTAATGTAATGGAGAACCTCTGGCTCGGTCGTTTTCCGGTGAAGGGGATCGGGCCGCTTAAAATCGTCGACGAGAAAAAAATGCGTACGGATACGTTAACGCTGTTTCGGGATTTGGATATGGATATCGATCCGAACGCTTTGGTGGGCTCGATGTCCGTATCCAAGATTCAATCGCTCGAAATCGCCAAAGCCGTCTCCTTCCGCTCCAAAGTGATCGTGATGGACGAACCGACGTCTTCGCTGACGGGCAACGAAGTGGAGCAACTGTTCAAGATCATTAACGAGCTGCGCGGGCGCGGCGTATCCATTATTTATATTTCCCACAAGATGGAGGAAATACTCCGCATTTCCGACGACGTGACCATCATGCGGGACGGCAGGCTGATCGGCACGTGGCAGGCGGCCGAGCTGACGACGGATCTCATCATCTCCCGTATGGTCGGGCGCGACCTGAAGGAGCGTTTCCCGGAGCGGCACAACAAGCCCGGCGACGTGCTGCTGAAGGTGGAGAAGCTGACCTCGCCTTTTCCAAAGTCGTTCAGGGATGTATCGTTCGAGCTGCGGCAGGGCGAGATTCTGGGAGTCGGCGGCCTTGTCGGCGCGCAGCGCACCGAGCTGATCGAAGCGCTGTTCGGCCTGCGGTCGGTCGCCTCCGGCGAGATCAGTCTCCGCGGACGTAGGGTCAAGATCAAATCGCCGACCGACGCCAAAAAGCATAAAATCGCGCTGCTGACCGAAGAACGGCGGGTGACGGGGATTTTTCCCGTGCTGTCGATTCTGGAAAATACGATGATCGCCAATCTGGACCGGTATATCAATCCGTTCTTCCTATTGAATGAGCGGAAGGGGCGGGCGGAAGTCGCCGGGAGCGTCGAGAAGCTGCGCGTCAAGACGCCTTGGATTAAGGAGCTGATCAAAAACTTGTCGGGCGGCAACCAGCAGAAGGTGCTGCTGGCGCGGTGGCTTCTGACCGAGCCGGACATTTTGCTGCTTGACGAGCCTACCCGGGGCATCGACGTCGGGGCCAAGTTCGAGATCTATACGATCATCGCCGATCTGGCCAAGCAAGGCAAAAGCATCATCATGATTTCCTCGGAAATGCCCGAGCTGCTCGGCATGTCGGACCGCATTATGGTCATGTCGGAGGGGCGGCTGACGGGCATTCTGGACGGACGGCAGGCGACGGAACAAGAAATTATGCGGCTTGCCGCCAACTAGAAGAGGACATCGCGAAGGAGGAGAACCGGGCTTATGAAGACGGGAAAGCTAAATCAGTTTTTTACGCAATATGCCATTTATATCGTTCTGATCCTTCTCGTAGCGGGCATTGCGGCGTCCGATCCGCGGTTTTTGTCGGTCGATATTTTGAGGGACATCTTGCTGCAAAACTCGACCCGCGCCATTATCGCGCTGGGAGCCGCGTTCGTACTGATTACGGGAGGAACCGACTTATCCTCGGGACGTGTCGTCGGGTTGACGGCGGTATTGTCCGCTTCCATGTTGCAGACGGCCGATTACCCGCGCCGGTTTTTCCCGGACATGCCCGATCTGCCGGTCTGGGCGCCGATCTTGATCGGGATTGCCGCTGGGCTGCTCGTCGGCCTGATTAACGGCTGGATCGTATCCAAGCTGAGCGTGCCGCCGTTCATCGCAACGCTGGGTACGATGGTCATCGTCTACGGGGCCAACTCGATCTACTTCGATTTGAAGCCGAACGAATCGCAGCCGATTGCCGGCTTGCGCCAGGACTTTACAACCATCGGCACCGGCTTCATCGGTCCGAACGGGCCATATTCGCTGCCGTATATCGTTATCATCGCAATTGTCGTCGCTTTTATCGTCTGGGTCGTTTTCAACAAGACGCGGCTCGGCAAAAATATGTACGCCATCGGCGGCAACATGCAGGCGGCGGTCGTCTCCGGGATTAACGTCAAGCGCAACCTGATCTATATTTATGCGATCGCAGGCGCGCTGTATGGCTTGGGCGGCGTGCTGGAGGCGGCCCGTACGGGCGGCGCGACGAACAACTACGGCAACATGTACGAGCTTGACGCGATTGCCGCGTGCGTGGTCGGCGGCGTATCGACGGCTGGCGGGATCGGAACCGTGCCGGGCGTACTGGCGGGCGTCCTCATTTTCGGCGTCATCAACTACGGCTTGACCTTCATCGGCGTCAGCCCGTATTGGCAGCTCATTATTAAAGGGCTGATCATCGTAGCCGCCGTCGCTTTTGATATTCGGAAGTATTTAGCGAAAAAATAAGGAAGTCGCAAAAAGCTTGTCGCATAGGCGGCAAGTTTTTTTTGCGTTAGGCCCCAAGGAGGATTGCAATATCTTTATTTATCCGATAAAATAACTATGAATTAACCGAAAGGAATGGGTGATTCCGATGACGGCACGTTGTCCTCACTGCTCCGGCGTTCAGCCCTTGGACGCTTCGATCTGCCCTCACTGCGGAGCCGAGGCGAAGACGCAAGACCGGCTGCTGGACGCTTTGACTTATTGGGACGGCACGGCTGCCGCTTCCCGTCTGTATCCCTCTTTGATAGCCCTTCTGATCGTTGTCGTCGCCGGCGGAGCGGCCGCTTGGCTGCATTTTCCCGCGCTCTTCTGGACCGGTGCCGTCATCGCGCTTCTGTATCGCCTCTTCACGATTAAAATTTGAAGCCATCCCGTCAATCATAATAAAAGCTTATTCATAGCATCAAGGATTCGTATTTGTGTTTTCCTCCCGAATCTCTTACGATTACACCTGTCGGAAGTACATGGGAATCGGGGGGAAGCACTATGAACGGTTTGAAATCGCTCGGCCCGGGTCTCGCGCTCACGGGAGTCATTGCGGCCGTGTCTTACGGGCTCGGCCTGCTGTTTCCGCTGATCGGCGGCTCGGTTTTCGGCATCGTGATCGGCATCCTGGTGAACAATCTATGGCGCAAGCCGCAAAATACATGGCAGGGCATTCGTTTTTGCTCCAAAAA
Organism: Paenibacillus tyrphae; assembly: GCF_024158745.1. Lineage (GTDB taxonomy): Bacteria > Bacillota > Bacilli > Paenibacillales > NBRC-103111 > Paenibacillus_G > Paenibacillus_G tyrfis_A. The sequence goes on along the minus strand of NZ_JAMZAW010000029.1, from coordinate 70,715 downwards.
AGTGCTGCAATGGGCAATTATTTTGCTCGGCTGCCGTCTCAGCCTGTCGGAAGTATGGAAGACCGGCACGGAGACGTTCGCGGTCATGATCGTCACGCTGCTGCTTTCGTTCGCCGCGGCCTACGGATTCGGGCGGCTGCTTCGCATTCCGCCGCGCATGGCGACGTTGATCGGCGCGGGCACCGGCATTTGTGGCGGTTCGGCGATCGCAGCCATCTCGCCGGTCATCGAAGCGGAGGAAGCGGAGATCGCGTATTCGATCTCGACGATCTTCTTGTTCAACATTGTCGCGGTCCTTGTTTTTCCGGCGCTTGGGCATGCGCTCGGCTTATCCGATGCGGGCTTCGGTCTATGGGCGGGCACCGCGGTGAACGACACTTCTTCCGTCGTCGCCGCAGGGTATGCGTTCAGCACCGCCGCCGGGGATTACGCCACCATCGTTAAACTGACGCGCACCACGATGATCGTACCGATTGCGATCATTATGGCGGTCGTCGTCGGTTGGAGCAAGAAGCGGGAAGCTGCGGCTGCCTCTGAGGCGGGATCGTTTTCGATCAAGCAGGTATTTCCTTGGTTTATTTTATGGTTTCTCGCCGCTTCGCTGCTGTACACGCTCGGACTTTTTGGGGAGCAGCTTTTGCAGTGGATTCATGTGGCGGCGCAGTTTATGATCGTGGTGGCGCTGACCGCGGTCGGCTTATCCGCCGACTTCCGGCAAATGACCGCTACCGGGGTAAGGCCGATGATTCTCGGCTTAATCGTCTGGTTGGTCGTCTCCGTCACCGGATATGCGGTCGGCACGCTGACCGGCCAAATGTGACGTTTCCGTTAGGCGGGAACGTCTTTTTCTTTTGCGAAATCACGGAAGGAGGAAATCCGTTCCATCTCATCGAATCTTTAGTCAAGTACATAAGACAAGCGAAGGAGAGATGCCCATTGTTTAAAAAAATCGGCGTATGGGTCATGAGCGCAGCTCTTGTTTTTACGGCCGGCTGCCAGCCGCTTGGCGGTTTGAATATGAATCAGGCCATCGAAAACGAATTGAAGACGGATACTTACGAGGCTTCGCTGTCGATGACACTGCAATACGATGTGGGAGACACGAATGCTTTGTTCGAATCCGAGAAGGAACGAGTGGCCTTTTGGAACGGATTTCAATTAAATGTGTCCAGCTTGAAGGTGAACCGAAAAGAGCAGACGATGTCGGCTAAAGGGTCGATCACTGCTGCTAAGCTGAACCTTCCGTTTGCCGTTTCCCTGGATAAGGATGTTGCGGTGCTAAACGTGGAAGGCGCGAATAAGCCGATTGTTATTGCCGATTGGCGTACGAACGAGCTGACCGGTCTATCTCATGAGCTAACGATGTACGACGATTATTGGTTCTATAGGCTGAAAAGGATTATGAAGGAATTTCGCTTGGCAGATCAACAAGAGGTGACCAACAAAGCGATAGGTCTCATTGCCAAAAATCTTCCAAACGCCGCCTCCCTTGCCGTAGACAAAAAGACGGAAACGATTCAAGGGCAGACGGTAAACGGACATCAGCTCCGGTTTGATGTATCGGGAGAGCAATTTGCCTCGTTATTCCGGTCCATGTTCAAAAACGTGGCTTTGGACGACCAAGGCTTGCGTGAGCTGGCTGTCGTCATCTACGATAAGTTCCATCCGGAGCTAAAAGAACTTGGCTTCGCGGAGGAGCTGTTCCAAGACCGGCAGCTCGGTACGGAAGCGGTCTATACGGGGGCGAAAGCGATTGCGCTTTATTTGACCTCCGAAACGGGCGGTGCTTGGGAGCAGGAGTTGCTGAGCCAATCCAAGCTTAAAGTGGATGCATTCGTAGACGAGAGTAAACAGATCCGCCAGTGGAACGCCGAAATCGCCATGCAAAGTCCCCCGGGAACGGAAGACGGAATCCGCGGCGGCAAGCTTACCGTCCGGATGGATCGGTGGAACATCAATGGAGATGTGAAGCCGGACATCATCTCCGCGAAGGATGCGATCCTGTACGAGGATTTATCGAATGAGGACAACTTGAGACAGGTTGTGAAGCCGGATTCGGCGTTCTATAAGCTGCTGAAGGAACAGCTTCGGATCACGGAGAAGTATTTGTACTTCTATATTTGGTCTGAATCCGACTTGGACGGCGTACCGGCGGCAGAGGCAGAGGGGACGGAGGCTTATCCGGCCTACAATTATAATGCCGCTTATATTTCGGGTAATAATACCGCCTATGTGCAAGGGAAAGAGCTCGGGGAAGGGCTTGGCTATAAGGTGACATGGGATGCGGGAACAAAAACGATGACCATCGCGGGCTCCCAGACGGAGATCGTACTGCAAGCGGGCAGCGCGACGGCCCGGGTGAATGGAACCGACAAAAGCATTGGCGCTCCCACCGTGCTGAAAAAAGATGCACTCTATGTTCCGGTTCGGTTCGTGGCCGAGCAATTGGGCGCCAAGGTGAAAACCGAGGGAGAGGAAAGCTTATACTCCATCGAAGTGTATAAACCGTAGTACAGGACGCACAGAGAAAAAAACAAAACGCCTGATTCTTCATCCTTTGCGGAAAAAGAATCAGGCGTTTGTTGCGTTTTGCGAAGAAGGTCAGGATTTTGGCTTCGTTACAGGTACGGCGTTTTTAACGTACTCTTCCAGCGTCACGCCTTGCTTGACGATCGCTTTGGCGGTGTCTACGCCGACATAACGGAGGTGCCAAGGCTCATATTGATAGCCGGTGATGCTTTCTTTGCCCTCCGGATACCGGATGATAAACCCGTAGTCGGCCGCGTGCTCGGCAAGCCATTTTGCTTCCTTGGTCGCGCCGAAGCAATCCTCCGCTGCGCATTTGCCCGAGCTGCCGGCCACGTCGATGGCCAGTCCCGTCTCATGCTCGCTGTGTCCCGGCTTGGCGCTGTATTTGTTCGCCGCGGCTTCGCCGTCTTTTTGCACGTATCGGTTATACACCGTTTTTTGCGTTTCATGGGAGCGGTAAGCGGAGACGCCGGCCAGCGGCAGGTTATCCTTTTTGGCTCCTTCAAACAGCTTTTCAAGCGCTGCGGCTGCTTCCTTGCGCATTTTGCGCTTTTCAAGCTTTTCTTTGAACGTAAAAGGAACATTCGGGTCAACCAAGTCCTGCGGCTTGTAGCTATCCGGCAGCTTGTTCGTTTTGTTGACAAGAACCGCAATGTCCGCCGGGTTCGCGACAACCTGAACATCTCCTGTTTTTCCCGATGAGGAGGCGTTTTGCTTCGCGCCGGATTTGGTATCCGTTTGAGCCGTTTGCTTTACCCCCGAGGTACCGGAAGCTTGATTCTGCCCGGTCGTCGAAGCGGAAGGCGTGTCGGACGGTTTCGACTTGGATGCATCTGCGGTAGTGCCGGTCGAGCCGGTATTCGATGAGGCGGGAGGCGCTGAGGTTCCGGCTGCGGTGTCGGCTTGCGTTTTGCTGCCGGCGTCTCCGCATGCGGTGGATATGAGCATGATTGCAGCCAGCAGCAGCGCTGCGGCGGTCGTACGACGAGAGTTCAATAGAGCCAAATCCTTTCTGTACTTAAATGCACACACGCATTTTAGCGGTCTTATTACATAGACGACGTACGGAAACGAAAAGTTTCTAATTTTTCTCCCATCCGCTTCCTGTAAAAATATTCCCTAAGGTGAGAGATCGGATTCCGATTCGTCGTCTATACAGTATAGAACGCTAGGAGGACCGAGTTGTGGAGGAACGCGATATCCGGCAGGAGTCGGAACGAGAGCTTATTCATCGGATTGTGGCGGGAAGCAAGCAAGAATTTTGCTTTCTGGTCGATCGTTATAAACAGAAAATTTACGGTCTCCTTCGGGGAATGGGGGCGAGTCCTATGTCATTTGGCGTGTTTTCTTTTTAAGTGTGATGCTCCGGTCTTTATCTGCTGCGCTCCTCGGGGTACACGACACGGAGCCGCATGATAGCGGTTAATCCGCAGGAGGTTTTCCTATTCGTATCCACGGATGAAGAAGCGGGCCCGAAGGCCGCGCGGACTGATCCCAAAGACGGCGATTTTCTCCGAAAAGTGTTTCCCGGCAGGCGTTGCGGCGTTGTGACGCTGGATGGCGGCGGATCATCGGCCCCATTGGTTTGAGGAGCGAATAGAGGAACTCCGATGCGCTAATCGAGGGGCTCGTGGCCTCTGGACAAATTTAGAGGAACATGCGTTCGTTATTGGTGTCGAAAATAGTTCATAGTGCCCCGAAAAGGAGTAATAGCACATCGCAGTTCCTTTATTGATTGCCTAAGACGTCGGGTGAAGCCTATAGCTCATTACAGTTCCTCTATTAGGCGCATATAGCGTATGGTGTATACAGCGGCAGGTTCACAGCAAGGATATTACAGCCGGTGATGATCCGCCCGCCAAGTCCGGATCGCTTTCTTAATGTCCTCGGGCCGCATGTTTTCTTCTGCCGCTTTGCGGCACAGCTCCGGGTATTCCTGATCGCCGGCGAATCGCAAAGCGATGATTTGCCTCAGCGATAATCGGGGATCCATGGGCTTGCCGGTCAGGATAAAGTGCCGGAGCAGCTCTTCCGCCCGGATGGCCCGGTCTTGAGCTTTGAGCGCATATGTCCGCACCAGCATGACCAAGATGGCGGCGATGACGCTCAGCCCGAGCAGGAGTAGTGCGGCGGACACGCCTTCTCCCACTATCAGGGAACGGACGGCATAAACTACTGCACCGACGAGAACGATTAAAGTCAGCCAAAGAAGCACGAAATGGAACAGCGGATCAAATTTGCGGTGATTGGCGTACTGTTGGGTTTCCAAACGATTTTCCTCCCGTAGTCAGGTTAGTTTTATTGTATAACCGGCTGTGAGAGTTTACCACATCCTTGGTTGCTTGACTGTCCGCTTTTTTGTAAAGTGAAGAAAAATAACGATACTGGAGGTTGTTTTCTTGGCTTACGTTACTTCCGATTATGCCGAACGTTTGCAAGCCCATCTGCGATCCCATGCGAACCCGGAATTGGCAGGTCCGATGCAGGCATATATGCGCGATCAATTCACTTTTCTGGGGATCAAATCGCCTGAACGTACAGCGCTTGTCCGGCAGTTTCTTCAAGAGCACGGCGTACCGGAAATCGGGGAATTGGAACAAACGGTCCGGGAATTGTGGGCGCAGCCGGAACGCGAATTCCAGTATGCGGCGCTAACGCTGCTCGGGAAAAGAGGCAAGACTGCGGATGTCTCCCGAATCGAGCTTTTGGAAGAGCTCATTACGACCAAATCGTGGTGGGATACGGTGGATGAATTGGCGGGACATGCGGTAGGAGAATTGTTCGCCCGGTTTCCTGAGCTGATTCCGGTCCGTACGCAGAGATGGATGGCTTCGGATTCGATGTGGCTGCAGCGGACGGCTCTATTGTTCCAGCTTCGCTACAAGAAGCGAACGGATGCGGCTTTACTTTTTGATCTGATCCGGCAATGCGCGGACTCGAAGGAGTTTTTCATCCGAAAGGCGATCGGCTGGGCGCTCCGGGAGTATTCCAAGACCGACGAAGCGGCGGTCCGCAGGTTCGTCGCCGAAACCGCGCTATCGCCGCTTAGTATCCGTGAAGCGCTAAAATATGTGGATCGGCGAAAGCCGCAATAACCTATTCCAGCTTAAAGCCCCGGGCTTCCAAGAAGCTTCGTATATGCGCACGCACCGGCTGCCGGAATTTGTCCGCTATCCCTCTGGACCATGTGGTCACCGTTTTGCCTCCGGTTCTCGTCCGGTAATATTCCTGTATCGTTTCGTCGTATGTTTCGATCTGCTGCCGTACATCGTCCGCTTGATAGCCGTTATAGTGCAGAACGGCCTGCTTCGGCAGCCGCGGGCGAGCCGAAGGCTCTTGATCGGGCACGCCGATACACATGCCGAACACCGGATAGACGAGCTCGGGCAGCTGGAGCAACCGGCTGACGTCCTCTGGCGCGTTGCGGATTCCGCCAATGTACACGATCCCGAATCCGAGTGATTCGGCGGCCACGGCGGCATTTTGCGCAGCAAGCGTTGCATCGACGGTGGCGACGATGAAGCTTTCCGTATTTTGATGGAACGATTCGCCGTTCAGCTCGGTTGCTTCGCGGAGCCGGTACAAATCTGCGCAGAATACAAGGAACAGACCGGAATGCTCGACATAGGCTTGATTTCCGGCGAGCCGGGCCAGCTCCTGCTTTTTCTCCGGATCGGTCACGGCAATGATGCTGTAGGCTTGGACGTTGCTTGAAGTCGAGGCCATTTGAGCGGAAGCGACGATGGCGTCGATGTGCTCCGGCTGCAGCGGAACGTCCTTGAATTTGCGGATGGAGCGGTGGCTTTGGAGCAAATCAATTACGGCGTTCATGAATAGTTGCACCTCCGAATGGAATCGTTATGGAATGTAGTGAATAGGAAAGACCCCCTGTCGGGGGTCTCCAGCAGACTGGTTGACATGCCTACCTTAAATTGTAAATGTTTAGATTCGTATCGTCAAACCGGGCGGGATAACGTGCCGCTAATTCTCGCACTGACGCTTATTTTTAGAGACAAGCGGAAGAACTCCCGTACTATTAATGCCGGATCTGATTGACGATCACATCATACATGCTGCCTTGAATTTTGACCGGCACATCGTCGGTCTGAACCAATCCGTTGCTCCAATGTACGCGGAACCGGAAGGTGTAGGTTTGGCCGCTGCGCAGCGATTGGGCATGATCGGGATTGACCAGTTGCCCGCTGAATCGAATGCGGTCGGAGGAGTCAAGTTTGACTTGCTCGCCGGTTTCCAGAAGCGTCGCATCGACCGACTGCGGCTTGGTTGCGCTGGTGCCGGTATCGGTCACCGTCGCTGACAGCTCGAACGCCTCCCCGGCCCAAAAGACGTCGGCCGCCCGAGGAGCGCCCGGGTGCTTCTCGTTCCACAACAGCCGGTAGCTTTCCCACTCCGGCGTATGCGTGACATAGCCTTTAATCGACAAAGGCAGTACGACGAACGAATAGGTCTGGTTAAACGTTCCGCCCTTGCCGTCGCTGAGGGATAGCCGCAAGGTGTAAATTCCTTGAGGCAGTGGCCCGTAGGTGAACGCTTTGCTTTGGCCGGACGGAACGCCGCTCCATTGCTGAATGATTCCGAACGCGCCGCCGTTCAAGCTGCTTTCTACCGTGACGTCGATCGCATCGCCGTCCGGATCGGAGACCGAAACGGTGAACACGGGCGTGTCGTGCTCGTAAATCGGCGTAACAAACGTAATGTTTCCCGTCGGAGGGCGGTTAGTCAGCAGCCAAGTTGGCGCAGACCATGCCGACCATACGAATCCGTCAAAAGCGCGCGCTCGAACCTGAACTTTCGCTCCTGCCGGCAGCGGATGATCCTTAGGAACGGAGGCGTTTTGTACGGACACTTGCCCTTGAAGATGCTGCCCTTGTTCTCCCGTATCATAGAGCACGGTATTTCCCGCTTCGTTGATGAATTGGACTTGATATTTCGTGAACGTCGTATTCGGATCCGGATCGCTTTGCGTGAACGAAACGGTCGGCGTCGGGCTCATCGGCGTCGGATTCGCCTGCGTTCCGGAAGGAACATTCATCGTCACAGTCGGCGTCATGTTGATGTAGAACCATACGGTGTTGCTCCATTCGGACCATAGGTTCGGATCGTCGTCGGTGACTTTCATCCGTACTTGCAAAGGAACGCCTGTCGGCAGGTCTGTCGGCACTTGGAAGCTGTTCGTTGTTGCCGTGGTATTCTGATACGCATTCCATCCGGTGTTGTAGACCATGCCGCCGGTCTCGTTCAAAATTTCGATGTACATTTTCGCATAGTAGTTCTTCTGGCCGTCCGATTGAGCCCAAGCAATCGCCGGTCGTTTGTTATCCAGAATAAGCGTCGGGTTATAGGCGTCAGGTCCGTTCGGATTCGTAATGACAACTCTGGGCGCCGAATTGATGACCATCCATCCGATATTGGACCAATCCGTCCAATAGTACGGATTTTGCGCGCGCACCCGTACTTGATACAGCTCGCCGCGGATCAAATCCGTCGTCACTTGCCACGAAGCCGAACTATGCGGCGGCGCATTCTGGCTTGTTTCCCCGCTGCTGATGACGAGACTTCCGTGCGAGTCTATAATTTGAACCTCGTACCCCGTAAACGAATGGCCCGCCGGGTCATCCTGCCTCCAATGGATCGGCGGTCTCGTTCCGTGTTCCAATGTCGGATTGTCTCGCGTCCCGGTCGGATACGTTAGCTGTACCGTCGGTTTTGGAATTACAGGGACGTTGCCTTTGAGCTGGATCGAAGCGGTCGCGGGGTAAGACTTTGCCCCGTACTCGTCAATGACCTGTAAATACGCGGTATAAAGTCCTGGCTTTTTCGGCCTCGTCAGCTTTTCAGCGACAAAATTACCGTCGGGGTCGACATAGCCGTACTCCCGGGAAACGATCCCGCGCATGCTGCAATAATCGTAGCCCGTCACATCGGGTGCGCTGCAGCGTGCCGGGTCCCATGCCGCCCGATTCGGATCGAAACGGTCCGGATCGTAGGACGTATCATTCCAGGTGACCGTGCCGTCTCCGTTTTCCGAGAGCGTGAACTGCGCAACTGGTCTGCGGTGAACGGTCAATTTTTTCTGGAACGTATTGGACCATTTGCGATACTGATCGAAGACCATGCTTGCCCATAAATAGTTCCGATTCGGATCGTCCTGCGCCCTTAGCGTGAGCATGTATACCCCAACTGCATCAAAGGTTTGCTGCGGAGCGTCGAACGTCTTCCCGTTCAGCGCGGACAGTCCCTGATTGTTTAAGAACTTCGGCGTATGCGTGACCCCCCAGCGGAAGTTGCCGGCCATCGGATCGTTTTCCGGATCTTCGAACAAAATGCTTTTATACCGCACGTTGGCCGAAGCCGAACCGTTCTCCCATATGGCGTAGTCGGACATCCAATCCCGGTGATCCTGATTCTGCTTAACGGAAATGGCCGTGAATGTGACAAACGACTTGTCCGTGAAAGGTCCCATTTTTCCATCCGTGAATGTGGTATCCTGCACATCAAACACCGGTACGCCATTCATGAATACTTGAATTGTATCGCCCGATAAGCTGATCTTGAACAAATTGTCCATGTTATCGAACGGCCACGTCTGGCTGCGCAGCACGGTTCGGCTGCCGCCAACGTAACGACTTAGATAGAGCGTGGAGCCGTCCGTTTCCAGACTGTATCGGTTGGTCGGGTCGAGCATCCGGAACGAAAAGCCGCTTAAGCTCGTATCCTCGTTCGGACTTGTCATTTTCATTCGGAACGTAACGTCTGTATCACGATAGCTGTCCGGCGAAACGAACTGACCGAGAACAAACCCTTTCCGTAGTACCGGATCTTGATCCAAAGGACCGCTTTCGAGATACATGTACTTATCGGTTTCCGTGAAGTAATAGCCGTTGCCCGTTTGTCTTTTTACCGTATTGTACATCCCCAAAAACAGGCCGTCCCCTACATAAAATCCGCCTAAGTAGTTGTCTCCCCGCTCTTGTTCATTGGACGCTTCATTCAATAATTCGCCCTCATGAACATTGAAACGGCTGCACTTTCCATCCGTCGCCCAGGAGCAACCTCCTCCTCCGTCATTGAATCCGCCACCAGTGGTTACGCCAACTGTGTACGGATAGTTGTATGGAACAGGTCCGTCCGATACCGCGCCGGTGTCCATATTCACGTATTGTCCGAAGCTATGGTGGTCACCACGACCGTTCATAAGATCCATATTCGTGTAACTGCGGGTCAGCAAGGTCCGGTTATATGGATTTACAACGAGCGCCGTAAAATTGTTGTAAAGCATTTCTCCACCCATTGACGTGTTGGAAGGGTAGAACCAGTCCATACCTGCCAATCTGGCGGTCCATCCCATGCTCAAGTCGTTATTGATGCGCAGCAGATAAACGCCGATCGGGGCGTCCTCGTTATATCTTCTGTCGATTTTAATGTATCCGTCGTCCCGGTCGCAGGAGCGTTTGATGTAGGTATAAAACTCCCCGTCCGGCCCTTTCCATAAGCCGTTTAGATCGCTGTATCTGCATTGATAGTTTTCGACATACTGCTCAGGAACCGGGCGCCCCAGCATCGTATTATAATATTTTCTTTGATATTTAATGGTGCTGTCCGGGAACGATTGTCCGCCTCTTCTGACTTCCTGGAGCTGTGGATTAATCTCGATAAATCCAATCTCGCGCGGTTGATCAAAGCCTTTTTGATATACGATGACCAAGCTTTCGCCTTTGGTCATCAGCGAGAACGTCTTCCGCCCTGTATACTCCTTTTCGTCAACCGAAATCCCGAGCACTTCCCAGCCACTCTTGAGCGGATTGTCTTTATTGCTCGAAATCAGCTTACCGGTATACGCATCGTATGCCTCGATCATAAAGGAGTTGTTGGCCTTGCCGACGCCGCACGTCCAGCTGTTCGAACCATCGTCGTTACGGCAAGTGGTGAAATAATCATACATTCTGATGTTCGAAACCTTGTAGATGATTCCGCCTGCGACCTCGTACTTCACAGAACCTTGGTACTCACTCGGCAAGTATACCTCTTTCATATAGGTCGGCCCATTCGGAGAATCACGGAACGGAACGGCGACAGTATACTTGTCCGGCGCGAGGATAAAATCATATGGGTCTCGATCCCATAAATGAAACAGGTTGTTAGCTGCATTGTTCCATTTTCTACTGTACTGCGGCAGCTTCTTTTTATTAAAGGCATACAGCTTTGAGCCCTCGTCAAAATAAAGATACGTTTTGTTTGTACGTACGAGCGAATTGAACTTCGCCGGAGCATATCCGGGTACAAACGTCCTCGCATCCGGATCCCAGATCGTTGATGGGACTAAGATGGGGGTACTGTTCAGCGTGGATCTGCCGTTCACCCACTGATAAACCGTACCTTTATACGAGCTGACAAAGTTTGCGCCGAACCCGAGGTCCGGCCATAGGAACGTTCCGAAGACGTTGGTAGGCCCTTGAGGCGGACTATCTCGCTTGATGATGCTTTCCTGACGCTCCATTTCTCTTCCCAAGCCCGCCCGCAGGACGGCGTTGCCCTCGGCAGCCCACCGGTAAACATAGTTATTGATCCGGTTATTCGTGTTCGTATCGAACAGAGCCCACGAGTTTACGATTGTATTGGCGTTAAACATAATAGGCGGATTCATTCCCGGCTGATCGTTCTGTCCTTCGATGGCAAAGGAAACGTGCGGCGCATTGTTGACGATATCCATCGTACGCGGCGCATCCGGTTGCGTATCGGATGCCAGAGCGCTTTTCCCGTAGTCCTCCGTCACTTGAACATCGAACAGATATTTACCGACCATGTCGGTTTTAAATACAAGCGTGTTGTTATCGAAGGAGACAACTCTGCTGTCTGTCCCAAGGATATCCAGCCAAGGATCGTCCTGAAAACCGTTGTTTGCCGCGTCGTATTTGAACCGCCATTTGACAGAAACGATCTGATCGCCGTCCGGCGAGTACGATTGATTCCGGATGGTAACCGGCTGATTCCGGATACCGAGCGGCGGTACAACGATTTTGCCGATGGGAGGCAAGTCCGGGTGCACGGTAATGTTGCACGTGCTGTAGCCGGTCGATGCCATGCCCGAGCTGTCCACGACTTTTGCCAGTGTGACGGTCGCTGTAACGTCCTGCAAGGTGCCGTTATAGTACTTATCGAGCTTGTTGACCCACAAGTCCTTTGAGTGGTCGATGGATCGTCTCGCCGGGCTCCAGCTTTTATCCGCATGGATCGCTCCGGGAGGGACGGGACGATTTTCCTTGATTTCCGCGGGCGCGGTGCAGATCGGGATCGGATTCGGTTCCATCACGGTCAAGGACACGTTTTCCGTTCGCGTCCCGCCGCGCCCGTCATCCGCCGTAGCCTTCACGGAGAAGGTTCCGGGCGTATCCGCTTTGATATGATAATAGCCTTCGGCGTCGAGCGTCTTGCCCCAATCTTCGTGCAACTGCTTCGCTATTTTTTGAATCCAAGGGTGCGTACCGGAATCGAAATCCCATTTCCATTGGATTGGATCGTTGTCCGGGTCTGAAGGCGACTTCGGGTCTGTGTACTGGTTATGAATAACGCGGACATTCACCATGTCGCCCACCAAAAAATATTTCGGCGGATAGATCCCGTTCCGGTCTTGATCGTAAAACCAGCCAGCCTGAAAATAGGGCGGTTTATTGTTCGGATCGGGGAGAACCGTTAACGGTTTTTCCTTAATCCAGTCCGTTTCACCACAAGAAGTTTGAATTTTCAGACTTATGTAGTTGCTGCCTTCTCCAAAATAAAACGGTCTCCCGTTCGGATAGGGGAATGAACTGTTCTGCGATTGCCCTTTCACCCGATTCGTCGACCATGTCTGGCCGTTATAGTTGAACCGATATTGATGACCGAAATAGGTGCAGCCTTTCGGGATTTTAAAATCAACAGGCTCCAGCTCGAAATTATCCCGAATTTTGATCGTCGGTCCGGGCCTTATTCGAAAATCGCCGTCGATGCCGATATCGACCGGAAAATCAAACGGCTTATAGTTGTTGTCTTCCCCGCCTGTCGTACCTTCATCGATCGTATTGTCCGAATCGACATAAAATCCGGTCAATAGCTTCCCTGGGTCCGTCACCGTATATTGAAACGTTCCGGTTATATCCACGTTTTGCTCGGCGTTAGCAAAAGATGCCTTGTGAATCGTTTTGCCGTTGGAACGGTTCTGGATCAGGATCGAGAAGGTTTTGTTCTTGATCGGCTCTCCCACATTACGGAACGTGTAGGTGAACGTCGTCGGTTCGCCGATTTTGACCGGCCCGTTCGATTTGAGATCGATAGGGATCAGGTCGGGAAAGGTCGGCGCTTTGTAGAACACTTCTATGCGCCCTTCGAATTTGTATGTTGTTGCGTTCCAGAACGTGTCCGCGTCCATTTTATAATTTCGGCCTTGCTGATGCTTCCAATAATTCTGATCACTTTCATCTTCTGGCCAGAGAATATAGTCTCGATCAAGTTTATTGTAAGATGAAGTAAAGGGCTTTGAAATTTTCATGTATCCAAAGCCATCTATTTTTTTACCGATATCTTCGATCTTGAACTCTTCGGATCTTGCCACTGCCTTAGTAATCGTAATACTTTTAGGGTCAATTAGTTCTGGAGATACGGGTTCTCCCTCTATATTCACATTAAAATAAAACTCATCTGGCGGAGCAATTTTATAAGCTGTTGTTACAGCGGAACCGTCCCATTTTCTCAAGTCCGGTTCGTCAAAAAGAACATACTGTCCTGGGAAAGTCTTTCCATCCGGTGGATAGATTGTTGCATCGCTCGGAAACAGCCCAGGACAAGGAGAAGGAATCGGATCCGGTGAACCACTGCAACTTCCCGGAAATTGATAGTGCTTTGTCCGCTCCCCTTCCGTGTCCCAATATTGCCCGCTTGGATCACGCCAAATAATGTGACCCGGATTCGTATATTGTTTAGCATATAGTTTAACGGGGACTCCTCCCTTTAAATTTTTGAACACGATTTGATCATTAGACACTTCGAAAGTATTTGCCTCTATCTTTCTTTCCGTGCCATTGGCATCTCTCATATATACATCAACCCGCTCAATAATTTGAGTACCCGAATTTAGTGGTACACTATAATTTGTTAAGATTGACGTTGGCTCAAACGTCTTAAAATTGATTGCGGCCATAATATAGTCAGGTCGTAAAAACATGAATACGGATAAACCAACAAAGAAGATAACGGCTGCTGTAATGAGTTTCTTCCATTGTTTCTTTGTGAACAAAGCAGCCCCTCTCCCCTACTACTATTCTTTTCTTCCAAGATTAAATCCAGTTCCGTTATTTTCATTTAGTCTAATATTCGTATACCCGATTCGTTCTTTTTGTGAATGTACTTCTTCTTTAGGAATTGCGAAAAGATACCATCCTTCTGAATGATTAGTCTTCGTACTGATTCGAGGAAGCAGGAATCTTCTGTCAACTTTATCGATGTCCATGACAACCACTTCTGTACCTAAATTTGGAGCCATCTGTCCAAATAATCCGTAATTAAGAGGAGATCCTGTTTCATTTGTAATGTCCACTTTCAATGCAATCAAGTATTCATCATCGATCGGCTTACCGTTAACTTTCTCTAGTTTACCGTCAAACATTGAGCGAAAGGCGCCATCTTTTTCGTTTAAATCCATGATCAAGATTTGATGCACCTTTATGGTCGCTTTCGTATTCCGGAACGGCATCTTATACGGAAGCTCAACCACATGACTACCCCACATCGTCTGCACGTTACTCCCCGTCAATTCCACTTCCGCATAACTCGCTGCACGCTTGTCCACTTCAAGCTTCTTGCCTTGGCTCACATCTAAAATCCGCTGAATGATCTTCACGGACTGCGCCCTTGTGGCCGATTCTTCTTTACCGAGCTGGCCGTCGGCCATGCCCGTAATCAATCCCTTCTGCGTCGCCAAAAACATAAACTTCTTCGCATCGGTGCTATCCTCAGGCGACTGCAGCGATTTATCCGATGCACGGATGGCGAGCCGGGCCATTTCCATCCGGGTAATAGGCGTATTCCAGTCACCGGAAGAAAAGTCCTTGTATTGGTGGATTCCAGCTTGCACAAGCGCATCGACGTAAGGAGCATACCACTCCTTGTTATCGCCACCCGGTACCGGCTTCAAGCCGGCTGCTTTTGCCGTCATGGTGATAAATTCCGCCCGCGTAACGGTGTGGTCCGGCTTGAACGAACCGTCCGGGTAACCGTCGACGTAACCGGCTGCTACAATAGCCTTAATATCGGATTCCGCCCAATGCCCGGAAATATCGCTTAAAGACACACCTGCTTTTGACTCCGCAGCGGTTTTCGGCTGCTCTGCGGCAACCAGCGTATTGGCATTGGGGCTGCAGGCGCTCATTAACATCATGGATACGACTAAAGGGACAACTCGCTTCATCAAAAATCTTCCTTTCAAGTGAATTCAAAGTTATGTATTTCCAGATCCAAAAGGACTAGGTCTATTGTACCATGACCGCGCTTAATTTACAGATTTTTCTTGCACCAAAACACAAAAACCGCCCTACCCACTAAAGCATGGATAAGGCGGTTCTTCCGCTCATCATTCGTTGTTATATTACCATCTTATTCCGAAACCTTCAAGAGGTTTTGCAATTTTTGTCGTAAAGTGTTTAGCATGAAGAAAATAGGGCTAGTAGTAACGGTGCTAGCGTTGCTGTGCGTTCAGCCTGCCGCACTGGCCGAAGGTACCATCCAAGTGAAGGGTGATTAATCGCTGCTGGGAACGAAAGCGCGGGCTCAAATGAACGACGGCACGGTTACGGCTACCGTCCGGCCTTTGGCGGAGGAGTTTTGGGGTGCTTCCTTTTTCTTGCAAAATCTTACCTTTAGCTCATAGATCGGCTATAATAAAGGTTTAAGAAGAGAAAGGAGCCAAGCACACCATGGCAGGAAGAAAAGAAGGCGAGCTCGACTTGACGCTGCTCGGTAACCAGCAAACGAAGTATCCGACGAATTATGCGCCGGAGATGCTCGAATCGTTTGATAACAAGCATCCGTACCGCGATTATTTTGTCAAATTCAATTGCCCGGAATTTACCAGCCTGTGCCCGATTACCGGCCAGCCGGACTTCGCCACAATTTATATCAGCTACATCCCGGACCTCAAAATGGTCGAGAGCAAGTCGCTTAAGCTGTATTTGTTCAGCTTCCGCAATCATGGCGATTTCCACGAGGACTGCATGAACATCATCATGAACGATTTGATAAAGTTAATGGACCCCAAGTACATTGAAGTGTGGGGAAAATTTACCCCGCGCGGAGGCATTTCCATCGATCCTTACTGCAACTACGGACGTCCGGGGACGAAATACGAACAGATGGCCGAGCACCGGCTGCTGAATCATGATCTGTACCCGGAGAAGGTCGACAATCGCTAAGCCGTAACGGCGGTCGCACAAACCGTAGGCCGGATTACAGGACTGCCTTAAAACCCGGCATCATCTAAAAGCAATAACAAAGCCGCATCCTCTGGCAGTAGGGGCGATGCGGCTTTTTGGCATCGAAGGCGCCGAAACGTTTATTTATAAATCTCTTTCCTCTTCGTCGCTTTTCACCGCTAAATCCATTCCGGAGAACGTACCACTGGCAGGAGTGCGGGCATCGGCAACTATTTTGGTGAAAGCTACGTTGATCGTTTTTTTCTGCCTGGGTGGCATGGTCAAGGTGTGATCCCCAAGGATGTCAAGCGATTCCAAGAACGAGCCGACGAGATACCGCTGATTGCGGATAGAAGCGGTGAACAAGATGTCTTGACCGCTATGGTTAACGAAGGTCAGCGAACAAGTACCGGTGACCTGGTCGTCTTCTTTTTTGTAGTTGCAGTTGCTTTCGTCCTTGACGTATTCCAAGGCATAGATGCCTTTGGCCCATACACTTTGATAAGCTACAACCAGTTGGGAGGGCAGCCAGAAGGACAAAATTAAAGCGAGCAGGGTAATCTTTCTTGCGTGGCGCTGCAGCGCGGTTCTAAGCGTGAACAGGCCGGCGAACAGCAGCAGCATCGAGGTGATGCCGACGTAGTTCAAGCCGCTGGCGCCTCGCGACCATACGGGCAGCCCGACCCATTGAAAAAGCCGCTCTCCGAGCGCTTTGGCATCCGGATAGGACCAATTCAAAATAATGGTGCTCGTGATGAGCAATAAAGCGACAGCAAGCCGTTGGCGCCTGCTCATTTCGCGTTCCCTCCTTCGCTCAGGAATACCATTGTTCCGAACGCTTGTGATATTAAATTAAACGAAAAATCTACGGAAAAAGTTTCTTCCCGCAAACCATTTGCCGCAACAAAAAAGGACCCCTCAAAAACGGAGGAGTCCTGAAAAACCTTATACGCAGCAAACATCGGTTCCCGTTCTACTTGACAGCCGCAACAAGCTCCCGCGCTTCGGAGCGCCTGGCGACAGGGGAGACAGCAGCCACCTGAACCGGCCGGCTGTGGCCCGCGAGCTCGTACGGAATGCACAACGGAACACCGGTGCGGGGGTCGGGCACAATGTCCGCTTCGATGCCGAAGACGTTCTGCAGCATCTCTGGAGTCATGACTTCCACCGGGCTGCCTACCGCCGCTACCGTTCCGCGTTTAATCGCCACCATATGGTGCGCATAGCGGGTCGCATGGTTCAAATCGTGAACGACCATCACGATGGTGCGACGCTCTTCGAGGTTCAGCTTTTCCAGCAGCTTGAGCACTTCAAGCTGGTGAGCCATATCGAGGAACGTAGTAGGCTCGTCAAGGAACAGAATGTCGGTTCCTTGCGCGAGCGCCATGGCAATCCATGCGCGCTGACGCTGCCCGCCGGACAATTGGTCGACAGGACGGTCGTGAAATTCCTCCATTCCGGTCATGGCAATCGACCAGCGTACAATCTCTCGATCTTCCTTGGTCAGGGAGCCGAATCCTTTCTGATGGGGGAAGCGGCCGTAGGTGACGAGTTCGGAGACGGTCAATCCGTCCGGGGCCGTCGGGTTTTGCGGCAAAATGGCGAGCTGCTTGGCCACTTCCTTGGTCGATTGCTGATGGATCGACTTGCCGTCCAGGAAGACGCTGCCTTGTTTCGGCTTCATCATGCGGGCCATCGCTTTCAGGATCGTTGATTTACCTGATCCGTTCGCGCCGACCAGCGCCGTAATTTGTCCCGAAGGGATACTGATATTCAAATTTTGTACAATAGACCGTTCCCCGTAGGCAATATCCAACCGTTCCGTATATAACCGTTCCAACCCAATCACTCCCTTAAAATTTAGCTGAACTCCGAGGCAGGAGATCCTATTCAACAAGTGCCGGCGAGAGCACAACAATGACAAGA
This sequence comes from Paenibacillus tyrphae, assembly GCF_024158745.1. Lineage (GTDB taxonomy): Bacteria > Bacillota > Bacilli > Paenibacillales > NBRC-103111 > Paenibacillus_G > Paenibacillus_G tyrfis_A. Next base: position 52,800 of record NZ_JAMZAW010000029.1, on the reverse strand, counting down.
ACGATGATAATGAGAATCTTTATCAATTGAATTGTATAACAGAATACGTTGGAATTTCAACCCTTTTTGGGAATTTTCCTTGTCCGTTTTCCAACAAGTTGTGAATCCCGGATCGAAAGATGGCGAAGCGGAACGGTAAAAGTGCGCAACCGGACTTCTAGGCGTATAATGAATGGAGAAAATAAGTGGCATCCTCCGGCTTCATGAACGCGTCCGAACGTCATAAGAGGAGGGGAATGGAGGATTCGAATGTTAAAGCTGGGCGTATTGGATCAATCGCCGATCATTCCGGGAGAAACGGCGGCAGACGCGATGGCGCGCACGTTAGAGCTGGCCAGAACGGTTGAACGGCTCGGTTATACGCGATACTGGGTGTCGGAGCATCATGACACGCCGGGTCTTGCCGGTTCTTCTCCGGAGATTCTGATCGCAGCCATTGCCGCGCAAACGTCGTGGATTCGGGTCGGTTCTGCCGGCGTGCTGCTGCCTCACTACAGCCCGTATAAAGTCGCGGAAAATTTCCGGGTGCTGGAAGCCCTGTATCCGGGACGGATCGATCTTGGCATCGGAAGGGCGCCCGGCGGCATGCCGATTGCTTCGGAGGCGCTGCGGTACGGCCGGCCGAAGGAGCGGGAAGAGCATTTCGCGGTAATGCTCCGCGATCTCGGAGGCTTTCTATCCGACTGGATGGAGCCGGGACACCGCTTCGAAGGCGTGCGGGCTACGCCGCTCGTCGATACGGCGCCGGAGCTTTGGCTGCTCGGCTCCAGCGGCTTCAGCGCGGATCGGGCCTCGGAGCTGGGTGGAGCGTTCTCGTTCGCGCATTTCATTAACGGGGACGGCGGACATGAAGCGGTTCGGCGGTATTTTGCCAATTACAGGCCCGGCCCGCTCGGCGCGTCTCCACAGGCGAACGTATGCGTGATCGTCATCTGCGCCGACACGGACGAAGAAGCGGAACGGCTGGCGGCCTCGACCGATTTGCGCCTCTTGTTTCTGGAGCAGGGGCAGTTCCGACGGCCCTTCCCGACACCGGAGGAAGCGGCATGTTACCCGTACACCGACTGGGATCGCATGCGTATCCAGGCGAACCGGAAGCGGATGATCGTCGGAGGACCGGAGAAGGTGAGGACGCAGATGCTTGAGTTCAGCAAGGGCTATGGGGTGGAAGAGCTGATCGTGCTGACCTATACGTACGACTTCCAAGCCCGGCTGCGCTCGTATGAGCTGCTCGCAGATTTGTTCGGACTCGGCCGATAACACGAAAACGGGACTCCGTTCGGACCTGACAGGTCTTCAAGGAGTCCCGTATCGCGTACTAGCGAGCTTTTAGGGAAAAGGCTTGACGCTTTGGACGCGCAGCATGATCTGCTTGTCCAACAGCTCGGGCCGGATGGCCGGATTGCCTGCGTTGACTCGCGGAATTTCCAGCTTCGGATTGGCGCGGGTAGCCATCTCGTTCACAATGGTAAAAGCGTAACGAAAGCCCGCTTGCGTAAGAAGATCTTGCGCCGTCTTGGAATGGATGCCGAACGGGTAAGCGTAGCTGTCTGCCGCATGATCGCTGCCGTACAGCTCGTTTAGCCGCTGCGCGCAGGCTTTGGTGTCCGCCGCCACCCGGGCGACGGCCTGCTCGGACGTTTCCAGCGCTCCGTCGTCCCGAGTAAGCTGTCCGGTAAGCGCCGCGGTCTTGCCTTGCTTGAAATGCAAATTGTTCGAGTGGCATTGAAAATCGTAGCGTCCGGGCCGCTCGCTCAGCATTTGCCGGATCTGGTCGCGGGACAGCGCCGGAATCGACGGGGCCAGCGGGTCGTCCAAATCTTTAGTTACGACGAAATTGACGGCCGGCACGTCAAGCTCTTTCAAGATCGGATACGCGTAATCGTAGAAGCTTTTGTAGCCGTCGTCAAAGGTAACGAGCACCGCTTTGTCAGGCACGGAACCGCCATCGTAAAATTGCTTGAATTCGTCGAGCGAAATGAAATGATAGCCTTTCGATTTCAAATAATTGAGCTGATCGCGAAACAAAGCGGTGGAGACGGTGCTCGAGCTTTGATCCGTATCGTGGACATGATGGTACATCAGGACGGCCACTTGATCGCGGTAGCGCAGCGCGTCTTTATACGACCAGGCGTCAAGCGCGCCGATCAAGATCGCGGCAAGCAGCAGAGCAGCCAAAACTTTTTTGATCATAGCAGGGTCTCCCTCGGGTAAAGCTGAAGCAGCTTCCGGATAAAAACGTCTATAGTCAGTTATATCGGTTCCGGGAGCGAATTTCAAGTTTAGTTACATTGCCCCGGCACAACCGGGCCAAGAGAAGGGGAAGTCGTCGTCATGAAGCTGGGGAAGCGCATCGGACAAGGATATACGGCGGAAGTATTTGAATGGGGCAGCGATAAAATCATCAAAGTGTTCCGGCCCCATACCGGAGACTTGATGGAATATGAATGGCAGATCAGCCGCCAGGTGGCCGGGCTCGGACTGCCGGTGCCCGCGGTTTACGGAATCGAGGAGGCCGAGGGCAAACGGGGAATCGTATATGAACGGGTGGCGGGTCCGACCTTGACGCAGGTGATCGCGGCGAAGCCTTGGCGCATCGCTCAAGCTGCGGGGCAGCTCGCTGCGCTGCACGCGGAAATGCACCGCCGTGAGGCTCCGGGGCTTCCGAAGCAGAAGGAGATCCTCGAACGCCGCATCCGCGAAACGTCCTTGCTGTCCGAGGAGACCAAGGCGCGGGTGATCGAGCGGTTGAGTCGGCTGCCCGAAGAGGTCAGGCTGTGTCACGGGGACCTGCATCCCGAAAATATGATGATGACCGCTCAAGGTCCGGTCATTATCGACTGGATGACCGGCATGAGCGGCCATCCGGATGGTGATGCGGCCCGAACGCGGCTCGTTTTGGACTATGCGTCGCTTCCGCCGGGAATGCCGAAGCCGATGAAGCTGCTGTTTACCGCGCTGCGCCGGCAGTTGTGCAGGACGTACTTGAAAGAATACATACGGCTTACCGGCAGCACGATGGAGTCAATGGAGGCGTGGATGCTGCCGCTTGCGGCCGCCCGGCTTGTGGAGAGCATCACGGAGGAGGAGCGGGGCAAGCTCCTGGAGTTGGTGAACCGGCAGCTTAACAGCTAAGGCGCAGCCATATAAAAAGCACCTCTAGCACTCGGGGATTCCGATGCCGGAGGTGCTTCTACATTAAGCCGACCGTCTTCGATTCGCCTAATCGCGGATTTCCACAATCAGCTCGATTTCCACCGGCGTGTGGAACGGAAGGTCGCTCGTGCCGATCGCGGAGCGGGCGTGCTTGCCGTTCTCGCCGAAGACATCGACAAGCAAGTTAGATGCGCCGTTCATAACATACGGCTGATCGCCGAAGCCTGGTGTGCTGTTGACGAAGCCGAGCAGCTTGACGATTTTGACCACGCGGTCGAGGTCGCCCAGGTAGCCTTTCAGCACGGCCAGGCAGTTGATGATCGTTTGACGGGCCGCTTCTTGGCCTTGCTCGATCGTAACTTCTTTGCCCAGCTTGCCTTCGTACATCAATTCGCCGTTAATGCGGCAATCTTGTCCGGACAAATAGAGCAGGTTGCCCGTCCGGTTGCACGGAATGTACGTAAAGCGCGGCTCCGGGGACGGGGGCAAAGTAATGCCGAGTTCTTGTAAACGTTGTTCGATTTGGGACATAAATAGGATACCTCCGATAGTTTCGTTAAATTAATGGGCGCAACACGACGCTGCACGAATAAGTCCGCCTTCGCGGGCATGCGTGTGTTGGTCGCCGGTGAGCGTTGTTTTGCCCGCCACAATGACGTGCGAGATGCCGTTCGGATACTGTCTCGGCTCTTCGAACGTGGCAAGATCCTGGATCGTATCCGGATTGAAGACGGTCAGATCCGCGGCATAACCGGGAACGATCAATCCGCGTTTGCCCAGCTTGAAGCGCTGCGCCGGGAACGACGTCAGCTTGCGGACCGCCTCCTCCAGCGACAGCACGCGCTGGTCGCGCACGTATTTGGCGAAGACGCGAGGGAACGTGCCGTACAGCCGGGGATGCGGCTTGCCGGTTTCGCAGGTTAGGCTGTCGGAAGCGATCAGCGACTTTTCATACCGGACCACCTGCGAGACGTCGTCGTCCGACATGTGGAAGTACACGATCGAGATGCGTCCTTCCTCTTCCAGCAGCAGATCCATCATGCAATCCGCCGGATGCTGGCCGCGCTCCTCGCTGATTTCCGCGATATGCTTGCCTTCCAGATGCCGGTTCTTCTCGGTATGCACCGCCGAGATGACGACGCTCTGCCAGCCGGTGGAGCAGACGAGGTTGTCCCAATCGTCCTGCTCGCGGCCAAGCTCCTCGCGGATGCGGGCGCGCAGCGAAGGATCGCGGAACGCTTCCAGCGTGCCTTCGATCCCGCCTTCGAGCACCCATGGCGGAAGGACGGTCGTCAGCGTCGTGGAGCCTGCGTGGTAAGGGTACACGTCGCAGGTCACGTCCATGCCGCGGGCCCGGGCGTCCTCGATCAACTCCAGCGCCTCCAGCACCTTGCCCCAGTTCCGCTTGCCGGCAGCCTTCAAGTGGCTGATGTGCAGCGGCACGCCGGCTTTCTCCGCAATCCAGATCACTTCCTTGACGGAAGGAATCAGATTGTTGCCTTCACCGCGGATGTGCGTGGAGAACAGCCCGTCGTACTTCGGCAGGATGGAGCACAGCTCTGCGATTTCTTCCTTGGCCGTATAGCTGCCGGGGGCGTACAACAGGCCGATGGACAGCCCGATGGCGCCGGCCCGCAGCCCTTCCTCCAGCATCAGCTTCATGCGCTCCAGCTCGTGCGGCGCAGCCGGGCGGTTCGCAAAGCCCATGACGGCGATGCGCAGCGCGCCGTGCGCGACGTAGGTGGCGACGTTCTCCGATGGGCCGGAGCGGGCCAGATGCTCCATGTACTGCTCGACGGTTTCCCAGGGCCATGCCCAGTCCGTCTTGCCCAGCACCGGCTGGACGTAGCTCTGCAGCAGCTCGGCGCGCTCCTTTACGAAGGGAGCCGGCGCGAGTCCGCAGTTGCCGACGACTTCCGTCGTCACGCCCTGCCGGATTTTGATCTCGCTGTGCGGATGATCGAAAATCATCAGGTCGGAGTGGCAATGGCCGTCGATAAAACCGGGAGCGATGACTTGGCGGTGCGCATCGATGACGCTTCTCGCTTCCTGCTCCACCCGGCCGACGGCGGCGATCCGCCCGTCTTTGACACCAACGTCGCCGAAAAACCAAGGATTTCCGGTGCCGTCCGCAATACGTCCGTTACGAATGATAAGATCCAGCATGATTTCGAGCCTCCCCGCTTACTGCAGCTTGCCGCGCGCCAGAACGGCCCGCTCCTCATAGTTGTCGCCGCTCTTGAAATACACTTTGTCATGCAGATTGACGGTGCTGCAAATATGATTCGGGATGATGTGCAGCACATCGCCGGCTTTCAGGCCGGAAGCTTGGGCCGCTGGACCGAGCCGCAGCATGCCGTGCTCCTCCGACATCCGCTCCAGCACCGCGTCCTCCAGCTCGACGACGTGCCCGAAGCCTTTGAGCTGCATCGGGTCCGTGTTCGGCTGTACGTCGGTGGCGAATGTCTTGCTTCCTCCGTCTACTACGGCCAGATCGTCAGCCGGCCTGCTGACGACCGTGACGCGGACGCTACCGGCGCAATCGCCGAGCGAGCAGACGCCGAGGCGGGCCTGCATCCGGTCTTGGAACACGTAAGTACCCGGCCGGATTTCGGTCACGCCTTTGGCCACCGCGGCCTGAAGGCCTGTAGGCGTGGAGCCGACGCTGACGTCCGCGATCGGCACGCCCTGGGCGCGAATGCGGTCTGCGAGCTCGGCCATCAGCCGGCCTTCCTCAGCGCCGGCCGCTTGCAGGTCGAGCGTCGGCTTGCCGCCGAGCAGCGCGCCGCGGAACGTGTAGATGCCCGTCAGGCGCAGTCCTTCCATCGCATGGATGGCGGATGCCAGCGCTTCCGCTTGGTCGTACGGCACGCCTGTCCGGCGCAGACCGGTATCGATCTCGAGGCGGACCTGCAGCTCGCGTCCCGCCTCAACGGCGGCTTGGGACAGCAGCTTGGCCCCGTCCAGACTGTCGACGCCGACGATCAGCTCGATTTGCCCACTGAGCCGTACCGCACGTGCGATTTTGGCCGGGGTGACAAGTGGGTAAGCAATAAAAATGTTCTTGATGCCGTGCTCTGCCATCACTTCCGCCTCGGATACTTTCGCGACGGTAATGCCTACCGCGCCGGCGTCCAGCTGCTTCTGCGCGACCCATGGCATTTTGTGCGTTTTGGCATGGGGCCGCAGCGCGATGCCGAGTTTTTTGGCCGAGTCGGCCATGGAACGGATGTTGCGCTCCATGATGTCCGTGTCGATGATCACGCTGGGGGTATCCAGTCGGTCGTTCATCGTCTCACTCACTCCCATAATATTTCGAATATTCTGATAAGTGTAAGAGCACCGCCCTGATTCGAGCCGAATTTCCCTCTTCAGACCGGTCGTTTCCGGGGGCTGCATGGTCCCCGGGTCATTCTGAGAAAGATACTAACATAATCCAGCGTGAAATCAAACAAAAAGTTTTTTTGGTTGAAAAAAAGTATGTTAGCTTCCCCCTGAAAATGTGCTAGTATTAAGGCATCGCAACGCTTACAATTCCATTTCCAAGCTAAACGGGGGAACGACACAATGAAACGGTGGCTGTCGAAGTCGCTCAAACACAAGCTGTCCCTGCTGCTCCTGCTTGCGATTGTCCTGCCGCTGCTCGCCACGGGAGCGGTTTCGTACAATATAGCGACCTCCGCCACGGAGGAGAAGGCGAAGCAATCGGGCATGAACACGCTGCGTCAAATAGCGGATAAGCTGGAGTTCGTTATACAGGACGTCGAGAACATGTCCCTGTTTATTATCGGCCAGCGGGAGGTTCAGGCGTATCTGGACAACGACCGGGAGGACGTGGCCCGCTATACGCTCAACGTCGGCTTTTTGACCAATCTGGCTTTTTCCAAAAAATATATTTCCAACATCACCATCAAATCGGCGAACGGCTATCCGCCGCTGTCCAACTCGACGGTGCTTTATTCGGGGCTACCGGAAGTGCTCCGCAAGAACGAGGAAATTTACCGCAGCAGCACCAAATGGTGGACGCCGCTGTACGAGAATCGGACGACGGAAGGGCTGAAGAAAGTCGTCTCCCTTGTCCGTCCGATCCGCAACGTGAATAACTTCAAGCCGCTCGGCGAGCTGTCCATCAGCTTGGACGAAGCCGAGATTGCCCGCTATTTGAAGGAATCCGGCTGGGAAGCCAAAGGCTTCGTGCTGCTGCTGGACGCGAACAACCGGATTTTGTCCGGCGGCGAGTCCGGGTGGCTGAACCGTCCCGTCAGCGAGCCGTTCCCGGATATCGGGCCGATGGCGGAGCCGAGCGGCGTGCTCAATTACGGCCAAGGGGACGGGCAGAAAACGATTTTGTACTATACGCTCCCGAGCCTCAACTGGAAGCTGGTCGGCTTCATCCCGACCGAAATCTATACGGCGCAGAACGTCTATGTGCTGACGGTTACCGCGGTAGCGGTCGGCATCTCGCTGCTGCTGGCCGCCGGACTGGTGCTTTATTTCATCCAGTGGGTGACGCGGCCGCTGACCCGGATGACGCAGACGATGAAGGACATCAACCCGGACGAGCCGATCCCGACGTACGAGGTGAAAAGCAGCGACGAGGTCGGCCTGCTGCTGCACAGCTACAACAAGCTCAGCGACCGGATTCAGCGGCTGAAGGAGCAGGTGCAGCTGAACGAGGCGAAGAAAAAGGAAGCCGACATCCTCGCTCTTCAGGCGCAGATCAACCCGCACTTTTTGTACAATACGCTATCCTCGATCCATTGGATGGCCTTGATGAACCAGGACCGGCAGATCGCCGAGATGGTCGGGGCGCTCAGCGATTTTCTCCGGTTCAGCCTGAACAAGGGCGAGGAGTTTTGCCCCGTGCAGCAGGAGATCGCGCATGCGCAGAACTATGCTTACGTGCAATCGATCCGCTTTCCCGGCCAATTCGAGATGGAGGTGTACATCGACCCGGCCATGCTCCAGCAGCCGATGCTTAAGCTGCTGCTTCAGCCGCTGATCGAGAACAGCCTGATTCACGGCATTCAGAAAAAACAGCAGCCCGGCTTCGTCTATGTTCACGGCGAGCTGAGCGGCGCGCGGATGAAATTTGTCGTCGAGGATACGGGGATCGGCATCGAGGCGGACAAGCTGCGCGAAATTCGCCGGCAGCTCGCTTGGACGGGGAACGGCGCGCCTGCGGCCAAGACCAGCTATGGCTTACGCAACGTGCACCAGCGCCTGATGCTGCATTACGGCAGCGAAGCGGGGCTGACGATCGACAGCGAGCCGGGCAAAGGCACCCGCGTTTCTTTTAGCATTCCGGTATTGGAGGAGCACGCATGAAAATTTTAATCGTAGACGACGAAGTGATCATAAGGAACGGTCTGTGTACCGTCATCGACTGGAAGGAGCTCGGCTTGACGCTGCTTCCCCCGGCTTCGTCCGCCGAGGAAGCGCTAGCGCGCATCCCGGTGGAGAAGCCGAATATTTTGCTCACGGACATCCGCATGCAGGGGATGGACGGCATTCAGCTCGCGCACGAGGTGAAGCGGCTGCTCCCGGACACGGAAACCGTCATTCTGACGGGCTACGACGATTTTGCATACGCCCAGCAGGCGCTGCGCGAAGGAGTGACCGATTACCTGCTCAAGACAAGCCGGCCCGAGGAAATTATTAAAGCGGCGATGAAGGCGAAGCAGCGCATCATGGATAAATGGGAGAACGCCAAGCAGGAAACGATGCAAACGGCGGCACTGCGCAGCCAGCTGCTGGATCGGCTGCTGATCCAGGGCGACGAATCGTCCCTGGCACCGGTGCAGGCCTGGTTCCGCAAAAACGGCGTGCAGCCGGACGAATCGTCTCTGGCGCCGATGCGGGTGCTGCTGCTCGCGGCAACGGGCTGGGGGGACGGAGCGCTCGCCGGTCTTTTGCTCGGAGCTGCCGAAAATATGCTCTATGAGCTGCTTCCGGCGGTAACGATGCTGAAGGCGGACCGAATCGTGCTTGTCGTGCGGGAGGAAGCCCGCGTATCCGACTGCAGCGGCTTGGAACGGGCCATCGACCGGGTGCGGCGGACGTTGAAATGTACGGTGTTCGCGGCGCTTGGCCGTTCCGTGGCTTCGTACGGCGAGCTGCAGGCCTCTTATCGGGAAGCCGGGACGGTATTTGCGTACCGCGGACTGCTCGGGGCCGAGGGGCTGTACACGTCCGGGGACATCGCGGACCGCTGCGGCGGCCGGACCGTCTGCTCCCAGAAGGAGGAGTCGGAGCTGGCGGCCATTCTGATGAGCAACAACGGGGCCGACCTGCGGCATTGGGTGAACCGGAAGGTACGGGAGCAGCTCGAAGATCCGGCGGCCATTCCGTCTTCAGTGCAGGCGTATCTGCAATCGATGGTCATTGCCGGCCACCGCTGGCTGGAGCGGTCGCAGGGCGGCGGGAAGCCGGAGGCGGCACCGGCCGCCCTCCATACGTTCGAAGTCGATTCGCGCGCCGAGGACGAGGTGTTCAAGCTGCTGTCCTCGGTGATGGCGGCGTTTCACGAAGCGATTGCCGACAAGCCCTATGCGTATATTCAAAAATCGATCGCCTACATCAAGGAGCATCTGGACCAAAACTTATCGCTGCAGCAGGTGGCCAAATTCGTTCACTTGAACCCGAACCACTTCAGCGAAGTGTTCAAGCGGGAGACGGGGCTGAACTATATCGAATTCGTCACGCGGGAGCGGATGCGGCGGGCCGCGGAAATTTTGCAGGAGTCGCAGGCGAAAATCAGCGAAGTGGCGAACCGGGTCGGCTACGAGGACATCAAATATTTCAGCCAGCAGTTCAAAAAGCATACCGGACAGACGCCGTCGGAATTCAGGCAGTCGGTCAAAGACTGAATTCTTTCCACCCTAGGGCCGAAATCTCTCCCGTTACGTATCCCGGGGGTTGTCCTCTATACTGAAGCAGTACACACATATACAAGGAGGGTTCGTAAGATGAACAAAGCGGCTACAACGGGAGTCCTGTTGACCCTCTCGCTTTCGCTTCTCGCCGGCTGCGGCTCGGGTGGGGATCAAGCGGGCACAGGCGGCAGCGCGGGCGGAGACAAAGGAAAAGCGTCCGATAAAGTAAAGCTTTCGCTATGGCATAACTTCACCGGGGACGATCTGCGCGCCAAAACGATGCGTGGAATCATGGAGCAGTACAAGAAGGATCACCCGAACGTGGAGTTGGATATTCAGGGCATTCCGCCAGATGGTTACAGAGCCCGTTTGAAAACGGTTGCGGCGGCGAACGAAATGCCCGACTTGTTTGTGATGTGGCCCGGCGTTATGACCAAGGAATTCGCCGGAGGCGATCTGCTTCAGCCGATCAATCCGCTGCTGGACAGCAAAGCGGATTGGAAAAACGGCTTCCTGCCGGGCTCCTTCGACGACTTCACGCTGAACGGCAACATTTATGCTGCTCCGATGGGGCTGTCTCCGACATCGATTTTATACTACAACAAAGCCATGTTCGATAAACACAATGTCAAGCCGCCGAAAACGTGGGATGACATGATGAGTCTGGTCGAAACGTTCAAGAAAGAAAAAATAACACCGATCGCTCTCGGGAACAAAGCGGCCTGGCTAGCGCAATCCAGTATTTTGAGTTCCTTGGCCGACCGTGTGACGGGAACGGAATGGTTCCTGAACGCGGCCGAGCAAAAAGGCGCGAAGTTCACCGATCCGGAATTCGTGCAGGCACTGACATACCTGCAGCAGCTCGGCAAAGCCGGCGCGTTCCAGGACGGCTTCAACAGCATCGACAATACGCAGATGGAGCAAATGTTCGCGCAAGGCAAAGCGGCGATGATGATCGACGGCGGCTGGGCGCTGACGAACCTTGCGGCCAATGCGTCCAAAGAAGTGCTGAACGGCATGGACGTGACGGTGCTGCCTTCCGTTCCGAACGGCAAAGGCGACCCGAACTCCCTTGCCGGCGTCGTCGGAACCGGTCTCGGCATGAGCAAGAAAACGTCCGGCGCAAGCAAAGAAGCGGCGTATGAGCTGATTTACGCTATGTCCGGCCCGGCGGCACAGAAGGCGACGCTGGAAAGCAATCAGCTCGTTAGCTACAAGGTCGATCTCGATACAACCAAAGTTTCCTCACTGTTCGCCAAGGTTCATAACATGGTAGGGACCGTGAAACGGACGCCGGTTTATGACGGACGCCTGAGCTCGGCCGCAGCCGATGTCGTGAACAACGGCCTGCAGGAGCTGCTCATGGGCGCCAAGCCCGAAGACATAGCGAAGAAAATTCAAGACGCGCAAGCCAAGTCGGTCGGCGCAAAATAAGATGGGCCGCGCGATTCCAGCTCTTCACCGGGGCTGGAATCGCCAGTTCCGGAAGAAGGAGGGGATTCCATGACGGCAACGGCACGTATTCGAGGGTTTATTGCGATAGGTCTTCTCCCGGCCACGCTGATTTTCGTCTTTTTCGCGATTATACCGATTTTCTGGTCTGCGTATTACGGCTTTTTCGATTGGAAAGGCATCGGGGCTGCGAAGTTCATCGGCTTCGACAACTACGTGGAAGTGATTCGCGACCCGATTTTCTGGCTTTCGTTTAAGAACAACATGCTGATCGTCGCCGCTTCGGTGTTCGGTCAAATTCCGATCGCGCTTATTCTGGCGCTTTTACTCACAAGCAGCTCGCTCTTTCAACGGATGATCCGCGCTTCGGTATTTATGCCGATGGTGCTTTCCTCGGTTGTCGTGGGGATCATTTGGAGCTACATTTACCACCCGCAAATCGGCATTTTGAACTTCCTGCTCGACGGCCTCGGCCTCGAATCCTGGAAGATGCAGTGGTTATCCGATCCGAAAATATCCATGTATATGCTCATGATCCCGATTATCTGGAACTACATCGGGCCGTACATGATTATGTTTATCGCCGCGCTGCAAAATATTTCCCCGGAAATTGACGACGCTTCGCGAATCGACGGTGTCGGGCCGGTACGGAAATTGTTCTCGATCACCCTGCCGATGATTTGGGACACGATCAAGGTTGCCGTCGTGCTCTGCATCTCGGGCAGCTTGAAGGCATTCGACCTGATCTACGTCATGACAAACGGCGGACCGGCGCACTCGACCGAGCTGCTCGCTTCGTATATGTACAACAACACGTTCAACGTCTTCCGCTTCGGTTACGGCAGCGCTGTCTCGACCGCGATCATTATTCTCAGCCTGCTGCTGATCTTGGGAAGCCAATACCTCATGAAACGCAATTACCGATAACCGAAAGGAGGGACCCGTCATGGAACAAGCTTTGTCAGTAAAAACGGGAAGCGCCGCGGGCAAAGCCGGGGCAAAATGGAACCGCGGGATCATTAACGTCCTGCTCACGCTTTACGCCCTCGTTACGCTTTATCCTCTGTTCTGGCTGTTCGTCAGCTCTTTTAAAACGAACGAAGAATTTCATTCCAAGCCGTTCTCCTTGCCGGAGGTATGGCAGTGGGACAACTTCGTGCGGGCTTGGGAAGTATCGGCGATGGGAACGTCGCTTGTCAATTCGACCATCGTTACCGTCTTGTCGTTGATTCTGACGCTGGTGCTTGGCGCGCTGGCGGCTTACGTGCTGGCACGCTTTGATTTTAAATTGAAGCCTTTGTTCATGGGCTTGTTCTTGCTCGGCATGCTCATTCCGATTCACAGCACGCTCGTGCCGCTCTTTGTCCTGATGAAAAAAGTCGGGCTGCTCGATACGTACGCAGCGCTCGTGTTTCCTTATACGGCGTTTGAGCTGCCGCTCGCAATCTTCGTCGTCGCGGCGTACTTGACTGCGATTCCGAAAGAGATCGAAGAAGCAGCGCTGATCGACGGCACAGGGTATTGGGGCATCTTCTTCCGCATGATGCTGCCGCTCAGCCTGCCGGCCTTGTCGACCATAGCGATTCTTGGCTTTTTGCGGTTTTGGAACGACTTCGCGTTCGCGCTCGTCTTTATCAGCAAGCCCGCTTTAAAAACGATTCCGCTCAGCTTGTCCGTTTTTGCCACTGGGTATGCGACCGACTACAAGCTGACGATGGCTGCGATGTCGATCGCGGTACTACCGACCATTATCGTCTACCTGCTGTTCCAGGAGCAGATTATGAAAGGGATGACGGCCGGAGCGGTCAAGGGATAAATTGATCTCATGCGGGGAGAAATATTTGCAATTCACAGACTTGGACAAATGTGGTAGTATCCGGGTGGAGAGAGGGGGATCAGCATGGCTGGTTTAAAAGTAGCTGTGATTGGCGCAGGCTCGATTTCGGAAATGCATTTAACTTCGTATCAAAATCATCCCGAGGTGGAGCTCGTCGCCGTCTGCGACCTGGTGGAAGAACGGGCGCGGCAGGCCGCCGACAAGTTCGGCGCGAAAAAGGTGTACACCGATTACCGCGAGCTTCTGGCGGACCCGGAAGTGGAAGCGGTCAGCATCTGCACCTGGAACAACTCTCATGGCGAGATCAGCATCGCGGCGCTCGAAGCGGGCAAGCATGTACTGTGTGAAAAGCCGCTGTGCACGACCGTCGATAAGGCGCTCGAGGTGGAAGCGGCGGTTCGCCGGAGCGGCAAGCTGCTGCAGGTCGGCTTCGTGCGCCGGTACGGGACGAACACCAAGGTGCTGAAAAAGTTCATCGACGCAGGCGAGCTCGGCGAGATCTATTATGCGAAAGCGTCCTACCTGCGTCGCCTCGGCAATCCGGGCGGCTGGTTCTCGGACATCGAGCGTTCGGGCGGCGGACCGCTGCTCGACATCGGCGTGCATGTGATCGATCTGTGCTGGTACTTGATGGGGCGTCCGAAAGTGAAATCGGTGACGGGCAATACGTACAAGAAGCTCGGCAACCGCTCGAACGTACAAAATTTGAGTTATTACCAGGCGGCGGACTTCGACGCTTCCAAAAACAACGTTGAAGATATGGCGAACGCTTTGATCCGCTTCGAGAACGGTGCTTCGCTGATGGTGGACGTCAGCTTTACGCTGCATGCGAAGAGCAACGAGGTGGCCGTGAAAATATTCGGCGAGCGGGGCGGCGCGGAGGTCGAGCCCGACTTTACGATCGTCACGGAAAAGCACGATACGATTTTGAACGTGACGCCGCAGATCGACAATTCGACCTTTGATTTTATGGCAGGCTTCCAGAACGAAATCAATACCTTCGTCGACTGCTGTCTCGGACGGGCTGAACTGGTCAGTCCGGTCGAAGACGGCGTAGAGCTGACCAAGATCATCTCCGGCATCTACGAGTCGAGCGAAAAAGGCATCGAAATTCAATTCTAAAACCAAGTCCGGTGAATGGCGCGCTGCGCGGATGGAAGAAGGTCCGCCTGCTCTGCTTCGTTCACCGGACTTCTGAATATGGAGGAGAGCGGAGATGAAATTAACGAACAAAATCGGCGTGATCGTTGACAGTTTCGGTGTCGGGGTTCGCGAAGGACTGCGCAAGGCGAAGGAGGTCGGCGCCGACGGCGTGCAGATTTACGCGGTTAGCGGCGAGATGGACCCGGCCGCCCTGACGGCGGAGGCAAGACGTGAGCTGAAAGCGTACATCGCTTCGCTGGGGCTTGAAATTTCCGCGCTCTGCGGCGATCTGGGCGGGCACGGCTTTCAGGACGGCACGGCCAACCCGGCGAAGGTCGAGAAGTCGAAGCGCATTCTCGATCTGGCGCTCGATCTCGGCACCAACATCGTAACGACCCATATCGGTATTGTACCCGAGGAGACGAACGGCGAAGTATACCACAACATGCAGAAGGCCTGCGAGGAGCTGGGACAGTATGCCAAGGGCTGCGGCGCTTATTTCGCCATCGAGACCGGCCCGGAGCGGTCCGCTCATTTGAAAAGCTTCTTGGATACGCTCAGTACGAACGGCGTTTCGGTGAACTTCGATCCGGCGAACATGGTCATGGTCACGGGAGACGACCCGGTGGAGGGCGTGCGGCTGCTTAAGGATTATATCGTCCATACGCATGTGAAGGACGGCATCCGGTTCCGCGAGGTAGACCCGCGCGAGGTATACGGGGCACTCGGCTTCGAGCCGATGGATCATGGCAAAATTGCGCAGATGGTCACGTCCGGCGAGATTTTCAAGGAAGTGCCGCTAGGCGAAGGGCGCGTGCCGTTCGACGCTTATTTTGCCGCGCTTCAGGAGATCGGCTATCAAGGATATCTGACGATCGAGCGCGAAGTCGGCGTGCAGCCGGAAGTGGATATTCGGCTCGCGGTCGATTTTATTCGCCGATATAAATAACGAACGCGGACATTGGAAACCCGGTGAATAACAGCGGAGGAGTGACATGCATGAAAATTGCGCTGAGCGTATGGAGCGTTCATTCTTATTTCAACAGCGGCGAGTGGTCGCATGCGGATTTGGCTGAATTTGTGGCCAATGAGACGAAAGCGACCGGCATCGAGGTGCTGACGCGGTATTGGAAGCCGGAGGAACTGGAAAGCTTCCGCGCTGCGCTTGACCGCCATCACTTGGAAGTAGCCGCGGTCGGGGCGTCCAACAACTTCTCCTTCAGCGATCCGGCCAAACGAACGGAGCAGGTTCGCGAGATTACGGGCGCGGTCGATTTGGCCCGGACGCTAGGCACCCGCATCGTTCGGGTATTCGCCGGCGACGTTCCGCCGGACGGCAGCTCCTATGACGAGGTCAAGGGCTGGATCGTCGAAGGGCTGCGGGAAGCCGCTGCCTACGCTGCAGAGAAGGACGTTCTGCTGTGCCTCGAAAACCACGGCGTATTCGCCGGAAAGGCCGATCAGGTGCTGGGCATCTTGCAGGAAGTGAACTCGCCGTTCCTGCGCAGCACGTTCGATACGGGCAACTTGCTGCTCGTGAACGAGCACCCGGGAGAAGCGCTGGAAACGCTGCATGCGCAAGTCGCCCATGTGCATTTCAAGGACTTCGTTCGCGTGGACGAGCATTACGAAGGCCGGGCGTATCCATCGTTGTCCGGCGACCGGTTTGCCGGGCGCATCGCCGGAGAAGGCAGCATCGATCTGAACAGTCTAATGACAAGGCTGCGTCACGCGGGCTACAACGGCTGGCTGACGGTCGAGTACGAAGGCGACGACGAGCAAAAATCCGGCGCAACCCGTTCGGTCGCAAACCTGGACCGAATTTTATCTACTATATATATATAAACGCAAAAAAGAGGGCTGACAAGCCCCCACGGGTGCCGAGAATGTGGTTTTTAACTAAGAATAGAGATACATACGGAGGTGGGGTATCTACTGGAGGAGCGATAGCGATCACCTTTGTCTGCGGGAAATGTCCGCTGTTAAGCGGCTTCCAATAAAATTTCCTGCAGACAACAGTGACCGGAAGTAGATACCCCACCCCTCGTACACCTCTATTATCTCACCTGACCACTTTCTCAACACTCCGAAGGACTCCAAGCCCTCTTTTTTGCGTTCCTCACTCCGCAAATCGGTCCGCCACCGAACTGGCGCCGAACGACATCGGCTTAATCCGCGCTTCGTAGCCGACGGAGGTGACCCAGCCGCAAATTTCCTGAATCAGCACCTTCGTCTCGCCCTGCTGGCCGATATCGATGTGAATTTCCAGCGGCCACTGGGAAGTCAGGTCGCTCATTCCGCTGCGGTTCAGCAGCTCGACCAGCTCCAGGCTGAGCTCGGTTTCGCGGTATATGCGCGTGCGCAGGTCGAAGAGCGGGCGGCTGCTCCGTTTACGGTAAAAAAAGCGGGCTCCCTTGCCAATCCGGTGAATGATGACGGCCGTGACGAGCGTCGTGCTGCGCCGGGTCGTATGGGAATCCGTTCCGATAACCAATTTATAGCTTGCTTCCTGATCTTCTTGGACAAAGTCGTGCAGGATTTTAACCATTTCCTCCAATGTAACGGAACCTCTAGTCGGGCTAAGGAACATCATCTGTTATCCAACTCCCTCCAAGATTGAAAATGACCCCATAGCTATAGTTTACGCCAAAAATCGTTAAAATAGTTTAAATTTACAGCGGATCAACTGGAATCGGAACTTGGAATTCAACGGGTAATCAACAGAAAAGCAAAGGAGCAAACGAGGTTCAAAAAGAGGATCGACGTAAGAAAGTAGAGTGTGTTAAACGTAAGGCGTTTGCATAAAGGAGCCGGGCCCCTTTAAAAAAGAGCCTAAGCCTTACGGCTCAGGCGAATGAAAAAAACATCCTCTTTTATTGTAAAGTAACGTGAGAGCAAATTCAAATCGTTGAACATCGGAAAATTTTAATAAAATTCTGAAAAATAATTCAAAATAGAGCGCTTTCATCATATAATGGAATTAACCTGTCAGCGGCATCGCTGTAAAAGGAGGCTTGGCGCCATGGAGGGAAGATTTTCCGTCGGACTCGTAATAGGAACGATGCTCAGTATACCGCTGTGGGTTTCCGCTATCGGGTGGATGAGGCTCGCAGGTTCCGCTGTAGAATATTTATTCCGTCATCATATCATCTAATGATCGGGCAGAGTGCTGCGAAGATGGCCCGGAGATCCGTCCCGGACGTCTCGCTCTTCCGTTTGCCTACGTCATAAGACCGCACTTTCCGCAGGCGAATGCTTCCGGAAGAACGCGGTCTTTTCTTTGTCCTTCGCATAGGGGGAGCATGTTCCTTTTTGTCGAAAAAACAGGTAAAATAAAGGAAATACGCCTGTTATTTCGTACGATTAGGAAGGGGAGAGCACGTATGAAAACGATGCTGCGTCCGCTCGAAAAGCCGGAACGGGGAATCAAGGTCAAAGCGGGGACGGCCTGCCTTTTTCTGCTGCTGACGCTTCCCTGGCCTGTTGCGCAAGCAGGCTTTTTGGACCGGGTAAAAGACATTTACGACATGCCGGAGCAGATCGGACAGCTCCAGAATCAATATAACGAGACGAAGCAGGAGCTGGAGCGGAACCGGGAGCAGCTTGAGACGACGCTCAAGCGCTCGGAGGAAGCCACGGAGCAGTACAAAGCGACGGAGCAGCGGCTGATGGAGGAAAATCGCGAGCTCCGCAGCCGCAACGAGCAGTTGGAGCAGCTGATCCGGCGCTTGGAAGAGGCGGAGCAGGCAAGTGCGCAGCGCACGAGACAAATCGTTCGGACGGCGCTTACGGGAGTGCTGCTTGTTGTGCTCTATTTTGTTCTGATGCGCGTGATTCGGCTGGTCGTATGGCGCCGGAACCGCAGCGCAAGCCACCGGGGAGGGAACGGATGAAGATTCATGTAGAAGAAGGAGCCGGAAGCGACGGACAAGCGGCAGCTGTGGAGCTTGCCGCCGGCGAAGCCGCCTTGGTGCTGCATCCAAAGCAGATCATCGCCTTTCAGGGAAGTTCCGGGAGCCGGGAAGATCGTCTATTGAATGTGGCCGGAGTTTACCGGAAGAAGCGTTGGATCGAATCGCGTTTGACCGGCCCTGCGCGCTTTGTGCTGGGCGTTCCGGCAGGCTACAGCCTCCGGGCGCTGGAGCTGCCCGAGGATAGCAGCCTGCTGTTCGACATCCGGTATGTGCTGCTGTACAGCGAGGGAATGAAGCTGCAGAGCCGGTTCCAAAAAATCAAGCAAGCTGTCGTGACGCAGGATTGGATTCGGATGAAATTTTCCGGCGGGGGCACCCTCGGTCTGCTTAGCTGCGGCCCTTTATGCGAGCTCACGATCGATCCGTCGGAACCGGTTTATGTCGATATCGGCTGTCTCGTCGCTTATCCAGAGGAAGCCAAGCTGCAGCTGTGCGTCTACGGCAACCCGCTTGCAAGCCAGCGCATGAACTACCATTGGGAAATTACCGGCTCGGGCAAGGTGCTTTTGCAGCCTTCCAGACCGAGATTCGGGCTGGCCGATCCTTTGCAGGGCGATTCCTTGTTCAAACGGATTTTGAGAGAGGCGCTACCGTTCGGCGGAGTCATTATAAAGTAAAATTTATGAAAAAACGTGAAAAAGCAGGAATTCCTTGTCCTCCGGTAGAAATGGTTAACTAGAAGATGAAATTTGACGAAAATTGCAAAGGGATGGGAGTGTGTGAATGGAGCACCTGCACGGAACCTACAGTATCCCTCTTGTCTTGTTGTCCGTCTTTATTTCCATCTGTTCCTCGTATTGCGCACTGGATTTAAGTGAAAGGATGCCGAAGCTTTGCGGCCGTTCCAAATCGCTGTGGATGGTACTCGGGTCCGTCATCATGGGCCTCGGCATTTGGTCGATGCATTTTATCGGCATGCTGGCCTTACATCTCCCCGTCGACGTTCGCTATCATTCTCTTTATTTGATTTTGTCCATCCTTTTGCCGATAGGCGCTGCTTGGGCCCCGCTTTCTGCCATCTCCGGGGATGCGCCGACCTGGCGACAGTCGCTTGCCGGCTTTCTATGGATGGGTCTTGCGATTGCAGGGATGCATTATACCGGAATGGCCGCGATGCAAATTCCCGGAATGATTACGTATAACGTATATTGGGTCGGCGTGTCGCTGCTCATCGCTTTCGGCGCTTCGTTCGTCGCTTTTCGCTGGTCGTTCGTTTACCGAACAACACACGAAGGGAGACCGTCGTCATTTTCGGCAAAATGCATCACGGCCACTCTGCTTGGCTTCGCCATAGCAGGGATGCACTATAGCGGCATGCAGGCGGCCAATTTCCAAGTGAACGGGTCCTTGATGTATGGTTCAGGAGAGGAGCTTCAAGGCTTGGACGATATGCTGCTGGCTTCGTGGATCGGGGCGGCGGCGCTCATTGTGCTGCTGCTCTTTGCTTTCAGCCAATTTCTGGAGCGAAGATTCGCGCAGCGGCTTGCGGATGGGAACAAGCAAAGATACGACTCCGTCTTCGAGCATAATCCCGACATGGTTTGTCTGTTCGATTTGAGCGGGCGGCTTCTTCGGGCCAATCCCGCCGCCGAGCGCATTAGCGGGTATTCCCGGGAGCATTTTATCAGCCAGCCCTTCACCCGCTTTATGAACCGCCGGGACAGCATGAAGATCCGCGCCTGCTTCGTCCAAGTGCTGGAGGGGACGCCGCAGACGGTCGAATGCTCTATTCGTCACCGGGACGGCCGGATTGTGCATTTGAGCACGACGATCGTGCCGATGATGGAGGACGGAAAGATCGTCGATATCTACACGATCTCAAAGGACATCACCGTGCAGAAAAAAACGGAGCGGCAGCTGATCGAAGCGAAGCTGGAGGCCGAACGCGCGGCCCGGGTCAAAAGCGAATTTCTCGCCGTCATGAGTCACGAAGTCCGCACCCCCTTGAATGGGGTGATCGGGATGAGCGAGCTCCTGCTTGAATCCGAGCTGAACGAGGAGCAGCGCGAGTACGTGAAGATTATCGGCAAAAGCGGCAAGACGCTGCTGTCCGTCATCAACGATGTGCTTGATTTTTCCAAAATCGAATCGGGTAAAATGAATATAAAAAACGAGCCTTTCCATCTGGCGGAATGCCTGCAGGAGACGCTTCGGCTGTTCACGCCGCAAATCCAGCACCGCGCGCTTGAACTGCAAGTGTACTCCGATTCCGCGGTCCCCGAGTTTCTGATCGGAGACGAGGTCCGGCTCAAGCAAGTTTTGATAAATCTGATCGGAAATGCCGTCAAATTCACGGAACAGGGGGGAATTGAGGTTCGCGTTCGGCAAGTCTGCCGCAGGGGAGCGCAATTGGAGCTTGAGTTCACGGTTCGGGATACCGGCATCGGCATCCCGACAAAAGCAATTCCGTATTTATTCCAGCCATTCTATCAATTGGATTCCACAGCGCGCAAGCATGGAGGCACCGGTCTCGGTCTGGCGATAAGCAAAAAACTGGTGGAGCTGATGGGCGGCAGCATACGGGCGGAATCTTTCCCCGGAAATGGAGCCGTCTTCGTGTTTACGATCCAAGTCCGCTGCGCCGAAGATAAGATGGCCGTACGGCTTTAGCTGTCCGGCCTTATTTTTGTCCGCTCGGCTCGGAAAAGCAACCTTTTTTTGATTAACTGCGTATTAATTATGGTTTCGTGCGGATTGTTTTTTTCAAATCCTGTAACAACAGCTTCGTCAAGAGAAAGGATGAAAACCTATGACCACTTCTGCACCGGGAATGGGCAATTTATTTCGCAACCGGTTCGTACAAGTCATCCTGCTGTCGGGTTTGCTGCTGCAAATCGGCATTTGGGTGCGCAACTTTGCTGTTTTGCTGTTTGTCGTAGATAAGACGAACGGAGATGCGTTCGCCGTTTCGATGATCTCGGTGGCCGAATTCGCGCCGATCTTTATTTTCTCGTTTATCGGAGGTACGTTCGCGGACCGCTGGAGGCCGAAGCGGACGATGGTCTGGTGCGATATTCTCAGTGCGGTATCCGTTTTTGCCGTGCTGCTGACCCTGGTATACGGCACCTGGAAGGTCGTATTTTTCGCCACACTCGTCTCGGCCATCCTCTCTCAGTTCTCGCAGCCTTCGGGGATGCGGCTGTTCAAGCTGCATGTGCCCGAGGCGCTCATTCAAGCGGGCATGTCGATTTACCAGACGATGTTCGCGCTGTTTATGGTGCTGGGCCCGATTCTCGGGACATTCGTCTATCAGCGTTACGGCATTGTGGTAGCCATCGCGATCATGGGCGTCGCTTTTCTGCTGTCCGCCTTGGTGCTCGTCATGCTGCCTCCGGATACCGAAGAGGAGACGGCCAAGGAGCGCACTTCGATTCGCGAGGAGATGGTCGCTGGCTTCCGTTATGTGCTGTCCCGCAAGCTGCTGACCACGCTCGGTCTTTGCTTCATGATCGCCGGTTTCGCGATCGGTCTCATTCAGCCGCTCGGCGTCTTCCTGGTCACGGAAAGACTCGGGCTGCATAAAGAAAATTTGCAGTGGCTGATGACCGCGAGCGGCGTAGCGATGATAGTGGGCGGCGGTCTTGCGATGGGGCTGTCGAAGAAGTTCGCGCCGCAAGTGCTGCTCATGATCGGTATGGCGGTCAGTGCCGTAAGCGTTGCTCTTACGGGCTTTTCGACGGTGCTGTGGTTTACGCTGTTCGCCCAGTTCCTCGCAGGCCTGGTACTGCCCTGTATTCAGATCGGCATTAACACGCTTATATTGCAAAATACGGACGCGGCGTTTGTCGGACGGGTGAACGGCATTTTGAACCCGATTTTTATGGGCTCGATGGTCATAACGATGAGCTTGGCCGGCAAGCTGAAGGAGCTGTTTTCGATCGTGGGGATGTATGAAGCGTCGGCTGTTCTGTTCGCATTGGGAGTACTAGTCATGCTTCCGGTCATGCGTATGCCGGCGAAGGCCGGAATGCCCGAAGGTTAAACGGGCAGTCAGTAAAGCAGCAGGGAAGAGGAGCAGACCGTGGATACCATTACGCATACATTGTTTGGCCTTACGTTATACGGAGCCGTCGACAAACGCGGCATGAACCGGGCGGAAAAGCGGGCGCTGCTGTTTACGACCGTCGCAGGTTCGCAAATTCCCGATATCGATGTCATCTCCGCGTGGTGGGATACGGCGGGGCGCTACCAGATGTGGCATCGCGGGCTGACCCATTCGGTCTTTTTGGTGCCAGTCTGGGCGGCACTGCTTGCAGGCCTCTCGCGGCTTCTGTGGAAAACCCGCGGTTGGAGCTTGTTTCTGATCGGCTGCCTAGCCGTCTTCATCCACGATACGAGCGATCTGTTCAACGCCTGGGGAACCGGTTATTTCGAGCCGATCTCGACGATGCGCATTACGTTCGGAACCATTCCGATCGTCGATCTCGTCTTCTGGGCGCTTATGCTCGCCGGATGGCTCTGGGCCCGCTTCCGGAGGACGGACCGGGATCGTTCGCCGCATCGCGTGTACCGCCTCGTATGGCTGTTGATGGCGCTTTACGTCGGGGCGCAGTCCGCCCAAGGCTACACGCTGTACAAGCAGGCGTCCGCGCAGTACGAGCAGGTGGCGCTTTCCGCCGATTTTGTGCCGGGAGTGTTTACGGTGATCGGCAAGCAGGGCGGCACGGTCGACTTGCTGAAGGGCTCGGTCTGGACCGGCGTCAAGCCGGCAGCGAAGCTTCAATCCCAAGAGAACGCGGATCTGGATCGTTTGTTTGCCGCCAACCCGAAAGCGAAGACGCTGTACGAATGGTCTCCATTCGTCGTGATCGTCGATGACGAGACCAGGCTGGGCCTGTACGACCCGCGTTTTTACCGGGGCGGACAATCGTTTTTATTCGAATTTATAGAGAAGCAAGGACTTTAGCCACGCATCCATGCAAAAAACGCCTCGTTTTCCGGCGATAAATCGCCGGGAACGGGGCGTTTGCTGTTTCAAACGAGGTTACGGAGTGTAAAAGTTTTGTGTGTAATAAATGTGCATCGAGCCGCCAAAGCTGACGCCTACGCCAAGACGCTTGATGTCGTTCAGCAGGTTTTTGCGGTGGCCCTCCGAGTTCATCCAGCCGTGGTGCGCGAAGATGGCGCTGGCTTGTCCGGCGGCGATATTCTCGGCTGCAGCACGATAAGTAATGCCGTCCTGCTTCATCCGGTCGAACGGGCTGTGTCCGCTCGGATCGGTATGGTCGAAGTATCCTTGGGCTCCCATATCCTGACTGTGCTTACGGGCCGTTTCTGCCGCTTTGTCGTCCCAGACGAACGGCTGCAAACCGAGCTTCACCCGGGTGGCGTTGGCAAGATCGAAGCTCTGAAGCTCGAACGAGCGTGCGAGCGTGTCGCTACCTTCCGGATAAAAGGAAGCAAACGCCTGCTCCATCGGTTTCTCGATGACCTGCAAGCCCGTAACCGTGCTGTCGCGATAAATATCGTAGAAAAAGGTGACATAAGCTCCGGGGATTTCGTACGTGCCGTATTCGCCTTGGCCGTAATTGATCATGAAGCGGGTATTTCCCTTCATAATATAGGAGACCGGACGGCCGTACTGCTTCTCGACTTCGGCTTTGCCCGAGCCGTCGGCTATCCCGCGGTCTGTCCGCCAATTGGCTGACGGCGAATACAAGGCAACGACTTTGCCGCCGCTGACGCCGATTTGGGCGTAGTCTTTATAGTCCTGGTTGTAAACATACCATTGGAAACCGTATTCGCTTGCGTCTTTGCGCGCCGGCTGCCCCAGCTTCTGCACCACCGCATCGGCCGAATCGCCGATGGCCACGCCTTTGACCGAGACGGCTCCTTGAGTTTGGGAGGCCGCCGGAACGTCCGATGCTTCCTTGGAAGGAGCGGGGGCGGGACGCAGCGCGGAAACGTTTTGCTTCAGATTGCGGATGAACTGAACCGCTTCCGCCCGCGACAGGCGATCCGCCGCTTTGTAGCCTTCGACGGTCGCAGCCGTTTTCCCCCGGGACAGCCCTTTATCGAGCAAGTAGCGGATGGAATCGTTCAAATTCAATGCTTGCTGCTGCGTTGCTGCGATCAGCCGGGCGACATGGCCGCGATTGTAGGAATTCCGGTCCGTATTTTGAAGCAGCGGCCAATGGCGGGCGGCGGCATAGGAATAATAAGGCTCGTACCACGGGGTTCCGGATTCGGTCGCGGGGACGGCATTGTCCGGATAAGCGCGCAGCAGCATCGCCAGAAATTCCGGCTCGGATACGACGGCATTCGGACGAAACGTACCGTCCTCGTAACCGTTAACGATGCCGTTTTGCAGCGCCCAAGAGATCGTTTCGGCACCCCAGTGACGGCTTGTATCGGTAAACGCGGAAGCGTCGGCGGCATGCGAAGGGATGGAAGCGGAAAAGACGGAAGCGAAGCTCAGGGCAATGGGCAGAGCATAAGTTAACCAACGTTTGTTCAAAGCGACTTCCTCCTCTTTCCTAATGATATCGTTTCCATTAACTATATAAGCCGGTTCTTTCCTTGTCTATGTTAATCTTAACCAGCAAGGGCGGCACAAAGGGGGCGGCAGCCAGGCAAACAAAATAGAAATTTCAATGAAAGCGCTTGCTGTTTGAGTGAAACTTCCACTGCCGAGTCATAATTGGCGGCGAGCCCGCATACTTAATCTGAGACCGTAGGACAAAAAAGCATCATCCTTCAAAGCCGACATGCACAAGGGGGGTTGCGTCTTGATTCAATTCCGGGATGTGAACAAGCACTATGGTTATTTTCACGTATTGAAAAACATCAATTTGACCATTGAACCGGGCGAGGTCGTCGTCGTGATCGGACCGTCCGGTTCGGGAAAAAGCACACTGCTCCGCTGCATCAACCGGCTGGAGACGATATCCGGAGGGGAGCTGACGGTAGACCATATCAAGGTTCACGACAAGAAAACCGACATTAACAGCCTGAGGCGCAATATCGGCATGGTATTCCAGCATTTTAACTTATACCCGCACCGCACAGTGCTGGAGAACATCACGCTGGCCCCGATGAAGGTGCTCGGTCTCTCGCGTCAGGAGGCCGAGGAAACGGCCATGATTTATTTGAACAAAGTCGGCATTCCCGAAAAAGCGAAGTCCTATCCGTCGCAGCTGTCGGGCGGGCAGCAGCAGCGCGTGGCGATAGCGCGCGGGCTCGCCATGAAGCCGAAGATCATGCTGTTCGACGAGCCTACGTCGGCGCTCGATCCGGAAATGATCGGAGAAGTGCTCGACGTCATGCGCGACTTGGCCGAAGAAGGCATGACGATGGTCGTCGTCACCCACGAGATGGGCTTTGCCCGCGAAGTGGCCGACCGGATCGTCTTTATGGATCAAGGGCAAATTCTCGAGACGACGCCTCCGGCCGAATTTTTCGAGAGTCCGCGCGAGGAGCGGGCGAGAACGTTCCTCAGCCGGGTATTAAATCACTGATCTGATTTTTGTATTCCCAATTTGGAGAGGAGACTGGATTGTGAAAATGCTCAAAATGAAGAAGCTTTTTTCCTTAACGCTCGCGTCGATGCTCATGCTGACAATGATGGCGGGCTGCGGCACCAAACCGGCAGAGCAAACGGGAGCCGGAGGCGGAACGCCCGCGAAGCCGGAAGCGGCAGCTTCCACGATTGAAGCCATTAAGAAACGCGGCAAGCTCGTAGCCGGGGTCAAATACGATACGAAGCTGTTCGGGCTGAAAGATCCGGGCACCGGTAAAGTCGAAGGCTTCGACATCGATATGGCCAAGCGGCTGGCAAAGAGCATTTTGGGCGACGAAACGAAAGTCGAGCTGAAGGAGGTTACCTCCAAAACGCGCATTCCTATGCTGCAAAACGGCGAGATCGATATCATCATTGCCACGATGACGATCAACGAAGAGCGCAAGCAGCAGGTCGACTTCACGGACGTTTATTTCAAAGCGGGCCAGTCGCTGCTCGTGAAGAAAGGCAGCGCGATTCAATCGATTGCCGATCTGAAGAAAGGCACGAAGGTGATGGCAGTCAAAGGCTCCACGTCGGCGGTCAACATTCGGGCTAAAGCACCGGAGGCGACCGTGCTGGAGTTCGACAATTACCAGGACGCGTTCACCGCGCTTAAAGCCGGTCAAGGAGATGCGCTGACGACGGACAATGCGATTTTGCTCGGGATGGTGAAGCAGGATTCGAATTTCCAGTTGGCCGGGGGTAATTTCACCGACGAGCC
Source organism: Paenibacillus tyrphae (assembly GCF_024158745.1). Taxonomy (GTDB): domain Bacteria; phylum Bacillota; class Bacilli; order Paenibacillales; family NBRC-103111; genus Paenibacillus_G; species Paenibacillus_G tyrfis_A. Next base: position 26,141 of record NZ_JAMZAW010000029.1, on the reverse strand, counting down.
GTACGGGATGGCGATCAAGAAGGGCGACAGCGAATTTGTCGGTTACGTCAACAAGTTCCTGAAGGATATGAACGCGAGCGGCGAATACGACAAGCTGTATGAGCAGTGGTTCGGAGAAAAGCCGGCGAAATAACAAGCTAAGCTTACATCCTTGTTGCCCGAAGGGAGGCTCAACCGGACATGAACGACCAGCTCTTGCGGTTCGATATTTTGATCAAGCATTGGGATACCTACATGCTCGGCTTCGGCAATACGGTCAAAGCGAGCGTGATCGCGCTGCTGGCAAGCTTTATTTTGGGGACGGTCATCGCCATATTTCGGATCGCTCCGCTGAGGCCGCTTAACTGGCTGGGCACGGCATACGTGGAATTTATCCGCAACATTCCTTTGCTGCTGATCGTGCTGTTGATTTATTTGGCGGCTCCGACGCTCGGTCTGCCGTTCGATGGCTTTACGTCGGGGACGATCGCGCTGTCGATCTACACGGCGGCCTTCATTGCGGAGGCGATCCGGGCGGGCATCCTGGCCGTTCCGCAGGGGCAGACAGAGGCAGCCAGGTCATCCGGACTGACGTACTTGCAAACCATGCGTCACGTGGTGCTTCCCCAAGCGATCAAGATCGTCGTTCCGCCGCTCGGTAACCAATTTTTGAATCTGGTCAAAAATACGTCCGTGCTTGGGGTCGTCGCAGGTCTCGACCTGATGTACTTCGGCGACATCGTCTCGACGCAGACGTTCGTCACGTTCAGCGTTTATATTTTTGTCGCGCTGTTCTATCTCGCGCTGACGATTCCATTAAGCTTCGGCGTACGGTATTTGGAGAAGCGAATGGCGTTCTAACGCCCGGCAGAGGAAGGGGGAAGCGACATGGACTTCGCCGGAGCCTATGCCCCGGAAAATCTCAAGTTTCTGATGCAGGGGCTTTATGTGACATTAAAAGTGGCTTTTTTCTCGATCATTTTCAGCTTTATCCTCGGCGCTCTCGTCGGCACGCTCAGATATGCGCGCGTTCCCGTGCTTTCTCAGGTTCTCGCGGTGGCCGTGGAGACGATCCGCAATTTGCCGCTCCTGCTCATTATCTTTTTCACGCGCTTTGCGCTGCCTGAGGTCGGGCTGAAAATGTTCCAAAATGCCGAATACTCCGCGATCGCAGCGCTTACCGTGTTCGAAGCGGCGATGATTGCCGAGATTGTCCGCAGCGGTCTGCTATCGATCGAGAAGGGGCAGATGGAAGCGGCCCGCTCGTCGGGGCTCACCTACGTTCAGGCTTTGTGGCATGTGATTTTGCCGCAGGCGTTGCGCCGGATGGTGCCGCCGCTCGTCAGCCAGTTCATCTCGCTGCTTAAGGATACGTCGCTGGCGACGGTCATCGTGCTCGCCGAGCTCATGCATAATATGCAGATCGTAGCCGCGAAAAACCCGAACTGGGTCATCCCGGTTTTTATCGCAGGGGCGCTGATCTATTTTGTGGTCAACTACGCGTTGTCGCTGCTGGCCAAGCGGCTGGAAGTCCGGCAGGCATAGACTAGAATAAAATGGTTACTGGGCAAAAAAAAGAACCGCTCGCTCGAGTCTCTGAGAGGATCAGGCGAGTCGGTTCTATTCTTTTCGCGGATCTCCAGGCTACTTCTTCTTGCCGGTATCGCAAGCGCCCGCCTCGCGGGATACCGTTTCCTCCGCCAGCTTGTCGCCGAATTGGTCGAGGCGTCCCGGCTGGCTGGCCGGTCCGTCGTTGTCCGGCTTGTTGTTTCTTCCTGTCATGGCTGCTCACCTCCATTCTATTGGTTAGCGTACCAAGAGGACGGGCGAATTATTTCATCATTTTAGCCAAGCCTTCGATTTGAGGATGAAGGCAAGCGAAGCGAGCCCGAATGCCGCCACGACGGCTTCCAGCAGCCAGATGTTCAATTTCATTCCTTGACTGAGTCCCGGCAAAAAGTCGATCACGGCATGAAGCCCGATCGCATACGCCAAATACAACAGCTTGCGGCTGCGCACAGCGTAAAGCACAATCAGCGACATGGCGATCTGAATCAGCAGCGCGGCGATCCGTTCGATTCCGCCTAAAGCAAAATGCGAGGCGGGCGTCGTGAGCAGCAGCGACTTCACGGCGAGCAGCGGCTCGCTCGGAGCGCCCGAAGCCAGCAGCTTATCGAATTGTCCGGCGTTGATGAGAAGCGACATATAGAGCGATTGTACGCTGCCCAGCACGCCGATGAGTACGGCTTCGATTCCGCCGTGGCCGAGCCCGAGCGCGATGCCGTCCTTCCGCTCCCGGTTGCGTTTAAGGCAGAAGCGGAAGGCAATGTAACGTCCTACTTCCTCGAAGATACCAGCCGCCAATGCGCCATACGTTGCCAAGGCCAGCGGATTTCGATTCATGAGGCTTGCAGTGTACGGATTGCCCTGCAGAACGTAGACATGGAGCAGCTTCTCTAGCACCTGGCTGAACAGGATAAACACCAGAATGCCGATGCCGAATGCTTTGAGCGAAAACCTTTCCTTGCGGTAGTAGACGATAAATAAAGCTGCCGGTACGCCAACAGATAATATGGCGGTCGTGATCATGAATATAATGGACCATGAGCTAATCATGGGTGTTTCACTTCCTTTCTTGGGGTCTTATTGCCATACCAGCAAACCTGCGGTTAAGGTGACGATTCCGACTGCGGCTACGAACAGCTCTGTCAGTGGCAGCGACCGTTTGGCCAGCCGGACGGAGACCAGGTTGAACGCGGTATGCGCCGGGATCATCAGAAGAAGCAGCCATGGCATACGGGCGATCAGCAGTGTGCTGCCGATGTGGAACATGCTGGCGAAAAGGCGTTCCAGTACACCCCACAGCGGAGAGCTGTTCATTTGGCCGGTCGATTCAAGGAATGCCTTGGCTTGCATCGCTTTTTCGTCCGTCCGCTTGATGATGGAGGCGAGGACGATTCCGTTGACGACGGCGAACACGACCTCAATGGCGGCCCATCCTTGACCAAGGGAAAGGGCGGAGTCGAGCGAGACGCCGGTGATCCAGAGCGCCAGCAGCCGGACGCCTTCTTCCAGCGGCCCGGAGGCGGCTGCGACGAGCAGGCCGGCGCGCTCTTTCGGCTGCTTGCGGACAAGCAGCGCAATCGGACCGCGAAGCAGGAGCGCGGCCCACCAACCGGCGGCACCGATCCAGAAGGCGGCCCAATCCGCCGGAAACCCGGCATAGCGGAAAGCGAGCCAGAAGGCGGCGGGAACGGCCAAATAAAGCGGGATCGCCATATAAAAGCGGCGTCCGATAAGCTCGTAGTTGTCGGTCGGTTCGTTAGATGTTGTTCGGGTTGGGTTCATGAGCGTCACTCTTTTCCTTTTGAATCGGATGCTTGCGGCTCCGGGATGATGATGGTGGTGAATAAGCGCCGCCGTCGTCCGGGTTCGGGAGACTTCGTCATGGCTTCCCGAATCAGAGGGCGAAGGGCCTGAGCGAATTCGGCAAACTCTTCGTCCGTCAAGTATAGCGGTACCTGCCGGTAACCGACGCCGTCTGCCTCCAAGTCGAAGGAGGGCTGCTGTAAATAGCGTCCGTAATCGTCCACCAGCGAGGCGACAAACGTCATGAAGTAGCGCAGGTTATCGTCCCGATCGGCGTGGGCCAAATCTGCAGCGGACAGGACAGCTTGTTTTTCCGGGAGCGCATAAATTTTCTCGACCGTTCCACGCACCTGGCGTTCGTCGGCAACGGTCAGAACGCCGCCCTTGTACAGTTTATTCAAATGCCGGTACAGCGTCGCTTGGGGAATATCGGGCAGCGCTTCGACCATTTCGAGCGCGGACATGCGGCGTCCGCCGACCAGCAGCCCAAGAATGCGGAAGCGGACCGGGTGCAGAATCAGGTCGGCTTTGGAGTCTTTCATACAGCCCTTCACCTCTTACATTATCATTATCAATAATGATTATAATGGAGTGTGCTCCGTTTGTCTAGGAGGGCAGCGGGGGGTTACATAGGAAAAGAGCGGACATGCTTGAGTAAAAACGGGCAACATAGGGTAAGGAAAAAGAGAAAGCCATTTCCATACAAAGGAGCGATGGAGGATGAGCAGACCGATTCAAGCTTATTTTCATACGGAAAACGACGCCAAGGACGTTCGGATCAAGCTGCAAACGTACCGGGTGGAGCAGGTCGAAATCGGGGAATTGGATGAGGCGCCGGACCGCGATACGCCGCTGCTGTTTCCGATTGCTGTCGTAGGCACGGGGACGGTTCCGGCCGGCGTCGGTTATGCGGGCAGCGAAGCCGGACCGATCGCCGCAACCGGCGCAGCGGCGGCCGGTGCTTATCTCGGCTTCCGTACATTGGACGAAGCCGGACACGACAAAGACGGCGACGGCGTGGACGACCGGGAGCTCCACTACGTGCTTAGCGCGAAGGTGGCCGAGGAGCAGTATGACGAGATCGTCGATCTGATCCGCCGCCACCAGGGGCACGTGGCCAAGCTCTACTGAAGGCTGCTCGCTGTTCGCTGCTTGCGGAAAAAAATGCCCGCTCGCGGCACGGAAGCGTTCCGGCCGGCAGCGGGCATAGTAGACGGGCTGGCATGTAATGGTTCTCTACAGCCGGACAGCCCCGATAACGTTAAGCGCGGCGCCGCGTCAAATGAATGAACGTAATGGCAAGCGCCAAGACAAGCACCGATCCTTTGATGATGTCAAAGGCGTAGTACGGCAGGTTGAGCATCGTCAGCCCGTTCAGCAGCACACCGATGAGGACTGCGCCGAAAAACGTTCCGATCACATTCGGCTTCCCTGCGCCAAGCACCGAGAATCCGACGAACACGGCGGCGACCGATTCCATCAGCAGCGGCGCTCCGGCATCGATCTGCCCGGAGCCCACGCGGGCGGCGAACAGAATGCCGCCGATGGCGGCAAAGATGCCGGACAGCACGTAAGCGAACGTGCGCACGCGGTTGACGGCGATGCCGGACAGGCGCGCGGCCTCTTGGTTGCCGCCGGTCACGTACATTTGGCGGCCCCAGCGGGTGTACGTCAGAAAGACGTGGACGAGGACGACGGCGATAATCATCAGCACGACCGGCACCGGGATGCCGAGCAGCTTGCCTTGGCCGATCCAGAGGAACGACTCGGTGAATTTGCCGGGCGCTTTCGTTCCGTCGGTCATCTGCATGTTGTTATAGATCGAGAAGCCTTGGGTATACGTTTTGTGCACGCCGCCGATGATGTACATCACGGCTAACGTCGCCAGCAGGTCCGGGATGCGGACTTTGACGATCAAGAGCGCATTCAGCAGTCCGATGACGATACCGATCAGCAGCGGGACAATGAGTACGACGATAAGCGGAAATTGGAACCAGACCATCATCGTCGCCGTGACGACCGTCGTCAGCGAGACGGTAGAGCCGACCGAGAGGTCGAACCCGTCGACGATCTGCGAGAAGGTCACGCCGATCGCGATGAACGTAACAATCGAGATGGAGCGGAGAATGTCCGCCATGTTGTCGTAGGACAAGAAATTTTCGTTGAGGATAGAAAAAATTGCAATGACGGCGGCGATGATGAACAGGGCCCCGTATTTATAAGAAACATCCAGCCATTTGCCTTTCACTTGCTTATGCCTCCCCGCTGCTTGCATAGTACAATATTTTCTCCTGCGTCGCTTCGTCGCGGGATAGCTCTTTCACGATCCGTCCGTAGCTCATGACGAGAATCCGGTCGGCAATGCCGAGAATTTCCGCGATTTCGCACGATAAGTACACGATGCCTTTCCCTTCCTGGGCGAGTCGTCCGATCAAGCGGAAAATATCGCTTTTGGCGCCGACGTCGACGCCTTTGGTCGGTTCGTCGAACAAATATACCTCGGCATCCGTAGGCAGCCATTTGCCGACCGCCACCTTCTGCTGGTTGCCGCCGCTTAAATATTTGACCTGCTGCTCCCGGTTCGGCGGCTGAATCCCAAGCTCGGAGATGCGGGCGTCCGCATTCTCCGTCTCCTTGCGGCGGTTGACGAAGCCGAGCCGGCTGAGCCGTTCAAGGAGCGTCAACGCGAGATTCGCCTTGACCGATAGCTCGACGAGCACGCCTTGCTTGCGCCGCTCCTCCGGGATGAGCGCGAGTCCCGCGCGGACGGCGTCAACCGGGGCGCGGAGCTTCAGCCCGCGGCCGTGCAGCCGCAGCTGGCCCGCGTCCAGCGGGTCGGCTCCGAACAGAAGGCGCGACAGCTCCGTTTTGCCTGCGCCGACGAGTCCGACGACGCCGACGATCTCGCCGCGGCGCACCGTCAGGTCGACGCCGCGCACCTTGGTGCCGCTGGTCAGACCTCGCGCTTCGAGGAGCGGCTCGCCGATGGCGACCTCCGCCTTCGGGAACTCCTCCTCGAACGGCTTGCCGAGCATCTCTTCGACGACGGCTTGCGCGTCCGTGCTCGCCGCCGCTTTCGTCGAGATGCGCTGCCCGTCCCGCATGACGGTGACCCGGTCGCTGATGCGGAACACTTCGCCGAGCCGGTGCGAGATGAAGATGCAGCCGACGCCGTCGGCCTTCAGTCGGTTCATGATGCGGAAGAGCTGCTCGGCCTCTTCACCGGAGAGCGGGGCGGTCGGCTCATCAAAGATAATAAATTTCGCCTTTTGCGCCAGCGCCCGGCCGATCAGCACCAGCTGCTTTTGTGCGATGGAGAGCTCTCCGGCCTGCTGCCGGACATCCAGGCCGGTCAAGCCGATGTCGGTCAGCACGCGGGAAGCTTCCTGCTGCAGACTGCTCCAATCGATCCAGCCGCGCCCGGCGGTGAGCCGGTCCAGCATGATGTTTTCCGCGACGGTCAGCCTCGGAACAAGCGCCGTATCGACCTCTTGATACACGCATTGGATGCCGCTGCGGATGGCGTCGAGCGGACCGCCGATGGACAGCGCGGCCCCGTCGATCAGGATGCTGCCCTCATCGGGACGGTAGGCGCCGGACAGCACCTTCATCAGCGTGCTTTTTCCGGCTCCGTTCGCGCCGAGCAGCGCATGAATTTCGCCGCCGCGAACCTCGAAATCGACTTGATGCAGCGCTCGGACGCCGGGGAACGATTTGGATATGCCTTTCATTTCTAGTCGAGCTGCGGAAATGGTCATCGGGACAGTCTCACGCTCCTTCAACGGAAAATCCCACCGGCTCCGCAGCGGGTGGGATTGGGTTATTCAGATGGTTACTTGGCCGCCGGTTTCTCGGCTTTCTTCAGCCAGTCGGTGTAGCCTTGCTGGCTGTTGCCCCAGCCTTTCACGTGCTCGCTCAGCTGAGCGGTCGAGATCTGCTGCTGCGGCAGCTGCTCGCGGGAGACGAATGCCGGGTCGAGAACGACTTTGTCCGGCGTTTTGTCGCCGTGAAGCTTTTGGTACAGGTAGCGAACCTGGATGCGGCCGATATCCTTCGGATCGACGGCGGCGGAAGCGACCCACGGGCTCTTTTGATCCTGGATCATTTGCAGGTCTTCGTCGCTCATATCGATACCGTATACTTTGATTTCCGTGCGGCCCGCTTGCTGAATGGCACGCGAGGCGCCTTTGGCGAACTCGTCCCATGCGGCCCATACGGCTGCGATATCGCCTTTGTTCGGGTATTTCTTCAGGATCGCTTCCATTTGCGCTTGCGTGTCCAGAGCGGTGTTCTGCGAAGCAGCGCCGAAAGCGGCGATTTCCTTAATGTCCTTGTTTTTGTCCTGGAATTCTTTATAAGCGACTTGACGGCGTTCCATCGGGGCGAACCCCGCAACCCAGATTTTCACGATGTTGCCTTTGCCGCCGATGTCTTTCGCCAGCTTGTCCAGCGTCATTTCAGCCATCTTGGCGTCGCCCTGCTCCAGCACGGTCACGCCCGGAACCTTCAGATCGGCGTCGAAGGCGACGACCGGGATTTTCTTCTCCAGTGCCCGCTTCACGCCCGCTTCGAGGGCCTCCGCCGTTCCGTGGTCGATCAGGATGCCGTCGACCTTCTGGTTGATGGCAGCGTCGAGGTTCGAGGCCATTTTGGCAAGGTCGCCGTCCGCCGGAGTGACGGTTACTTTGCCGCCGAGCTTCTCGACCTGCTCCTTCACGCCTTCGATATACTGCGCGGAGAAGGTGCCGAGGTTGATTTGCATAATAAGCGCGATCTTTTTATTCGCGAGCGGGTTATCTGCGCTGCTTCCCGCTTGGGCGTTCGTGCCGCCTTGTTCCGAAGCCTGCGGTTTCGCGCCGCAAGCGACCATGCCGATCGAAAGCACGAAGATGAGTACCAGCAGGACGCTTTTTCTCCAATGTGACATGACGATGAGTTCCTCCCCCGAATGGCTATAATTATATAATTCCAATGGAATTAGTAGGTGATAAATACTTTACCATTCTTATTCATAAACGGTCAATATGTAGGGGAATATTTTTAGAAACGATCCTTCAAAAAACTACAAAATACGACAATTACCTAGCATACCCCTCATAGTAGCACAGACCTCTCCGGTTGGGAACGGGGAAAATGGGCGTTTTCCGAATATTTATACGTCAACATAAGGAAAAACATAAAAAAACTCCGTCATCGGATGATGAAACGGAGGAGGTTAGCGGTTATTGTACGGATTCGTGCCAGGGGCGGACAGGGAACGCGGCTGCTCTTAATGAAGTAAAAACGACACGGCCACGATCGCAACCGAGACGTAATGCAGCAGATCGAGCCACGGCTTCTTCGGACGCCGCAAAAGCTGGAACGTCATGTGCGCGGAACGGATGACGATCAGAAACAAGGCGATTTGCACCAGCGCTATGGGCATGCCGGCTCCCTCCCGGTTCATAATGGTATCTATCACAGCTTATGCGCCGTTTTTCGGAACATGCCTCGGATGGGCGATGCCGCATCGGCTTTCCTGCAACATTTGGCAGGCCCCGTCCGTCTAGTAGATAACTCCGGAGTAAACAGCGAAAGGTGGTTCTTAATTATGATGAAAAAAACAGTGGCACTTCTGTCGGTGGCAGCGCTGTTCGGCAGTATGGTAGCCAGTTCAGCTTCGGCATTCAACGATTTGAGCGCCGATCAGAAGGAGCCGATCATGGCATTGAAGCAGCGCGGAATCGTCAGTGGAGTGGACGGCGAGCATTTCGTCCCGACGGGAAAAGCCAGCTATGCGCAAACCGTTCATATGCTGGTCAAAGGGCTGAATTTGAATATGGACACGATGCGCTTCATCAAGAAGCCCGAAGCATCCGATTATTATACGAACGTGCCGAATAACGCGTGGTACGCCGAATCTTTCGTAATCGCCCAATTGAACGGGCTGCCGATTCCGAAGGATGTCGACCCGAACGGCACGATTACCCGCCAACAGTACGCGGATCTGCTGATCCACGCGATCGATACGAAAGGGACGTACCCTGTGATCGAAATGTTCGTCGCTTTCGCCGATCAGGACGACATCGATCCGAAGGTGAGCAACAGCGTGCAGCGGATGGTGCTGCACAAGCTGATCAAATTGGGAGCGGATGCGAAGTTTTATCCGAAGCGGGAGCTGACCCGCGGCGAAGCGGCCGTCTGGCTGCACAGCGCGATCAAGTTCGTCGAATCGCATGCGAATGCGCAAAAGCCGGCGCCGCAGGAAGACGTTAAAGTGACGGTCGAAAAAGTGAACGACGACGTGAACAAAGTCGTGCTGTCCCGCGGCGAGAAGCCGACCGGCGGCTACGGTATCGCGATTAGCGGAATCCGGTTCGAAGCCGACGGCCGGGCGGTGATTACGTACACCTTGACCGATCCGAAGCCGGACAGCATGAACACCCAGGCGATTACCGAGCCGACAGCGGAAACTTACGTGTCGTCCAAATATAAAGCGGTAGCCGAGCCTGCTGCTGCAACGACGAGCGTCAGCCCGGCCAATCCGCAGTCTTAACCGGCTTGAGCGCCGCAAGGAAAGAACCGGATGTCTGTCGACCCCTTTCAAGGGGCAGACAGCCGGTTCTTTTTCGTGCTTGCGGTTTATTTTGGTCCCGCTCCGGATTCAAGGCGGAAATTCCCGGGTAAAACGGGTATAATACCCTAAAAGGCTATCTATCGATGGCGTGCGAAAAAGAGGAGTGGATCACCATGGACAAGCAGTATGCGGATGTAAACGGTACGAGGCTGGCCTACATCGACCGGGGGCAAGGAACCCCTGTCATTTTGCTTCACGGATTTTGCGGGAGCTCGGCTTATTATGACGAAGTCGCGCCGCTGCTCGAAGGCCGCTGCCGGTTGATTATACCGGATCTGCGCGGGCACGGCGCATCCGACGCCCCCGAAGGGACGTATACGATGGAGGCGATGGCCGACGATATCGCCGCGTTAATCGACCGGCTGAATATCGGCCGTCCGGTCGTGCTCGGCCATTCGCTGGGCGGGTACGTGACGCTCGCGCTGGCTGAAAAGCACGAGGACAAGCTGCTCGCGTTCGGCTTGCTTCATTCGACCGCGTTTCCGGACGACGAGAAGGGCAAGGAAGGCCGGCTGAAGGCGATGGAGACGATCCGGGAGCAGGGGCTGCCGGCATTTATAGAAGGATTAATCCCGAAGCTGTTTGCTCCGGCCCATCTGGAGACGCTGCCGGAGGCGGTGCGCAAAGCGAAGGAGATCGGGCTGGGCACCAGCGCGGAAGGCGCGGTCCGTACGCTGGAAGGGATGCGGCAGCGGCCGGACCGCAATGCCGTATTGTCCGCAGCGCAGGTGCTGGTGCTGCTCGTCGCCGGGACGGGCGATCAGATCATTCCGCCGCAGCGTACGTTCTCCGTCGACAAGGACGCTTTTCAGCGCAGCCAGATCGACAGAGCCGGCCACATGAGCATGATGGAAGCACCGGGCGAGCTGGCGCAGGCGATCCTTGCGTTTATAGCGAAGCTTTAGTCGAACTAAAAAAAGGGATGACAGCGACCGTCGGCAGGCTGAGCCTCGACACGCGGACGCTTGTCATCCCTTTGCGTTTATTTTAATGCATCAAATCGGACACATGCTGGATTTTGATGAGGTTGGTCGTGCCTGTGCTTCCCAGAGGCACCCCGGCCGTTATAACGACCAGATCGTCGGCTTCCAGCAAGCCTTCTTTTATTCCGCGGCTGACGACGGAGGAGAACAGCTCGTCCGTCGAGCCGACCTGCTCGCCCAGGATCGGGACGACGCCCCATACCAAATTCAAATTCCGCATGACGGTTTCGTTCGGCGTGATCGCTATGATCGGAGCGTCGGGACGATATTTGGACACCATGCGGGCGGTGAAGCCGGTCGCGGTGGAGGTCAGAATCGCCTTGGCGTTCAGATCGTCGGCCGAGCCGACGACAGCCTGGCTGATCGCCTCGGTCACGCTGCTGCGGACCAGCACGTGGCCCAGCTTGCGCTTGCCGTATTCCGGCGACGATTCGGTCTGCTCGGCAATGCGCGCCATCGTGGCAACCGACTCGACCGGGTATTTGCCCGAGGCTGTCTCCCCGGAAAGCATCACGGCGTCGGAGCCGTCAAATACGGCGTTGGCGACGTCGCTCGCTTCCGCGCGGGTCGGACGCGGGTTGTTCTGCATCGAGTCAAGCATATGCGTTGCCGTAATGACCGGCTTGCCGGCCCGGTTGCATTTTTGGATCATCTGCTTTTGAATAATAGGCACGTCTTCGACCGGAATTTCCACGCCCAAATCCCCGCGCGCCACCATCAAGCCGTCCGAAGCTTCCAGAATTTCATCCAGATTGTCGACGCCTTCCAGGTTTTCGATTTTCGAAATGATTTGAATGTCCGGCGCCCCGTACTGCTCCAGAAGATGCCGCACTTCCAGCACGTCTGCCGCTTTGCGTACAAACGACATGGCGATCATATCGATGCCTTCCCGTACCCCGAAACGGATATGCTCGATATCCCGCTCCGTCACGCCGGGCAGCGAGGTGCTCACGCCGGGAAGGTTGACGCCTTTGCGCGCTTTCAGGACACCGCCGTTCAAGATCCGGCAGCGGATTTCCGTGTCTGCGAGTTCCTCCACCTTCAGCTCGATCAGCCCGTCGTCGATCAGGATGGACGTACCGACGGACACATCCTTCGGGAGGTCCGGATACGATACGGGAATGCGCTGTCCGTCCCCGAGAATCGGCTCGGTCGTCAGCACCACCTGCTCGTTTTGCTTCAATGTGTACGAGGCATCAATCAGCTTGCCGGTGCGGATTTCTGGGCCTTTGATATCGATCATAATGGCAATGGGCCGGTTCAGCTCTTTCCCGGCTTGCCGAATATTCGCAATGCGGCTGCTGTGTTCGGCCGGCTCGCCGTGGGCAAAGTTCAGCCGGGCGACGTTCATTCCCGCCTCTATCAGCTTTTTTAACTGCTCTACCGTCTCGCAGGACGGGCCGATCGTACATACTATTTTCGTTTTTCGCATGGGTCTCATTCTCCTTCGGCGTTGTCCGGACATCCGGGACTCCGTCATCTCCGAATTTTCCGGGCAAGGTGCAAGATGTCTGTAATGAACGTATTGTAACGAAAAAATTGCCGTTGCACTATGAAATATAGTACACTTTTTGTAAAATAGTTTGATCATCTTGTGAAGGAGGTTCGGGAATGATTCGGCTCATCGCTTCGGCCCACGATTTGGGGCACGGGTGGAACATCGCCTCCGAGGACAGCCCCCAAACCTATTCGCTTCATGCCGTGGCCTATGGGAAATGCTGCTACTGGGTCCGCCAAGAGAAGATCGTGATGGAAAAAGGCGACGTGCTGTTTGTGCCGCGCGACGTGCCTTTTTACGCCAAGAGCATTCCGACCGTCGCTCACGAGAAATACCGCGTCGAGTTCACCGCAGAGCCGGAAGCGGGCTGGCTGCCGGTGCTGGACGAAGCCGGACCGGTTGTGTTCAAGCCGAGAAATATGGACCTGCTGCTGCGGCTGATGAAGAAGCTGCATGCGCAATGGACGGACCGGCCAGATTATTACCAGGTGAAGTGTCTAAGCCTTCTGCTTGATCTGCTTGCCGAGTTCAATCGGGACTATGACGCCTTTCGCAGGCCGGATGTCAAGAGCGCGCAGACCGCCCAGATGAAAAAGTATGTTCAAGAGCATTACCGGGAAAAAGTGACGAAGGAAGAGCTCGGCCGGTTTATCGGCAAAAGTCCCGCTTATGCGGCGACGATCTTCAAGGAAACGACCGGGCAAACGATCGGGGAATACGTCCATGCGCTGCGGATCGAAGCGTCCAAATATTTGCTCCGGCATTCGGAGCTGACGATCGGCGATATCGCCGACCACCTGGGCTACTGCGACCAGTCGTATTTTCAGCGCACCTTCAAACGGATCACGGGCGAGAAGCCTTCTCTCTACATGAGCGATCGGGAAAAGAAACGGTAGGCGACAGCTCTCCATTGACGCAAGGTGAGAGGGCGGAGTATACTGAAAATATAAAAAGTGAGTGCTCACTCATTTCAATTGATGTCACGATCTTCGCACAAACGGAGGCGATAACGATGATTCATCGCGTGATGGAAAAAGACGTTTGTATTGCGGGAGGCGGCCCGGCCGGACTCATTCTCGGCATGCTGCTGGCCAAAGCTGGTGTCGACGTCGTTGTGCTGGAAAGTCATGACAACTTTGACCGCGAATATCGCGGGGAGGTGCTTCAGCCGCGCTTTCTGCAGCTGCTGGAACAGGTGAATTTGCGAAGCTATATCGAATCGTTCCCTTCGTCGAAAGTGCGTAAGGGCGCGCTTTATTACAAAGACAAGCGGCTCGGCGAGTTCAGCTTCGACAACATTTCCGAGGAGATCCCGTACGCGCTATGGATGCCGCAGCCTATTTTGCTGGAAGCGCTTTACGACAAAGCGAAGTCCCTGCCTTCCTTCCAGCTGTTGTTTCACGCCGCGGTGAAGGAGCTGCGCTATGAGGGAGAGCGAGTAACCGGAGTTGTTGCCCAGACGCCCGAAGGGACGCTGGAGGTACGTGCCCGCGTCACGGTCGGAGCGGACGGCCGCTTCTCGTCGGTCAGCCGGCTGGGCGGGTTTGAGATGGAATATGAGCACCTCGCGGGCGATCTGATCTGGTTCACGATCCCGAAGCCTGACGATTGGGGTGATGAGCTGCGGCTTAAAATAACCGACGGCTACGGCTACATCATTTTGCCGAAATACCCGAACTGTCTTCAGGTCGGCGTCGCCGTGCCGTTGGGCGAATGGAAGGCGATCCGGGAGCACGGCATCGAGCCGTTCCGCCAAGAGCTGCTGGCCGCGCATCCGGCATTTCGCGAATTTGCCGAAGCGCTGACCGATTTCAAGCCGTTTGTGCTTCTGCAGGTCAAGGACTTTTACGTCAAAGAGTGGGCCAAGGACGGCTGCCTGCTCATCGGAGACGCGGCGCACTGCGCTTCTCCCGTCGGCGCGGTCGGCGTATCTTTATCCGTCACCACGGCCGTGATTGCGGCGGATGTCATTTACGATGCGCTCCAGGACGGCGATGTGTCCGCGGATCGTCTCGGGCGTGTTCAGGCGCTGCGGGACGGCGAAATTCGCTCGGTACACAAAATGCAAGCGCGTGCGGCGAGGATGTTTTTCACCTCGACCCCATTCATTCGAACGCTCGCGCCGGTGGTTATCTCCCTGGTTACGCGTACCAAGCTGCTGGCGGCAGTTCAGCGCAGGGTGCTGAGCCTGTCCGGCAAGGTGCCGATTCATGAACGATTTACTTTTCAAGACTAATATGCTGGATAGAGTTACACCCGCCACTGGTCCCGGAACGCATAAGTCGTCTCCCGGGACCGGTTTTTTTGTGAGAAGCGCCAAAAGAGGGCGTATGGTGTACAATAGAATAAAGAAAGCTTGCAGAAGGAGGCGGAACGGCGATGGAGAAAAGCTCGCGCGAGGATACGGAAGCGGAGCGGTATCCGCTTGTGTTTTATGACGGGGTGTGCGGATTTTGCCAACGGGTCGTGCAGTTCATTATTCCCCGCGATCGAAGCGCCGTTTTTCGGTTCGTCGCCATCCAATCCGAGACCGGAAGCCGCCTGCTGCGGCGGCACGGGCTCGATCCCGCCGAGCTGAATACGTTCGTGCTCCTTGAGCAGGGCCAGGTGTACACGCGCTCGACCGCGGGACTCCGGGTGCTTCGCAGGCTGGATGGAGCATGGCCGCTGCTTTACGCATGTATCGTCGTCCCGCGGCCGCTGCGGGATTTGGTTTATCGCTGGATCGCCGCGAACCGGTACCGCTTTTTCGGCAAAAGCGACTCCTGCATGCTGCCGCCCCCTGAAGTGCGTGAGCGGTTTCTTGATACGTAAGGGGCATGCTGCGTTTCCCGTCTCGTTTATCGGTTGCGGTACTGCCCGGGGGGAACCCCGACAAGCCGCTTGAACATGCGGATAAAGTGCGAATAATCGTTGAAGCCCGAGCCTTCGCAGGCGGCGGTGACATTATGCCCCTCCTGAAGCAGTTTTTTGGCGAGGGCAATCCGTTTGAGCAAAATATATTCGTGAATCGTGCTCCCCGTATGCTTGCGGAAGAGACGGCTGAGATAATAGCGGTTCATATAAAATTGCCGCTCCAGTGCTTCCAGCGTCAAATCGTGCTCCAGATGCCCGTCGATATATTCGAGCAGCGGCCCCAGCTTTTCGTGCGTAACGGCCGGACTGTAGCCGGTGCCCGAGCGATGGTCGCGGAACGCCTGATTGACCAGCACGAGCAGTTCGATCATGCAGGCGGTCAGCAGCAGATCGGCTCCATCCTGGGGCTCGGAAAGCAGAAGCTCGGCCTTCTTGAACAAAGCGAGCGCGGCATCCAATTGGGGGCGGCTGAGCGCAATCCGGTTGGCTTCTCCTTGCGGCCGGTTGACGAAGCAATCGAGCAAAGGGAAGTCCGAGACTAACGCCAGACTTGCGGCGATGGAAGGATCGAAATGGATGACGACATTTTCGTACGGCGCATTCGAACGAAAGGTCGGCTTGTGCAGTTCCCGGTTATTTAAAATGAGCATATCGCCGTAACTGAGCGGGTAAACGTTTTTATCGATCAGATAGTGGACGTCCCCGGCGATAAAAAAGTAAATCTCGAACCGGTCGTGAAGATGAAAATCGATTTTTGGAGGCGTTTCCATCCGGCGGTGGGTAAAGTCGAAATACTTGTTTTTTCCATGGATGTGCATGGTCGTTTTCCTCTGTCAGGTAAAAGTCAAAAAAAGCAATAAATTTAGCAATCAATGCAAAGAAGTTGTTTTTATTATACGTCATGATGGAGTTATTCTACCACTGAAGAAACTAGGTGAACCCTGTGAAACGTTTAGGTACGGCTCTGATCGGCTGCGGCGCGATTGCCGGCGTTCATTTGCAAGCGATAGCCAAGCTCGGCTTGGCCGATTTGAAGGCGGTTGTCGATACGGACGAAACGGTTGGGCGGCAAACGGCGCAGCGGTACGGCTGCGATTATTATGCGGATTACCGCGAAATGCTGAAGCGCAGCGATATCGACGTCATCCACGTATGCACGGGCCATTATCTGCATGCTCCCATGACGGTCGACGCTCTGGCGGCAGGCAAGCATGTGATGACGGAGAAGCCGATGGCCGAGAACAAGGCGTCGGCGCACACGATGCTGGAGGCGGCGGCGAAGCATACGAACGTGCAGCTCGGCGTCATTTTCCAGAACCGGTACAATCCCGCTTCGGTCCGTATGAAGCAAGCGATCGATTCGGGGGAGCTCGGCAAGCTGCTCTGCATGAAAGGCATCGTGACCTGGTACCGCAGTCCGCAGTATTACGAGACCGAGTGGAAGGGGAGCTGGGCGACGGAGGGCGGCGGCGTGCTCATCAACCAAGCGATTCATACACTCGATTTGCTGCAGTGGTTCGGCGGCGAGGTGGAGAGCATCAAGGGCTCGATTTCGACCGATGCGCTCGAAGGCGTCATTGAAGTCGAAGATTCGGCGCATGCCCATTTGGTATTTGCCAGCGGTGCGACGGCGGTATTTTATGCGACGAATGCGTACGGCGTCAACTCCCCGGTAGAGGTGGAACTGGTGTTCGAGCAGGGACGGCTGCATTTGCTGGGCGATACTTTGTATTTGCATTGGAACGGCACATCGGCGGTTCTGAGTGAGCCTGTACCGAACGATCTGGGGGAAAAATCGTACTGGGGCGTCAGCCACGGCTACCAAATCCGCGATTTTTACGAGCATGTGCTGGAGGGAACGCCTTACCCGCTGAACGGGACCGAGGGCTACAAAGCGCTCCGGCTCGTGACGGACATTTACGAATCGTCCCGCAGCGGGCAGCGGATTCGTTATACTTCTTCCTAACAAAATGAAAAAACGAGCCTCCGGCGCATAAAAGCACCGTGGCTCGTTTTTTTGCATTTTACAGTTTTTCCAAGAACGCCGCCACTTTCTGGACATACTCCGCTTTGAGCGGCGGATAGTTTCGGGCATGCCCTTCGGCTGTCGTCGTCCACAGCTCGAATTTATCCTTGTGCTTCTCCCACATCGACTCGCTGTTGCTGTAAGGAATCGAAGGGTCGTTCGTGCTGTGAATGAACAGCACCGGCCGCGGGTAAATGCGGTCGACCGCCGCGAGCCCGTTCACCTGATCCGTATCGACCCCGATCATTGGAGGCAAGATGCTCAAGATCAGCGGCGTAAAAGGGAAGTTGGGCAAATTCGACCAAACGGGCAAATTGTCCTTCAAATAGCGGGTCAAATGATTAAACGGACTGTCCGCTACCACACCAAGAACGGACGGCTCTTCCGCCGCGGCAAGCAGCGAAGTGCTGGCTCCCATCGAGAAGCCGAGCAGCGCCAGCTTGCCCGGATGGTTTCTGTTCATCCAATCGATGGCGCCGAGCAGGTCGTGCTTTTCATAGTAGCCGATCGAAGTCACGCTGCCTTCGGATTCCCCGGCGTTGCGAAAATCGAACATCAGCACGCTGTAGCCCCGATCCGTCAGCTCTTTGGCTAATGACAACGCTTCGGCGCTTTTTTGCAATCGGTTGTTCTTGTACCCGTGGGCCATAATGATGTTCGGTTTGGTGGCAGCGCCTTCTCCTTCCGTCACTTTGCCCGGCAAGTACCAGCCTTTCAGGGTCAGCCCGCCTTCGCGGCTTGGGAATTGCACGTTTTCGTAGGCGAGCCCAAGGCGTTCCGGCGAATCATCCAGAGCCTTCGGCACAGGGTGGGATAGCTTCCACCCCACATAGATCGAGATTCCTATACAAGCGATCACCGCTACGGCCAGCAATCCGACGACGATCCGCAGCCATAACGGGCTCCTCGACATGCTTCTTCGCCTTCGTGACACTCTCGATATCGCAGGGGTTGGTTTCATAGGTCGCGTTCCTTTCTATATCCAAAACGGTCTGATTCTAAAAGCAATCCCCATTATACGACAGGATCGGATAAGGGGACAGGGTCTATTTCTTTTTCGCGGCTTTCTTCGCGCGCATGGTCCATCTGGCGTACCCGTAAGACAGCACCAACCCGGCGCAAAGCGTCACAACGGCGTATCCGGGATGGGACATCGCCCACAGCAGAGGCACGCCAAGCAGAAGAAGGCAAGCGGCATGAATGCGGAAACGGACGGCTGCGGCCGAACGCATGCGCAATTCCGGCGGAAGCGGGTAGATGTACGACCAATCGGAGTGACGGTACGCTTTTTGCAGCTCTTTAAGCTGGAGCATCGTTAATCCCCCAAACAGGGCGAACAAGAAAACGGCAAGCGCATCGCTGCGGGTCCAGGCAATCAACAAGAAGCCGAGCGCCGTCAACCGCATCGTAATTCCGCCGAGCTCGGAGCGAAGCCAAACCAATGTGAACAAGTAACGGTAAGTATGAACCGTATCGTACCCGAAGCCTCCCAGCCCCCGGAGAAGGTTCATCGGCGCGCGAATCGGCGTGGGACGGTTCGGGATATCCGCCACATCGATAAAATAATTCAGAAGCCTGAAAATCCGCGCCCGTTGTCTTTGCTCAGTCTCGGCGAGCCTTAGCCAGTTCAAGATTCGTTTGGCGCCCATGAGCCGCAGCGCCCCGAGGTAAACCAGCAGCACGGCGGAGACGGCCAACGTCCCCGTCCACAGCGGCAGGCGGAGCAGAAGCAGCGCCGCTGCGGCGGCAACGATCCAACGAAGCACCGACCATAGAGCGATCGGCAGACGGTCCGTCAGCTTGAGTTCCAGCCATGCGCCGTGGATCAGCACGCGTTTCGCGAGAATCGCCATGATCAGCACGTGAGCGAATTGAACGAGGCTTCCGCCGGCCGCCATGGCATACATCGGCCAAGCTGCCATCCACACGGCAAGCACTAGGAACGACTGTATCCAAAATGACCGCATCACCGCCCGATGCATATAAACCGACAGCTTCGTTTCCATCGGAAGCAAATAGATGAAGTCCGCGTTTCTGATGTAGGTCCGAACCGGGCATAAAGCCAAGAAGGGCAGGAGCACGAGCGCTGCGGTCTCGCGAAACGGAAAATCCGGCGGAGCCTCGCTTAGCAATCGGGTATAAAAGTATCCTCCGGCCAGCATAATCAAAATAGCCGCGTAAGAGAAGCTTTGCAACGCATACCCGGCATAGGGACGTACTTCCCGCCAAAACTCCGAAGTTCGTTTGCTCCACAATCCCGAAATATCGGAAGGCAGCTCGTGTTTGTTCATCACAGCGTCACGTCCCGGGTAACCAGGCTGCAGAACAAATCGTCGAGCGAAGCGCCCGGCATATCCGCCTGCTTCCGCAGCGCCTCCACGTCCCCCTCAGCCGTCAGCCGGCCTTGATGGAGAAGAAGAAAACGGTCCCCGTACCGTTCGATCGTGGACAGAATATGCGAGCTGATCAGAATGGCGCCGCCGCTTTCTTTGACACGGACCATCAGCTCCAACAGCGCCCGAATGCCGAGCGGGTCCAGGCCGAGAAAAGGCTCGTCGATAATATATAAGGCAGGCCGTACGAGAAAAGCGCTCATGATCATGACCTTCTGCTTCATCCCTTTGGATAAATGAGCCGACAAACGGTTCCAGTTGGTAGTCATTTGGAATTCGTCCAGCAGGGCGGCGGCCCGCTCTTCGAAGGCGTCTTTAGGGATGCCGTAAGCCATCGCGGCCATTTCGAGATGCTCTTTCACCGTCAATTCTTCGTACAAAAGCGGGTTTTCCGGTACGTAAGCATACGTCTGCCGATAGGCTGTCGGGTCTTGCTCCACAGACCTGCCGTTGAGCAGTATTTGACCGCTGTGCGGCTGCATCAGGCCGAGGATATGCTTGATCGTCGTGCTTTTGCCGGCCCCGTTCAATCCGATCAGGCCGACCATCTCTCCCGGACGAACCGAGAACGACAGCTCGTGCAGCACCGGCTTTTTGCGGCTGTATCCGCCGGTCAGCTTCTCTACCTTCAATAAAGGCTGCATGTCCATTCACCTCATCGCTATTGTACCTTGTTTTCCCCGGAAAAGAAAAAAATGCCGCAGTCGCGGCAAAGTTTTCTCGTCTTCAATTAAAGTTTGCTTCGCACGGGTGAGATGAACCAGTAAGCCATCCCTACGAAAATGCCGCCGCCGACGATGTTGCCGAGCGTGACGGGAATCATATTGTTAAGCCAGCCGCCAAGCGAGATCGTTTCGGGATGCTGCGGCAGCAAATAGGCCAAACTAAGGAGTGTCATATTGGCTACGCTATGCTCGTAGCCGCTGGCGATAAAGGCGTACAGGCACCACCAGATGAGCACCAGCTTGGCGATGTCTTCCTTGGCCCTTCCGGCCATCCATAAAGCCAAGCAAACGAGCCAGTTACACAGAATGCCGCGGAAGAACGATTCCCAGAACGGAAGCGCCATTTTTTTGGCCGTAGCGGCGAAGATCAGATGCTCCGGCGCTGCCGTTTTGAAAAGACCGGTACCTACGATCAGCAAGGAAAGGATTACGGCTCCGGCCAAGTTCCCAAGGAACACGATGACCCAGTTTTTCAGCGTATCGGTTACCGTCGTTCGGCGGGCAAGCGTGCTCATTGTAAAAAACATGTTATTCCCGGTAAACAGCTCCGAGCCTGCGAAGACGACAAGCGTGAGCGCCAAACCGAAGGACATCCCCATCACCATGGGCTGGAAAGGGGACTTTGCAGCCGCGACCGGCGCTCCGACGGAGAAGATCAATATAATGCCCAGCCCGACGTACGCTCCGGCTAGCAAAGCCGATACCACATAGCGGGCGATATTCTCGTTCATTTTTTCTTTCTTTTTTACAGCCGCTTCTATGATCGCTTCTACGCTTGATGTAAACATACGGCGGTCCTCCCCGGTTACTCTTCTGCGTTGTATAAAAGTCGGACAAGCTTTTCCGCTTCAAGCGGTTTGGACTGCGGGCGCAGCGAGGTAAACCTGACCGTCTTCTATTTTTGCCGGAAACGTCAGCACCTGTCCTTGATCGGGAAGCTGTACGAGCCCTGTAGTCAAATCGATTTTCCAGTCATGAAGCGGGTCGTACAGGTAATGTCCCGATACGATCCCTTCTGCGAGCGGTCCGCCTTTCGGATGCGGACTGCGATTTTCCAGTGCATAGACTCCTCCGTCCGAAGTTCGGAAAACGGCGATTTCCCATTCGCGCCATTTCACGTTGCGTCCGATTTGCGGCAAAAACTGATCGAGCGTTCCGATCGGATAAAAAGTTTCCTGCTCTTTCATATATTCCATACTCCTTCCGGTATATAGTTTAGTTTATTGGGCTGCCGGTTCCAGGTTTTGGAACAAGGCCGTGCGCGTATCCGTGTCGTTAAGCATTTTGGTCCATGGATCTTTAACCTGCGCCAATGCGAATTCGATCCGTTCCACCAGCGCTTTGCGGTTCTCCATATCGTCAACGACCGCCTTGCGGATCGTTTCCAGGCCCATGCGTTCCACCCATTCCGAAGTTCGCTCCAGATATTTTCCGGTCTCCCGGTAATATTGGATGATGGCCGCACATAGCTCAATCAGCTCTTGATCCGTTTTTACTTTGCAGAGCGAATCCGCCAAACGCGCTTTAATTCCGCCGTTCCCGCCGATGAACAGCTCCCATCCGCCGTCATTACCGACAATGCCGATATCCTTGGTGCACGCTTCGGCACAGTTTCGAGGACATCCGTTAACGGCTATTTTGAATTTGGCCGGCAGGTCCAGGCGCTCGAATTTGCGTTCAATAAATGCGCCCATGCTCATCGAATCCTGAGTGCCGAAGCGGCAAAATTGCGAGCCGACGCAGGTTTTAACGGTCCGCAGCGATTTCGCGTAGGCATAGCCCGAAGGCATCCCCAGCTCTTCCCAAACTTTGGGTACATCCTCTTTTTTCACGCCGATCAGATCCAGCCGCTGACCGCCGGTTACTTTGACGACCTTCACATCGTATTTCAGCGAAACGTCGGCGATTTTCTTCAAATCCTCCGGCGTCGTGACGCCGCCGTACATCCGCGGAACGACGGTAAAGGTGCCGTCTTTCTGAATGTTAGCGCTCATTCGTTCATTGACGAAACGCGATTCCTTCTCGTCTTCATACGTATCGGGATAAATCATGCCCAAATAATAGTTCAACGCTGGGCGGCACTTGGAGCAGCCTTCCGGCTGGTTCCAGTCCAGCACATGCATAATTTCTTTCGTTGAGGTCAATCCTTTAGCTCGAATCTCTGCGACAATTTCATCGCGGCCGAGAGTTGTGCATCCACAGATGCCCTGCTTGACGGAAGCCTTGAAGCCGTCGCCAAGAACATGCTGCAGAATTTGCTCGACGACCGGCTTACAGCCGCCGCAGGACCGCGTTGCGCCCGTGCAGGCTTTAATTTCGTCGATCGTTGTCAATCCTTTTTCCGTGATGACGTCGACAATCGTTTTCTTAGTTACGCCGTTGCAGCCGCACACGATTTCCTCGTCGGCCATGGCTTCCACGGAAGCCGCGCTTTTCGCTCCGCCGCCGCAGCAACCGGTACCCATGAGAGAGTCGTAAATTTCGTCGGTCATCACGGTTTTTTGCTTGATCAGCTTTTGCAGATTGGCCGATTCCGTAATATCGCCGAAGAGCACCGCGCCCACCATCACATTTTGTTTCAGCAATATTTTTTTGTACGTTTGCTTCCATTCGTCCTTATGGGCAATGACGACATGCTCCGGATCTTCGATAAACTCGCCGGTGGAGAACACGTCTACACCCGAGATTTTCAGCTTCGTCGATACGACGGAGCCTTCATAAGGGAGCGTATCTACGCCGCACAGATGCTTGGCAAGCACCATGCCTTGTTCAAAAAGCGGAGCAACCAGTCCGTAGCAGACACCGCGGTGTTCGTTGCATTCGCCAACCGCATAAACGTCCGGCATGGAAGTTTGCATATAGTCGTCTACCACGATCCCGCGCTTCGTCCAGATTCCGCTTGCTTGCGCCACGGATACATTCGGCTTGATGCCTACGGCCATGACGACGAACTCTGCCTCCAGCACCGTATTGTCGGCAAACCGCAGCCCGGCGACACGTTCGTCCCCGAACAGTTCTACGGTCTTTGCGCCCATCGCAAATTTGATGCCTTGACGCTCAAGCTCTGCCTTCAGCATCGATGCTGCTTGGTGATCCAGCTGGCGCTCCATCAAATCGTCCATTAGATGAACGACGGTTACGTCCATGCCGAGATGAACAAGACCTTTGGCCGCTTCCAGCCCAAGCAGCCCTCCGCCGATGACGGCCGCCTTCTTGTAAGACTTGGCTGCCTCCAGCATCTGCTGGCAATCCGAGATATCCCGGAAGCCGATCACGCCTTGCTTGTCGGTGCCGGGAATAGGCAGAATAAACGGATTCGAGCCCGTCGCGATAATGACTTTATCGTACGGCACACGCTCTCCATTTTCCGTTACGACCTCATGAGCCGCTTGATCGATATGCGAAACCGCCGTTCCGGTATGAAGCGTAATGCCGTTTTCTTTATACCAATCCCATCCATTTAATACAATATCGTCGAATGTTTTGCTGCCTTCCAGCACATAGGAGAGCAGAATACGATTATAGTTGGGATGCGGTTCACTGCCAAAAACGGTAATATCGAAGCGCGTTGTCAATTTCAAAATTTGTTCCACGGTGCTGATGCCAGCCATTCCGTTTCCGATAACGACAAGTTTCTCTTTATTGAGGGTCATTGTTCGGCCTCCTCGAAAGCTTTGAATTTTTCTTGTGTATAAGGAAAGTATACAGGGAAGCTAACGAAAAATTAGTGATTTTTTTCACAACTATGCGATATTTATCACAGAGGAGCGTCAAATGTGACAAATTTAGTACGACTGCAAGCTGTGCCTCATGTTATTCGTTGCCAAAACGCGAAAAAGACCGCCGAATTCCTGGCTGGCCAAGCCGGGGAGGGCGATCTTTTCACAAGTTTCAAATAATCTTAGGTTAGTAGCTCATGTTTTATTAAGGGAACTTGCGGCTGAAGCTTTACGGCGATAACGCAAATACAGCAAGCAGCCTGCGGCTACGAAGGCCGGCACAGCCAAGTACTGCATCGAAAAGGGCGCAATCGCCAGACAAAGCGCTGACGCAGTCAATGCGGCCAAGCGGCCGGCTTTGTCGTTCCACAGCAGCTTAACGCAGGCAAACGAAGCTACAATATATACGAGAATCCCGAGCGTGGTGGGCACCAGAATTAAGCGGTCTACCGAAAACGAAGCCGCATAGCTGAAAGCAAGCGTCAACGTATTGGTTACAAACAGAAAAAATACCGAACGGTAGGGCGTCCCGCTTTTGCTCGTTTTCGCAAACCATCGCGGCAGCTTTCCTTCGTCGGCCAACGCATAGCCGAGGCGGGAGGAGCTGGCGAGGTATACGTTCAGCGTGCCGAGACAGACGATACAGGCTACAACCACAGTTGCCAGCCCCGCGTTCAATCCGAGTGCCCGATTCATCAGTGCAGCCAGCGGCGCTTCGGTCCCAATGTCTCCGTACGTATGCGTTCCAATCGTCACCGCGGATAACAGCGTATATACGGCGCCGATAATAAAGACGCTGGCCCATGTGCAGCGCATCACGTCCCGTTGCGGGTTACGGAACTCCGGTACGAGATGGGTAATGCTTTCCCAACCGAAAAACGCCCAAAAAATAAGCACGCACGCTTGCCCGATCCCGGTCAATCCGTGAGGAGCGAAAGGGCGGAAGTGGACCGCCTCCATGGCCGGTAGGCTGAAGCCGATCGTTAGCACCAGCAGGACGAGCACAATCCCGCTTAAGCCCAGCGACACGAGCCCGCTGATGCGCATTCCAAGCAGATTGGCCGCAAGCGCCGCTACGAGAAACAGAAAGGCGAAGCCATAGAGCCATTCCCCCGCCAGTCCGAAAACCGTAACAATATAAGAAGCGCCCGTTAATCCGACCACGGCTTGTCCCGTCGCGACCCAAGCAAAAAAGAACCAACCGACGACAGCGCCGGACCTTTCTCCGAACGCCTGCTGCACGATTGTTGCGATTCCGCCGTAGTTTTCGTATTTCAGCGCAAGTCTGGCAAAAGTGTAGGCAATCGGAATGCTTAATAAGGAAAGCAGAAACCAAGAGATAACCGCCGCTGGCCCGGCAGCATCCGCAGTATATCCCGGCAAAATCAGAATGCCCGATCCCAGAACCGCCCCCATGTATAGAGCCACGCCTTGCGTCATCGTAATTGTTCGTTTCGTCATCCGCGCCCCCCCGCTTCTTATCTTTCTTAATAGATTAACATGAAAAAGGATATTTTTGAGAACTCTTGCGCATAAGACAGCAAGTATGTTATAGTGTCATTCCGGCCGTTTGAGCCGGTCACAATTTTTCACGCAAGATTAGTGCAAAGGCTGAAAAAATTTGGACTTGCATCTTCTCCGTGAAATGTGGTAAAGTTACTTTCGCTGTCTCATGCAGCACTTGATTACAACTTCTGCGCTTGCGGGTTCGTCCCCTAGAATGGAAAAATAAAGTGCTTGCCAAACAGACGACAAATGTGATAGAGTAATGATCGTTGTCTTGAAAGCCTCGCTTAATTGAAACGGCTGAATGGCCTGAAATTAACAGTTGCAATCGGACAAACGATGTGGTAAGTTAGTCTTCCGGCTGTTTGGAACAAACGGTTCGGTGACATACTAAAACCAAATTGCCCTTTGAAAACTGAACATCGAGTGAGTGTCATAAAGAGAATGAAAATTCTCGTCAGTAGTAAATTT
>NZ_JAMZAW010000028.1 GCF_024158745.1 Paenibacillus tyrphae | reverse complement strand
TAAAGATTTACCTTCCCGTAGTGTACACCAAATTCTTGAAGCTTATCCCCGTCTTGGTTTTAAAGAAGCTTTTAAAGAAATATGGCTCTCGGAGGCCAAAAGAAAACCAAATATGTTGGCTGCTCAGGTTATTCATGAAATCGGATTCATCGATATGCTTAAAAACGCTCCATTTGAAGAATAACATTTAGAAGAATAAAAAGGACTCTTAAAGCTTTATATTCCATAGTTCATAAAATAATGAAGAAAATAATGTAAGCGGATACAAATAAATGGATGAGAAAGGGGTTCTTTATTTCATGGCTAAAAACTATCAATTGTTTATTGGAGGTAACTGGGAAGATTCTGTATCGGGCAAAACTTTTGAGTCGATTAATCCGGGTACGGGTGAAGTGAACGCTCTAGTGGCTGAAGCGAATGCAGAGGATGTCGATCGTGCGGTAAGGGCGGCACGGAAAGCTTTTGAATCCGGCCCATGGGCAGAAATGTCTCCTACAGATAGAGGACGTTTGTTGTACAAAGCCGCCGAAAAAATGAGGGAAAAATCGGATTTTCTGGCAGAGGTCGAGTCCACCGATAACGGCTTGCCTATTAATGAAACGAAGTTTATTGCAATGCCATCCACAATTGATGTGCTGGAGTTTTATGCTGGACTTACCAATAAAGTTCAGGGTGAGACATTAGCCTCTCCGGCCAATCGACTCAACTATACTTTGAGGGAACCGCTTGGCGTGATCGGTGCTATTGTTCCATGGAATTTCCCTCTCATGGTTGCGATTTGGAAGCTTGCTCCGGCTCTTGCCGCCGGCAATACAATTGTGATGAAACCTTCAGAGATTGCTCCCGTCAGTATATTGGAGCTTGCCAGGGTTTTCCAAGAAGCTGGAATCCCTGATGGCGTCATTAATATAGTTCCTGGTTACGGAGCCATTGCCGGCAGTGCGCTTGCATCGCACCCCGGGATCGATAAGATCGTCTTCACCGGATCGACGGCTACCGGACGTTTGATCATGCAGGCGGCAGGGCATAATTTGAAACCGCTTTCGCTTGAGCTTGGCGGCAAATCTCCTAATATTGTTTTTGAAGATGCTCAGTTGGAGGATGCGGTTAATATGGCGGCATTCGGCATCTACTTTGGACAAGGCCAAGTATGTGCCGCGGGGTCGCGTCTATTCGTCCAAGAATCGGTATATGATAAGTTCATGGATATGTTTCTTAGAAAAGCCAAATCGATTCGCGTCGGTAACCCGCTTGAAAGTACGACCCAAATGGGACCGCAAGTGTCGGAGGGTCAATTGCAGCGAATTGAACAATATATCACCATAGGGCTGGAAGGCGGAGCTAAATTGCTTACCGGAGGTGAGCGTTCTAAGGCAGCTGGAAATGGCTATTATTTTACGCCCACTATTTTCGGGAACGTGACGAACGAAATGAGGATTGCCCGCGAAGAAATATTTGGTCCGGTCGTTTCTGTTATTCGCTTTAAGGACGAAAATGATGCCCTTTTCAAAGCGAACGATACGATCTACGGTCTAGCCGCCGGAGTCTGGACTAATGACATCAAACGCGCACATCGAATGGCGCGAGGCTTAAAAGCCGGTACGGTTTGGATTAATACCTACAATTTCCTGGACAGCGCGGCCCCGTTTGGCGGGACTAAGCAAAGTGGATTTGGGCGTGAGCTCGGTATTCAGGCAATGGACATGTTCATGCAGACGAAGCACGTTTGGGTAGATCTAAATTCCCAGGCTCTGAACTGGTATGGGAATTAATGTATTTAAGACGAAAAGGATCATTGTTGACTACGTATCTTCGAAGAGGAGGTAAACATGGCAGAAATACGTGGGAAATTCATCACTTTGCTTTGTAGTTTAATGGGAGTGTACAAAACGCAGCAGGAAGAGGCAAACGAATTTGTTCAACTGAACACAGGAAAAGGATTTAAAGAGTTGGAGGCCGAAGGATGGTATGACTATGACATCTACTGTGAATTAATGAGTAGATACAGATCAGCTTCATTATCAAAGGATCGAGCTATGGTCACATTAGGACAAAAAATATATCCTACTATTCGTTCTACAATGGGACTTCCAGAAAGTTTAATGGATAACCTTTTGGGATTTTTAAAGTTTAATGAAGAAGTTTTCAAAGCTTCTATACGCGGCAAAGAAGTTGCACCCATGAAATTTTTGACGATTGAAGAAGGAGAAGTGATTATACAATCCCTGCCACCGTCAGACAAGTACCCGGAGTTGCATATGAGATTGTATGAAGGTGTATATTTGGGCATTTTGGAATTATGCAGAGTAAAAGAAAAAAAAGTAGAGGTGTTGGATAATTTCACCTATCGAATAACTTGGTCATTATAAACTACGGTGCACAACGGCCTATACTCTTCTTAGGAGAAATTCTGCGTCGAAGGTGGGACAACCATGTTGGAAACATTCAAAAATGATTATATTGATCAAGAATGAGCACTCAAATAACTAAAATTGTTGGAATTCATGTTGAGAGATCCCCAAATATCTATTGGCATAATAATTGCTTTATATGAATGAGCCTGCAAGAGAAGCTTATTTCAAGCGAGGTCATTATTTTGTAAGCGCTTGCCGGATCTTTGAGGTATAAAATTTCTAAATTTCAAAGGAGGAATAAACATGTTAAGCAAAGAGGAAAACAAATTGATGACCCACGTTGAAGGAGATGCCCCTATGGGTAAATTCCTACGTCAATATTGGGTTCCGGCTTGTCGTTCGGAAGCGCTGGCAGCCGATGGAGACCCTGTACGTGTTCGTTTGTTTGGTGAGAATTTTGTGGCGTTTCGAGCAACGGATGGGCGAGTAGGGGTTTTTGATGAGTCTTGTCCGCATCGTGGGTGTTCTCTCCTTCTTGCTCGTAACGAAGAAAGCTCTCTGACATGTATCTTCCACGGTTGGAAATTCCATGTATCGGGAAAAACAATCCACGTCCCGACTGAACCGGCTGAACGGCATGATGCATTCTGCAAAAAGGTGCCATTAAAGTCGTATCCGGTACGTGAAGCAGGAACGATTATCTGGGTTTATTTGGGGGATGGAGAAGCACCTGCCTTTCCGATGTTCGAGTTCAATCAATTACCTGATAGTCATGTTTTTTCTCGCGTCGGCTATACGACTTGTAACTATGTTCAGGGATTAGAAGCCACGATTGATACCGTGCATGCAGGCGTGCTTCATAAGGATTGGATTTTGAATGATGATTCATTGGTGGATAGTCTCTCTAAAGATGAATGGGTCAGTATGATGGAAAATCCATCGGCCGTTTATGAAATAGACCATGTTTCGTATGGACTGAAGGCAGCTGCATTGCGAAACTTGCCGAGCGGAAATCAATACGTAAGGGTAACGGAGTACATCTTTCCGTTTTTCACATATATTCCATTTGGGAATTTTCCAAAGCTCATGATTGCGGCAGTACCGGTAGATAACGAGAATACAGCCCAATGGTATATCTCCTACAACCCGAACGCACCGGTAGATCCTACGTTCTTTGATTCGACTATTGGACCGGATCCGAATAACTTTTATAATCCTAAAGGAACATTCGATAACCGGTGGTTACAAGACCGTAAGAAAATGAGAGAAGGAGCTTGGACGGGAGTTGGAGGACTGATTTTTGAGGATTTTATTGTTGAAGAAAGCATGGGAGCCATCGTAGACAGAAGCAAAGAGTTTTTGGGATCGGGTGATGCCTTAATTGCCAGAACACGTCGTTTATTGTTGAAAGCTTTACGCGATTACGAGCAGGAGAAGGATATTTTTGGGCGCAATGAGCCTATTGATTATGCAAGTATTCGAGCAAAAGCGGGGTTTCTGCCAGGGGATATAGACTGGCGTACGGGAGCGAAGCTTCAGTTGACTTAATGAAAATCAAGTTGTCATTTGCTCAAATCATCATTATCCCATTTCAGGAGGTTTTGTTATGTATCAAGAACAAAAGCAGCGTTTAAGAGGATCGATTGCTCCGATTATTACTCCTTTCGATGATAATACGAACGTAGATACAAAGGCATTGGAGAATTTGATTAACTGGCATATTGAAAGCGGAAGTCATGGAATATCCGTTACAGGAACAACAGGTGAACCGAGCTCTCTTACTATCGAGGAAAGAGAACTGGTCATGGAAACGGCTATTAAGACAGCAGCTGGACGTGTACCGGTTGTGCCTGGAACCGGTTCAACGAATCATGTAGAGACGGTGCATCTTACGAAGCGTGCTCAGGAGATGGGAGCGGATGCAGCGATGGTCATCGTCCCTTATTACAATAAGCCGAATCAACAGGCTCTTTACAAACATTTCAAAATTGTTGCGGATTCCGTAGACATTCCGGTCATTATTTATAATATCCCAGGTAGAACAGCGACTAATCTGGAAGTCAAGACATTAGCGCGACTGGCGGAAGATTGCAAAAACATTATTGGAGTAAAGGAATCAAATAAGGATTTTGAACATGTTAATCGCGTGTTACTGAATTGCGGTCGAGATTTCTTACTCTACTCGGGGATTGAGCTCCTTTGTTATCCAATGTTAGCTATTGGCGGTGCTGGTTACATTAGTGCAACGGCTAATATTCATCCAAAAGATGTAGCAGACGTATATAACTACTGGGCTGCTGGGGATGTAGAAAAGGCCATTCAACTTCATTATGACTTAATGCCGTTAAATGATGTTTTATTCAAGGATACAAATCCTGGACCTTTGAAGGCTGCAATGGGAATGATGGGACTGATTAATCCAGCTTTAAGGCTCCCGATGGGACCTCCTTCTCAGTCATTGCAGGACGAAATCCGACAAACCTTAATCTCCTACGGATTGCTGGATAAAGCGGCAGTTTAGAGTAAAAGAGGTACGCTTCGCATTGTAATATACTCTCGGAATTTGATTAAGAATCAACTTCTCACGCTTGTTGGAGCGTTCAACCGTAAAAATCCCTCCTGCAAAAGTGGGAGGGAAAATCAAATGAATAGTTCAAGGAACCCTTAGTCCCGTCTGGTCTCGTAGCGAGAAGTTAACACAAGGAGGATATACCATATGAGTAAGTTTCAGGTGAGTCCAGTTCGTCACTATATCAACGGTCAATTTGTTTCGGGTATTGCCGGAAAAACTTTTGAAAATATTAGCCCTTTTCGAAATCAGGTTCTGAATACCGTTGCTGAAGGTTTTAAGGAAGATATTGATTTAGCGGTCAGGGCGGCCAAGAAGGCCTTTGAGCAGGGACCATGGGGTAAGATGGGTGTTGCAGAACGAATGAAGTATATCGTTATGATTGCGGAAAAGATTGAAGCTAATGGGGAAGAATTATCTTACCTCGAATCTTTGGATACTGGATTGCCCATTAGTCAAACCAAAAAAATGGCTGCTCGTGCTGCAGAGAACTTTCGTTTTTACGCCGAAATGGTCAAGAGTCGTATGGTAGGTGAAGCCTACCAAGTGGATGGCGATTTTATCAATTATACCATTCATAAGCCGATCGGAGTGGCTGGGTTGATTACCCCTTGGAATGCTCCATTTATGTTGGAAACCTGGAAAGTGGCCCCGGCGTTAGCTACAGGTAATACTGTCGTATTAAAACCTGCTGAGTGGTCTCCTTTAACAGCGAATAAGCTGGCGGAAATTATCAATGAGGTGGGCTTACCGGAAGGGGTATTTAACGTCGTACATGGTTTTGGCGAAACTGCCGGAGCATCTTTGGTTGCACATCCCGACGTTCGATTGATTTCCTTTACCGGCGAAACCTCTACAGGATCTGAAATTATTAAAAATAGCGCAGATACGTTAAAGAAGACATCCATGGAGTTAGGAGGGAAATCTCCGGCAATTATATTTGCCGACGCCGATTTGGAAAGTGCACTGGATGCGGTAGTATGGGGAGTCTTCTCTTTCAATGGGGAACGTTGCACAGCTAATTCCCGACTTTTTTTACAAAAACCGATCTATGATTCGTTTGTAGAGGCACTAAAAGAGCGTGTATCCAATATTGTGGTCGGGGATCCGATGGAACCGTCTACGGAAGTGGGGCCGCTTATTCATAAAAAGCATTGGCAAAATGTTATCAAATATATTGACATTGCCCATGAGGAAGGTGCAGAAGTAGTTAGTGGATCGATTCCAGATGAATTCCGCGAAGGTAACTATGTTGCACCAACCCTTTTGTTGAATTGTACAAACCAAATGAGAGTAGCCCAGGAAGAAATTTTCGGACCGGTCATGGCGGTGATTCCTTTCGATACAGAGCAGGAAGTGCTGGAGATGGCTAATGATATTCGATATGGATTGGCAGCTTATGTATGGACCAGTGATATCAAACGCGGACATCGGCTGGCTCAAGCTGTAGAAAGTGGTATGGTTTGGATCAATTCGCAAAATGTGAGGGATTTGCGCATTCCATTTGGTGGAACGAAAAATAGTGGTATTGGTCGTGAGGGTGGCCATTATGCTTTTGAATTTTATACGGAAGCTCAAGTTATTCATGTCGCTATTGGGGATCATCATATCCCGAAGTTTGGTATACCAAAAAATTCAAAAATTATAAAATCTAACTAGGCCACTATTGTTGGCTATAAGCATTATAAAGGAGGGTGAAGTGTGTTGAAATTCGACATTATTCGTCTGGCGCATGCGGAATTCAATGTTACAGATCTTGAACGAGCAAGAGATTTCTATATAAACGGTCTGGGCTTTTTTGAAACCGATTCGGACTCCAATCATATTTATTTACGTGCGATTGAGGATGCCAATCATCACTGCCTTGTCCTGACAAAGGCAGATGTGCCAAGTGTCAATCATATATCTTATCGGGTTGGATCGGAAGAAGAATTAGATCGATTAGCCGAATTTTTTGTTACCCAAAACCTACCGATACGTTTGCTTGCCAAAGGAGAAGAAAAAGGACAAGGGAGAGCCATCCGTATTCAAGACCCAGGGGGAATTCCTGTAGAGTTCTTTTGCGAAATGGAAAAGGCAGAATTTATGCTTCAAAAATTTAACAAGCAGATTGGGGCAAAAGTTAAGCGTATCGATCATGCCAATTGTAATGTTCGCGATATTGATTTGGTTAATCAATGGTACACGGAAAATATGGGATTCCAATGTTCCGAGTATACGGTTACAGGTTCGATAGAAAATGAACGGTTATGGGCTAGTTGGTTACATCGCAAACCGAGTGTGCATGACCTGGCTCTAATCCATGAGAAAGGACCACGTTTACATCATATTGGGTTCTGGATGGAAGATTCAAAATCCATTTTAGATGCCTGCGATCATTTAGCAAGTTGTGGATACTATGCGAATATAGAACGTACGCCTGGACGACATGGGACTTCAAATGCTTTTTTTGTTTACCTGCGTGATCCGGACGGTCATCGAATGGAACTATATACTAATGATTACTTTACCGGTGATCCGGATTGGGATCCGATTAAATGGCATTTAAGTGATCCGCAACGGGCTACCTTATGGGGGGCGGAGCCTCCGGTAAGCTGGAAAAAGGAAGCAATGCCTGTTCAAAATATTTTAACCGGAGAGTTAATGGAAATTGGGGAACCGCTTATGCCACCCGAATTCAAGAAGCAAAAACGATGATATGCATAAGAAAAGAGGTGTCTGTTACTGATGTCTTCTTGTACGGAGTTAAGAAAAAAATTGTTCATCCGTGGGGAATGGATAGCAACCAAAGAATATACGAAGCTCACATCGCCTTATACTAATGAAGTCATTGCAGAGATACCTTTCGCAACGGAGGAAGAAGTAGATTATGCCATCGACTCCGCTTTTCAAGCGAGAACGATCATGGCTCAGATGCCAGCGCATCAACGCGCATTAATCCTGGAAAGACTGGTGCAGCTTTTTGAAGAAAGAGCAGAAGAAGCGGCCTCTATCATCGCTTTGGAAGCGGCAAAACCCATTACAACCGCAAAAGGGGAAGTGGCTCGCACCATTCAAACCTATAAATTCGCAGCAGAAGAAGCGAAAAGGATTCATGGGGAAACCCTTCCACTGGATGCGGCACCCGGAGGGGAGCGAAGAGTCGCTTACACAACCCGTGAACCGATCGGGGTCGTTGGAGCGATTACTCCTTTTAACTTCCCAATGAACTTAGTGGCGCACAAGATCGGTCCCGCGATTGCATCTGGAAACCCGGTTGTGCTGAAACCGGCAAGCCAAACTCCGCTTTCTTCCCTATTTCTGGCTGAACTCTTACACGAAGCGGGGTTGCCTGACGGAGCTTTAAATGTGGTCACTGGTAGCGGACGTATTGTTGGAGATAAATTGGTCACTGATCCGCGAGTCAGCATGATTACATTTACAGGAAGCCCCGAGGTTGGGATTGGGATTCGCAACAAAGCTGGATTAAAGCGTGTAACGTTAGAACTGGGATCTAATGCTGCCTTGATTATCGATAAGGATGTGAATATTGACAAGGTTATTCCTCGCTGCGTTATCGGCGCGTTTTCCAACCAAGGTCAGGTTTGTATTTCATTGCAACGGGTGTATGTTCATGAAGACATCTACAAGGATTTTTATGAAAAATTTGTCCTTGCAACCGAAAAATTGAAAGTGGGTGATCCTCTTGACCCGGAAACAGATATCTCCGCTTTAATTTCTCCGAATGATATTCAGCGGACTCTTCAATGGATTGAGGAGGCTAAAAACGGTGGAGCGAAAGTAGCCGCGGGTGGAAAAGCTGAGGGGAATATTCTTTACCCGACAATCATTTTAAATGCGAATCCACACCTTAAGGTCTCTTGTCAGGAAGTGTTTGCACCTATCGTTGTCGTGAATAAGGTTCAGTCTATTGAGGAAGCGATAGAATTAGTTAATTTTTCGCGATTTGGCTTGCAAGCCGGGATATATACAAACAATGTGCATACAGCGTTTGATGCTGCTGAACAACTCCATGTTGGCGGTGTCCTTATTAATGACATTCCTACATTTCGAGTAGATCATATGCCCTATGGCGGGGTCAAGGAAAGCGGATTTGGTCGAGAAGGGATTAAATATGCTATAGAGGAAATGACAGAATTGAAATTAGTGATCATTAACCGAAATTAGCGCGGTTTTAATCATTATTTTATTGAAGGAGTAGCGTAGATGAGTAAAGCAAAGATCAAATTGCGACGGGGTGAGCATGTAGACGAAGTTAATGTGAACCCAACGGACCATATTGTA
Source organism: Paenibacillus tyrphae (assembly GCF_024158745.1). GTDB lineage: Bacteria > Bacillota > Bacilli > Paenibacillales > NBRC-103111 > Paenibacillus_G > Paenibacillus_G tyrfis_A. The sequence goes on along the minus strand of NZ_JAMZAW010000028.1, from coordinate 87,669 downwards.
GAGCTTAACGGGAAGCTCTACAATGTTGATGTTCTTCCATGGGAGGCACCGGTGTCAGGAACAATCTGGGGTGTGCTACTAAATTATAAGGGCGCTCTTGAAGCACTTGGTAAAGCAATCCATGAGGCTCCTTATCATGCCCCCCCCCAGGCGCCAATTCTCTATATTAAACCATTGAACACAGTTATCGGGCATGGTATGCCCATTCCGCTGCCTGCTGATGTTTCAGAATTAGAAATAGGTGCTGCCTTGGGTGTAGTAATCGGTCACACAGCGACACGTGTTAGTGAGGATCAGGCACTGGAATATGTAGCAGGTTATACGGTCGTCAATGATGTGAGTATTCCGCACAAGAGTGTTTACCGTCCGGCGGTGAGCCAAAAGGCGCGAGATGGCTTCTGCCCGATAGGTCCCTGGGTGATCGAACGTGATGCGGTGACAGATCCGGATTCGCTGAATATACGTGTGTTCATCAATGGGGACTTGCGACAGGAGAATACTACAGCTAACCTGATCCGTTCAGTAGCACGCCTAATTTCAGATATTACGGATTTTATGACCTTGAACGAGGGTGATACTCTACTAGTGGGTGTACCGGAAGGCGCACCGCTCGCGAAGGCCGGTGATCGTGTTCGGATAGAAATCGAGGGTATCGGCAGTTTGGAAAATACAATTGTATATGAGCACGAACTGGTAGCGGGGGGCGTATTATGAAAAAAGCCCGTGTAGCATATCTCGGAGCTATCCATGAGGCAATAGAAGTAGAAAATCGGCTCAAACTCGCTGATGGACGAATAGTGGATGAACATGAAGTAGTTTGGCTTCCCCCTGTGCAGCCCCGAACAGTTTTCGCGTTGGGACTGAATTATGCTGATCATGCCAAAGAACTGGCATTCAATGCTCCAACAGAGCCACTGGTCTTTCTAAAAGGCCCCAATACCTTCGTGGGCCATCGTGCCCAGACCTATCGTCCACCAGATGTGACATATATGCACTATGAGTGTGAATTAGCCGTTGTCATTGGTCGACCTGCCCGAAGGGTTAAGCGTGAAGAGGCATATCATTATGTTGCAGGTTATACCGTTGCAAATGACTACGCGATCCGTGACTATTTAGAAAATTACTACCGACCGAACTTAAAGGTAAAGAATCGAGATACTTGTACTCCAATCGGCCCATGGTTGGTTGATGCTAACGATGTGGGTGATCCAATGAATCTTACCCTCCGTACCTACGTTAACGGAAAGTTGACTCAGAAAGGGACAACAAAAGATATGATTTTTGACATCCCGGATCTCATCCAGTATTTGAGCAGCTTTATGACATTAAATGCGGGAGATATCATTTTGACCGGAACACCCGAGGGATTGGTTGATACAGCCGTTGGGGACGAAGTGGTTACTGAGATCGATGGCATTGGGAGATTAGTAAATACAATCGTTGGCGACTCTTATTGAAAGGAGCCAAGGTATGCCTCATATTATCATTGAATATACGAATAACGTTAAGGTTGAGGGGGATATTCCCAGTCTGCTCCGAAAAATCAATAGCGTTTTAATCTCTCGAAGCGATATTTTCCCTATTGGAGGTATTCGATCGAGAGCTATCGAAATCCACGATTACTGTATCGCCGACGGGGCAGAGGACGACGCGTTCGTTCATGTCACTCTAAAAATTGGAGCCGGTAGATCCGAGTCAGATAAGAAAGCTGTGTGCGATGAACTATTCGACATGATCAAGACACATTTTGCAGATTTTTGGAATAAACGTTATTTGGCGATCTCAATGGAGTTGATCGAATTCAGTGAGACAGGGACCTATAAGCATAACAATATCCATGCTCGTTTCAAAAAATAGTAATCTACCGTTTTTTTCGATAGCCTAGATATTCGCACTTTCTGTTGAGATATGTCAACAATATAGCAAGGGAAAAAATTGCATCAGCATCATCTTGCCACAGAATTCAACAATTAGGAAAAGAAAAACATTTGTTTCTATCGTTGGATCTTGATGTCGAAAAAAATACTAACGAGAAGGGGAAACTGATATGACAAACAACCAAGAAGTCATACAGAGAGAAATTGAAAGGGTACTTCGCTTAATGGCAAGCGCTCCGGAGGCGAATCATCGCATTTTTTATGGTTCGGATCCATGTCACTTTGGTGATCTATTTCTTCCAGTGGGGCCTGGTCCCCATCCGCTAGTTATATTTTTTCACGGTGGCTGGTGGCGTTCCCTTGTTGGACTGGAATACACGAACCACTTATGCAAGCAGTTGGCTAAAGATGGCATTGCAGTTTGGAATGTTGAGTTTCGACGAATTGGAGAAACTGGAGGAGGTTTTCCCAATACGTTTTTCGATTTGGCAGCCGGAACCGATTTTGTACATTCATTAGCTCAAGATTACCCGATTGATTTAAATCGAATCGTTGCGATGGGGCACTCTGCAGGGGGACATATTTCATTATGGTTATCTGGTCGGCACCGGATATCACCGGATAGTCCTATTTATAGCAAAAGTGCCGTAAATTTGCGAGGTGCTATATCCTTATCCGGTGTGGTTGACTTAAGAGTGGCCTCACAGCTTGAAATACTAGATGTTATTGAAAACAAGATCGTTGTACACGAATTGTTGAATGGAACACCTGTGGAAGTTCCGGATAACTACGCTGCCGCTAACCCGGGAGAACTACTGCCTATAGGAATTCCACAAATCTTAATTCACGGCATGGAAGATGAGCAAGTTCCTTATAAGTTATCGACGATGTATTCGGAGGCTGCCAAGGAAATCGGCGATGATGTGGAGTTAATATTACTACAAGATGCGAACCATTTCGATTTGATTGATCCAACGGCAAAGGCATATGAAGTGGTAAAAAGCAAAGTTATACAATTGCTTCGCTAAAACGGAGAAGCTAATCTTGTGGACATCCGTTCTCTAAAGACGGAAGTGTCCATTTTTTTTGCAGACGTGCTGGGGCTCTCTTGTTGGAATCCTCGTGCTGAAACACGCCTGACTTGAAAATGGATAGTGTATAAAGCGGAAGGTGATGGAGATAATATTAACCATAACTTGAAGAAATCGGGGCTTTCGAAGCGGATCGGAAAAGGAGTGATCTAAAAATGAAGGAGGCAACGGATGATTTCGATATTCAAAGTGTGTTGCAATATGACTTAAACAACAATGTTAATTACATAAAAACTTTATTTCATGACTGCTCCGATTTCGTAATAAGATCCATTATTGCAGGGGATAGGAAAGCGTGTCTTTTTTATATAGAAGGCCTTATTAATGACGATAATATTCAAACTCATGTCCTGCAACAATTATTGAATCATTCTCAAGTTGAGACATTCGACTTTAATAACCTTGAAGAGAGAATTTTATCTATCCATGGGGTTAAGGAAATAAATAAAATGGGGGAGATTATAAATTCCATATTGGATGGCAAAACGGCTCTTCTTGTGGATGGGAAGAACATTGCCATTATTCTCGAAACTAAAGGTGGGAAACAAAGGAACGTTAGCGGACCAGAAACGGAGAATGTAATTCGTGGTCCTCGAGAGGGATTTAATGAAAACCTTGGAGTGAATTTGGCATTAATTCGTCGTAAGATTCGATCTCATCGGTTAAAAGTGATATCGAAAAAAGCGGGGACGGAGACAAAAACCGGATTGGCTATTGTATATATGGAAGGGATAGCTAGTCCTGACCTCATACAAGAAGTAATGAACCGGTTAGATCGTATTAAAATTGATGGTGTTTTAGAAAGTGGTTATATTGAAGAATTGATCGAAGATAATCCCTGGAGCTCTTTTCCACAGATACAAGTGACAGAAAAGCCTGATACGGTAGCAGGCAATCTCTTGGAAGGTCGGATTAGTATTTTGGTGGATGGGACCCCTTTCGCCCTGATTGTTCCTGCAACCTTTTGGCAGCTTATCCAATCAAGTGAAGATTACTACGAACGATTTCATGTAGCTATTTTTCTAAGAACCATCCGGCTTTTCTTGATCATTATAGCTTTGCTGCTTCCCTCCATCTATGTTGCTGTTTCAACCTTTCATCAGGAAATGTTACCGACCGCCTTACTCCTTTCTTTGGCGAACAGCCGTGAGAAAATCCCATTTCCTGCAGTCGTTGAAGCACTAATTATGGAATTAGCGTTTGAAGCCTTAAGGGAAGCAGGGATTCGCTCGCCCAAGGTGGTGGGGCAGACAGTTAGCATTGTAGGAGCTATTGTCATCGGCACGGCATCGGTGCAAGCAGGCATTGTATCGGCTCCCATGGTGCTTATTGTTTCGCTTACCGGAATAGCTTCTTCAACCATCCCGCGGTTTAATATTGGAAACTCTATTCGAATGATGCGGTTTCCACTCATGATTCTGGCTGCAAGCCTGGGGCTATTTGGAATTATGGTTGGATTGGTGGTTCTAACGACTCAACTTCTCAAACTTCGTTCCTTTGGTGTGCCTTACTTGGCTCCGTTTACCCCTATTTCCGTACAGGAGATCAAGGATACATTGTTTATGCGCGCACCGTGGTGGCACATGAAGTTTCGACCTATAAATATAGCCGCGAAAAACCTGAAACGTGAAAGATCAAATCAGCATCCTTCCCCTAAACAAAGTGCAGGAATTTTAAAAAGGAAACATGACTCTGGAGCGGAAGAACCATGATCAAAAAGACGAATTTACTGTTAACAATTTCCTTGCTTACTCTTACAGGTTGTTGGGATCGAAAAGAAATCAACGATATTGCTGTAGTAATGGCTATCGGTATTGATAAGTCCCCAAAGGGTTATATAGTTTCAGCCCAGATTCCAATCCCGGAGGCGGCTGGAAAGATCGGAGGGAACGATACCGGGACTGGAGGAAAGCAATCCTTTTTTATAGAGTCGAGCATGGGACGTAGTATTAAGGAAGCTTTTGAAAATATGCAGAATCGTACCGCCCGCCGGTTTCTTTTTTCCCATCAAAGAATCCTGATTATAGGGGAGGAATTAGCTAAATCAGGGGTAAGTAAAGTTCTCGATTTTATTAACCGTAACGGAGAATCCCGGCTTTCAGCCTATATATTGGTGGCAAAAGGAAAAAGCCTGGATATCTTAAAGACGAGCGCTCCTTTAGACCATATGTCTTACGAAGCGATCCGTCAGATTACCAAGATGGGAATGCGGCGAACAACAAGCGAATTCTTAAACGAGATTTATCAAGTTGGAAAAGACCCGATCATTCCTCTTGTTGAAGTAATTAAAATTCAAAATATTGCTAAACCGGAAATCAAAAAAATGGCGGTATTTAAGGAAGATAAAATGAGATTTGTGAGCAACCAAAAACAAACACTTGGTATTTATTGGCTAACGAATCGGATAAAAAGAAAATCCATCACATTTCCAGTTCAAGAAAATGAGGAAATAACAGTTGAGATTCTTGACCAAAAAAAGAAAATTAACGCCATGATAAGAACGGATATGCCAGAGTTCAATGTCAACATAGAAGTAAGAGGGGTCATTCGAGAGAATAAATCCAGTCTCGATATAGAGAACTTGGAAGTATTCCATCAAGTAGAAGCGCGCCTGGGGGAAGAAATCAAAAGTCAGGTTACTGCGATTTTAGAAGAGACCACTTCCAGGCAGATCGACTCATTTGGATTTGGAAATTATTTGTATCGAAAAGAAAATATTAAATGGGAGACACTGTGGAAGGATAAATGGGAAAAGATTCTTCCTGAGATTAAGGCAAACATTCATGTAAACGTCGTGATCCAGAGTACAGGGGTGAATACAATAGGCTTAGGTAAAAAAAAGTGAGGAGCGTGATTCAGCTTTGAGAGTCCAGATAAATAACCTGCAGTTAGCCTTCATACTGGCAAATTTTAGTTTATCTGCGTCCGTGATTCATCTTCCAAGAGTGGTAGTTGATGCGGCATCGCAAAATGCATGGCTAGTCTATTTTCTCTTAATTCCTTTTATTGCGCTATTGGTTATGGTTGGAATGCACGGAATAAACACCTTACCTCATTGGGATGTCTTTTCATTGGAGAAGAATAAACCTGATTGGGGGACGAAAGGGTTTTCTTTGGTGTTTGGCTTGTTTCTAACGCTGGTCCTTGTGAAGGATCTGCGTTCCTTCACAAGTGTGATACAATCTTCACTTTTGCCGACAACGCCTCTTGAGATTACTACTATTATCATTATGGGAGCTTCGTTGTATCTTGTCTGGTCTGGCTTAGAAGTAATCGCAAGGTTTACCGAGTTCTATTTACCCGCTTTCGTAGTAATAACCTTAGCTTCTCCTTTCATTTTAGCGGACAAGATAAAATGGGCCAATATCGAACCTATCTTTAACATGAAAACTATACCATCTTTATTTCAAGCGACGTTTAATGCACTGCCTTGGGCTGGGGAGGTGGTCATACTTTTTTTACTGCTTGGCCACGTCAAGTCCTTAAAAAATGTTAAATTTACCGTTTTTTTTGGAACATTATTTGGTCTTTTTCAATTGTTTATCATCATTTTTTTAATTATTTCTGTATTTGGTGCTGACCTTGTCCGGCATCAATACCTGCCTGCGATTGGAATGATTCGAGAAATGACTATCACGGATTTTTTGGATCGGGTTGATTTATTTCTTGTAGTTGTTTGGATTCCGCTCATGTTTGCAAAGCTGTCTCTTATTTTATATGGAGTGCACAGATCACTAAATAAGTTGTTTGGTAAAAACTCAAAAATAAACATCATTCCTCTCGTGATAACAGGGGTAATGTCTATCTGGATCTTCAAAAATAATATCAGTCATTTCCAATTTTTTATGACTTACATCTGGGCAGTGGCGGGACTGGGATTGGAGGTTCTCATTGTTCTCGGGTTTATTATTCTTGTAAGAATAGAGAAAGGAAACCGAGCGAAACTCAGCAAGCGTATCGAATAGCTGTAAATGTCTAATAACACGCAGCTTAGCCTAAGCAATTCAAGATAGTCATATTATATTTGAAAACAACTCGCCATCACGAAATCATGAAAGCGAGCTGATGATGCCCAACTATTATCTTGCTTGACCCTCCCACAATGGATTCTTATATAAAATGTTATAGTACTGGTCCCATAACGGATCAGCCTCTGATGTTTTCCCTTCCTTTTTTAACTTGGAGATCTGGTTATACAACTCTTCCAACTTCTTTAATTCATCGGATGTCAGTGTTGGAGGAAAATCCTTCTTTACTTCTTGAAAAGATGGAAATTCCTCGTATTTACCCAGAATATCATAATATTGCTTCCATAATTTATCAATCTCGTCTTGCAACTTTGTCGCTTGGTTATAGAAAGCTTCCATTTTCGCTAAGTCAGCTGCACTAATTGATTTAGGCAGATTCTGTTTCTCCTGGTCAAATGGGTTTGCATCTTTCGGTGCAACAGTTTGCAAATCTTGATTAGAATTCGCTGCATTTACCCCTGGAATAGAAAGCATCGAAGCTGTCAAGCTGAGTAAAATGGACGCTGTAATTAATTTCTTTTTCATGGTGCGTTCCTCCAGATATATTTATTTATTGGTACAATACGTCTGTCTTTAAAGGATTTCTCATCAACTCGTCACGAGTTGATGACGTCTAAGAATTCTAGTAGTTGTTTGGATTGCGCTTAAGTTAGCCCAATTGTCTCTTATTTTATATAGAATCGTGATCCGTTGTACAATCTGACAACTTAAATCATCGGGCATTCTCCCACAAAGGATTTTTGTGTAAAGTGTTATAATGATTAGACAAAATGTTATAGTACTGATCCCATAACGGATCAGCCTCTGATGATTTTCCTTCCTTTTTTAACTTGGAGATCTGGTTATACAACTCTTCCAATTTTTTTAATTCATCGGAGCTGAGTGTTGGAGGAAAATCCTTCTTTGCTTCTTGAAAAGATGGAAACTCCTCGTATTTACCCAGAATATCGCCATATTGTTTCCACAATTTATCAATCTCATCTTGCAACTTTATCGCTTGATTATAGAAAGCTTCCATTTTCGCTAAGTCAGCTGCGCTAATTGATTTAGGCAGATTCTGTTTTTCTTCGTCAAATGGGTTTGTTAAAGGGAGGATGCTGGCGGCTGCTTTGGTTCCGTCAAAGCCAGGATCTATCGGTGAAGATGAAATAACTTGTATTTCTTGTTTAGAGTTTGCTGCCAATGCCCCTGGAATAGAAAGTACAGAAGCTGATAAGCTGAGTAAAATGGACGCAGTAATAAGTTTCTTTCTCATGGTAGTTCCTCCAGATTTTTTTATAGTAAAATAACATTTTGAACTTTTATGGAAGTCGTTTGGCAATTATCCTACTTCTATCGTATATTCTACACTTTTTAAAGCAGAAGCATTTTTTTCCCAGAGTTGAGCATAGAAAAAATGCAACTTATAAGTTCCTTTCTGATTTGCTTTGAAAGTCCATACTTTTTGAGAAGGAGATCCCACGATATTTTTACCTGTCTTTATGTAATTCGAAATTTTTTGTACGCTCTCGTTAGATGTTTTGTAATCCCATTCGTATCCGGTCGAATCATTTTGGTCCAAAATAACGTTAAATTCCTGCCCTTCCTTTATTTTATTTACCTTGCCGGCTGTTAGAACAGGCATGTTGCCTACAGGATTTACTTCTATTGTATATTCCACGGTTTTTAAAGCAGAAGTACCTTTTTCCCAGGCTGGGGTATAGAAAAATTGCAGTTTATAAGTTCCACTCTGGTTTGCTTTGAAAGTCCATACTTTTTGTGAAGGCGCACCTGGCATATTTTTACCTTTTTTCACTTGATCTGAAATCTTTTGTATGCTCTCGCTAGATGCTTTAAAGTCCCATTGATATCCTGTCGAATCATTTTGGTCTAAAATAACGTTAAATTCCCGACCTTCCTCTATTTTATTTACCTTGCCGGCTGTTAAAGTAGGTATATTGCTTGTAGAATTTACTTCTATTACATACTCCACGGTTTTTGAAGCGGCAGTAGCGATCTCCCAAGGTTGAGTATAGAGAAATTCCAGTTTATAAGTTCCTTTTTGATTTGCTTTAAAAGTCCACACTCTTTGCGAGGGTGACCCTACCATATTTTTACCTTTTTTGGCTTGGTCTGAAATTAATTTTACGTTATCACTACTTGTTTTATAGCTCCACGAGTATCCTGTAGATGGATTTTCCTCCAAAATAACTTTAAATTCTTGCCCTTCCTCTATTAAATTTACCATGCCAGTTTTTAGAGTGCGGATATCGTTTGTTGCAGGATGTCCAGCCTTAAATCTTAAAATTTCTCCATTAGATCCAGATGCAAATGCTGCTGAACTGCTTAATAAACAACTTACTAAACCGATAGCGATAAAGATTTTTTTATTCATAGTAGCTCCTCCTAATAGGCTGTGTGGATATAACTTTAGTTTCGTGTGTATCACTGTGTCACTTTATTTTACTATACAATAGTACGACCGGTCGGTCAATTTTTGCGTATAAGATGACAATGAAAAGATTGATTAAACGGAACTAGATCAAAAGCAATCGTAGGTATAGCCTTGACAAATTTCTTACTGAAGAACGATTTTACGAGCGATTCCGATTGGAGGCAAACTTTCCGCTAGGTCGGGTTGATAGAAGCCGATTACCTTGGCGCCTTTAACGAAGGCGCTTTTTTCCACTTTTCTCCCATCCCGGTCAACGAGTACGGTATCGCTTGTTAGCTGCAGGACAACTTCGCGGGGAGAATTGTCGGTTACCCCTAAGCCGCTAATCAGGATGCTTAATCGTCCACTTTCATCTTCTCGCACTTCTACAATTTCGCCGGCCGTACCGATCAGGTCCGATTGAAGCTTTGTATCCAGCACAGTTACTTTTGAAACGGAAGTTTGCACAGGCAAACTAGGCTTCATGATCATAGCATGCTCGGCGATGATAGTAAGTCCAATATGGAGGTCGGAAAGGCTGAGTCTGGTATCATCCATTCTACGAAATACCGTATCTTTATTTGCTTTTAAAACAAGCCCATTGGTTCCAGCGCCTTGGATATGAATAAAGTTTTCGTCACCATTCTTGGTAATCAAGATAATCACCCCCGTCGTTTGCACTTTCTTTTGCTCAGTTATTGCAACTTGATTCGTTGTGTAATTGGATTGGGGATTGTTTAGCGCATAGGCTGCCCCGGTTGTCATCACGCCGGCCAATGCCAATACGGCAAGGCTTTTTTTGATTTTTTTCTTCATGAATGCTGTCTCCTCCTTTCTGTATATAGAATTTTTTGGTTTTACATCTTCCTTATACGGAACAGTATTTGAAAATGTTGCATCAATAAAAATGTTCTCTAAAATATTTTTATTTTATGTCGAAACATGGCATTCATTCCCTCTTAGAAAGGCGAATGAAAGTATTTAAATCTTTGCAGGTCTTGAGCCAATGATCGCACAAGAAAAGGGTTACCAATGTTTTCTGACAGAGCGATTAACAAAACAAATCGTATGCTATTCTTGACAGGCTTTTCTCCTTTGACCAAGCAATCGCCGACATGGATTGAATTGTACAATCTCGAGCTTTACACTTTAGATTGTAGTTAAGTAGCTTTATCGCTGCTTCATCTCTTTGGCCATTCTAATCGTATCGAGTGCTTCATCTGAGAGATAAGCGATGAACTGCTCAATCACTATCAGGCTGAACCCACAGTGAACTCCCCGCGGCAAGTCGAAACCACTCTTCGAAGACATGCGAAAATAGTAACTGAAAAACAACAAGTGCACTAAGTTCAAAAGACTTCCGAATCCCCGCCTCACGTAGCAGGTCTCGTCCAGAACCAAATAAGCGATACGCTGCTGATGACTGGGGAGGATATGGAAGCGATGGCGAGGTAAACACGAATCACCGATATCATTAAATATGCTGTGCTGATCGGCTCCGTCAAAGGTTCACGAAATGCTGATTTCGTAAAAGGCACAGTTAAGTTGGAAAAAGGGAAGGGGAAAGAAAGATGAAAAAATGCAGAGGGACGCGCCGAAGCCGAGCGGCGGACAGGAGAAAAATTTCAACGCCGAAAGCTATCCAATTGTGAATGACCAAATTGCACTGCGAATGATGAGGGCAAAGGCGCCGATTCATGGACCATGGAACGAAATAGTGCTGTTCAAGGAAATGGAAAAATAACAAACATCCGTTTTGAATTCAACACGGCTCCCCAGGCGAACTACCAAGAAACCAAAAACTTGGCGTTCGCAAGCCGTGAGTTTCTAGACGACGGCGACGCGGAAGTGAACGATTGCGGCAAAGAGGTTACGAAAGAGGAACAGCAACAGGACGATGATTCGAAGACTTCGACTTCCGCCTTTCAGCGAGGCCGCAAGCGAAAGAAATCGAAACCGGACCCGAATCAAGGGACGCTGTTGCTCGACACAACCTGAGCGTCGGCCGATACCGCGTATTCGACGGACATCTCGTTGTTGAACGAAGCCGGCGAAAAGTTGGAATTGATCGTCGATGCCCTTCATGCACCGCAATCAGGCAAACGACCGAAGCCGCGTATCTACCGGAAAAAGGCGAGACGCACGGTATCTTGCCATTGCGAAGTAGCGTCGAATCGGGTTTCAGGTGTTGTGTCGAGGAACTCGAAAGCAACTCACTTTCATCAAGCGCGTTCTGCGCATCATGGGGGAGCTGGCTGCTATCACGCCGCTGCCGGCACTCAGAAAAAGTCAATACAAGCATTTGCTCGTCATTCAGTAGTTGTATCGCCAGTAGCGCTTCATGGATTACACAGCACATCCATCAGATCGATGATCGTATCGTCAGTATTCACCCAATAGAAAGCGAAAACCAAAGTTTAATTCGCGACGAAGGTGTCCGTTAGCTTGGTAAAAGGATACGCCTTTCTGGAACGGCGGCAATGGGACAACTTCAACGAGGGCATTCCTTGATCGAATCAGTACCGAAACCGGAAAAAAACTACATACTGCAAAGGAACGTGGAATTCGAATAAGCGGGTCACTCTGGTCACCTCTCGAACCAAGAGCAACGCAGGCGAGATGAAACGAATCACCAAGCAGGAAGTGGGCGATCGCAATGTAATCGAGGGCAAATTCGGCAGATGCAAGCGATATGGACTGAATAGAATCCGGGCGAGGCCCGAGCAGACGAGCGGGGTTCATCGCCCAACAAATTCTTACGCTGAACTTGGAACGCCGACAGCGGCTTCTTTTTATGGATCTCCGCTTTGTGAGTGGTGTTAGTAATAGAGAGAATATTGTCAATCTGTTCGCTAAGGCTTCGGACTTCTTAAATAACCGATACCTCCTTTCTACGCTGGGGCGAAGGACAGGGAGGTATCGGTTGCCGCTTTCATTGATGGACTGGTGCGTTTTGTTTCAAAACTGCAGCATTAATAAACTGCTTGTTTTACTTTATTTTGATGTTCAAAAAGATTATTTTCATTCATGTGATTTTTCTCAAGATATGCGATCAATTGTTCTATTCGCTCATCTTGTGATGCCTGAGCTTGATTAATGGAGTTTGCGATTTCGATGATCTTTGACAACGTTTCTGTCGAATGGACGGGGACTTCTTTGAGTTTTTCTTTTTTAAAGTTGAATACGTTATCCAATTTTAAATATTGATCCAAACTTAAAACGTAAATACGTCTTCCACTAAGTAAAATGCTAAATGCAGTTGTATAAAGAATGAGACTCATTAAGTTTATATTACCTGAAAGAATGAAATTAATATGCATAAATAGACAAATAAGTACGGAAGGCAGTGTCAAGAACCCTGCGATGAGAAATAATCCAACAACGACCTGAGTGATCGGAATTGCATAGTTTAAAAACATAACTTGATTTAAAGCTGCATCTTCAATAAAAGTTTTATAAAAGTCTGGAACGTTCGGTTTTTCCAATACTTTCATCAAGTAATCGGTGAGAAAAACTCCCGGCTGAATAAACCATGAATGGCCTGATGATCCTCCTTCTCCTAATATCTTCGTTATCCCTGCCAACACCCAACCCACACCGAAAAGAATACGCATTAAAACAAATAAAGATTGCTCCCCCCACTTTCCCAGCGTTTTTCGATCTGTTTTAATCACTGGATTTTGCATAATAATTCCCCCAAGTAAAAGAATTAGAGCTAAAAGATATTTTGATATTAATGATAATCATTATCAATTGGTTAATTACTCCGTTATATTACAGGAGAAAACTAAAAAACTATTTAATACAAAATTAAAAAGCTTTAATTTTATAGTGTTGAGGATAATTAAAATTTGTTAATTATTTTTTAATCCAAAATTTAAAATGCCTTGGTATTGTGGAATAGCGAAAAAGATTATTATTCTCAATTAGATTACACGGAGGTGAACATGCAGGATGATATTAACAATAAAACGCTCCATTGCTAGTACGCTTTTCATATTATTAACTTTACTCCCTGCATTCTTTACGCAGCAAGTATTGGCGCAAGAATACGATGCATTTAAAGAGAAGGTTGTCCAAACCGCTCGATTTATTAACACCATTCCCGTCGAGTATTCATTAGGAGTGGATAAAACCGGGGAAGTGATGAATTGGGGCGAATACAAGGAAGCGAAAATTTATGTGGGAAGAGCAAAAGCTGAATTCAATTCGCTCAGTACCTCGTTATCTGAAATAGATAAAAAAGCAACGAAAAAAGTCAAGGAAGGCCTTGATGATCTCACACAGAAAATAAATGATCGTGACGATCCGAAACATATCGCTTCCTTATCGGCTGAACTGTCGGCAGTTCTGTTGGATATTGTTGGGTTGTCTCAAAGCAAGGGAGAAGATACGGAATCCACAATTGAAGAGCTTAATGCATCGTTGGATCGTGTATATGTACTGTATCAACAGGGTGATATTGAACCAGCATTGACAGAAGCTTTGAACTCCTATGCTTTGTTTGGTCCCTTGGAATCGAAGATTGCTGCTAAAAATCAGAAATTGCTTATTCAATCGGAACAAAAGTTTGCAAGATTAAGGGAGCTTATCGCTGCTAAAGCGAGTCCAACAGATCTGCAAAGCGAGATCGTTTCTTTACAACGTAATCTTCAGCGCGTTGAAGAATTATTAACAGTACCCGCAAGCCCGATTTCGTTATTTTTTGATTCGTTAACCATTATCTTACGGGAAGGTTTGGAAGCGATATTAGTTATCGGGGCCTTAACGTCATTCCTCATTAAATCTGGTCATAGAAACAAGTTAAAGAGTATTTATTGGGGAGCAGGCGGAGCGATTGCAGCCAGTTTGATTACAGCCGTGCTTTTACAAACCGTCCTTACCGTCAGCGGAGCAAGCCGAGAAGTAATGGAAGGAGTAACGATGATCGTAGCTGCTGCGGTTCTTATTTGGGCAAGCTACTGGTTAATTGGCAAGGCTAAAGCCTCACGATGGAAACAATTCGTTGAAGGCAGAATGAAATCTTCAATCGCAACGGGAAGTTTGTTTGCCCTAGGAATGACAGCTTTTTTGGCCGTATATCGTGAAGGGTTTGAAACGATTCTCTTTTATCAAGCCATATATGCAATGAGCGGTTCAAATTCAGCTGTTGTCGTAGGTGGTTTGGTTGCAGGTTTGTTTATTCTCGCGGCGGTTTACTATTCTTTCAACCGTTATGCTGTGAAGATCCCATTGAAACCTTATTTTTTAGGGACAAGTATTTTATTGAATGTTATGGCTTTTCGTTTCTTGGGGTATGGAATTCGTGAATTGCAATTTGTTGGTTCCCTTAATTCCACGGAGATTCATGGGATGCCTGAAATGAATTTATTAGGGATATATCCGACAGTAGAAGCGATAGCAGTCCAGAGCGGATTATTGATTATTCTATTTCTGGGTTTGGTTATCAGTGTACGTAATAAATATCAAGGAGAGAGTAAAAATGTTTAATAAAAAGCTCATATTATCATCGCTCGTATTGTCTTTAGGGATCTTGATGCTTGCCGGATGCAGTGCGAAACCAGAAGTGAATTCAGATTCATCACACCAGGAAACCAAAAAAGCGAAAACTGCCAATGCGCCGGAGCATAATGCGCAACCTGTTGACGCTGCTGCAGGTCCTGTAGATGTACCTATCGGTAAGGAAAACAAGTTTGGAACTGAATTTGTTTTCGTTTATATTCCAGTTGCAAAGAATGTTCATCCAGTTAATTATCATGGTATGCCAGGAGACAAAGAGGCAGATATTCACCTTGAAGGAGACTTCCATGCGATTGAAGATAATAAATGGGGATTTGCACCTGGAGACTGGATTCCAGGCATGAAAGTCACCTATGAGGCAATCAATAAGAAAACGAGTGATAAGTTATCTGGACGACTCTATCCGATGACAGCCGGTGATGGTCCTCACTACGGATTAAATGTAAAAATGCCAAGTGAAGGCACATATGATTTTACTTTCTGGGTGGAATTGGATACAGACAATTTCGCTTACCATGATGTGGAAGAGTGGTGGACAAAACAAGAGTTTAAATATACGGCTGATTATAAAAAACAATAAACATACAATTTAAAGCAAGAAGCCACCTTTTTAAAGGTGGCTTGTTTTAAATGGACAAAATCTATGTCAACTATTTTCGTGGATATGGAAGTTATTTCTTATAGATAATGCAATTGGCTGACGATACAATTGAAATTGATAATTATTATCATTGTTTTAGGCGGATTAATGGGGGATGATCGAATGCGCGTATTGTTGGTTGAAGATGAGGCAAAAGTCGCTCGTTTCATTTCGCAAGGATTAAAGGAGCATCATTATGTCGTAGATGTGGCGCACGATGGTGAGACGGCTTCTGAACTGGTTTATATCGAAGATTATGATCTTATCATCGTGGATATTATGATTCCGATGAAGAATGGGATTCGGCTTATTAGTGAACTGAGGTCAAATGGAACAAAAACTCCTATTCTGATTCTAAGTGCTAAAGATTCCGTGGTAGATAAAGTAAAGGGACTCGATGCAGGTGCGGACGATTTTATGACAAAACCTTTTGCTTTTTCGGAGTTATTAGCCCGTATGCGTAGTTTGTTGAGACGAAATCAAGAGAATGCATCTCCTATTTTACAAGTAGCAGACCTGACGTTGAATCCATCCACGAGAGAAGTAATACGGGGCGGGCGCCATATTTATACTTCCAATAAGGAATATGCGATCTTAGAATTTATGATCAGAAATGCAGGGAGGATATTATCGCGAACTTTGATTCTTGAACATGTGTGGATGGATGCTTACAGTACGGGTACGAATGTGGTTGATGTGTATATCAATCATTTGAGGAATAAAATTGACAAAGATACTGATCTGAAACTGATCCATACGGTTTATAGTGTCGGTTATGTGATCAAAGGTGAAGAATGAAAATCACAAATTTTTCAAAAAGTATCAGTTGGAGGCTCACAATCTGGCATTCTATTTTTTTCATATTGATTTTATCACTATTCAGCGCTCTATTATATATTACATTTTCCGATTCATTAAACGAAGAAGTCGATTCGATGCTTGTCAGAGAGGGAGCTATGATTGCCTATTGTATTGAGGATGGTTATTCGTTTTCTGAAATCGAAAATCATCTGAATGGATTGGCTGTTTCGACAGGAATTCAAAAAGAAGAGATGTACTGGCAAATCGAAAACGAACAGAGCCAAGTCATCACAGCCTCACAAAATCTGCACGGGCAACGCATCAAGGTCTCAGAAACTATGAATATGGTTGACGAAAAGAGCTTCATTTGGGATCCCGAGTTGAATGGAATACCGCTTCGTGCAATGTCCCTCCCACTTCTTACCCAAGATAAATTGACATACAGAATTACGGTTGCAACATACGACAGGATTCGACATGTTGCCATCGATCAGTTGCGAAACATAACTATCCTCTGCACTATCGGCTTTGCAGCAATTTCAATCGTGATAGGATGGCTAATTTCCAACAAAACACTGCAGCCGATTAAGAAAATCGTTACAGCTACCAATAATATCTCAGTCACGAATTTGCACGAGAGGTTACCCATTGAAGGATCGGAAGACGAATTGCAGATCTTAGCTAAAACTTTAAATGGTATGATTGACCGATTAGAAATCTCATTCGCCCAGATTCAGCAGTTCACTTCCGATGTTTCTCATGAACTTCGTACTTCATTGACGATTTTGCGCGGAGAAATCGATGTGGCATTAAACAAGGACAGATCGGCGGAAGAATATAAAAGTGTGCTTTATTCTGTCATGGAAGAGATTGTATATTTATCGGACATGGTAGAAAAATTCTTATATTTATCTACAAAAACCTCAGACCCAAATCAGATTGTCTCAAAAGTCATTGACGGAATTCGATTATTCGAATATGTAAGGAATCACTTATCATCCATAGCTGTAAACAAAAAAATTGAGCTTACTTTTAAGACGCCCGAGACAATCACCTTCCAGGGCGATGAGGATCTTCTGCGAAGATTGTTTGTTAATCTAATTGAAAATGCCATTAAGTACACACCGGAAGGAGGAACAGTGGCGATCCATGTATCAAGTAAAGGAAAATTCACCCAGATTGAAGTGATTGATAATGGGATTGGGATTCCTGAAGAACATTTACCCTATATTTTTCAACGATTTTATCGTGTGGGCGATTCCCGAACAAGAAGTCAAGGTGGAACAGGACTGGGACTGTCTTTATGTAAATGGATTGTAGAGGTTCACAAAGGAACGATCGAGATTCGTAGTAAGCCTCATCATGGAACCACAGTGATTGTAAAGTTAATAGCTAGTTAGGGTTGCTGAACTCTCAAAAAATCCAGTATCCACAAGGGGGAGAGGCTCGCTGTAGTATTTTAAAAGTGAGCTTCCCGCCTTTTTTTCTGATTTTTCACAAAAACGCAGACGGCTCCCATCTGCGTTTTTGTTTTTAGCTTTTGACTTCTTCAGTGTTCAGATATTTTCACGATTTGGCGCATATGACGAAGGTTGAGTGATGCCTAGACCGCAACGTCAGTAAAGCCATTGAGCCTCGTGAGGTGACCGAAGGCCGATAAGATTGAAAACTTGGAAGGCCAAAGTAAACTTCCGACAGGGGCGGGCGGATACCTTCATAAATATAAAACCAAACCGATTTATCTGTTGTTCAAGATACGGTAAGTTCCTGTTACCAGATTTGGCCCATTGCATCAACCAGGAAAAAGGGAAGCTTAAATCATTGCAGTGGTTAAGCTAACGTCAGACAAGCAAGGGGCACCAAGGTTTCCGAATCCGAACAATTAACGAAACAGATGAATGAATTCATGTGCTGTTCTTGATAGGCTGCGGTCTTTTAACCAAGCAATCGCCGGCACGGATTGAATTGTACAATTTTCGAGTTTAATGCTTCGGATTGTAGTTAGGGGAAAGGCTGAGACGGTCGACATGGGTAACAGTGTAGCGCCAAGCCCTTCAGAAACCAGTGAAATCAAGATGCTTGGATCCGGACAGTCACAGATCACATTAGGTTCGAAACCATGTTGTCTGCATTCATTCAAAATCATTTCGTATACGCCTCTTCCAGTCCTCCGGTGTAAAAGAAGCAGAGGAAGGTCGCGAATACGTTCCATAGGGATTGAGTTTTCTTTCATTTCCCACGTTTCTGGGACAACGAGAACGTAAGATTCGCTGGGCAATGAAAGAACGTCAAGCTCGGGGTCATCCAAAGGTAATCTGACGACTGCTGCATCAATGTCACGATTTTTGATATGAGACGTTAAACTTGATGTATCGCCTTCCCAAATTTTATAAGTGACGTCCGGATATAGGCTCTTAAATTTTGCGATCATCGATGTCGTAATTTGCAGGCCGGTCTTAACCGTACCAATCGATAATGTTCCGCGCATCCCTTTCCCAATTTCAATAATTTCCGTTTTGATCTCTTCTACTTGGTTAATTAATAAAGCTCCCTTTTTATAAAGAGCTTTACCTGCCTCCGTCAAATCCAATCTGCGAGTATTTCTTTCAAAAAGTGCGGTTCCTAATTCAGCCTCTAGCATTTGGAGTTGTTGACTTAAAGGAGGTTGAGACATGTTCAATTTTTTTGCGGCGCGGGTAATTTGACCTTCCTCGGCAATAGTTAGAAAGTACCGGAGTTGTCGTAAGTCCAAGAAATTCAACCCCTTTCTTAATAGGATTTTCCATTTAGTATTTCTAATATACTAAGAAAATATAGCGGATATCATATTTTTTCAAGTACTTTAAAGCAAACCGGAGGGTGTTTCCAATCTTAAGTGTTTGACTTGACTTTGTATCCTTCCTGCACAAATATTAATTTATATGATCTATATATAAATAACTTAATTTATTAGTATTTTTCATACATAAGAAATGCTGGTACATTAAAAACAGAGCATACGTGATAAAAATCACGGTGACGAAATAAACGCTTAAAGGAGCGAGTTCGATGTTTGAAGAATTGAACCCACGCTTAGCGGGTCAATCGCGCCGGTCATCACACCATTCCACAAAAAAGGGGATGTTGATATTGCTACATTATAAAGTTTAATAAACCGCATATTGAAAGCGCTTCCTTTGGCTTGCAATAGGGGGGTTGGGTATATCAGCGCGACGGCTAACATTGCACCGAAAGAAGTAGCTAATGTATATAATGCTGGGACTGCCTATGTATGGTCAAACGATATAAAGCGCGGCATCCGGCTGGCGCAATCGATCGACAACGGTATGATCCATATCGCATTACACGAGCATCATATTCCTAAATTCGGCAAACCAAGTGTATGACGTAAAGCTCACGCACTAGACGGGAACTATCACAATAAATAATGGGAGGAAGGCTACTAATGCCAGCCAAAACGGGAAAACAATATATCGAGCGTGTGGATAAAGCTCAAGCGAACATTTGGATCGACGGCAAGCAAGTGACGGGAAACATTTCCGAGCATCCTGCTTTCAGAGGGGTGATGAAGACGCAAAGCGAGCTTTACGAGCTGCAGTTTCATCCAGACAAACACGATTATATGACGTATGAGTCCCCGACGACCGGAGATCGTGTCAATACTTCCTTCATACAACCGCGGACGAAAGAGGATTTGGAAAAAAGAAGAATGATGATGACCGAGTGGGCTCGTTACAACAATGGTATGATGGGGCGTTCCCCGGATTATATCAATGTTGGCATCATGGCGTATGGTTCAGCGGCGGAAATGTTCGGGATGCAGGATAAGATGTTTGCCGAAAATATGAGGAAATATTACGAGTACTGCCGGGAAAATGACCTTTCCTTGACCCATACATTGATTCTTCCGCAAGTAAATCGCGCTGTGAGCAGCTCGCAATTGCCGGATCCCTATATTGCTGCACGGATTGTCAAAAAGACCGAAGACGGTGTCGTCATTCGCGGGGCAAGGTTATTGGCAACACAAGGGGGAGTCACTGATGAAATCATGGTATTCCCATCGACCTTGCTGAAACAAAGCGATGACGATAACCCTTACGCCTTTGCCTTCTCTATTCCCAACAATACACCCGGATTGAAATTTATTTGCAGGGAGTCGTTCGATTACGGAAAATCGTCTTTTGATCACCCGCTTGGCTCACGCTTTGAAGAAATGGATACGATTGTTGTTTTCGACGATGTGACTGTTCCTTGGGACAGGATCTTCGCGCTTGGCGATGTGGAAGTGTGCAACAAAACTTATGTGGAGAGCAACGCACAAGTGCATATGACACACCAAGTCGTATGCAAAAACGTAGCTAAGACTGAATTTGTGCTCGGACTGCTTCACTTGATGGTCGAAATGATCAATATCGGTCATTTCCAGCATATTCACGAGAAAATGAGCGAAGTCATTGTGGCGTTGGAAGCAATGAAAGCATTCCTGACTGCTTCTGAGGCGAACGCTAAGGTTGACAAATGGGGGATTATGACACCCGATTTCGCCCCACTGAACGCTGCACGCAATTATTTTCCGAAGGTTTATCCGCGATTAACAGAAATTATGCAGATATTTGGAGCTAGCGGCCTTATGGCGATTCCCAATCAAGCGGACTTTGAATCAGAACTGCGGCCTGATCTGGATAAATATTTGCAGGCAGCGAATGGGAGCGCTTACGAACGTGTGAGACTTTACCGTCTTGCCTGGGATGTATGCATGAGTTCATTCGGTTCACGTCAAACGTTGTATGAGCGCTTCTTCTTTGGAGATCCTGTCCGAATGGCCGGAGCTTTATACAACGGCTACAATAAGAAACCGTATGTAGATCGAGTCATCGAGTTTTTAAACCGGTATAATTAACTACATTCCGACGTTTCTCGTGTATCATATGCCCTATATGGCGGTGTCAAGGAAAGCGGCGAATCCAATAAGGAAGGTTGTCCATAATGGAAACTATTTATCTTTCCGAAGATCCGATAACATCACCTATCGATAGGAAGCGTTGTGTAATGGCCCTTGGCTATTTCGACGGAGTTCATTTAGGGCATCGAAAAGTAATTTTAACAGCGAAAGAAATCGCAATGAAGATTGGGGCGGAGTTGTCCGTCATGACATTTTCACCCCACCCCAAAGAAGTGTTACGTAACGGCAAGGAAACCGTCTGCTATCTGATGCCCATTGTGGAAAAGGCGAAAATAATGGAAAGGCTGGGAGTCGATAAACTATATGTCGTAAAGTTTGACATGACATTTGCAGGCATGTCTCCCCGTGAGTTCGTTGATCGTTATCTCATCCCTTTGCAAACCGACCATGTGGTGATCGGTTTTGATTTCAATTACGGTTTTCGTGGAAATGGCGACGCAAACACCCTCAAATCTGACGGCATGGGGAAGTTTCAAGTTACGATTGTGCCAAAAGTGAAGTCTAACGGTCAAAAAATAAGCTCCACCTTGATTCGAAGTTTACTAAAATCAGGGGATGTGCATCAAGTGGCTCCACTTCTGGGAGATTATTATCGAACACACGGAGAAGTAAAAATATTAAAACGATTTTGGATAACGCCACGTGTGCAAGTGGTATTTCTACCTTATCAGCACTATACGCTACCAGGTCCAGGCAGATATATTGTTCGTGTGGAATCAAATGATCAAACGATGACTGGTATTGCCCAAGTTGAGCCAAATGAATACAGTCAACTTATAGCTACGCTTGATTTATTCCTTCAGACCAATCTTCAGTTTTTTTCACAATCGATCTATGTGGAATGGGTCATGCAGCTTCCGATTGCAGATAACCGTTCTGGCTCTGCTTATGGCATATAACGCTAATTAAGAACGTTTGAGTGAACAACAAAAGAGCTAAAACCAATCGTTGAGAGTGAGGGGAGTTGAAAATGAGCACCATAACTATTATCTCTGGAAGTCCGTTCACTTCTTCCCGCTTAGAAGGTGTGCTTGACTTGTTATCCGATGCATTGAAGGAAGCCGGAGCTAAGTTGAATTGGATACCGGTCGCAGCCATCCCGCCGGAGGATTTGATCTATGCAAAATTCAACAGTCCGGCAATTATGGAGGCAAATCAGTTCATTCAGAATTCCGATGCCGTTGTAGTGGCTACGCCGGTTTATAAAGCCTCGTATAGTGGGGTTCTCAAAACTTTTTTAGACTTAATTCCTGAGAGTGGACTTGAGCATAAAGTAACGCTGCCAGTTGCTGTCGGAGGTACGATCGCACACTTGCTTGCAATTGAGAACTCTTTGAAGCCCGTGCTTTCGGTTTTGGGAGCGCGTTATCAAATGCAAGGGATTTTTATTTGCGACACTCAAGTGAGGCGTATGGAAACTGGCGGTTTTATAGTGGATGATGAGGTTAAGGCTAGGGTTCTTCATTCGGCTAAAGAATTAATTCAATGTATGGCGAATAGGCTATAGGTTACTTTATGAACGCGATAAAAGCTGAAATTTAGGCTTTGTAGATTTTTCAATTACCTTGGCGCCTTTGATAAAGGCGTTTTTTCTACTTTTCCCCATTCCGGTCGACGAGTACGGAATCGCTTGCTAGCTGCAGGACAACGTCGCTGGGTGATTAGCAGTGTAGTGTGTCTTTATCAATTGACCTTTTCGGCAATGACCTTACCATTCACAGTTATTGCTACACTAACGGATTGACTAGCTTAATAAAGGTGGTGGCAAATAGCTCTTTATAGCTATGTGTAATTCACAACACTGACAAAGACATACCCTACGTATGTATGGTATATTTCATTTGCAATAGAATTAAACATCATGTAAAGGGAGAGATCATCATGGAAGTCGCAATCATGCTCTACGATGGAATCACAGCTTTAGATGCAATTGGCCCGTATGAAGTATTTTCTGCTACACTGAAATGTAACGTGAAGTTTGTCGCCAAGAAAAAAGGGATAATCAGACTGGACTCAAAAATGGGTTATCTGCATGCTGATTACAGCTTTTCTGAAATTACTTCAGCTGATATTCTTGTCGTTCCCGGTTGCAGTCCGCCTTATTATAAAACTCCAATGAATGACGAAGAAACGTTGAGTTGGATTCGCCAATTACATGAGACTGCGAAATGGACTACATCGGTTTGTAACGGCTCTCTGATCTTGAGCGCTGCAGGCTTATTGGATGGAGCGGTGGCAACTTGCCATTGGCAGTCCTTCGACTTGCTCCGTTCTCTTGGAGCCATTCCAACAGAAGAGAGAGTGGTTCGACATGGCCAAATCGTAACAGCAGCCGGTGTCTCCTCTGGTATCGACATGGCACTCCAATTAGTAGCATGGGAATTGGGGGAAGATATGAGCAAAGGAGTCCAGTTGATTTTGGAATACGATCCTCAGCCTCCGTTTGATACGGGTTCACTAAAGAAAGCGCCAGCGCCATTGATAGAGCAAATTAGAGGAGTGCTTGAAGAACTTTCAGAGCAGGATCCCAATATTTTAAATCACAAATAAGTCAGCAACGGTATTGGAATAGAGGGCTCATATAGGAGCGAGGGTTCGGTTTGAACATGATTGATAAGTTTTAATTGAAAAAGCCTGCCATCGCTCGCAAAATAAGCGATGCAGGCTTTTTCAGTTTACATCTCCTAGTTTAATTCAATTTATGCAGATTCCACTTTTGAGCATTCGTACCATTATCGTCCCAAACTTGAACGTTCGTGCCATTCTCGGTCCCAGCGGCTGCTACATCCAAAGCTTTGCCGCTGTTGCTGTCGATTAATTTGTAGGCACCGCCTACATCTACAATGCGCCACTTCTGATTTGCGCCGCCGCCATAATTCCATATTTGTACATTCGCACCATTCGCATTCCCGGCTACATCCAAAGCTTTATTGCTATTTTCTTTAATCACTTTATACAGCCCGCCGCCTACATCGGTGATCACCCATCGCTGAGCTCCTGTACCGTTATCTTCCCAGATTTGTACGTTCGCACCGTCTTCGGTACTGCCAGCGGCTGCATCAAGAGCTTTCCCACTTCCAACATTAATCAATTTGTAGGTTTTACCGGAAATGATGCCGTCGCTGGGTGGTGTTGGATTCATTTGATTTTTAACAAACTTACCGGAAGCCGATAACTGCGCATCAGACCATCCTCCAAATGGGCTTGCGCCGGGGGCAAGTGCAGCGGATGCTTCAGCTTTATCGCATAACGACCAATTGGCCCAGCTCAGTTTTCGGCTTTCCATAAAGTCGATCCATTGCTTAGACTCCGCAAGGAAAGGGCCGCCATCACCGGAAGCGTCGCTTGTCCCCCACTCTGTAATGAATACAGCTACACCTTTGCTTCTCGCATAGTCTATGCGATCTCTCAGCCATTGACCGTGAGTACCGGCATAGAAATGTACGGTATACATAACGTTACTGTAAGAGAGCGGATTGTCCGCCGCATGGTGCACATCCTGACTCCATGTTCCGGTCCCTACGATAATAATACTGTCCGGGTCAATGGAGCGGATAACTGGAATTACTTCCTCAGCATAAGGCTTAATACTACTATTCCACGTAACATGATTTCCATTTGGCTCGTTGCAGATTTCATAAATGACGTTCGGGTAACCATGGTATAAAGTGGCCATTTCTTGAAAAAACTCTTTTGCTTGTTGTTTATACTTGTTCGGGTCTTGATCGCCCAGTACATGCCAGTCGATGATTACATAGATGCCAAGATCGATCGCGGCTTGAACGGCTTCTTTTACCTTATTTTTTTGGGAAGGATCGTTGATATAACCTCCATCTTGCGTATACATCGCCGCACGAAACACGTTTATTCCCCAATTCTCTTTCAACCATTTCATACTGCTCTTGTTCACAAACTGTCCAAACCACTGTAGCCCATGGGAACTCATCCCTTTTAACTGGATGGCTTGCCCCGCCTGGTTCACCAACTGGCTTCCAGAAACCCTCAGTTGACCGTTTTGGGATACGTACGTACTTGCTTCGGCTTTTGCATGGTTTGCTGGAACAGAATTTACTGACAGTATGACAGCGATAAGAAACGTGCATAGGAACGAAACCATTCTTTTCAGCATGTAAACATTACCTCCTTATAATTTTTTTCTCTCCTTGTTATCGTGTCTCCCTGTTTGTCGATAGGACCCCCCTTCCCTTAAATTTGTCTTTATTTTACTGATTCAGAAAAAGGACATCTATCCATGGCGTGATATTTTTGACACTCTTATGACTTGTTTTAAAAACCACTGTCTCTTATTGGACAAAAAAGTAACAAAAGTGTTAATCTGGCATTAGAAGTGTTAGAATGAGGAACTTACGAACCTGTATAATATCCGTATTGAACTATCGTGTATAATACCGAGGTGGCATATCATGAATATCAAAAATTCAGTCAGATTTAAAATTGTAAGCGGATTCATTGTTGTTGTGGCACCACTTGTATTTTTCCTTTTTTACAATAACGTATATTCGATAAATGTAGTTCGCGAACAAGTCTCCATGAATTATAGCAAGCTGCTCACTCACTATGTGACTGTTAATGATAATGCGTTGAAGGAATTCGACTACTATTTCTATCGCATGGAAAGCGACCCGGACATTGTTTCGATGCAAGCTTATAACTCCTTAATGGACGACTATATTTTGGCCAAGCAAAAAGTTTACAACAAACTTGTAAAAGACATCGGATACTACAACATGATCGATACTTTTTTCGTGTATGCCAAGTCAAACGATGACCTGTTAATCGTAACGCAGGAAAACGGACGTTTCCATGAGCGTTACGAAACGGTACAGAAACATCTTTCGCAAGTATTAAATCATATGGCACCTAACCAGGGCAATTGGAAGTTGATTGAATCGAAAGAGGCTTATTTTATAGCACAAATGAAAGATTTAGGTTCCAATATTTATGCCGGCTGTCTTATAGACTTGAACAGTCTGGCGAAGCCGCTTGGTATGTGGGATGTGGGCGAGGGTGGTGGAACGATCATCGTTAAGGATGACGGACAACCGTTGACGCGTAATTTTTTGCCGGTTCAAACTTATGCTGCGATTAGAAGTCAACTTACCCCCGAAATGCGGGTATATCAAATTGTACGAGACGAGATGAATAATAAGAAATACTTGGCGATGGGGAGATCATCACGGTATGCAAATATTCGTTACCTGGTTATAGTAGCCGAGACGAATATCCTGAAGAACTTGCCATATTTACAAAAGGCCATCTATTTTCTCCCCTTAGGAGTTGCCTTGGTACTCGCTCTATACCTTGCTTTCCTGCAAAAGATTTTTTTAAAGCCGATGGCTCAACTCATTCACGGCATGAGAAAAATCGGCCGTGGCCAATTCGATGTCCGTCTGAATGAAAGTCATTCAACGGAATTTTCGTACCTGATTTCTACTTTTAACGATATGGCCAAGCAAATCGAGCATTTGAAGATTTCCGTTTATGAAGAAAAAATAAGGGTACAGCAAGCCGAGTTCAAACATCTTCAGGTGCAAATCAATCCCCACTTTTATATGAATTGCTTGAATATCATCTACAATTTAGCCGCTCTAAAAGACCACAAATCCGTGCAAAAAATGTCGCTTCATTTGGCCGACTATTTTCGCAATCTCATACGCACCAATCGCACGTCCATATCGCTTGCAGATGAACTTCAACATATTGGAAATTACTTGGAAATCCAGATTATGAGATATCCCGACAACCTGACTTTTTCTATTCGTATCGAGGATGCATATCGGCATTATCAATTACCTCCGTTGACGGTGCAACCATTCGTGGAAAATGCTGTGATTCACGGTTATAGAATGGATTTGGAGCGATTTAACGTGGAAATCGAAGCGTTCCCCGACCCGGATGACCCGCAGCATTACTTTATTGTCACGATTTCCGACAACGGAAAAGGATTTACGCCGGAAATGCTGCATGAGTTGAATTCCGGGCACTATGCGGAGAAATCCGGAGAGGAGCATTTGGGGATTTGGAACGTGATGCGCCGACTTAAAATGAGTTCCGGGGCGGTCAAAATCTATTTTGCAAACAGAGAGCAGATGGGAGCCGAAATTAAAATCCGTTTCCCTCTTCAACATCATTTTGGACATGGAGATGATTTGGTTGTTTAACCTACTTGTAGTGGATGACGAGAAATTCGCTGTAAAGGGCATTACGCAAGGGATCGATTGGTCTGACCTGCCTATCAGGCAAATCTATGAGGCTTACTGTGCAGAAGAAGCCAAGCATATATTAATGACCCACAATATTGACGTGTTAATTTCCGACATTGAAATGCCTGATGCCAACGGCTTAAAGCTCCAGGAATGGGTCAAGGAGCACTCTCCTTTTACAGAAACCGTTTTTTTGACAGGCCACGCTAATTTCGATTACGCGCAGAAAGCGATCCAACTTGGAAGCTTTAATTACTTGTTAAAGCCTGTTGATCATAGTCAATTGAAGGAAATCGTCGCCAAGGCAATTCATAAAATTCAATCGGAGCAGGAGCTACTGGATTTCAATAAAACTTACGAAACTTATTACAAGCATTGGTTAAATCAACTGCCTATTCTCGTAGAGAGATTTTGGCAAGATTTGTTGGGCGGTAAAATTCCCTCGACGCAAGAAAGACTGCAGACGGCGTTCGAAATGTACAGTATTCCGTTGAACGCACAAAGCCTGATTATTCCCGTTCTGATCAGCGTGGAACAATGGAAGGAAGACTTGAACGCAAGAGACGAAGAAATTATGGGTTACGCTTTGCGCAAAGCGGGTGCGGAAATGATTCTTCAAGATAACCCCGGGTGCGTCATACTAGACCACAACGGTTTTAATCTGGTGCTCTTCTATGTGCAAGATAGCACTCCTGTTTCCATGGAATTAGACAATAGATGTCAAGACTACATCCAGGCTTGCAACCGTTTCTTCCACTGCAACTTGTCGTGTTATATTGGGGAAAAGACGCCTGTTACCGAAATCAATCAGGTGGTGGGCACTCTCCTTAGAATGGAACGAGATAATGTGATGAAGGTCAATTGCGTTCTGCATCAGCTCCAGCTTTCCCATGAAGTATCCGGCGCTACCTTGCCATCGGTAGCTTCAATCAACGACTGGTTTTTACTGTATGAACTCGGCAAACTGGACGAACTGCTTATGCGCATTGATGAACTTACAGATCGGATGCAACAAGGCGCGGCGCGTTCGGAAACCTTGCAAGCTTTGTGTTACGGTCTAATTCATATGGTATATCATGTGGGTCATAAAAAAGGCTTGTCGATTCAGAACATGTTCCCTCATGACGAACTGCAGGATACTGCCGCCGCTACCCGGTCGCTAAAACAACTTCGCAGTTGGGCTATTCGCGTTGTATCGACCGGTATCAAGTATATGAGCAGGCACCATCAGGATATTTCCGCTGTCGTCGCTAAAGTCCAGAAATTTATAAGCGATCATCTGCATGAAGAACTGAACAGGGAGGACATTGCTAATTACGTCCATCTGAATCCCGCTTATTTGTCCCGTCTTTTTAAGAAAGAAACGGGGCTATCGTTATCCGAATATATGCTAAAGGTCAGAATGGACAAAGCGCAGAAATTACTCATAGAGTCGGACCGTAAAATAAGCAGTGTAGCGGAAGTTACCGGCTACAGCCACTTCTCGCATTTTGCCAAAATGTTCAAGAGAGTAACCGGCATTTCCCCGCAAGAATACCGAAAAAAATTCCAAATCAACAAGTCATAATGATGCTCAAAAAGTTACATATAGGATAGACCGCCCTCTTCCATATCGGTAATAATAAATAACGAGAAACCGACTAGGGGGGAAGAGCAAATGAGTAATACTCTGAGCGCTTTGGCAAAGAGGAGGGCAAGTTCGGAAAATGCCTGAATCGACTCCTGCACTCTTTAAGACAGTTCGCACCTATTGGATTTTCTATATCATGATGCTACCTGCCAGCCTTGTTTTGATTGTGAATAACTATATTCCAATGTTCGGCGTGATCATCGCTTTTAAGAACATTAACTATTCCAAAGGGATTCTTCAAAGCCCTTGGATTGGCTTTCAAAATTTCAAGTTTTTATTTTCGACAGAAACCGCTTGGATCATCACCCGAAACACACTCTGTTATAACGCTGTGTTTATTGTCCTGAATCTCCTTGTTGCTATTGCATTCGCCATTATGTTCAATGAAATGCGCAGCAGGTTTTTATCCAAATTCCATCAGAGCACGATGTTCCTTCCGTTTTTCTTGTCCATGATCGTTGTCAGCTATTTAGTTTATGCTTTTCTTGGACAAGACCATGGTTTCTTGAACACTGTCGTTTTTCCTAAATTAGGGATCGAACCAATTGAATGGTATTCCGAACCGAAGTACTGGCCATTTATTTTACCGATCATAAATATTTGGAAAAATATCGGCTACTATACGGTTATCTACATGGCAGCAATTCTGGGAATTGACAATGAATACTATGAAGCTGCGCTAATTGACGGCGCTTCTAAATGGCAGCAAATCAAAAAGATTACGATTCCTCTCATTGTACCCGTTATGATCGTTATGACCTTATTACAAATCGGAAGAATTTTTTATGCCGATTTCGGATTGTTCTTTCAAGTGACGCGGAACGCGGGGGCGCTGTATCCTTCGACACAGGTCATTGATACTTATGTCTATCAAACATTTTTGTCAATGGGAGATATCGGGATGTCATCCGCAGCGGGATTATTTCAATCGGTCATAGGATTTATTCTGGTTCTTGGGTCGAACCTGATTGTACGACGGGTCAGTAAAGAGAATGCATTATTTTAAGAAGGGTGATTTTGGGTGAACAGGCGTAGGCCAAATGACATTTCAAACACTGCTAATATTATAATTAATTTGTTTTTCTGGTTTAATACGGCAGTATGCATCTTGCCGCTTCTGCTCGTGATCATCGTGTCATTTTCCGATGAGAAGGCTGTGTTAATAAACGGCTATAACTTTATACCGGAAACATTCAGTCTTTCGGCATATCAATTTTTGTTCAAAGACTGGGAACAAATCGTACGATCGTTTGGAGTTTCCGTTGTTGTCACGGCAGCCGGGACCATCATCAGTGTGATCATTATGGCGATGTACGCTTACCCGATTTCACGCAGAGATTTTCCGCACAAAAATGTGTTCTCTTTCTTTATGTTTTTTACAATGCTGTTTAATGGAGGACTTGTTCCCTGGTATTTGGTCTATACCCAAATGCTGAATCTGAAAAATACATTGATCGCTCTGATTTTGCCTTTGCTGGTATCGGCGTTTTTTGTACTGATGCTGCGAACATTCTTTTCCAACACGATACCGCCTGCGCTGATTGAGTCGGCTAAGATAGATGGAGCCGGTGAGTTTCGAATATTTGCGCAAATCATTTTGCCGCTTTCTCTCCCCGTCCTGGCAACCGTTGCCTTGTTTCAAACTTTAAATTACTGGAATGATTGGTTTACGAGCCTAGTCTTTATAACCGGTAGTCAAAATGTCAATCTGCAGTATTTAATGTATAAAACAATGCTCGATATCCAATTCCTTACCTCCAACACTCAAGCCTTGCAGGCTATTAACCAATCAGGAGGAGGTCTTAACCTTCCAACGGAAACCGTGCGCATGGCAATGGCAGTATTAGGAATCGGCCCAATCGTGTTCGCTTACCCCTTTTTCCAAAAATATTTTGTTAAAGGTTTAACGGTCGGCGCTGTAAAAGGGTGAGTGATGTTGGCATAAAGCAATTTAGATATGGAGGTTTGAGTTCAATGAAAGCATTGCGAAGAAACGTTCTTGTGTTATTCACGTTCTTATTATTTTTCTCTTTAACCCTGATAGGATGTAGTGGTGATAACGGCAGCATGGATGAGGCCGGCAGTAATTCGGAAGGCGACAGAAAATCCGCTATAGACCAGAAGCCGTATAAATTGAAAATGGTATTTCCGGGAAGCCCTCAACCGGACCAAGCCAAAGTCGAAGAGGCGCTCAATAAGATTTTGGAGCCCAAAATCAATGCCACGATCGAACTGATGCCGATTGACTGGGGACAATGGGATAATAAATCAAACCTTATGATCGCATCCCGCGAAAAATTCGACCTTCTGTTTACCGCTCAATGGAACGGACACGCCGTCAATGTGTCCAAGGGCGCGTTTCTCCCGCTGAATGACGACGGACTTGATAAATACGGGAATTTATTGAAAAAGCACGGGCAAGGCATTCTTAACACCTTAAGTCCAGTTTTCCTGGAAGGAGCGAAAATTAACGGTAAAAATTACGCTGTGCCGACGAACAAGGAATTGGCCGCTCAAGGCGGAGTGGTATATCGTTCGGACGTCGCCAAAGAGCTTGGCCTGGATATGACCCATGTGAAGACAATCCAAGATCTTGAACCTATTTTCTCTGTTGTCAAGGAGAAAAAGCCTGATATGATTCCGCTATTCCTTAGACAAGGGGATACTTTCAACGCGCATTACTTTGCCCAAACCGACGCCCTTGGCGATGCTACCATTCCCGGTGTTATTCTGAAAGATCTGGATAGCACGAAGGTAGTTAAAACAAGCGAGCTTGACCGGTATAAAGAAACTTTGAAAATTACTCGAGATTATATGAAAAAGGGTTATATTAACAAAGATGCGGCCACGACTTCGCTTGGTACCGGAGATGCTTTAAAGGCAGGTAACGTTTTCATGATCGTTTCTCCTTTAAAACCGGGTAAGGATGCCGAGGTGGCCAACGGAATTAACCTGCAGGGCAAGCTGAAGCAAATCGAAATGACGGCCAAAACCGTGTCGACAGGAGAAACCGCAGGCTCTATGCTAGGGATTTCGACCACGTCGGATGATCCGGTGCGCACCATGATGTTCATCAACTTGCTGCATACGGACAAAGAGTTGAACAATCTGCTTAACTTTGGAATCGAAGGCGTGCATTATCAGAAAGTTTCCGACAATATGATCAAAGCGACGGGAGCGACAAAGAATTACAGTCCCGGGGCTTCGTGGATGTTCGGCAATCAGTTCCTGAACTATATCTGGGACACTGAAGATCCGCAAAAATGGGATAAATTCAAAGAATTCAACAAGGATGCGAAAAAATCCCCCGGTCTTGGTTTTACCTTTAATGCCGAACCTGTTAAGACCGAAGTCGCGGCGCTCGTGAATGTCGGCAAAGAGTACGATCCCGCTCTCGATACAGGTTCCGTAGATCCTGATAAAATTCTTCCGAAATATACGGAGAAGCTGAAAGCGGCCGGCTTAGACAAAATACAGGCTGAGAAGCAAAAACAACTCGATGCGTTCCTCGCAAGCAAAAAATAATATTTATAAGTTGGATAGTATCAAGGGGGGAAAGGGATGAACGTAGAGTCAAAGATCTCCAGCCACAGTAAACCATCCGTAACGGCGTCTGGAAGATCTGTATCAAAGGTACTTCATAAGTTAAACGGACAGCGATATCTGCAGATCATGGCTCTGGTTGGTGTTGCCTGGATGTTCGTTTTCAACTATGTTCCGATGTACGGCATCATTATTGCCTTTAAGGAGTTTAACATCGTTAAATCCATTTCAGATGCGCCCTGGGTAGGACTTGAGCATTTCAAGGCTATCTTGGAAGACGAAAATCTTGGCTATGTCGTTAAAAATACACTCGGCATGAGCATCCTCAAGCTGCTCATAGGATTTCCGTTGCCTATTGTTTTTGCGCTATTTCTGAACGAGCTTCGCTCTGTCCGATTTAAAAGGCTGGTACAGACCATATCGTATCTGCCGCATTTCCTTTCCTGGGTTATTCTCGGGGGGATTCTGGCTACATGGCTGGCGGACACCGGTATTATCAATAAAATCCTGATAGGGCTGCATGTCATGAAGGAGCCCGTCAGCTTTTTGGCAGAGCCCCAATATTTCTGGAGTATTATCATTGCTTCGGACATCTGGAAGGAGCTTGGCTGGTCGGCAATTATTTATCTGGCGGCTATTGCCGGAGTTTCGCCGGAAATGTTCGAAGCTGCTACCATCGATGGGGCGGGACGTTTTCAGAAGATGCTGTATGTTACATTGCCGTCAATCAAAGGTACAATCACCATTCTGTTCATTCTTGCTGTCAGCGGCATTCTGAACTCGAACTTTGACCAAATTCTTGTGCTCAAAAACCAGCTTAACGAAAGCAGCAGCAACGTCATAGATGTGTACGTTTACCAAACCGGTATTGTGCAAGGTCGCTATTCTTACGCGACAGCGGTAGGTCTGATCAAGTCCATTATCTCGCTCATTTTGTTACTGTCGGCTAACTTTATTACGAAGCGCTTAAGCAATACGTCACTGTTTTAGAAGTGATGCTTGCAGAATACTACTGGTGAAAAGATTCCAAGGAGAGGATGCTGTGTTTCTTATTAAATCCAGAATTTTCAAGGATCTCGCCTTTAACCAATTCAATAATGTGCTGATGCTTACGATATGTTTTGTGACGCTATATCCTATCTGGTATGTGCTTGTGAACTCTTTAAATGACGGCAATGATGCCATGCGCGGAGGCATCTATTGGTGGCCGCGAGTGTTCAGCTTGGACAGCTATTTAGCCGTATTTTCCAATAATGGTATCATGCTGGCGATGGGGGTAACCGTGGCAAAGACGCTGGTCGGTACGGTCATTCACGTGTTCTTTACTGCGATGGTGGCGTACGCCTTGTCGCGTAAGGAGCTTATCGGCCGGCCCGTCTATATGGTGATCGGTACCTTTACGATGTTTTTCGGAGGCGGGCTCATCCCTTACTATCTATTGATCCGCGATCTGGGGATGCTCGATAGCTTTTGGGTGTATATCATCCCGGCAATATTCAGTTTTTTTGATCTCATTATCTTTCAGTCTTTCTTCCGGGAAATTCCCGATGCGCTGGAGGAATCCGCAAAGCTTGACGGCGCCAATGACTTTAAAATCTTTTACCGGATTATCCTTCCGGCTTCTATGCCTGTCGTTGCAACGATTGCGCTTTTCCACGGGGTATATCAGTGGAACGACTACTTTACCGGGATGATCTTTATTAACAATAGCGATCTTCAGCCGATTCAAACTTATCTATACCGCATTGTGGCGCAATCGAGCTCCAACCAACTTGCAGTTGCGGCCACCGGCAGCATCGCCAAGACCGTGTCCTCCCAGTCCATTAAGTTAGCAACCATGGTGGTGACAACCCTGCCGATTGTTATCGCTTATCCATTCCTACAGAAATATTTTGTAAAGGGGTTTATGATTGGGTCGATTAAAGGGTAGGCGTGAGGTATTCCGTTTCGAAAAATTCTTTTGATAGAAAGCCGAACATAAACAGAAAAGGGGAAAACAGAATGAGACCGAGATCGAGTCACCCGCGCAAAATTTTGACTGCTTTGCTTGCTGTGCTTACAGCCGTATCGTTTACTGCATGTTCCATTGATAAAGGAGAAGGCAGCTCGGGCAAACCGGAGCCGACGAAAGCGGCAGAGGCACCTGTTGCAAATACCGATGATCCGGGCTGGAAATCGGATACGAAGCCGATCACCTTTGATTGGTACCTGAACTTCTCTTGGTTTCCGAACAAGTGGGGGGGAGACGCGACCTCCCAGTATATCACGAAAAAAACCGGTGTGAGCATCAATTTTATCGTGCCTGCGGGCAATGAGAATGAGAAGCTTAACACAATGATCGCTTCCGGCAAGCTGCCCGATATTATTACGCTCGGCTGGTATGAGGACGCGGTAAAAAAAATGATCGAGGGCAACATGGTGCTTCCTCTTGGCGATCTTGCGAAACAGTATGATCCGTATTTTTTTAAGGTTGCCGATCCCGCCAAGATCGCTTGGTATACGCAAAAGGACGGCAATTTCTACGGCTATCCCAATGCCTCGTCTTCTCCACAGGACTACAAGAAGTATAGAGACGAATTTACGTCAAGTCAAACCTTTTTGGTTCGCAAAGATATGTATGAGGCACTTGGCAAGCCGGATATGCGAACGCAGGAAGGTTTCCTGAAAACACTGGAAGCAGCGAAGACGAAATTCCCAGACGTGAACGGTCAGCCGTTGATTCCGCTCGGTCTTCATGAGTTTACCGACAAAGGAAACTACTCGCTGGAAAGTTATTTACAGAACTTTCTTGCTGTTCCTTATGAGAAGGACGGTAAGCTGTACGACCGCTCAACCGATCCGGAATATGTCAGTTGGTTGAAGACGTTCCGCAAAGCGAATGAACTGGGCTTGCTGGTCAAAGACATCTTTATCGACAAACGTCCGCAAATGGAAGAAAAGATCGCGCAGGGGCGATATTTTGCCATGCTGTATCAACGCTCTGATTTATCGAACCAAAATATTTCATTATACCAAAAAGATCCTAACAAGGTGTATATCGCCGTTGACGGCCCTGCGAATATGAAAAAGGATCCGCCGACCTTGGGCGGTCCCGGAATTTCGGGATGGACCCTTACCTTGATCTCCAAGGACGTGAAAGACAAAGCAAGAGCGATTAAATTTCTAAGTTATCTGATCAGTGAAGAAGGAAACAAGGACCTGTACCTCGGCGAGAAAGGCGTTAGCTACGATATTGTGAATGGCAAAGAACAATTCAAGCCTGAAGCGTTGGAATTGATGAATAAGGATCGCGCGGCTTTTGACAAAAAATATGGATCTGCCTTCACCTTTTGGATGCTTATGGATACCAACCTGATTTTTAATTGGGTTCCGCCAGCCACCGAGCCTGGCAAACAGCTTGAGGAATGGACAAAAGGCAAGGCGAAGAATTTTTCGCAATACGATAACATTATTCCGACAGGCACATCTGCAGAAGGGATTGCTAACAACAAGATCATGCTGAATTGGGGAAAGACGCTGCCGAAGCTGTTGCTTGCCAAGTCTGATACGGAGTTCGACCAGATCTTTGATAAATTCCAGAAGGATCGCACAGCAGCAGGGATTGGTAAGATACAGGCGTACCAGCAAAAAGAATTCGAAGCGAATAAACAAAAGCTTGCGCAATTCGCTAAATAATCGTAGATCTTTCTGTTCCTAGATGATGGACGAAGGTATGAAGAGGCGTCGTATTACAATACGGTCAGCGATTTTATCGATTTCGTGCCTCTATGCATCGATGCGGGGCGGAATCAGGGCGAGACGATGCGTTCCGTCAGAACCCGGCTGGATCTTTTGAAGGACAAAAACATTAATTTTATGTATCTGCTTATCGATCCCATTTGCCGTACCGACTGGGCCAGAGCCAAGAGGCTTGTACAGTTTGGGGATCAGTATGAGCATCTCGATCTATTCATGTTCAATTATTTGGGCAACAGCGCCAAGGGAATTTGCAGGAGAGCTACAACGACACCATCGCGAAACAGCCGAATCTACCGCCGATTTATTCGCTATAACTGTAACGCTTCATCTTACGCCGACGGCTTCATTTTCTCCATGCGGTGCAGTTACAAGATTGACGTTGAGGAAGTCAGGGCGACTTTCCACGAGGCGGCATGTGTGCAGAGGGGATGAAGTAAGCGATGACGACTGACAGCAGAACAGCCCCAGACATGTCTGAGGTTGCGGAAGGCAGCCCATGCTTGACAGAAAGGGAGTGAAACATGCCTTACCTTTATGATAGCCGAGGCTTTTTGCCTTGTCTATAAATCATATGAACCTACGAGGAGGTGAAGCTAACTTTATATTTTAAGCAGAAGTAAGACTCAGAACGGGAGGGGAAAACAAACCCCGTTAGCCGCTTCTCTGGTTAAAATCGTTATTATTAGGAGGGATTTTGCTATGATGAGAAGAAAATCGATGCTTGCACTTGTGGTCACCTTGGTATCTGCTCTGATATTATCTACAGTTACGGCTTTTGCCTCTTGGAATGATGTTCGTAGCTCCTATGCCACCTATACCGGTTCAGGGTACGAAGGCGGGGCTGCGCTGCTTGATCCGATTCCGCGCGATATGAAAATTACGGCGTTAAATTCGACAGATTATAATTACAACGGTGTACAGGCCGCGCTCGCAGGCGCCTACTTGGAAGTGCAGGGACCCAAGGGGAAGACAGTCGTATATGTTACGGACTTATACCCGGAAGCGGCGCCGGGGGCACTCGATTTAAGTCCAAACGCATTTTCTGAAATCGGGAACATGAGCGCTGGGAAAATTAATATTCAGTGGAAGGTAGTCAAAGCTCCAATTTCCGGGAATTTTAAATATCGAATCAAAGAAGGCAGCAGCCAGTGGTGGGCGGCCATTCAGGTGAGAAATCACAAGTATCCCGTAATGAAGTTCGAAGTTAACAAAAACGGCACTTGGATCAATCTGCCGAAAGCTCCCTACAATCACTTTGTCAGCACGCAGCAATTGGGTACCCAGCCGCTGCAAGTCAGAATTACAGATATCCGTGGAATAAGCGTCATAGATACCATTCCTGGCCTTCCAGCACATGGTTCCGGTGCCTATATGGTTCCCGGGAATGTTCAGCTTCCCGATTGACATATAACCAAAGGTCCGATATCTATTGGACAAGCTGTTCTGTTGTCGTAGCCGTAATCTTGGCGTATAGGGGCAGTTCCAAAAGTAGTGATTTGCCTTGATCGGCGCAACTCTAGTTAAATTTTTTAACCTCTAAGAAAACATGGTGGCTTTAGGGAGCATCCTGAAGCTACCATGTTTTCTTTTTGATCTTCTTCAACAGATTATGGGCAAAGGAAAGTAGCCCGATCAGCCACGAAGCGTGTCACGGCCTCCGGAACAGATTTAAGCACCCTCGGCAAACATTGCTCGCTTGCTTATTAGGTTATAATAAGAAATACTTTAAATGCTAGTGGCTTCGTCCTTTGTTTAAAGGATGAGGCCATTAGTCGTTTACGGGCATGTAATATATTCATTAGTGGAGAATGATATGTCAAAACTAGGTGAAAGAAAAGGAAATAAGCAAGCTGCTCTAAGAGGCATTGTCTGAAAGCATACAAGCGCATGCTGTTCTTTAAATGGCCGCGGAGCACTGCTCCGATTCAAAAGCTCACTTTAGATTTTATTAATTGCCCCATGTCCCTTACTAACTGATTTTAAGAACCAAATAGACAGGCCAATGAACTGATTCCAAAATCTAACCGCTTTAACTTATATTTAAGGTGAAATGACCTAAAAATATTAATAAATCAAGTAAAACCATAATTAAGTATAATGTGAAAATTAAGATTATAGAAATACTTGTTAAGATTGTGGAAAATATTTCATTGTACAATAATGGTAGGCTTGGTAGGGCTTAAAAATTTGAATGTTGTCTCTGCGAGCAGACTACTTGTGTGGAGTCGTGAAAAAACAAGGAGCTCGTATTGCTGATCAGCTTATCATGTTCACCTATCTATATAATGCCATCCGTTTTAAATAGCGAGGAAGCGCTAGTAGCTGTTATTAAAAATATTCTTGAGGATCTGTATTTCCATGCTAATGAAGTCAGATTTACAGCCGGAAAGACAGCATTTTTCCAGACACAGCTCATAATCGATCACAATGATTGAAAAATCATCATGTTGCACTACATTCCTACAAGGGCAAAAGTAACTAATCAGAAGTAATATTGTTTAAATTTTTTTATGTTTTATATGTACATTGTTGTAAAGGAAGGTCAAGCTACGGTATGCAAAATCAACAGATCGAGGATGTGATTACTCAATTCGATTTTCTCGCTGATATTTCTCCAGAAGATTGGAAAGAGATTTCCATCCTTTCATTGCCCGCTAACTCTGTTGTTCATGATGGAGAATTTCTGAAGTACACATTCTTAATCCTAGAAGGATCAATCCGTATATATAAGTTGAACGATAAAGGGAAAGAAGTTGCTCTATTTCGGATCAATAGTGGCGAATGCTGTCCATTAATGCTATCAAGCATTTTAGGACACAATGAGTTCGAAGCCTCGGCTTGCATCGAGAAACCGACTACTGTTTTGATTGTTAAGGTCCAGATTTTACAAGAATGGATGGATAAATATAAAAACTTTCGCCAATTTATATTCAGATCGTTGGCTCATTATCTTAATACTTTGTCCATTTTAATCGAGAACATATACTTTAAGTCAATTCGCACCCGAATCTATGAATACCTGATAGAAAATACAAATTTCAATAATGATTCACTCTCCATTACACATGACATTTTATCGATTGAATTGCGTACTACTCGAGAAGTAACCAGTCGGACACTGAAGGCAATGGAGAAAGAGGGCCTTCTGCGTTTAGAGCGAGGTCAGATCACCCATATTCAACATCAGAAACTGTTAATATTGCTTAATAATTAATGCATTCATTACGGTTTCTGGATGGAACAGGTTTAACGAAATTAGACTAATTTAGCGCCAAACGCAAAAAAAACGGTCCGTTTAATGAAACCGGAAAGATTAGTAATAAAGGAATAGAGTATGTTGTATAGACATTTTTTTGAACATATCCATACGAGTTCTCGATTTAGATGGGAAGGAATTCGCGGCAGTTCGACATCAACTAACTGGCATAGAGAAGGATGGAGAAAAGTATGCTGACGGATTCAAGCATTCAGGACAGATTAACAGAAGTGAAGAACAGGCTTGCGAACAAGGCTTCCTATTATGACCGGGAAAGAGCATTTCCGTTTGAGAACTTTGAAGCAATTCGACAAACGGGACTGCATGTTGTCAATTTGCCGGAAGTTGATGGAGGGCAGAATTTCAATGTAGAGCAGACCTGTGAATTGCTGACGCAGTTATCATCAGGCTGTGGAGCAACAGCATTGTGTTTGGCTATGCACCTTTATTCTGTTGGAGGATTTCAACATATTCTTCATCCGAAACTGCTAGCAGAAGTCAACAAGAAGGTACGAGAAGGACATTATATTGCCTCGATCAGCAATCCCAATGTCTATTTTCTGTATAAAAATGAAGACTTCGAACGAGTAAGTTCATTGAAAGCAACAAAGGTCGCTGGTGGATACATAGTAAATGGCACAAAGCCCTATGTGTCAGGTGCGCCGATTGTTTACTATATTCCATTGTACTGCTACACCCTAGCTAGTCAGGGGCAACGAGCTGGCATTACGGCGATGCTAGCTAACCGTGATATGGAGGGTATCACGGTCAAGGATACATGGAACATCTCGGGAATGGTAGCGACAATGACCCATCAGTTGGACTTTGACAACGTATTTATACCCGATTCCAATTTAATCGGTAGTCCGGGGCGCGGCCTCGAGGCCACACATGAACTGATTTATTGGTTCCGCCTAGCATTGTGTGCAGTCTATCAGGGGATCGCTCGAAGTGCCTACGATTATGTACTAGATATGGTGAAA
Organism: Paenibacillus tyrphae; assembly: GCF_024158745.1. GTDB lineage: Bacteria > Bacillota > Bacilli > Paenibacillales > NBRC-103111 > Paenibacillus_G > Paenibacillus_G tyrfis_A. The sequence continues at coordinate 46,962 of NZ_JAMZAW010000028.1, read as the reverse complement.
AAGAAGGTTGATGTGATTTCTCAAAAAAAAATGTGCTTTCTGCCTAACGTGCAATACGCGATAGCAGATATGAAAGTGTTGCTGGATAATTCTCAAACGATTTTGCTTGCGGCAGCGAGACAGGTTGACAGGGATATTGCAACAGGAACACTTGGGGATGTTAGTTACCTGACTACACTGGAAGTTAAACAGACACTGTCTAATTCGGTTAATGAGATCATTGCCATTGCCGCAAAAATTCAGGGTACATGTTCCTTACAGCGTGGAAATCTACTGGAAAGATTATACCGTGATGCAAATGCGCTCCACTATCATCCCCCCCGCGAAGATTTGTTAAAAGAATACATAGCCAAAAAAGAACTAGGTATCATACCGTTAAAAAATCGCTGGATATGATTAAATATCCATGCTTGGCATTAATTAAGGAGGAGGAAGAGGTATGAATGTGAAGCATCTGCAAATTGACAGGGAATCACAGTTGGTCTATCTACTGTCCAAAATTCACATTTCGGAGGAAGAACTGGACTACATTCAGAAACTATTTGCTTCATACCTTGACTGGAGTCGGGTATGTGGGCTAGTACAGATGCACCGAGTCGTAGGTATCGTTTGGACAAATATCCGCAAATATATTATCGAAGAGCGAAGTAAATTTGTACCCTTTTACTTTTTTAAATCTACAGAGTTAATTTACAAGGCCCAGCAGCTTAAGGCCGAAGAACAGTTCAAGCTGGCTAGCGATGTGTGCCATCATCTACAAGCAGGCGGAATTAAATTTGTCACGCTCAAAGGTCTGGTTTTGTCAGAATATGCTTATTCGGGTATAGGTATGCGTTCTTCTAATGATCTGGATATACTAATTCACTCGAGCGAGACCAAAGAAGTGGTCAGGCTACTGAATGAACTTGGATATATGCATGGACAGTATCATTACAATACAAGAGAGATTATTCCGGTGAACCGGGAAGACGTGATCAAGTTTCCGATGATCTCACACCAACTCCACCCTATGATTCGTAAAACAATTGATATGACGTTTGTAGAATTCCATAACGTGGATATCCAATTTTCGATTGATATCCGTACTAATCGGAAAACAGATGAAATCGTAAGTCAACTGCTGGAGCAAAGAATCATGGCGCCGATCCGAGATACGGAGCTTCCTTCACTGTCTTGGGAAGACATGTTGATTTTTTTATGTATCCATTTCTGCAAGGAAGCAGTAGATTATAAGGAAGTACTGAAAAACAAGGATATGGCCTTGTACAAGCTTGTTGATATCTACCAGCTAATCACTCGTGGCAAAGTGAGCATAGATTGGGATGTATTTCTAGAAAAAGTAAGGGAATATAATATGGAGCGGGAAACTTATTATACGCTCCATTATACGGAAATAGTATATCCAGATACTATTCCGGCTCATGTACTGGATCGGATTAGGGGGGCAGACCTCTCCTACCTGCACCAGATTCTGGATAAGGACAAAATCGTATACACTTGGAAGGACTCAATAATCGAAAGAATTTTCGATGCCAACCGTACCGCTATATTGGAACAGCATCTGCTGGAGGATTTTTCTACGGAGGCGGAGGGCGCTAATGAGCATCGCAATGGATAAACTGGAGGCTGTAGCTGTCATAGGATCTTTAGAAGCAAGTGTAGAGAGATGCCGGACAGCTATTCAGACACTCAAGCAGTCAGATATACAGGATCAGCAACTGCTGACGATGTTCCGGTATTCCAAAGTCCAGCCGCAGGCCTTTATACATCTACAGCGTAGTGGTGAATATGAAGGTACGTCACTTTTGAACGAATTACATGAAGAATATGAGCTATGTATCAAACGCATGAATTGGATGAATCAGATGCTGACCTGGATTGACCAGATAGCCGGCGAACAAAATACTCATCCAATCATAATTAAGGGTGCTGCGGTAAATAAGTGGTATCCTAAAGGACAGATTCGTTTTAGTAAAGATGTAGATGTCCTGTTGCCTAATGCGCGAGAGTTGTGGATGCTAACTGCTCAACTAAGAGTCAATGAGTGTGTGCAGAAGGAAGCTTGGTATTTTTCCAAACGAAATGACAAGCAAGAGCCTTATTTTATAACGGGTCACTGGAAAAAGAGATTTGCAGACGGCGATTTCCGGCTAGATCTGCATGCTGGGTTTTATAGTACTTTTTTTCTCCAAAAGTTGGAGATTAATGTGGATGAAGCCTATATGCCTGTGCATGGTATGAAATATCTAAGACAGTTAAGACCTGAAATGTCCTTGATCCTGCTGCTGGGGCATGCACTCAGTCATCAGGGCCTTACGATTCGTGATATTAACGACGCTTATTGCATTTATAAAAATTTTCCAGATATAGATATGGATATGCTTCGGCACTATATTCGTCTGAATGCGTTGGAATTCGTCGCCAACGATCTGGAATACTGGCTGAAGCGGATCTACGTCGAAGATAACCATTTTCGGTTTTGGAATAAAGGCGTAGAGTCCCCGTCTACCCCTGCTGCTCAATGGCCTATCCATTATAACTGGCGCAAAATTTCCAGGCAATGGTGGAACCTTGAGCGCATCAAAGCAAGCAGAGTAAGGTCGCTACGTGAAGTGGTTGTGTTAGGTTGGGGCAACTTTTTTGCCAAACATCTTGCCAGTATGCAGACGAGGGAATGGAACCGTCCAACCAAATATGCTCTTCAAAAAATTTCTAGTTTTCGACATGCAAATGTGGAATTCGGTTACATGTCCTGTCCGGCACTGCTGGATGATTTAGAGGTTCCTTACCACCTTGCTGTAGAGGATAAGCGGCTGCTGAGTGCGTTGCAACATGCGGGGGTTTCAGCTGTATGGAGTGATTCTCTTCACGGCATCAGGGTTTCATTTGAAGAAGGTGATTTGCTACTGACTCACTGCGGATTATTCATCATTTCGTGTAATCTTCTGTTCACAGAGGAAATGATCGATCGTTCCCAGGAGATTCTGCAGATGATACGGCAATTCAGGCTAGTCTGATTTTAATTCAAAACCGGATTACTAAGATAAGGAGGTGAGTTCTATGGCATGCGCACCAGCTACTCCAGTAAAAGTATCAAAAAAAAGTTCCAAACGCTAGTTTAAATGGGCTTGCCGAGGAACACAGGAGTGTATGCTCCTGTGTTCTTTTCTAAAATCAAGGTAGGTGCAAGAACAAGATGTATACTATCAATATGTCAACAGATGCCTTTACAGCTATGGACAAATATCAGCTAAGTGCACTCTTACAGGCAAACGAGTCACTGGGAAAGTACAATTTTACTCAACAGTTGGAACAAACAATGGCCGCACAGTTAGGCAAAGAAAAAGCCTTATTTGTACCAACAGGATATATGGGAAATTTGATTGCTGTTATTGTTCATTGTAACCGTGGGGATACGGTTCTGGTAGAGCGGAATTCCCATATAGCAAGAATACAGCATGCCGCTATTTCATCTATAGCAGGTGTGACCTTGCATTGTTTGGCTGGAAAGCAGGGTATGATTCAGCACGACACAATAGAACAGCAGATCCTTGCAGCAACGAAATATTCTGCGCTGAGGCTGGTGTGTCTGGAAAATCCCCACCACTATAGTGGCGGTAGCATTCTATCATTGGATGAACTCCATAATATCCGAGTACTACTGGAGCGGAAGAATATAGCGCTCCATATGGATGGAGCACGCCTATTTCACGCTTCGTTTGTCCAGAAATTGCCGTTAAACCAGTTTGCAGAAAGTGTGGACTCGGTCATGGTCAATTTTAACAAAAGTTATAATGCTCCCCTTGGAGCGATTATTGCCGGTCCTGCAATCTTTATCGATCAGGCCAGAAAATGGCGAAAAATGCTGGGGGGAACGATACACAAAAGCGATCTTATGGCAGCAACTTGTCTTGCGGCGTTGCATCATGCCGGAGAATGGATGGCAGACAATCATCGGATGACGGAATGGTTGGCACAACATTTAAGGCAGCTACCGGGAATTGAAGTTAACGAAAACTCTCCCTTTACGAATATTATTACTTTGCGTGTGCGTCATCACAGGACGAATGCAGTCCGCTTATATGAACAGTTGGGGTGCAATGGAGTGAAAATTAATCTTCTGAATGAGCATACCCTTCATATGGTGGTCCACCGGGAGATTCAGGAGTCTCATTTGGAGCGGTTAATCTTTCTTTTCGCTGAAATATTAAAATAAGTGTCAGAACAGGAGCTTGAGTATGAAGCTGATTGTGAACTGGAATGAGCGAAGCTGCCTGATCGAATCGGATCAGGACGGAGTCGCTGAATACTTCAGTGTAAAATCCAATTTGCTAGGCAAGGGAAGCTTGCGATCGGCCCTAGAGAGTGAACAGCCTGCTCTTATACGGCAAAAGCTTTTTTATACTGACGGTCCGAATTACCAATGTTCGGTAAATAAGGAGGGGGTTAATTTTCAAGCTCCGTGGAGCGAGATCAAAACGACTAGCATGTTGGAATGCTTGCTGTTGAATATGTTTGAGCGGGACGCGCATCTTCATCACCGTTTTTCCGCGCACGCCTCATCCGTTAGTGATGGTAAGCATGCGTATCTTTTCCTCGGAGCTAAAGAAGCGGGCAAGACTACGATGGTCTATAATCTGTGCAAAAAATTGGGTTGCAAATTATTTAGCAATGATCATACCGAAATCGGGATGATGGACGGCCAGCCATATGTGCTGGGTGGAGATGGAAACAACTTTTTGACGCTGCGAAGTCATGCCTTGGAGCAAACCGATCTGCACATGTTTGATACCATTTTTGGCAAGCGGTTCCGGGGTATATCCGATATGCGCAAGCGGGTAACTCCTGAAGAAATAGGTGTACAAATGGAAACAAGGCCATTGCCTGTGAAAAAAGTGTTCTTCATCGGGCTGGGATATACCGATTCTCTGGAATACAGTCAGACAGCTTCAGATATGGCGAGTATAGTGCTTCATGAGAATATGTCCGGTTTAATTCGCGGAGTCACCTTGGCGATGTATGACCGTAATAAGCACTTTGGTCCCTGGATACCGGACTTTAGTTGTGAAGAGACTCATCAAAATCTGTTCCGTTTTATCAAGCAGATGGTTAATTTGAACCTAATTTATACAATGAGAGGGCCATTGAAGGAAGTTATGGATATTTTACGTCAGGAAATGCTGGTTCAGAACTTTACAAGAGCAGAGGGAAGTTTATCGTGATACGTCTAGCTTTTTCCAGAACGTTAATGACACAATCTGGCGCCTCTTTGACAATGAACAGCATTGGGGGAATGCTGCGGGAACACGGGATTGAGATAGACATGTGCCTCCTGGAACGCAATTCACACATTAATGGGAAGCGTTTGTGCCGACACAGCGGAAGCTTTCCTGTTTTGTTGCTCAAGATTAACTTTCAGGATTATGAGCGAAATATGGGATTGGCGATTGAAGCCAAGCGGGCAGGCCTGTTCCAACGGATCTTCGTATGTGGGCCTTTTGCTAGTTTAAACGCGCAGCGTGTAATCGAATTTTATCCTGAGCTAGATGGTATCATCCTTGGAGAAGGGGAAGAGACGGCACTGGAACTGGTTAAGGCTTTACAGCATGACCCCATGAATTATACTTGGCCAGTGAATATAAGAGGCGGATTGTGGCGGGACCCTGTCACTGGCGAGATCATTGAGGCAGAACCACGTATCCCTACATTATCGTTGGACCAACTTCCTTTCCCAGTGCGTGAAGTGGAAAAGAAAGAGCGCGCTGCGTTGGCTAACTTGGAAGCAAGTCGTGGCTGTCTGGCGAACTGCTCTTTTTGCCATATCCCGGCGATGCGTTCCTTTGAGGAAAATACCGCTCCGAGACGTGTCAAATCCGTGCAGCGTGTTGTGGATGAAATGGAAAGTTTAAGATATGAGTACAGCAAAAATTTTCTGATTTTCAATGATAGTATCTTCTGGGGCAGCGACAGAGATAACGAACGGCTGATTGAACTGGCGAATGAAATTCACCGTCGCAAGCTCAAGGTTAGATATATGGTCTATCTGCGCTGTCATCCATTTCCACCAGAAGAGGTGCTACAAGCGCTGGCCGAATCTGGACTGATCCGGGTTTTTCTTGGGGTTGAAAGTGGGACAAAAGATACACTCAAGCTGTTCAAAAAAGGTATTAAGACCGATGCTTACCATGATGTCAAAGAAAAACTGGAGGTATATGGGGTCAGTCACCACATCGGGTTTATCGTTTTCCATCCTTTTTCGAAGGTGGAAGATGTTAAAACAAATATTGAATATCTGTATCATATGAATAAGCTTTTCCGTGTTGGTGTTATTATCGAGAAGATTCGCCTGTTGCCTGGGTCAGGCATGCATCAGTTGGTCCAACCACCAGAAGATGTGGATTTATCTTCTATCGTAGACCTCGCTTATCAATATCGATTCACGTCTGGCGAAGTTCGTGCACTACATGAGGGATTCACCTTAATATTTAACCATGTGTTAAAAAAATCGTATATGGATATGGAATTTTTCTGTACCAATACTGATCTGGCCATTCATATGGTATTAAGAGAGGACCCGAAATTCAAACTAACCCATTTCAGACAATGGCAATATTTCCTTGAACAGAAACAGCAATACCAGGATTTGCTGTTACGGTATTTTGAAGAATGTATTGAAGGGGTTCAGCATGGATGGAGTGAATCAGAGGTATCTTCACCTGTTTTGCATCGATATTTTATCCAGAATTACTGGAGATTGTACCACCGGCTTCAACTGGCGTGGGGGAATCTATTGGAAACGATCCGTGTGCATCATGGACCGGAGATTCCAGATACATTATTTACGGGAGAGGAGTCGGTCTGATGTTTCCTGAAGTTCCTGATTTTCCAAAAGCGATTGAAGTCCAAACAACCGCTGCTTGTAATGCCTGTTGTATTATCTGCCCACACGCACAGGTATGGAAAGAAGGACTCCGAGGAACTATGGCAGACCATTTGTTTGAAAAAATTATTGCAGAATGTCAGAAATATCAGTCTGATCTACGGCTGATTCCTTACCTGAATGGAGAACCGTTTCTTGATCCAAACATGCCTGATAAAATTGCCATGATCAATGAGCAATGCCCAGAATCGGTTGTGGAGATTTCTACAAATGTATCCATGTTGGATGAAAAAATCATCTCGAAGTTGTACTATACCCGTATTGATGATCTGAGACTCAGTATTTTTGGTTTTTCGCAGCAAACGCATGAAAAGATGATGCCAGGGCTGAAATGGGAGCGTGTCTGGGCAAATCTGATGAGATTGATCACAGACCCTCGTCTGCGGCAGCAGATTCCGGAGATCAATCTGGTTATGATCGCTCATCCTTATGTACCGGAAGAGGAATACATGCAGGCTCAGGAGTTCTGCTATCAGCACGGACTTAAATTTAAGCATTGGGGATTTTTAGACCGATCCGGCAATGTAAAATTGTTCTCCAATGAAGTCCGGCATGAGAGGGTCTATGGTTGTGAACAGCATCGACCGTTGGAAAGAATGCACATTCGTGTGAACGGCGATATAATATTGTGTTGCCAGGACTGGCGCGCATCAACCGTTATTGGGAATGTGGCCGAAATGTCACTTCGTGAAATCTGGCTTTCGCCTGCGTACAACAAGGTTAGAGCTTCCATTTACAGAGGAGAAGGAGAAGTTCCGGAAATATGCAAAAAATGCAAACTGGCCTTGACAGGGGGGGCATTGTCGCAATAGATGGCAATGTATACACAGGCAAAACAACCCTGTGCCAGTATCTGAAGTCTAAAGGTTTTTTTACGGTGGCGGAATACGAACCGATAGTGGGGAGAACACTGTCACGGATAGAGATTCAGAAGATGTATGTGGATCAGGAACAGCATCGGATGCGGCAGATGATGAGGGAACTTAGGAATGGACAGCAAATTTTCGTACTGGATCGCTCTTTTCTTTCGTTATCCGCCCATGTGAAATGCTTGTTACTTCTAGAGGGGATCGATATTCGAGAATCATTCATCGATTATCTCGAGTTTCAGTTAAAGGCCGGACAAGTCATCATACCACGACTGTTTATCTATTTGCAGAATCGGTGGGATATTTTGTACAGAAGGTATTTACGCGGAGAAGCATCGGTTCAGGCTAAAGGGACACCAACTGATCTGATTCGACCGGAATACTATCAATGTATTGATGCATTCCACCAAAAGGTCCACAGGCACTGGGGTGAGCATTGTTGTTATACCATCAAGCAGGAAAATCAGCATGAGATTTATCAATTGATTAAAGGAATTTTTCAATTTAATACAGACCAATTAAGCAGCATCCGGATTATGGAAGGTTTACACATAGCACTATGGGATAAGGAAGATGAGCATGTTTATAGATATCGACGGACCAAGCGCAGTTGGCAAGACAACATTGATGAACAGGCTAGTGGCGACGGGAGTAGGTTTGGGATTACCAGAGGTACTGGAACATACACAGCCGCGGATCAAGAACCCACAGAACCAAAATGAATTCTTGCTCAAGCAACTCTGGTTTTTTGAAAAGATGATCGGAAGATACGGACGGCCTAAGTCGGAGGTTACCTTTATTGATATTGGTTATCTGGATTGTCTGTTGCATACCAGATATTATTCCAGCTTTCGTAAAAATGGATGGAATATTATGGAGCCATTCGTCGAAATTATATTGGAAAAGTATGCAGATGCCCGGATATCGGATAGCATTATTTTTCTTGAAGCCAATGAATATACACTACGGAAGCGAAAAGAGGGTGATCTTGGCACATCCCGGACCAATCATGACGAGAATATAGAATTGTATGTAAAGAAGAAAAAGTTCTATCACCATCTTGCGCGGAAATACCCAGGATATGTCTATATTATCGACGCCGAACAATCTATGGACGATGTGTATGAACACTCTTTGGAGCGGATCCAACATGTGAGATCGCTAATAGCCATACCGTATGCCAATGCTTCCAATGCAACGCGACTTACATTGGAACAAATCTTGCAGTCTCTTCTTCAATTTAAAGACTGAGGATGGGGAAATAATGATCGAGAGCTACACATACTGGACGTTAGTTTGCATGCATATCGCGTTCTCCATGACATGGATGTACAAACTGAGCAGAACCAGCCGTTACCTGCGGCATTGGCATCAGTCTGGTGACTTCGGGACTGAACAACCAGCATCGGAAATGTGTGTCATAATTCCAGTTCTGGAAGAAACAGTTCGCCTGTGGCATACAGTAGAACGATTTGTAAAGATGCAAGATAATATTCAGGGACGCTATTCCGTTATTATTGTGACAACGGAAAAGGAAAAGGAAGCTTACCAGCATACTACCCGAAACCTGCTACACCGGGTGGACCAGGCGGGTTCCATAGCGGAACTGGAATCTGTATTATCTGTGGCATTACCGAAATTAGGAAATAACACACAACATAGGCTTGACTCGAATATCAATCTAGAGCAGGCCCGTCAGATCAGCCGTACGCTCATTCAGGAGCGCCCGGATACGATTGAACTTGCGGACGAGCTGGCGGAGAGATATCCATGTGTACGGACCTTTCATATGCCCGGTACTACAGGAAACATGGCCCACCAGGTCAATTACGGGGTGGAGCAATTTGTTCAGACAGTATCAGATTCGGGTAGTGTTCTGTTTGCTCTGTATAATGCGGACTCCTGCCCGGATCAGCGCGCATTTGCCTGGGTACGGCATATCCGGCATCAATACCACCGACAGCATTGTATTTTTCAGCAGTACGGTATTTATTTCAACAATTTTGAGAACTGGTCTCGGGACTCTTTTATTAAAAAATCTATCCTCACAGCAGCTGCCGCCTGGCAGAGCAGGTGGAGCCTGGGATTTGAAATACCGAATGCTCTGAGGACATTCCGTGACGATACAGACTTTGTAATGGAAGAAAAAAAATGTTTTCCGTTCGTGAATTATTGTATCGGGCACGGTCTGTTTTTTGATTATGACACTTACAAGAAATTTAAGGGCTTCTCGACTACGACACATAATGAAGACGCTATTTTTGGACTGCAGGCTAGTTACTCCGGCGTCCCGATCATCCCAGTTCCTTTTTTTGAAAGTGCGGATTCGCCTGATACCGTCAGAGCTTTGTATATTCAAAAATCCACTTGGTTCTGGGGTCCATTCCAAGCATTCAAATACAAAGATATCATTATGGGATACGAAAATATTAATAACCTAGCGAATAAATTCCGGCTGACATGGTTATCCTGCTGTCTGTTTGAACATGGGGTGCGCTGGATAGCTGGTCCAACGTTGATGGTGTTTTTTCTGGCTTTAAGCCTGTTGCATCCTTTGCCATACCGTCTACCGCTGTTCATTCTCGTTTATTTGATCTATTTGGTTCTACCGAATCTTGTGGCGATTGCGTTGAGCAAGACTTATCTGGAAGAAGGAATACAGAAATTCAGGTGGCCCGGAACCATTGCAGAATGCTGCACAGGCTCTATACTAATGTTCATTATGCACGGTGCTTCTGCCTACAGAACGATATGGATCAAGCTTACATCTGCTCAGATCCAAAAAGAAAGGACTCCATTGAAAGGTCAGTGATAGAGATGAAACAGCAGTTATTTGACACATGCGGAACTTCCTTCTTATTTGAAAGTGAGAGGGATGAGGCGTTTCAAAATCAGAGCATTCTCTGGCATTATGACATAGCAGACCCTAATACCCATCCTGTTGCAAAGCTTGGCTATCGTGATCGTCCTCAGGCCAGAATAATCTGGGATGGGCAGGCAGAATTAATACTGGAGGCGGACTGGAAGGAAATCCGGAACACGGAAGTATTGAAGACCCTGCTCCATCTAATCAGTCATTATGCGCTGCAAAAAGATAAGAAGTTCGTCATTCACGCCTCGTCTATCAGTCTAGACGGCAAGGCCAAGCTGATTTATGGTTCAAGCGGTTCAGGCAAAACCATCACAGCTCTTACCAGCTGTTTCAAGCATAGTGCCCGGTTGATATCCAACGGATCATCGGTTGTTAAGATCATCAATGATCAGCCTGTAGTGGTCGGCACGCATAAAAAAGGACTTAAACTCAGACAAAGCTCGATTAAGCAGGCTATGCCTGAACTGGCAGATGACTTGTTCAGCGTAGATTATGACAAGTCTCAGTTTGATCGTAAACGTTATGTAAGTCCGGAAGATCTGGGATTGATGTCAGAACAAAATTTCTGTCCGCTTGATAGATTTTATAAAATCAAATTACAGCCCGGGTCTATGCATCATAATGCCTTAGAACCTTACCGTACCCGACTAATGCTGTATGAAGATATCTCCAGATTGATAAGAGGCAGCGCCAGCCTGCTCATGTTCGGCGAACATGCTGACCGGACGATTCGCGTACCTGATCTGGATAATCAAAATATATACAGTGACAGAACTAAACTAATTGAATCGATTGTAAGCGGACATTTGGGTGATGCGCTATACGGTTCCCCTGATCAGTGCGCCGCCTATCTTGCGGAAAAGCAGCAGGAAGTGGAGTATAGATGAGCAGATTATGTGGCGGTAACCATTCCATCCAACTGGATAGAGACAGATGAGTGGAACGAAGCATGGAGGTTACGGATTACCAGCAGATTTTAGGGGATTTTGGAACGCCTGTTTGGAAAAACAGCAGCAGTCCCCGGTCTCATTTACGATGACGCCAAACACTTTTTACAGTGAAAATATCAGACTGTACGAAGTGATCTACCAGGCAATGGATGGCACCCCTATTCACGGCTGGCTACTATTGCCTCATTTTGTAGGCCATCCAGTTCCGGTCGTCGTGAGATACCCAACCTATTACGGGAATAGGGGCTTTCCTGTGGAGGGTCTGCACTGGATAGCGATGGGGTTAGGTTATTTTACGGTGGATGTACGAGGTCAGGGTGGACTCAGTCCCGATTATGCCCGATATGAAGGGGGCAGTTCGGCAGGCTGGTTGACCAAAGGAATCCTTGATCCACACCATTATTATTATAAATATGTCTATATGGATGCCGTACGGGCGCTGGATGTGCTTTCCACTCTGAATGTAGTAAATGCTGACCGGATCATCGTAACTGGCCGAAGTCAGGGTGCTGCGATTGCTTTGGTGGTGGCCGCTCTTGATCCACGGCCCAAGATCGTACTGGCAGTTAATACGTTTTTATGTAATTTTGACTACATATTCCGAAATTCACTTCATCAAGAACCTTATGAGGAATTCACTCACTGGTTTCTAAATCTTGATCCGCAGCATCATAAACAGGAACGGATCATGCGTACATTAAGTTATTTTGATGTTCTGTATCATATGCCTTACAATCACGCTGCTTCTCTTTTTATCACATCTGGGCAGGACAAAATAGCGCCCTCTGAAGCGGTTATATCCGCCTTTCATCAAATTCGAGGGGAAAAAGAGTGGGTGCATTTTCCTGATAACGGTCATGCTCATATGACTGTGCATGAGCAGCTCAAGGCTGATTTTGTGAGCAGATATTTAACACGTTAAGACGGTTGGATAAAAGGATGTTCCGAGCTTAGAAACATAAGGTACGAGACCCACAAAAAGTTTTCACTGTCTAAAGATCATTTGGAAACTACCGATAAGTAAGCCGGGCTACGCCATGTGCTTAAGCGCAGAGGGCTGAGTTTAGATGTAGTCATCACTATTGGTAATGGCCATAATGATTTCTAATGGTGATGAAAACAACCAGACTTTTCAAAATACTATTACCTTAAGGAGAAGCTATGGATACGATCAGTTTGTTAAAGGAGTTGACCGAAACAAACGGAATTCCAGGGCGTGAAGAGGATGTTGCCCGCCTGATGATGCATTATATGGATGGACTAGCGCATATCGAACGAGATCGACTGGGGTCAGTGATAGGTATAAAGAGAGGATTCGCGAAAGGTGTCCGTGTAAGCTTATCCGCTCATCTAGATGAAGTCGGATTTATGGTGAAAAGCATTACTGAGCGCGGATTTCTGTTGTTCCAACCTCTGGGTGGCTGGATTCCTCAGGTGATGCCTGCTCATCGAGTTGTTGTGTATACGGAGCAGGGAACAGTAGAAGGAATCATCGGTAGTAAGTCCAAGCATTTGTTATCGGTAGAAAACCGCAAGGAAGGATTCACCAAAGAACAGTTATTTATAGATATCGGCACATCTAGTCGTGAAGAGACGCTGGAGCTTGGGGTCCGCATCGGTGATTCTATTGCCCCTGCAAGTACATTATCGGTACTAAATCAGGGTCAGTACATCGCAGGCAAGGCGTTGGATAATCGTTTGGGCTGCGCTGCTTTGATTCAGGTGTTAGAGGCGCTCGCGGAGGGTGATCATCCTAATATCATTTATGCTATTGCGACTGCTCAGGAAGAAATTGGACGGCGTGGGGCGTTGACTGCCGCTCATCTGGTACAGCCGGAGTTGGCGATAGTACTGGATACCGGAACAGCGCGCGATATTCCCGGAGCGGAGAATATAGATGGACCGGTATGCGGTAAAGGCCCATTATTATTCATGTATGATGCCTCAATGCTGCCTAATCAGCGTTTCGTTCGATATGTGGAACATGTAGCGGAAAAGATGGGGATACCGCTGCAATATGAATTCCTGTCCTTTGGCAAGACAGACGCTGGTCAAATTCATACTTATGGAGCTGGCGTGCCGACGATTGTGATCGGATTCCCTACACGCTATATGCATACTCACAACTGTGTAACTCACTTGCAAGATTATGAGAGGGTCGTTCGACTGGTAACAGCACTGCTGCGAGGACTGGATCAGGCAGTTGTAGATCATATTATGTTTAGGTAAATCAGAATCTTCCTTAAAAAAGGTCAGGGTGATTCCATGCTAATAGAGGCTGAGGGCTTGTGCCGTGATTATAAGGTTATCCGTAAGAATAAGCCAGGTTTCAACTGGCTTACAGGATTCTTTGTTCCGAAGTACGAGAAGAGGAGAGCTATACACAATATCAATTTTCGGATTGGAAAAGGGGAGACGATTGCATATATCGGACCTAACGGTTCTGGCAAATCGACTACTATCAAAATATTAACCGGTATCCTAGCGCCTACCAGCGGCAGGGTATTTGTGAATGGGCTTATGCCTTATGTGAAGCGTAAGGAAAATGCACAGCATATCGGTTTTGTATTTGGACAACGCACCCAGTTGTGGTGGGACCTGCCGATTACTGATAGTTTTGAACTTCTTAAGGAAATTTACAATATTCCGGATGATATTTATAAGAGCAATCTAAACCGACTTGAAGAACTCCTAGATCTACGGTCATTCAACAAAATACCTGTCCGCCAGTTAAGTTTGGGACAGCGAATGAGAGCTGAGATTGCCTGCGCTTTCCTACATGACCCGGATATTGTCTATCTTGATGAGCCGACCATTGGAATTGATATTGTGGCCAAAAACAAAATCAGGCATTTTCTGCGCGAAATCAATCAAGAAAAAAAGGTGACGATCATTCTGACCACACATGATATTGATGATATTGAAGAGGTATGCAGGCGATTAATCCTAATTGACCAAGGGAGTATTATTTACGATGGCGAAAAAAAAGATTTTCTCAAAAATTATGTCACCCATCGGCAGATTGAAGTTACTTTTGAAGAGCCTGTACAGGAAGCCATTGTCATCGAGAATTGTGAAACGTTTATGGATCAAAACAAGGTGAAATTGCGTTTTGAAAAAAAATCAGTGTCTGTGAATCATCTGCTGAAGCGTCTGGGACAGACAGGCACAATCAGGGATTTTACTGTCAGTGAAGATACGCTCGAAGATGTATTGAAGAATATTTATTCTAAGGGGCTATAATGTGCTTCAATTAGGATATATCCGAAAATTGGTTATGATGTCCATTCAAACCCAATTCGCGTTCAGATCAGCCTATGTTATTCAGTTGATTCGTGAACTTCTCTTTATGATGCTATCAATCCAGTTGTTCGAAGCATTTTACGCTTCAACAGACCAGCCTGTTGAAGTAGGGATTCAGCAGACAGTTACCTATCTAGTGATCGCAAAATTTGCGCAGTTTTTTTTTATGCAGACTATGACGAACGTCCAGAATCGAATACATACAGGGATGATTTCCATGGAACTATTGAAACCGGCTCCACTTGACTTTGTTATGCTGGCACAGGAATTCGGCTCATGGTTACAAAAGATCGTGATGATTACCCTGCCGATTTTAATAGTGACTTATTTCTTCTATGATGTTCAGGGACCTCAGCATCTTTATGATCTGCTTTGGTTTATGATCAGCCTTTTGGTTTCATTTGTAATTATGTTTTATGCCAATTATATTGTCGCTTTGTTCGCTTTTTGGATTCCTTATCTGTGGGCGCTCAATATACTTAGTAATACTCTTTTTGTCTTAATGTCGGGTGCCTCCATTCCATTGTGGTTTTATCCTGACATTGTTCAAAGAATACTGCAGTATACGCCGTTTTCCCTATCCGTTTTTGCACCGGTCAATATTTATTTGGGAAATTACAGTGCAGGGCAAATAGCGCAGATACTGTTACTTCAATTGGGATGGATGATTATACTGTGGCTGGTTGCCCGCTGGATATGGAGTCAGAGTATCAGGAAAATTATTATTTTTGGAGGATAGTATGACCAAGTCGGCATATCATCTCAATTATATAAATAAGTCCCTTAAACTTCTATGGAAACAGCAGTTCATCCATCCGTTGAACTTTTGGGTCACGTCCATTGCCGTTTTCCTAGTGTTTCTAACAGGGTACGCCTCAATCTATTTTTTGATGCTTAAATTCGGGAATGTCGCTTCTTGGAATATTCACCAAATCACTTTCTTATATGGACTGTATGTGTTGTGTTATGGGCTTACCAATGTAGTCATGTCCCAGTTCAAATACTTTGACAGTTATGTACATCGGGGAAAGCTGGATATTTTGTTATGTCGCCCCCGCAACGTGTTGTTGCAAATTGCGCTTCAGGGTTTTGAATTTGTTTCTTTTGGACATATCAGCTTAGGAATCTTGCTGCTCTTCGTTTCTAGCATCCAGTTGAAAATGCAGTGGGACCTGTGGGTACTGGGAAAACTTCTCTTGGTTGTACTTAATGCCGTATTGATGATGGCGGCGATTTATATTATTGGGGCTGTGGCCAGCATATTCATTATTCAGGGTAGGCAGGTGAGGGACTTAGCTTTTATGACGTTACAGAATTATCTGGTCTATCCGCTTGAAGCCTACCATCCTTGGACTCGTATAATTATTACTGCGATTCCGTTGAGTTTTATTCTTTATTTTCCCGTTAGATGGCTGATGGACGATTCGGCAAATGCCGGAATATTCACGCTGGGAACAGGTATCCTTTTTCTAACTGGAGCAATTTGGTTGTGGAATAGAATGCTGTGCAGATACGATGGCAGCAGCAGTTAACCGTCAATTTGGGGCTAGCGCTTGTTATGGGAAAGAAGTCGTCTATGATCAATCAGATTATATCCATACCACATCACTATATCCAAAACGTTATTAAAACCCCCTTATTACCAAGTGTTACATCTCTATGTTACTGGGGAATATATCCCCCTATTCTTTGCTGCACCTTCAACTTACCGTAAAATTTATGCAGCCTATCATTGATCAGAAGGAAAGGTGAAATGATGACAAAGAGTGAAATCAAGTCTCTAATTGAAGGCATTTTAGATGGAGTGTTGGAACAAAATAATCAGCAATATGACCTAGATCAGGAACTGGGTCAACTGGGATTGGATTCGATGAAGTCTGTTGCGCTGGTAATTGACTTGGAAGAACAGTTTGATATCATTTTTGAAGATGAAGAACTGCTAGTTGAAAACTTTTCCTCTTTGCAGAAAATTATAGAAATTGTCGAGTGCAAGCTGACAGGTGCCAAATGATACTAAGTATGTCCAGCGAAACCCGCAATCAACAGCACATACTTTGGTATTATAATATTAATGAGGAACAGAATTGGAACCGATCTACTGTACTCCCAATGGTAACGGATATACAGCTGCAGGCCATGATAAAGCAACAGGAACAGCAGTTGTTTTATATTGCTAGGCCGGAGCATACCGTGCTCCTACGTCATCACCCTGATCCTGAGTTTCTTAATTACCTGACTGCTCGCGGTATCACTTTGCCGCAGATGCAGTTTATACCGCCAGAGGATGAGTTAGCTGAAGTTGAGCGTGTTTTGAAAAGCCAGCATTTTGATCGGATCATTCCCTATATGATGACAGAATCGATCCAAGAGCGGTATCATCTCTATACTTCCGTATACGGTTGTGATGCTGGGTTGACTAAGAAAATCAACGATAAATTCTTTGTTCGGACACTGGCGGAGAAACATGGTCTGCCAATCACACGTGGTTACTTTTGCAACAGTTCGGAAGATATAGAACAATCTTACCAAAAGCTATGTGAGGCAGGTTTTGAGAAATGCGTCATTAAAATTCCTTACGGCTCGTCTGGGAAGGGGTTAAGGGTGATAGATAACCGGGAAGCCTTTGAGAAAATCCTCAAATATATCACTAGACGTCAGCCGGAATTTGAACTGCTAATCGAAGGCTGGTATCCTGTTAAGCAATGTATCAACTGTCAACTAGTTATAGATGATAGCGGAAGCCGTGTTATTGCCTTTACTGAACAGTATATTGATCGCCAGGGAGTATATAAAGGCACGAATTTCACGCCACGATATGCTCCAGCCGTATTGGAGAAATATCGCTACTGGATAAACCGGGCAGGAGCAATGCTACAGCAGATGAATTACAGAGGCATATGCGGCATTGACTCGATCATCGATATGGAGATGAACATTTATCCGTTGATTGAGATCAATGCGCGCTTTACCCAGGTCACCTATTTGCTTCCGCTAATTCAGGACAAGTATGCTCATTATCCTGTCGTCATAAGCAGTTACATTACCATATATGGTTGTAAAGAAATGTCATTTCCGGAATTTTTAAAAATGATGGAACAACAGATTCATGCTGATCATACAAGCGACTTTCTGATCTACACATTTTGCCAGCACCGGCTACCTGATAGGGCCGCAACATATCGGATCTATGTGCTGTTTTTTGGTACTGACAACGAACAGGTAAAAACCATGGTCAGGCAGTTCAAAGAGATGGAAAAATCAAAAGGGAATCAAGTAGGTCTTGACGGAATAGGAAGCGGAATCGAGCCGAATACATTCTGTACGACGAGAAGGCCCAGT
The DNA here is from genome assembly GCF_024158745.1 of Paenibacillus tyrphae. Lineage (GTDB taxonomy): Bacteria > Bacillota > Bacilli > Paenibacillales > NBRC-103111 > Paenibacillus_G > Paenibacillus_G tyrfis_A. The sequence continues at coordinate 28,689 of NZ_JAMZAW010000028.1, read as the reverse complement.
TTTCAGTTTCCGCTAATCCCTATTGATTGATAAGCATGTTTGTTGCATTGTCCTGAAGGGATCAGAAATCGCTGAATATCCTATGATGTTAAAAGCCAACGGATGGAAAAATAACAGAAGGCAACGGTCCTTCTTGGTTCTGAATCAAAAAGGGTATGACTCTATTTCGCTATGATCGATATTTTACTATATTTTCATGGCATAAATACAAGGAACTTAGAATTTAGAGAAGACAATTGCATTTGCGCGACTCATAAACCCTTGCTGAAAGGTTGAATGTATGAAACTATCTGATCAAAAAATTTGGGAGTTGTCTACTTCTTACAAAACACCACTTTATATCTATGACGGTGATTTTCTTGAGAATCATGTTAATCGAATCCGCCAATATCTACACCCGTCGATCGATATCTTTTTTTCACTTAAAGCAAATAATAATCTGTTTTTAGCTCATTGTTTTCTAAAAAAGGGTTTTGGAGCGGAAGTGGCTTCTAAGGGTGAGCTATTTTTGGCGAAAACAGCAGGTTTTTTGCCATCAAATATTATTTTTTCCGGACCTGGAAAAAATGTGGACGAAATTACCTATGCACTAGAACAGAACATTTACTGCGTAATTATTGAATCTTATCAAGAACTGGTGATAATTGAACAACTGGCACAAAAGATGGGAATGATAGCGAACATCGCAGTTCGCATTAACCCTGATAGTGATTTGGTACAATCTAGTATCAAAATGGCCGGTGTGCCACGTCAATTCGGAATTGACGAATCACAATTAGTGGATGTTTTTGAAAAAATCAATTCAAGTTCTTTTCTTCATTTTAGAGGTATTCACATCTATACCGGGACCCAGATTCTGCAAGCCCAACAACTCTATCAGGCTTTTTCGTATGCAGTCAACTTGGCTCGGTGTATAAGAGATGAGTATGGCCTTTTGTGTGAAATGATTGACATGGGTGGGGGGATGGGTGTGCCTTACTTTGCTCATGAAAAAGAACTGGATTTTTTAACGTTGGCTAAAAGAGTCAATCAATTAATCAATAAAGCTGTTTACGATTTTCCCACGACGCGTTTCATTATTGAGAGCGGCCGATATTTAACAGCTGAAACTGGTGTGTATGTGGCGCGGGTTCTTTATGTGAAGCATTCGAAAGGTGAAACATTTTATATTGTTGATGGAGGAATGCATCATCACGTTTCCTCCACTTTTCGTGGGAGGACACTTCGAAATAACTTCCCAATAAAGTTAATTTCTAAATCAATGGAAGATTGCGTACCGACTCCAATTCAAAAGGCAACCATTGTCGGTCCACTATGCACACCTGAGGATTGCTTAGCTAAAAATGTAGAACTTCCCGTTGCGAAAGAAGGTGACCTTATAATGATAAAAAAATCTGGAGCATATGGACTTTCGTATAGTCCTCAGCTTTTTTTAGGGCATGAAAGTGCGATGGAAGTCTATTATTACCAAGGTGAAAGTCGGGTGATCCGGGAGCGTGGTAGAGTGGAGGATTTGCTGCTCCACCAAGTTCTAACAAAACTAAAGTGATTTCTAGTGCCTCAAACAACAATGAGGAGATGCGTAAATTGCACAAGCAGTTGGCAAGAAAGAAGTGAACGTCTCCCCTGAATAATAGATATGTACCTTCCCGAGGATGACGAAAGCTATTGAAATGGCTAGAAACCAAACAAATCATACATGTTGCAATGGAAGTACCAAGAAACTAGATGACCAAATTCAATTGCTGTTAAAGCCGTAAAGAACGAGCTGGAACTAATACAGACCATTCCTGAGAAGTGACATAACTACTGTGTGTTAGGTCCTCAGTTTTTCAAAATGTGACTACTATGCTCTGTTAGAATCGAGCAGGACGGAGTCCTTATGGACAGATTAATCTTCACGCACATAGAATGATCTTGAAGGAAATGTTTTGGGATATGTGGATCTGTGAAAACGAGTCTGCAAAGTTCAAGCTAAGTATCTTAAATGAGCTGAAAAATGGAGGAGTCCAGGTCATTCTCATCACCTAGATGGACTCTTGATAGTTTTTTTAAAAGTAACAACGCATGTTACCCACGGCAGAGATTCAGAAGTATATCATTCACCACAGTAGCAACTCAACCGGCTATGTCTCCTATAAAGTTGAAAAGGAACGGCGAACTTGAGGCCGGTTAACAAGACTGCAACCGAAGAAGCTGTTCTTGTGAAGCTTCTTCGGTTCGAAGAAATCTGGGTATCAAAATCCCCCACATCCTTCAGCCTTGTTGTAAAAATAGAGAAGCGCTGACCTTTTTCAAGTATCCGCTTGAGATCCGTAAGCATCAGCTTCAAAAAGTAAGAAGAAAAAAGAGTATTTTCCAAGCAACGAAAGCCTAAGATGCTCTATTTGCTACCATGGCAATGGACAGAGCTTGTTCAAAAGGGGAAGGCGTTTTTTCAGCCCCCGTTGGCCAGTACTTTCGTTAAACAGCCGGTTCTTTCTCCAGAGAAACTCATCTAAGGGAGAGTTTACGCAAATAACTCCTAGCACAAAAATTTCTCTACACTGTCACTACGAACTCTTGCATTGCGGTAATATTTTGCTGCTCTTGAGAACATATGTGGTCAATTCTATTAATAACTCTCTGCTTGTAGTTATCAAATTCTCCTTTAAAGTAAGCATGCATTATTAAATTTGCTGCCACTGTCCAAGACTGTGCAGCATCAAGAAGTTTGCTTGCGGTTGACTTTTGATTATGAAGCATTAAATAGAGATGAAAATGATAGCGCGAATTACCAATTTCTTTGAATTGTCTATACAGTTTATCAATATAGGGTTGTGCCTTAATATGTTCTAAACCAAAGACGTCATTAATAATAATCTTTATAGTTTCAATTCCCGAGAGCCCAACGACCACAATATCCTCCGTATTTTTGAAATCTAAATCGCCAATCATATGTTTATAATTGGCAGCTACTACTTTAAATAAATCATTTTGGGGCTTGATTTTATTTGAATCATCTATTTCAAAATAATCTATTGTAGTATCATTAAAATTGTAAGTTTTTCGAGTGCTTTCTATTGCCGAAGTTAAAGTTTCTTCAGATATGAATCCGTGATGATAAAAATAATGATCACAAAATTCGTAGAGATTTTCAGTGTAGTCATATCCTACAATTTCAAATCTATGAAGGTCATGTTGTTTTTGATAATGATGACAGTATGGTAATTCAAATATATCTGATTTTAAAGATATTGTTTGTCCATTATTAAGCATTTCTTTGATTTTTAGTGAAACACTATCAAAATCTTTAAAGATTAATTTTTTATGTTTTACACCCATATTCTCCTCGATCACTTCAAATATATCTTTATAATATGGTGTAATGTAAAAATCTTTATGACTATTTCCTTTAACAACGAGTCCTGATTGATTAAAGATGGATTCAACAGAAAACCCTAATCTTTTAAGCATAGCTGCTATTGTAAGATGAGAACAATTATGACGTTGACTTCGATATAAAGTGAAATGCATATACTATAAATCCCCCAATTCAATAGTCAGACAAAATAAATGAAGACATGGATTATCCTCAAAATGAATGGAGGAAACGGCAGTGCTTTTTGGAAAACTAATTACATCATACCAGATACTCGGGGATACTTGATTTAAGATTCCCGTTGGCAAATGAATATAAGGAAACTGTAATGCTAACTGATCACGAAAAGATGATTTGCTTTTTGTAAAATGCGAAAAAAACATTTTGTCACTGTGTACTATTTGGTTATTGTTGCAAAAATGCACATCCCCATACATATCCGCCTCAGAAGCTGTGCCAAGAAGATGAACTTTTGTTATTTGTTTTGCTTTGAAATTAATTATCTGACCAGACAACTCGATATTATCATATTGATTATATTTGATAAATTTGAATGGAATTTTTTCGTAATAAAATATAGAGCCAAACGGGAGAAATTTTTCGGGAAGAGAGAGTTTTCCTAGGCTTAGTTCTCCATGAGAGATATTATTATCGTTTGTACATCCTACATTATTAAGGTAACTAGTTATATCCAACATATGGTAATTGGTCATTGTGTCCCTCCACAGAGAATAAAGGCAGACCCAGTGATATTATTAATAATCTCACTGGGTCTTTTTTTCGTTTGGGATTTTGTTGCTGTCACATATTAACTTTTTTGATTCTAAACAGTTTTGTGGTTATTAATGTCTTTTACTTCTTTCTTTTTTACAATTACTTGCAAATCCAAGTCAAAAAGTGTCATTTATATTCACCTCCTTTCAGTTTCAACTGAGAGTTTTCCTTTTTACCTAGATTTATCTACCATCTCGAGCACATATCTTGATAAAGCAAGGACTTCTTTCTCAGATTCGTTATCAATTCCAAATAAACGATTTAAATGCATATGAACTAAGCTTCCTAATATTTCAAGAGGGTTCACAGTTAAAGAGTTATTTTCTAAGGCACGAAAAACGTTTTTGCAATAAAGTGATAGAATAGAATTGCGTTTTTTCAGCATTTTAAAAACTACGCATTCGAGTTCGTCATCAATGTATATTTCATTATTTCGTATGTAATTAATAAATTTTAAAAAACTGGATTTTTTAAGCCTAAATAAATTTGAGTATTCTTTATGATTCACGCGGCTTTCTAACCACTGAATTTGTTCATCCTTATACTTGATAAAATGTTTAATAATTCCAATAACTGATATTGCTGCTAAAACTCTTTTTTCTATAGTCAACTTTTTAGAATTCCAAAATTGTAGCCAAATTGATGAAATTTCACTATCAACAGTAAACACATCTTCGGCCAAGTCAATAAGAGAGTGACCCCCATATCTTTCAATTTCTGGGTCATAGGTATCTATGGTAACCCTCGTAACTAACCCATATTTTTCGATTTCCTTAACCCATAAATTTACCTTTGACAAGGTTTGTTCTGTAATACAAGATTTAGGTCTGATTCTCAATCTAATATGATGATAAGGGTCACTATATCGTACGTAGAAACATCTATCCCATTTAATTTGATTTTCAAAGCAAAATTTCTGCAAGTATTCTCCGATTAGTTCTTCTTCTCTTGTCTTGGGGCAGTAAATTTTTAAATAAATCCATTCATTCAAAGGAAAGTATGCAGGTCGATGACTAGTTTGAGGGCTCTTTCCAACATTCTGAACATTTGAAATAATCATATTGTCTGTAGTATGTAAATAAAAAGGGAAAACAAACTCACTTGCGTAATGAAGATTATTTTGTTGGAAAAATGTATTCTGAAAAGAATCATATACTTCCGTAAGTTTTAAAATTGTACCGTCATTTAATTTTTTATATTCAAGCCTTAGATCGTTAAGGTGATTTGTGTTTTCTAAATTTAGCATAATTTTGTTGTCAAACATACAAAGATATACAAATTGGGGAACTTTCCATTTTTCTCTCCAGCGATGTACTTTTTCGTGCCACTCAATTTCTTTTTCATTGCTGAATAAAGTAAATGTGTTACTGTCTATAGTCCAAGTTGCTGGACTTAGAACAACTCTTCCAAAAGTTATTCTTGGAAGAAAAGGGGATTTTTCTAATATTCCCCAATCGAGTGGTTTAACTAAATAATTCTCGGCATCTGTGATTTCAAGCAAAAATCTACATATATTTGGCATTTGTTTCGAATTTAACAAGTGTCCTGATACGAGCTTTATTCTTTTTCCGTTCTGTTTCAATTTAAAGTAAAAACCTTCACCAGGCTTATAACCAACAAAAATGTCATTAGCTGAAATTGAGTTAAGTTTTTTTGATGAGCTCGTCCCAATTACAAGCTCATAATCACTTAGATTTTCTTTAACCATTACATTATTATTTCGACCTATATCAGAAAGGAAGTTTATCTCGGCAAATATGACATCGCTAGAAAATTGTTCCCTTTCATGATCTAAAGCTAATTTCAACTTGTCTTTAAACCCGTAATCTAATATATCCAAAAACCTACCAAATGATTTTCCAACACCTTGAGAGATAATAGAACCAAGTACAACATTATAATTGCCTTTGTCAATATCTTCACAAGATTTTGCAATAATATTGGCGAACACTTCAATTGATGTCGGCAATTTAGTGACATCTGTTTGATTTATTTCAAACAGATCTTCAAGTTTTTCGTTACTCAAATCAACTTCAAGTGAATTATTATTTAATGCATCTAATACACATTTTTGTAAAAATACAAACTTTTTTTGGTTTATGCTAGCTTCTTTCCTTCTTCTTTTTCCTTGTGGGTAATTATATGTTGCAGGTATCCCGATCCCAATATCCTCATCCAATAACTCAATTAATGATACTTCTCTATATAAGCCATATTTTTCTATAAAATCAAATTTGTATTCGTCAATGTATTCATCTCCCAGTCTTTCTTTAAATAAAAGAATCAGAACCTCAATTGCCTTGCCTATCTCCTCAGCTACACTATTGTTAATTTCAGCTTTAGATATCAAAGCTTTCAAATCAACTTGCAAATTAGGTGTTGTATTTTGAATACTAATCATACATTTATTCAATTCTTCAAGAATGATCTCGCCACTTCCAATAGGTTTCAAATCATAAGTATTGATTAATTGATTGAGATATTTTAACTGTTTGTTAAGTTCATCTAGGCCTGTAATATGTTCCAGTCTTTGTATTACATAATCAAATGGTGAGCTTATTGTTATTGGAGGTTTTAAATTGCTTATTAAATATTCGCTTAATAAAAGAGAGTGTAAAAAATCATGAATTTGTTCAATAGCTGCATTCGGATATTGGTTTTTAATTTTTATTACCAATTGGGAAAAAAGAATTTGCTCAAAGGCAGATTCCATAACAAATAAGACTAGTTCATTAGCACGTATAGAGTATTCATTATATTCGGAGTTTTGATGCTCAAAATCAACAACAGTATTTCCGTAACGAGTTATATAAGGCAAAATAATTCTATTACCTCTGACAACTGCTAATGAGTTAAATTTTACTTCTAATTGTGTTACTACATTTATATTATTTTCCAAATCTTTAATTAGGTTTAAAAGCCATTTCATATCCGGGCGAGACCTTTTTCTAAACATTGGATCACATATATTAAATACTGTGTTGCTTGAATATGTACCAATTGCTACCCCAGCACATAACCCGAAAGGGGTAGGACGAGTTGTCGCACGATTTAAATAATGAGAAACCCCCATATGCGTCTTATCACTTTGCTTAGAGGGTGCTTTCTCTTTTATTTCTAAAATAGATTTATAGAGGGAACTACTTGAAACAGCTATGAGTTCTCTCAAAACATTTAAGTTATAAACTGAAGATAAATTAAATTTCATTTTGACAAACATTTCTTCATATAACTCATATGGTAAGGTTGAAGCTCTTAGCATAAAGATGGGGTAAGGATTATAGGTGAATAATTGTTTCTTTTTCATTTAATCCCTCTTTTATTAAATGACAATGCATATATTATTAAATAGTTAAAGAAATTCATAACGCAGCAGACCTTCTTTTTGAATTGCCTTGAGTGTCCGATTAATTACTCAATGGGCTATAATTCAATCGATAGAATGACCCGCGGCTTAAGAGATGATGCAGACTTGTTGTTCCATTTCTAATATTTCGTTAAATGAGACAAGGGAGATGAGAAATCACACTACCATTTGTTGATTATGCATACAGCAAGTACAACTTCCTTTACAGCCTGACTATATATTAGTGACAAACAAAAAAAATAAAAAGTACCAAAGTCACATAGAGTGTCCGGAGACAAATACTAAATGAAATTTTTGGGCAATGCCTTCCGCTTTCTGTAAGTGGGTTTTAACATGAATTTGCTCATCTACTTCTAGAGTGGGCTGCTCCAGAAAGCTGATGTTTTTCTAACAGCCGCGGATTAAGAGAAATCGAATCCATGAAATAACCAGCGTTCAAGTACAAGGAGAAGAACGTTTTGTCGCATCTTGATGGAGCCTTGGTTCAGGTAATTGAATATTCATGTATATTATGTATAACCGATTGTTCTCCAAGTACATATGCGATATAAATGTAGTTCTTAAATTTTTAAGAAAGAACTACATAAATACTTTATTTGCATTTGATACGTAGCTTAACGACACGTCGCTCGGTTCCGACGGAATCTCTCTGTTTTCCTCCATAATAGATGGTGTTAGCCTTATCTCTCATCGTAAGGAGTACCGCTTGCGACCTTCACAGTTCCTATGTAGATCAGTAATCCATCCTACAACTTAAGTATTAGAGCGAGACTATCATTCGTTGGTCAGGCTATTTGGAGGCAAAAAGATGGGGGCGTCATCTCTAGGAACTGGGTTGAGGCAGGGATAGTCGGAAGAGTTGCCCATACACATCCAAACCCGCTAAGGGCAGTCCTGTAAATCCCGGTGGTCGCGGGTTGAAAGATGACATTCTTATCTGGTAAGCCCTGCTGAATACGCGAAGTCATTTCGTAACCACTGCCAGAAGACATCAAAAATATTTACAATGGTATGTTGTTTGATAAATTTGGTAAAGATAAGATTAAGAAGTTGATTAAAGAACTTTTTTTTCATCTAATATCAATCCTTCAAAAAGGAAAGGAAGCACGAATGGCCAAGAGGAAATATTCCGTTGACGAACAAACAATTGAAAAGCGGTATAAAGAAGGCAGAGGAAAAGGACATGGAAGTCAGTACCTTCCTTGGATATACATAAATGAAGTTCCTTCAAAAGGATATTCCAGCATCAGGAAGGGGTGGAAAACGGGAAGGATGCACCACTTGCTGTCAACCTTGGAATCTCAGTATTTTTTTACATTGGAATGGTCTAAGGATATTATCGATATACGTGAACAATATCCGTTGCTACCAAGGGAAGAAACACAGGAGATTGCTCAAGAACTGGGTATCCGACATCCCTATGATAGAACAACTAAAACTGACATTGTAATGACTAGTGATTTTGTAGTCACGCGAAAAAAGTATCAATCTCAAGAGTTGATGGTCCGGGCAGTTAAGTATGAGCTGGACATGAGAAAGAAAAGGAATAAAGAAAAGCTATTGATTGAGAAAGTATATTGGAAAAGGCGAAGAGTTAACTGGGCCATCATCAATGAACACTCTATCAATAAGCAACTTGTAGAAAATATTGAATTCGTGCATAAATCTTACCATTTAGATGGTTATATGGATGCGATTAATAGTCAGAACTACCTGCCTCTAAAAAATACGCTCCTCAAACTTTTAACTGAAAATCCACAACAATCTATAAGCCGCATTACATCATTCGTTGACGAGCAATTTGGATTTCGGTTGGGAATTGCGATGACCTTCTTCAAGCATTTAATTGCTACAAGATCAATTAGCGTAGATATGGAAAGTGAGATTAACACCGACTTACCTATACCATTTGTCATTAATCCCAATGGGGGATAGAAAATGCAAATGAATTTGTACACAAATATGGTACTTGAGTGGATAACTGATGACAATAATCCCCACTACTTGGAGAGAATCTTATGGATATCTCCAAAGAGAGATTTTATTTACGTGATTAGACTAGGGGATGATAAGTTTCCTATCATCCGCTGTTTTGATGAAGTCATGGATTCGATCATAAATTATAAGGCTAAGATAGTGAGTTATACTATGGAATCGGAACGTCTGGATGAAAGCCAGTTAAAGCCTAAAAACCAAGAACGTAGCGGGAAGGCTTGGGAAATGATCAAAGAAATGGTTCAAATTGAACCGGAGATTTATGATCCAATGTATCGAGGGCAATTTGTTCGAGATGCTTGCAAGGAATTTGAAGTAACGATTCCAACTGTTCACAAGAATTTAAAGAGATACTGGCAAGGCGGAAAGACCAAAAATGCGGTTCTATTGCACTACTATAATAGTGGGGGAAGAGGAAAGGATAGAATAGCTACTGCCTCGACAAAAAAGCGTGGGCGTCCTAGAAAAAGTTCGGAAATTGATCCTAAGTGGATAGGAATCAATGTTGATGAAAGATTGTATAGGATCTTCAACATATCCTATCAGATTTTTATCCTACAAGAGAAGTTAAATATTAAACAGAGTTATATCAAAATGATCCGGAAGTTTTTTGTTACTGAATACCAAGAGGAAAATGGGAGGCTTAAGCCGATAGTTCCGAATCGTTCGGAGTTACCATTGTATAGAACATACAAGTACTGGGTGAAGAAAGAAATAAATAAGGACCCAGATGAAGATGCACGTAAAAGATACAATGAACGACAATATAACTTGAAGTATAGGCCTAAGACAGGGAGTGATACGAAAAAGGCAAAGTCTCCAGGTAGCCGATTTCAAATTGACGCCACCATCGCTGACGTATATTTAACGAGTAGTTATCGGCTAGGGCTTCCAATTGGCAAACCAGTCATCTATACCGTAATTGATGTGTATAGCCATTTGATTGTTGGACTGTATGTTGGGCTGGAAGGTCCTTCGTATCTAGGAGCAATGATGGCCATTTTAAATGCAGGCTCTTCCAAAGTGGAATACTGCAAGAAATATGGCATCAATATTACGGAAGAGGAATGGCCTGCGTTTCATCTACCAAGTCAATTCACAGCAGACCGTGGTGAATTGCTAAGCAAAAACAATGTAAATATTGCGGATTCGCTTAATATCAATATTGAATACGCTGCTCCATTCCGAGCTGACTGGAAGCCGTTGGTTGAAAGTTACTTCAACTTGTTGAATAAGGGAGTTATTCAAAGACTTCCGGGTTCAACATCACTAAAGTTAAGACAGCGGGGGGAAAGAGACAAGCGGCTCGACTGTATATTGACTCTTCAAGAGTTTACGCAATTGATTATCGGCCTGGTTCTGAAACATAACAATCATCACTACATGGAAAATTACCCGATGTCTGAGAATCAAATTGCAGCTCAAGTGAAACCTATCCCGCGTGATCTTTGGAATTGGGGAATCAAAAAAGGTGGAGCTCTGCGCTATCAAGAAGAGGAGATACTTGCGAAGACCCTTCTGCCTAGAGGAGAGGCGAAAGTTACAAAGCGCGGCATTATGTTCGAAGGCGTTCCCTATACATGCAAACGTGCGATTGATGAAGGCTGGTTTGTGCAAACGGACCATCCAAATATGGGGAAGGTGGTTCAAATCTCTTACGACCCCCGGTTTACAGATAAAATTTTTATCAGAGAGTTAATGAGTTTTGAAGAATGTACCCTTATAGATACCAAGCATCATGCAGCAACTAAAACGTGGGATGATTACTTAAATATTATTGAGGTTTTGAGAATAGAGCATGAGGAATTTAAGCAAGAAGAGTTACAAGAAGAAGTCAGTTATGACGCTTTTGTGGAACAGGTCGTAACTCAGGCTGAAAATCGAATGGCGAATCTTGATGTGGATATGAAAAAGCTGCTAAAAGGCCTCCGGGAACATCGTGCTGAGGAAAAAGAGGCGAATCGTCAAACTGAAAACTTCTTTGCCAGCAGGGAACCGGAGAGGCACTCCGGAATGCAAGTGACTGATGATGGGCAGCTAGTGCAACAGGAACAGAAATCGGGAGTGGTTGTCGAAATTGCGGGTAGTAAGCAGAACTCCGCTGATACTGCAGATAGACCTAGTAATAACGCAGTACCTTTGAATCCAATGCTCAAAGCTCTACAGAAAGCTCAGAAGAATAGAAAATATAAGTAATTCAGGGAGGTAACCACTTTGGTCAAGAGGATCGAAGAATTAAATAAAACCCAATACTTATTACGGGGAGCTACGGTACCGGCGGAATATCGACGGTCTCCCTTAAAGCAATATCGGGAAAATCCATTAATTGAAGCACTCCCGCCGATTTATACCATGGAGAAAGCAGCAAAAATGCTTTCTAACGTGGTCAGGTTTAGTCCTTCCGATCGAAAACGAAACGCGACGTTAAGGGCACATTCCATATTTCAATTAACCCGTTTTGTTGAACCTATGGTAAACCATCTGAAGATTGAACAGGATCTTTCTATCTTAATTCGAGATGGTTACGTAGATAGGAATCCACTGACAGTCAATGGGGTTCGGATATTACGAGAAGGTGCAGAAAATGTTAGGAAAGATCTAAAGGCACTGACCTCCCAGAATATTACCATTGACATGTCTTATAAAACTTCTGGTAGTGGATTAACGATTGTTGGAGTATCAGGGATGGGGAAGTCGACAGCTATCAATACCATTCTACTCAAGATGTTTCCCGCTCAAATTATTCATCATGGCGAATATCAAGGAGAGTATTTGAACTTTCCCCAGATTGTATGGTTAAAACTGGAATGTCCTCCAAGTGGTTCAACAAAGGGACTATGTCTTAACTTCTTTCAAGCCATCGATTCCTTATTGGGAACAAAATATTACGATGATTATAAGAAGTCGAGGGCAACAGCGGTTGAGCTCATTCCCGAAATTGCTCAGCTGTGCGCAACGTTTCAAATTGGTGCATTAATTATCGATGAAATCCAGCATCTCTGCGAAGCTAATACCGGTGGACAAAACGAGATGTTGAATTTTTTTGTAACGTTAAAAAATATGATTGGGGTTCCTGTTGTTTTAATCGGTACATTAAAGGCCTGGAAGCTGCTAACGAAGGAGTTTAGACAAGGAAGACGGGCTGTTGAGTACTTTGGTATGGTAGAATGGCATCGAATGAAAGAAGAGGATTTTGTGAACGACGAGGGTAAAACATTTCCCGGGGAGTTTCAACGATTTCTTTCAGCCATTTGGCGTTATCAATGGACAAAACAGATTGCTCCATTGGATGAGGGAATGTTCCAGACCATGTATGATTTTAGCCAAGGAATTACCGACGTAGCGGTAAAATTATTCATGGTCTCACAGTGGAATGCCATTGCCAACGGAACCGAGTTAATTACGCCAGAACTGATCCACGACGTTGCTCGTAATGAACTTAGAGCGCTATATCCGATCATTCAAGCTTTTCGACTTAAGGATACCGCGGCTCTTGAAGAAGCGACAGATGTATTTATTTCAGAATTCGATGTTGAGGCTTACTTTAAAAACATACTACCTGAATTGACTAAGAAATTAAAAGTAGCAAGTCAAATTCAACACGTTGAAACAGACGAAGAAACAGACAATAAGCAAAAAGTTCTAGGTGCAATTAAGTGGCTGAAGGAGGCAGGAGATCCTTCAGATTTGTCCGAACAAGCGGTTAAAGAAATATATGCAAAAAATGCCGATCTTACTCTGCCTGAATTAAAAAGACAGGCTTATGATTTGGTTAATATCTATAAGAAGAATATCGAAAAGCAACTGAGATCCAAACCTAGAGGAAAGAAAGCGAAGAAGGATACGGACGAATTGCGAGAGGAGATCCAATCTCTTGAACAGGATGTTGTAGCGCCTGGGCAAATATAAATGATAGTTCCGTGTCTCGTTATAAATAGCGTAAAGTACATATTTTACGGATTGAAAGGTGATAGCATGGCTTTGCGCTATTTTCCTATATGTAGGAAAGATGAAGATATACGAAACATTATGTACAAATATATGAAGGCGACTTTAGGTCGAAATTGGAAACCTACGTTGTTTGGAATCACCTTAGAAAAGAAAACCCTTCTGCCTCAAGATATAGAATTCACTTTGCAGAATCTTCAGATAAGTGGATACCAATTTGACCAGTTTGTCAATAACCACACATTTTGGCCGTTATTGCGATTATTTATGAGCAAGGATAAAGAGACGAGGGCTTATCGTCACATGAAAGAGGCTAACAATGATGCGAGGTACTATAGACCTGTTACTAACCAACTACTGAGTCTTGTTTCCGAATTAGTCCGATATTGTCCAATTTGCGTTCATGAAGATTATGATACTATAGGAGAAACCTACATTCATCGTTTGCACCAGATTGAGCATTTAGATTTATGCCTCCAACACAAAGTTAAACTCATTACTCATTGTAACGAGTGTGGGGAACCCTTTACCATTGTCGGACAGTATCACTTACATCAACCTCGTTGTACAAAATGCTTAAAAATGATTTTGATTAAATCGGCTGATATCAAAGAAGACCATTTCATTTATAATTTATTATTAGATGTAGAGACCCTTATGAATTCAAAGCATGAACTGAATGCTGAGATTTTTTTGCAAAAAGTTCTGATCAGGCTAGGGACTAAGGGATATCTTCATTTTAAAGGTACAATCTATAAAGGAAAATTGTTGGAGGATTTTTACTGCTCTTGTAATAAGGCTGATTTTATGAGAATAGGATTTGACGGATACATCTTCACTACGAAGTTTATGACAAAATTTTTGGACCCAACTGTAGTTCATCCATATAGCCTGTTTTATTTACAATTGCAGAGATGGTTATTTGGTTCAGCTGAAGAATTGATTGATTCAACAGAAACTTATTCATATCCGTTACCCTTTGGTTCAGGACCTTGGATTTGTCACAATAGGATTTGCCCCGAATATAACAACAAGGTGATCACCCGATGTATCCGGTATATACATGAATATATATCGGGGGCATTTACCTGTCCCGTATGCGGCATGACATATAGCAGAATGTCTAAACCCAATCAGGAGGAAAACGAACATGCGTATTCCATTGAATCCTTCGGTGATCTTTGGATGAAGAAATTAGTTGAACTAGCTGATTCTGGCTTAACAAAAGATGAGATTGCGGCAGAATTACAGACTAGTGACGTCTCTGTCCGCAAATATCTGATGATCATTTCGAATCAAAGAGAGAATAAGAATCTTAAATTTTCCAGATATACCGAAGAAGTATTTGAGCAAAGACTACAGGATAGAAGAAGTCTACTAGAGAAAACATTGTGGTCTTTGGGGGATAAAACAAGTAGGCCGGATATTCGGAATGAGATGGGAGAACACTACTACGATTGGTTAATGAAACATGACCGTCAATGGCTTGAGACAAAACTTCCTCCGAGAAAGCCTAATTTATCGAAATATTGCGATTATGATGCAATTGATATGGAAATGCTCAGGAAGTTAAGGAAGGCAAAGTCAGATTTATTGGCAGAGAATATAACATGTAGGATAACAAAAAGTCGAATAATTGCAGAGTTAACATCTCTAGACCAAGGAAGAATGAAGAATCCAGCCAGCGTGAGTAAGCTTACTAGATGTCAAGCGCTATTAGAAGAGCTTGTCGAGACAGAGGATGATTTTCAGAAAAGGATGTTTACTGTGGCACTTAATCGTTTTCAGACATCTCGGTATAATAGACTAACCTACGGTTTATTAAAGAACTTTCATGCAACATACAAACATTGTTCTGAAGAGATAGAGAAGTGGCTGAATGAACAACTTGCAAATCTATCTGTTAATAAAAGTTGATTGGCGCAGTACAAAATTATACATGTAGTTAGGGTTAAGGGAGGCATGTTGCATCTGCACATGCCTCTTAATTTAGTCAGAGTCACATCATCTTCACTCACTTGAATTGGTGTGTGATATATTATAGATTAGAGAATAATTGGGCTGAATATATATCCTAGGCCTACTTTTGGAGCCGGGGGTAATAGAGTAGATCAGCCGCGCTCTCAATTGGATAAAAATGGAATGACATTAAAGAAGACTTTGCATGCACAGCAATAAGCTTTAATGAAAAGAGTTGTTTACTTTTATGCAATGATTAAAGAACTATATTTACTCAAAATCAATTGAAAAGATGGCATCAGATGACTTCATTAAAGAACTTTAATTTTTTTATAGAACGACCGAAACCCTTGATATTATTGGGTAACCATTAAACAACTTTATTTTCCCTGGCTAAGTAGTTTTCACCGGCGTCAGTTCCGGCCATCCGTCTTCGCCCGTTGTACCGAGCACGCCAAAGCTCACTTCTTGCAAAAAGCTCTCCGTTTCCTGCGCATCCATCATTTCGAATTCTTTTCTTCGCATCGTTTACTCCTCCAGCCTCAAATAATAGTGCAGGAACGCGTCGTCCCGCACATAGCCCATCGCTGCGTACAGACGCTGCGCCGTAACGTTGTCGACGGCCGTGGACAGCTGCAAGCCTTTGGCCCGGGTGGCGCGGGCGTGGGCCTCGGCGGCTTTCATCAGCGCCCGGGCGACGCCCTGCTTGCGAGCGTCCGGGTGGACGAACAAGTCGTTCAGCGTCCATACGCGCATCATTGCAATGGAGGAAAGCGTCGGGTACAGCTGGGTAAAGCCAAGCGGCCGGCCCGGGTCCTCTGTATAGGCGAAAAAGATGACGGATTGCTGCCGCTCCAGATTGTCGCGTAGAAAGCGATCAGCCCTTTCCACGTCCGAGGGCTGCCTGTAAAACTGGCGGTACGCGTCAAACAGCGGCGCCAGCGCCTCAATATCGCCGTGCTCGGCTTGACGAACGGTCAAGGAATGCGAAGGGTTCATTGGATCTTGCTCTCCTTCCGGATAGTTGCCGCCGCAGGTGCAGGCGGTTTCTAAATATTCGACATCGTACCTCGATTATTGACAATGGAAAAGAGCCAATTATGTGCTTTTTTATTAGACCATTTCAATTGTTCTCCAATCGTTAAACCTTTCTTCTGCTGCCACATTTTGTGTTATTATGAATTTAAGAGAAACAGTGGCACATGAGCCCATGAAATGCACGGAAAGCACACATGCCGGAGATGGAGGAAAGATGTCATGCCATTGCATTCGGAAAGGACAAGAAACCGGGGCGCTGCGGCCAAGGGAATTCCTCCGCGTACGCAGCAGTACGTTCCCTTGTGGAAGCAGGACCCGGCCCGGCACTTGACTTTCGAGCACATTCGGAGACTCCAGCAAAATGCGGGAAATCGGGCGCTGCGGCATTGGTTAGGACGGTCGTCCGTTCAGCACTTTCTACGGAGGTCTGTAATGGCCGCGGGGGAGCGGGTCAGCGATTTGCAGCGGTATAAAGCGGATACGGAGCCTGAAATGGCCCATCTTCTCAGACAAACCTTCGAGCTCCACAGAACCTTCGCCAAGTTTGTTAGTCGGATGGACGCGCTTTTCGGCAAGCCTGACGCCCTCAATGATACGGAGCTGAAGCGCAGAGAGGCGGAAGAGGACTGCCAGGCCGGGCAAATTTTACAGCAGGTGGCCGGCGTTGAAACCCGCTGCGAGCAAGTGAGCAAAGACATCGGGGCCTTGTGGCGGAAGCATGACGTCAGCCATTTTGCCGTTCCGATGGCGACGCCGCTGCCTGTATTTCAAGAAACGGGAATTGCCGGAGGGCACCAGGAGGAAGATTTGAAGCATTTTTTAACACGCCATCCCGAGTACCACGTGGTAGAGATTCGTAAAAAAACAGTGCAGGGGACGACACTGCGGCTTTATAAGCAGTATATGTGGAAGAAGGACGGCTGTCCGCCGGCACCGGCCAATATATCCGAACGGCCTGCGGCTCATAATTCGACGCCGGACGGATGGGCCGCAGCGGAAGTTCGTCTAAGTACGGCGGAAAATATCGCCCGTTGGCTGGATCGTGGCAAGGATGCGGCGAACGAATGGGACGCTTTTCAACCGGAGCGCTCCCGGCCGTTCCGCAGGCGGAAATGATGTTCGACAAATTCAGGGAAAATCTTGCTTTGATGAGATGAATTTCTTCAAAATATACCGAAAGATATATTGCTTAAAGATCGCCTGCTGTGTAAGAATCAAGTTGAGTTAGTAAAAAAAGGTGTGGTCCTTTGATGATTCGAGACGCTTCCCCGGGCAAGAGGCTTTCAGCCCCTCCCCTTGCTCAAAGATCCGAAAATGCTCCTTTGCATACCGGGAATCCGGTGGCTTTCAAGATGAAGGACATGCAGCGGATTGCGGGCAATCGCGCGGTCCAGCGAATGATGTCCGGCGGCACGGCCCAGCGGACGGTAATGGAGGAAGACGAGCTGCAGATGAAGTCTGCAGCTCCTGCCCAACGGATGGCCATGGAGGAAGACGAACTCCAAATGAAATATGCAGTACCGCCCGTCCAGAGAAAAGGCGAAGGGATGCCGGAGCCTGTCCGGGCGAAGATGGAGCAGGCCTTCGGGACGGACTTTTCCGACGTGAGGGTACATACGGGGAATCAGGCAGAACAGGTCGGGGCGTTCGCTTATGCCCAAGGCAATGACATTCATTTTGCACCCGGCCAATACAATCCTGAAACTTCGAAGGGGCAGGAGCTGCTTGGTCACGAGCTTGCGCACATCGTTCAGCAAAAGCAAGGACGCGTGATGCCGACAACCGAAGTCAACGGTGTGGCGGTGAACGACGATCCTTCGCTGGAGCGGGAAGCCGATCAATGGGGGACCAAAGCGGCGCAAACGAAACTGGATTCGGCTCGTTATCGGGCCGGCTTTGGAGACTGATGGTCGTGTACGGTAAAAAGAACAAGGATACGCCGGGATACGCAACGGCTTGGGAGCATTACGAACGGGAATGGGCGAGGCTCGATTTGCGGCTGGCGATCCTGATAAAGCTGATGGAGGAGCCCGATACGCCCGCCGATCCTTCGCTCCTGCCTTTCAAAGGACTCGTGCTGACGGAAGAAGAAATGCACAGGCTGCTCTATGACGGGGACGACAGGGAAGAGGATGCCGAACTTGCGGATTTGCGCCGGCAACTGGCCTTGATGGACCGGGAGCTGGCCCGGAAGCGGCAAGCCTCCTTGAAGCAAGGGGGCTTCCTGCCGGTCCCTTATGTATCGCAAATGTTCGGGTTGAATGAATTTGAAGAGCAGACGCTGCTGATGGCGCTTGCCCTGGAGACGGACCGCAAGTACGAAAAGCTGTATGCCTACGTTCAGGACGACGCCACCAGCAAGTATTTGACGCCTGAGCTTGCGATGCGGCTGTACAGTCTGTCCGGAACGGATGAGGGCGGACTGCTTAAGGCTTTTATGAACGGAAGCCGGCTGCAGGAATGGTTTTTCCGCGGCGAAGGCCGGATGGCCGATCCGACAAGCGGCCCGCTGCTTACGCGTCCCTTGCGGCTGGATGAGCGGATGACCGCTTTTCTGCTGGGGATCGGCTATACGGACGTGTCCCTGCGCCAGTGCACCAAGCTGTACGAGGCGGACCGGGATCCGCCGGATTTAGAAACGGGGCACAAGCTTCAGGGACGGCTGCGTGCATTTGTCGAACGGCGGGCAGAGTCCGACCCGCTCCCGGTATTTTGTTTATGGGGGCAGCCCGGCTCCGGAAAGAAGCTGCAGACGCGGCACGCGGCGGCTCATTGGGACAAGCCGCTGCTGGTGGCGAACGTCGAAAGCCTGCTTCGCGACGAACGGCCCTTTTCCGAACTTATTGTAAAGGTGCTGCGCGAAGGAATGCTCTATGGGGCGGTCGTTGCGTTCGAACGCTTTCACCTGCTCTTGGGAGAGGACGAAAGCATCGGGAAAAAACGGATGGAGCTGTTGAACCGGCTTCAGTCGGTGCAGGAGCCGCTTTTTCTCTTGTCGGAGCAAGCCTGGAATCCCCGGCCGATGCAAGGAAGGAAACTGTTTCTGGAAGTGGAGGTTCCCGTACCCGAAGCGGCAGAGCGCCGGAAGCTGTGGGAAAGCTGGAGTGCGGAACGACGTCTGGAGCATGCCGCGGATTGGGAAGCGCTTGCCGGGAAGTTCCGCTTCTCGCCGGGGCAGATCGCAGCCTCTCTCGATTATGCGGTTCAACTGCTGCGCTGGAACGGGTCCGAGACGAATCGGGCTGGCGAGTCCGATGCGATTTACCGGGCCTGCTATGCCCAGGTACAGCATAACCTGAAGAAAAAAGCCGTACGAATCGAGCCGAAATACGATTGGGACCGGGTCATTCTGCCTCCTGAGCAAAAAGAGCAGCTGAAGCATGCTTGCGCCAGGCTCCAATACCGCGGCACCGTGCTCGGCGACTGGGGATTCGACCGTGCGCTTGCTTATGGCAAGGGCGTCAGCCTGCTGTTCGCGGGGCCTCCGGGCACGGGCAAAACGATGTCCGCGCAGGTGCTGGCTAAAGAGGTGCAACTGGAAATTTACAAAATTGATCTGTCGCAGGTGATCAGCAAATACATCGGCGAAACGGAGAAAAACCTGCACGAGGTGTTCAGCGAGGCGCAGCTCAGCAATGCCATCCTGTTTTTCGACGAAGCGGATGCGTTGTTCGGCAAGCGTTCCGAAGTCAAAGATTCGCATGACAAGTATTCCAATGTGGAAACCGCTTATTTGCTGCAAAAGATGGAGGAATACGACGGCATTACCATTTTGGCAACTAACCTTCAGCAAAATTTGGACGAGGCGTTCATGCGGCGTTTCGGCTTCATCGTAAAATTTCCGTTTCCGGATGCCGAGCATCGCGAGCAAATATGGCGCGGCCTGATTCCGCCCGAAGCTCCGGTCGAGGACGATATTGATTTTCGCTTCTTGGCGTCCAAGTTCGAGCTGGCCGGGGGGTATATCAAAAATATCGTGCTGTCCGCGGCCTTTATGGCGGCTGAGCAGCGGTGCGCTATCGGCATGAAGCAGCTCATGCTTGCGGCGCGCAACGAGCTGCGCAAAAACGGGAAGATCTGGATCCGCGAGGAAATGGGAGAATACGCCGATTTGTTCGATTGAGACGGAGAGGCAGAAGGGGAGGAAGCGCATGGCTGATTACACGGTGATCGCAGACGTGGGAAATACGCTGGTCAAGCTGTTAAGAGAGCATTTGACCCCGAAGCTCCTGTCTCAGCCGGAATCGATCGGACTGGCCTCGCCGACGGATAAGGGAGATTTTCAGCTCACGCTGTTTTTGTACAGCATTCAGGAAAATACCGAGAACCGGCGGACGAATATGATCGGAAGGGGAACGGACACGCTGCAGTATCCGCCGATGGCGTTGAATTTGGTTTATCTCGTCACCTGCCACTCGGCATCGGAGATCGCGACCCGTTCCTTTGACGAGCACCGCATTATGGGGAAAGTGATGCAGGTGTTTCACGACCATGCCGTCCTGCGGGGCTCCAGCCTGCAAGGAGCGCTGGCCGACAGCAATGAAACGATCCGGATTACGCCGCAGCCGATTACGCTGGAAAATGCGGTTAGCCTTTTTTCCAACACACCTTACAAATTATCGCTCAGCTACATGGTCGGCCCCGTTTATCTGGACTCTACCCGTACGAAGCAAACCACACGGGTTGCGGAAGCGCAGTTTAAACTGGAAGAGCGGGAAGGAAATTGATGATGGAGCGCTTGCGCAGCGAGGTGAAAGTCAAGCTGGCTCTGGTCGTCAAGCCGTTAGATATCGTAACCGGTCTTGCGCCGGCTGCCGTACCGCGGTTGGTTGTGGAGGGCGTTCCATGCAGACCGGTCCGCAAGCCGGACGGAACGTTCCTGCTGCTCGGCTTGCCCCCGGGAATTTATAGCATCGCCCTCAGCGCGCCGCCGCATTATGCGGACAGCAGGGCCGTTGTCGATACGGCCGTTTTGTCCCCGCTGGAGCCTGTGGAACTGATTCCGATGCTGCCGACGTCCTCCTATCCTTTTGCATCGGGAACGACACTGATTCGCGTCAGAGCGAAGGGCGCACCGGATTCCGCTCCCGATTCCGCGATAATACGGGCGGCCGTGACGGACGGGAATCTGGCCTGCGCCAAGTTGTACCAAGAGGCGGACCAAGGCGAAGCGGAGCTTGCGTTCGGTGCCGTGCACCGGCTGGTCAGCGGCCGATGCTACTATGTGCTGGATCCTGATCCGGCCAAAAGAGAGTTTATCCGCATTGCCGCTCTGTGTGAAGCGAACCGCAGAGCGAAGCTGCAGACGCCGTTCCGGTTTGCGCATCGCAAAGGAACCGTAGTGACGGACGTGGCGGAAGGCGCTGCCGACGGACGTGGGGAATGGGCGGCCGCTTTTCCGCCGCAGGGCGTGAAACGTTTTGTCTGTGCGGTTCATTTGTTCTTGTCCGACAACGAATCGCTTATTCTGGATCAGGAGGTGCAAGTGGAAGAGGGACAACCGGTACAGCTCGGGCTGCTCCCATCTACCGACGAATAAGGAAGCGGAGGGAAGTAAGGTATCGATACATAAGCCTGCATACATCCGAGAAATCGATAGCATGAGGAATAGCGATGACGATTGGGAGGGAGGAACTGATTCGGACCATGACGATATCCGGATCAGGAACAAATGGCTGAATATTTATCGCCGGGAGTATACGTGGAAGAGTTCGACAGCGGCGGTGTGCCGCTGGGCGGGGTCAGCACCAGCACGGCGGGCTTTATCGGTCTCGCTGCCAGAGGGCCGGTGGAAGGGCTGCCGCAATTCATTACCAGCATGAATGATTTTACACGGCAATTCGGGGGATACCTCGCTGAGAATGTTTTTGGCTCTTACCGGTATTTGGCCTATGCGGTCGAGCACTTCTTCGTGAACGGCGGCTCGCGCTGCTACGTGATGAGGGTGGCTCCGTCCGATGCGAAATCCGCGACGAACGACGGAAGCTCCGCGCTCCGGCTCTTCGCCAAAAATCCGGGCGAATGGGGGAACCGGGTCCGAGTCGTATTGGAGCCGGCAAGCAAAGCCAAGACGCAAATTTATGAAATTTTGGGCGACGCCGCCAAATCCAAGAAGTACCGTGTGAAAAGCAACGCCGGTTTTAGAGCGGGCGACATCGTAGCGTTCAATAACGGCGAGAGCAAGCAGTATAACCGCGTCGTTTCGTCGCAGGACAACATCATCGAATTAGAAAGCCCATTGGAAGGCGGCGAAGAGGTCGTCGATGCGAACCTGCTTCCGGCGAAGGTGCTCACGACGTGCGAGTTTACGCTGCATGCGTTTTACGGGGACGAGGCGGAAACGTACGAGCGCGTTTCCCTTAACGTTACGGCCCCGAATCATGTGGAGAAAGCGATCGGCAAGTCCAATATTATCGGTGTCTCCTGCGACGGAGCGGACCACGGCGCGGTTCATCCGTTCGAGGTCATTTCCGGGCAACCGGAAGAGGCCGGCAAGTTCGTGATCGAGCTGTCGGGCGGCAGCGACGGTTCCGCGGACGCCTTGTCGGCGGGAGATTTTATGGGTCAGGACCTTGGTCCTGGCAAACGAACGGGCATCCAGGCTTTTATCGACAACGACGAAGTCAGTCTGATGGCCGTGCCCGGCGTAACCGACCCGAACGTGCAGCTCGCGCTCGTCGCGCACTGCGAAAATTTGGGCAGCCGCTTCGCGATTCTGGACATTCCGCAGGATAAAACGAAAATTGCCGACGTGATGACGCACCGCGATATTTTTGATACGCAGTATGCCGCTATGTACCATCCTTGGCTGCAGGTGTTCGATCCGCTGGACAAGCGTAATATTTACATACCGCCGTCTGGCTCCGTAGCCGGCATTTATGCCCGCAGCGACAATACGCGGGGCGTTCATAAAGCGCCTGCGAACGAAGTCGTGCGCGGCTGCGTCGGGCTCGATTGCCAGTACAACAAAGGCGAGCAAGATATTTTGAACCCGCGCGGCGTCAACCTGATCCGCGCCTTTACAGGCCAAGGGATTCGCGTATGGGGGGCGAGAACGCTTTCCTCGAACGGGCTGTGGAAGTACGTGAACGTCCGCCGTTTGTTCATTTTCGTGGAAGGCTCGATCAAGAACGGCACGAACTGGGTCGTCTTCGAGCCGAACGATGAGAAGCTGTGGGCCCGCGTTCAGCGTACGATCGATGCATTCCTGACCCGTGTCTGGAAAGACGGGGCGCTCGCGGGGACAAGCCCGGGCGAAGCATTCTATATTCAAATAGGCCGCAACACGATGACGCAGGACGACATCGATAACGGCCGCCTGATTTGCGTAATCGGCATCGCTCCGGTCAAGCCGGCGGAATTCGTCATTTTCCGGATTACGCAAAAAACCGGTTCGGAATAATGGATGGCTACAGTAGAAAGGGGTATGGCTCAGCATGGCAGTAGAACGCACCGATCCGTATCGCAAGTTTCGGTACAGAGTAGAGGTTGAAGGGATTCAACAAGCGGGCTTCAGCGAGGTTTCCGGCTTCGACGCTTCGCTCGATGTCGTGGAATATCGCAATGGAAATGAGGTCATTACGCCCCGCAAGCTCCCGGGATTGGCCAAATACGGCAATATTACGCTGAAGTGGGGAGTTACTGACTCCTTGGATTTGTACGAATGGATTTCCAGTTGCGTACAGGGCAAGGTGACCCGAAAAACCGTAACCATCATCGCGCTCGATGAAGAAGGACAGGACGTGGCGACCTGGCAGATCATCGAAGCATGGCCTTGCAAATACACGGCGCCGGATTTCAACGCCACGGCTTCCGACGTCGCCATTGAAAATTTGGAGCTGGCGCACGAAGGCATGACGCGGACGAAGTAACGACCGAAAGCGCCGGAAGGAAACGAAGGCGGTCGGGCTAGCTTTTGTTTTCTTCCGGCAGGCTTCTCACAAAGGAGGACATCATGGAGTTCAGAACGGAATACGAATTCGAGCTACCGCGCGGTTATGTCGATGAAAACGGCAGTTTGCACAAACGGGGCGTGATGCGTCTGGCTACCGCAGCCGATGAAATTTTGCCGATGCGGGATCAGCGCGTACAGCAAAACCCGAGTTATTTGAGCATCATTTTGCTGGCCAGAGTCATTACCAAGCTGGGAGATTTGAGGGCGATCGATACGAAGGTGATCGAACGGCTGTTTACGTCGGACCTTGCTTTTCTGCAAAACTTTTACCGGCAAATCAACGAAGTGGAAAAGCTCAGCGTGCGCACCGTCTGTCCGAAATGCGACCACGAATTTGAGGTGGACATCTCTTTTTTAGCCGAGACGGAGGGGAACTAACGGTTTATCCGGCGGATAAGATTTATGAGGAAGCCGCGTTCTTGGCTTATTATTTTCATTGGCCTCATGACGATATCATGAACATGGAGCATCGCGAACGGCGGCGGTGGTGCTCGGAAATTTCGCGCATCAACCGCAGCCTGAACGATGAGCCGGACAACCCCTTCGACGTCTTTAAAAAGAGGTGACGCCCATGAGCGCAGCCGATTCGGAAATATTCGGGCAAGCGTTTCGTTTTATGGTGGAGCTTGACGGCATGCTGGTCGCCGGCTTCTCCGAGGTTAGCGGACTGCAGTCGGAGCTGGAGTACGAGGAAGTCGCCGAGGGTGGGGTGAACGGGTATACGCATCGCCTGCCGAAAGGGACGAAATCGCCTCCGATCGTATTGAAACGGGGAATTACGAAATCGAGCGATCTGTGGGACTGGTATTTCAGCGCTGCAGGAGGCAAGGTGAAGCGCAAAAGCGGCTCGATTATTATGTACGACGCCTCGTGGCAGGAAATGATCCGTTGGAATTTTTTCGGCTGTTACCCGGTCAAATGGACCGGACCCGAGTTGAGCGCTTCGAGCAGCGAGGTCGCGGTCGAGACGATCGAGTTGGTGCACAACGGATTAAAGGCCATTTACGCCCGCTAGCGGAAGGCATGCGGATGAAGGGCAACATTTAAGGCAAGGGGCACGGACGATGAGAACGACGAAGCGCATCCAAGCGGGGCCGGCGCCCAGCATGCCGGGGCATCTCCGGTTCGCCGAACAAATCACGCGCAAATACGGTTTTGCAACCAGGAACTACCTGGGACCGCAAGCGCTAACCCTGCTTGAGCCCGGAGAAGGGGATTCCCCTGTTCAGCATGTCTCCTTGGTTCAATTCACGCTTCATTTGAAATTGCAACTGCAATTGCTCAAGCAAGAAGAACGGGACATGCTTCGGACGTACCGGAAGACGCTTCATCTGCTGGAAAAGCTGGCCCGGCGGCATGACGCTTCGGAACGCAAGACAAGCTCTTTGTCGCCGACAGGCGGGGGAACGGCATCGCGGATTGCTGAGGTGAATTCGGCAACTGGCACGACGCGGGCGGATCATCGGCAAGAAAGCAAGGCGTTACATTCAGATGTCGGGGAAACGGAACGAGCGTATGCTTCTTCACCCACGCCTTTGGGTGCGCGCCGACAAGCTCGGATGAACGGAGAAGCGAACGGTTCGCGAAACTCCGCGGATGCAGGAACCATGCGGTCGGTCTCGGCAGGGCCGATGGTTCACCCGATCAGGCGTGTACTCGGTCGTGGGATGAGAGAGCCTTTGGCGCTGCGAAGGGATTATCGCTTTGCCGAACGTTCAGGCAGCAGGCACAATGAACGGGCGCGGCATGTGCCCGCTGATCAAGTGCGACAGGCCAGACGGAAGCCCGAATCCAAGGCGATGGCGTTACTGAGAACACGCGATGAGGCAGCGGAAATAAGGGAGCGTCGCGACGAGCGGAAACGGGGCTTGCAGCAGGGACCTTCTCCGGGAGAAGGCGGACGGAGTCCGCTGTTTGAGCGCGAGTGGCACAAACCGGAGCAAGAGCAGGGACAAGCCTTTGGGCGGGTCTTGGAATGGAAGCGGGTTTCCTTGTGGCAACAGGCTTTCAATCCTGTACCTAGTCATCGGACAACACAGTTTTATTCGGTCATGGCCGATGATGTCCTAATTCAAAACATAAGCGAGAGCCAGGGTCCCCGTTCACGCGTTCGTTTGGAAAAAGCGTCAATTCCGGTTGATTCGGACGACAAGAAGGGATATCAAACCGTAAGCGAAGGTCGGGGCGGCCGTACTATCGTGCGTCCGATCATAGCATCCGCAAGTCTGGTTGATGCCAACGATAAGAGGTATCGGACACTTGGGGAAAATCGTGGGCGAAGCACGGGTTCGGAAAACCGCGGAACGGCACCCGTTGCCGAGCGGTCGTGGCTTAGGCCAAAGGGAATATCCTCCCTCGGCATGGGAATTTTGCTGCAGCATGGTATTGGCTTTTTCGAAGCGGGTTCTTTGAGCGGTCGTCGGCCGCCGGATGCACGGTTTGAGAACGGGCGAATAATAATGGGAAGCCGCCAAACGGATGCTGCTGCGGCAGCTTCGGAAGGCCGCCCGTTTGAACTTGGACCGTTACGCATGGCTGATCCGGCCAAGCTTTCGGCTACTTCTTCGGTGCGAGACAACATATTGGGGCTTTATGAGACGGTTATATTTTCAACCGCCTCCTTAATACGCAGTGTTCCTCATGGCATGCTGATGAATCGGCATTGGCCAGGCGACTTGTCGTCAACCGCAACTGACTTCGAACAGGCGCTTCGGGAAAAGACGAATGCTGACCCAGTCTACGGTCTGACATCTTTGCTCGTGCAGCGGAAGGCAGAAGACAAAGCGTCGGTTTCGCTTCTGTTTCATTTTCCGACGAGCGTGTCCTTGCGCCGAGAGAATGCTTTTATCGGCCGCAGTCGGGGGCGAAAACGTGAGAGTCTGGGCGGCAGGGGTACCACTCCGATGCTTGCCGGTACCGTACCATCCACCGGCATTTCTGCGGTTGAATACGATAGTTCGGTGGGTTCGGACGGCTTCGTTCCGCTTCGCAGCCGAATGCTCATGTCAAGCGAACGGCTATATGACGGCCGCATTGCCGAGGTAGAAAGCGCAGAAAGGATGGCTAGTTCGGCCGTCCCTGTCCGACACGAAGGGACAGGCCTAGTTACCGCTCAGCCCAAGCGGATAGCTGCAAAAACTGGCAAGCCGATGACAAGCGTATTCGGGGTAAACATCGTTTCGCCGATCGTCTTGGGCATACGGTCATCCGCCGTCGAAGGGCTGCAATTCCGCCACCATCCTCTGCTGTCTGGAGGAAGGGCACCGTCTATTGGATCGCAGATTTATGCAGCCGACTCCATAGGGGCGATGAAGCAGCACTATGCTCGTCGGCATCAAGCGTCCCAATCGAATTCAGCGCCGACACGCGGGAAAAATGCTCGGCATGATGCGAACGATGCGACCCCAGGCTTTACGGGCGAAGCCGTTCGAAGCTTTACAGGCGGGACGGTTTCAGGCTCTACGAATCAAGTAATCCGTAGCTTTACAGATGGAGCGGGTTCAGGTCTTGCAGATATTGTGCTTCGAAGCATGCCAGACGAGATACGCGAATCGGAAGGCTGGAGCTGGAATTCAACAGATGTACGGAGACATCCGGTTGTTCCGACGCGGTACGAACAATCCCGGTTTTTATCCGTACATTCCTTTATGCTTCATAAACCGGTTAGCTTAAGCTCGGAGGGCGGGTTAAGTGCCCTCTTTCCGAAAATAACGGATTTTGCGGGGGAAATCGCAGGAAGCCGGAATGCCTTGGAGGACGGTGCTGCGGGAGAACGGGTGATGCGTAGACATCCGGCAGGTCCAGATGCGACGCTGCATAAACAGAACAGCGTCGTATATCCTTCTGCTTCAGAAGGAAGCATGGCTCCGTCGGCACTAGTTGCTCAATTCAGGACCATTTCGTTGCAGCGTGCCAAGAGGGGTCAAGTGACAGTATTCGGACCAGCAGTTGTACAAACATTGCCGGGTACTTTACCTCGTATGGCAGCGACTATAGCAAACAAGCTCCCGCAGGTTCGCGCAGACTGGTCGTCTGCTGCAACTGCGAGCGCCTTGGGCGTGTTGCCACCCCGCGCACCGCACCGTCCGTTGGAGCTGCATACGTCACGGGCTGACACGCAGCGTCCGTCAGTGGTGCGCACGAACGCCTCGGGCGTCTTGTCGCCCGGATCGCTGCAACGCCCGTTGCAGATGCATACGTCGCAGGCTAACGCGCAACGCTTGTCCGCGATGCCTGTGAACGCTTCGGGCGTCTTGTCACCTGGATCGCCGCAACGTGCGTTGCAGTTGCATC
>NZ_JAMZAW010000027.1 GCF_024158745.1 Paenibacillus tyrphae | reverse complement strand
GTCGCTCCTTACAAATGTGGTTTATGAGTTATTCGACAACATACGCCTTATTGCCTTCTAGAACTACTTTCGGCTTATTAAGTCATTGAATCGCCTTTATCTTCAGACAAAACAAAACCACTTTCTGCGAAAGTGGCTGGTGACGCGACTGCTACTTCATCTTGATCGAATTCACGATATCGTTTGCAACGGCTTGCCACTCCGCTTTCTTCTTTACCGGGCAAGTGATTTCGATTTCCAAAAACTCTCCGTTTAAAAATCCCCACGATCTCAGGGCGTATTTATCTTTAGAATCCGCTTCGACAACAATAAGCTGCTTGCCATTCACTTTAATCACTTCCTCACGGAGCAGCTTGGCGTCTGTATAATTTTCTTTCATAATGGCAGCAAGCTTCTGCAGCAAACGTGGATCCATATCTCGAGCCGTTGTCGATTGTTCGGGATCATGGTGGACCCTAATCGTCACTTCTTCGCTCTTATCCTTATAGATAACCTCCCCTGTTTTGTTTGATTTTTCTTTGAACTCTTTTGGAATCAAAATTTCCAGTTGTTCGGAAAATAAAAGCTTTGTTTCAGACTTGCCGTCTGCAACCGCAGCAGTATCAGGCTTCGGCGATTGGGACGCAGGGGACGATTGTGTTGTAGACGCTTGGGTTTGTGTTTGTTGCCCATCGATCATCTTGCTTGATTCCTTGCTTGGCATCGTGCCTTGTTCGGTTCCAAAACAACCCGTCATCGTGGCTGTAAATACAACAAGCAGGGAGAATGTCATCCATTTTTTCATTGAAAATCTTCCTTTCTTTGTGAGCTTGTGGGATTTATTCGTTGATATAAGTCGTAACACGGTTCTGGATCAACTTGGCTACGTCATCGGCTGATTTCTGTCCGCTGAAATATGCCTTGGCTTCTTCAGCTATAATAGATTGAATCTTGCCGTCGTCCGTAATGTAAATATTCGCGCCCGCAATCATTTGCTTCAGCGCTTGAATGCCCTCAGCAGATACAGGAACTTCTGTCCCTGAGTAAGTCGCCGCCGAGCCTTTAGCGGCCAATTCCCCCAATATCTTCTCATTGACCGACTTGTTCACGGAGAACCCTTGCAGCCGTGGCTGTGCTTGAACGTCTTCGGACAGCAGGAACTTGATGAACTCCCAAGCTTCCGGCTTAACCTTCGAGTTCGCGTTCATAGCGATCGACTTGTTCCCCTGGAACGAAACTCCCGACTTCTGACCGTTCACATGCGGCTTCGAATACACTTTTCCTTGCTCAAAAAATTGCGCAGGCCCTGTAAAATAATCCTCCGGTGAAATGAGTAGAGATGGATAAAAATAAGCATCCCCGAAATTGACCGGGCTCGCTGTAATCACTTTGTCGTCATACATCGTCTTCACCTGCTTAAGCAGGTCGGTAAAGAACGGCGACAAAAAGTCGGCTTTGCGTTTGGACGTATCGACCAGTGTCGAATAATTGTCCGCAACGAGATAGCCGAGCATTTGCTCAGGAGGCGTATTTCCCATCGCATAGCGACCCTCCTTGCTATTCAGCAGCTTTCCGGCTTTCGCGAACTGACTCCACGTCCAATCTTTATCGTCAATTTGGACTCCTGCTTTCTTGATGCCTCCGGAATCCCCGGCCAATGTATCGAGAAAAAATCGTGTTGGCAGAGCGTAAAGGCCGCCGTTCATTTTGACATGTTCAAAAATGTTCATATAATAGCGGTTCGAATCGAACGACTTATCGTTGTTCATAAATTCATTCAGGTTGACGAGCGCGTTTTTGTTGACGTATTTCCCGACTTGCAGCCCGCTCACGTCCAGATCGATCAAATCGGCTCCCTTACCGGAAAGAAGCTGCGTATTCGTGGTTTGAACATATTTCTCAAGCTTCCCCTCCTCACTCCCGCCTTCCGCTGCATACTCCTTTATTTCAATCATCAGATCCGGATGCTTTTCCTCGAATTTCATCTTCGCCTGCTTGTAGAAATCGCTCGCCTCATACACGGATAGGACAACTTTTTTGCGCTCCTTGGTATCATTATTCGTAGTTTTATCGCTCCCGCTGGAGCATGCTGTTGAGGAAATCGCTAGTACTGCGCAACTGAGTACTGTCAACCATTTTTTCAAAAGAAACCCTTCTTTCGTTTATTATGGCGAGTTCAAAAAACTCTAGTATGGATATGCTCTACTTCATTCTGACTCTCTGCCCATCCACTAACGGTTCACTGCTTTCGACGACGATTGCTTGATTCGGAGATGCACCGGCTAGCACGACGGTTTCGCTGTCATTCGCATCGCCTGTTTCAATCTCCGTCTTGCGGAGGTGGTAGGTGTTGCCAAGCGCCCCTTTTTTCTCCTCCACCACGTAAACGTATGGGCTACCGCTCGCATGACGGATCGCCTTGTTCGACACGAGCATGCCGCCCTTTTCAGCCGATGTAACGGTTAAATGTACACTTGCTTGCTCGCCACCTTGCAGTTCTTCTCCGTGCACCGTCACAAGCAGGCGACTGGTCCTGGTGGCCGTTGCCTTCTGCTGCTCACCTCCTTCAATCGGTGACATAGGAGAGGCTGCTCCGACATTAGCATCGGAATATTCCACTGCCGCAACCGTACCTTCCACTCGTTTGGTGACGTTGCGGCTTTTTACGTTCACGTTAAGCTTATCGCCGGGCTTCAGCTGTTCGGTGGCTGAGATGGGAAGCAGGAATGCAGCCTGGTACCCCAAGCTCGTGTTGGATAGACGCACATCGAAGCTATCTTTTGCAGATGGCATGCCCTGGACTGCATTGACCTTGGCGACTACGCCGTCGAATGGCGCGACGATTTGCCGATTGGTTTCAATATTCTGCTGTAAGTTGCTTATCTTTCTCTCTTGAACGCCGATTTTCAGCTGCGCGATCTCGATCTCCCGTTTGGCGGTGCGCTTACCCGAATCGTCGTCGTTTTTTATCGCTTCGACGTAACGCTCCTTCGGCCCCTCCAGCTCTAGCCTCATCTGTGCGAGCATCGCTTGCTCATCCTGCAGAAGGCTATCGGCGGCCCGATTTTCATAAGTGACCAGCACTTGATCCTTCTTTACCAGGTCTCCTGCTTTAATGAGGACGCTGCTTACAGTCCATCCCTGGGTGCTTGAAAGCTCGATCTCGTTGGCAGGCCGCAGCGTTCCGCTGGCCCGAAAGTTTTGAACAAGCTGGCCTTGTCTCCCGGTCTCCGTCCAAACTCTGGGGAGATTCATCGTCCATAGCGTATTGCTGTATAACGTAAGAATCAGCAGTACGCTCATAAATACAATGATGAGCAGCCGGAGCATTTTTTGGTGACCTGCAAGTGTTTGTTTTTCATCGCCCGGTTCCACACACCATTCCCCCTTACCCCTTAATACCGGAAAGCTGAACACCTTGTACGAAATAAGACTCCGCATACAGAAACAAGAGGACAATCGGCGACATATACATGACCGATGCGGCGAAGCCGACCCCTACAGCCTCCTTTTGAATGCGCGATAAATACAGCGATAGCGGCTGTTTAAAGGCATCATCGAGAAAAATCAATGGCTGCTCCACCATATTCCAGTAATCCACGAACAGCAAAATGACGAGTGCCGCGATCCCCGGCTTTAACAATGGGACGATGATTCTGGAGAAAATGAATGGATGCGATGCACCGTCCATAATGGCCGCCTCGACATAAGCATACGGAACGGAAAGCATGAACTGGCGCAGCATGAACACTGCGAATGCGGAAAAAATGCCTGGTAAGATAATAGCGCCGGCACTGTTTCCAAGCCCCAGGATGTCAGCGATGATATAGTTTGGGACAAGCGTTACCTGAAAAGGCATTAGCATAGCCATCAAATATACCATGAACAACGCTTCCCTTCCCCGATATCGCAGCATGGCAAAAGCGTATGCGGCAAGCGCTCCGACAACGGCCTGTCCTGCTATGATCGGTACAACCAGCAACACAGAGTTCCAGAACATGTTCAAGAAGATCGGCGTCTCCAGCAGTATTTTCCCGTACTGTTCGAACGATACCCAGTCAGGTATGAGCTTTAAATTAACAAATATGTCACTGGCGCCTGATCCTGCGTCCAGCATTTTGCCAATGAAGCCGTAATTGCTTGCGATCTCCTTCTCGCTCATAAGCGAATTCGTGACCGGAATGACCAGCGGCAACATCATGATCAACGCAGTCGCTATAAGAAACAGCGACCGTGCAGTTTTATGAAAAACGTTCATCTCCCTCCCCCTTCATTCCATGAATCGCCTGAACCACCGTTCAAGCGAGAGCATGCCGGAGACGATGGCGAGTATGCAAATGACCATAAGAACGGCCGCCGCGGTTAGCTTTTGTACATCCAAAGATATAAACATATTGTTCATATAGTGCTGCAGCATATAAATGCTATCGTGCGGATAGTTTCCGGCAATCAAGTACGTTTCTCGGAAAATACGGAACGAGTTAATAATCGATATCAGAACGACAAAGAACATCGTTGGGGTCAAATAGACGAGCGTAATGTTGAACAGCTTCCGAACAGGTCCGGCGCCTTCCAGGTCGGCCGTTTCATAATAATCCTTCGGAATGCCCTGCAATCCCGCCAGAAACAGGATCATATTGTAGCCGACGTACTTCCACAAATAAACAATTAGCAGCACAGCTCTTGCCCATTCTGACTTCATCCAGTCGATCCGCCCCCAGCCCAGACCATAAAGCCACGCATTAAGCGAACCGTTCCAGTCGAATATAATTTGCCAAATCATCACCACGGAGGCGACCGGCACGACGAGCGGCAAAATATAAGCTGTCCGTATCCAGCGTCGGAAATATACATTTCTATTCAATAGCAACGCCAGAACCAGTGATACTACGATGAGAAGAGGCACACTAACGGCTGTAAACCACAATGTGTTCAATGCCGCCTTGCGAAACGAGCCGCTGCCCAGCACCGTCTCATAATTAGCCAAGCCGACGAACACGCCTCCGCTCGTCTTATCCATAAACGAATACACAATGCCTATCACAAACGGGATTAAGTAAAATAGGGAGAAGCCAAGCACGCTCGGCGCCAAAAAGCCCATAGCTATTACACCTTGCTTGTGCATCAAGCGCTGAAATCGCAAACCCAACGACATTTTCACCTCCCTCCTTCGGACCGGACGGATAAATCCCAGCTTTCATTACCGTGAAATTGCTGCGATTTGATCCTCGTCATCTTTTTCTATCGGTTTGTTGTAATGAGTTTAATGGCCGGAGGGTACTCCTGAGTAAGCAGCTTACACACTATCACTATATTGTCACTGTATCGGAAAAAGGTTCGGTTCTTTTCTTATTTTTTTTGGTCCGGAAAACAACCAGAAGCACTATGACCCATCATGGGTACATTAGGCATTGTCTTGTCACCCGACATTTTGTCAATTCCTTTTGCATGAAAAAGAGCGAATCCTCTGAATCAAGAATCCGCTCATGCAGTTGTTTGTTATTCCTAATTGTCCTTTCGATACATTCGCAAGTTCTTAAAGTGACACCCTTGCGGAATTTCACCGCCTGGTTAATCGCCATGCGTGGCGCAAACCAAAACGGCTGCCCTCTTCATGGCAGCCGTTTCTCTTTCCAGTCGCAGACCCGCTGCGTCCGGTAATAAATTTATTTCCGCATCGATTATTCGGAACGGTATAGCTGACCGCATGCCGCGTTAATGTCCGATCCGAATTGAGTTCGGACCGTGACGCTGATCCCCTTTGACTTCAAAATCCGAACAAACGCTTTAATCCGATGGGGATCAGATTGCTGATAGCTGTCTGGCGTAACTTCGGACGAATTGAATGGAATCAGGTTAACGTGGTAGAGATGTTCCCCAGGTCCCCTTCCCCTCAACAACTCGGCAACTGCTTCCGCATGTGCCGTCGAGTCGTTGACTCCTCGAAGAAGAATATACGCAATATACACCTTTCTCCCTGTATGCCGGATATGATGATCCAATGCCTTCAGCACGTCGCGGACGGGGTATCGGTCGTTGATCGGCATCAGCTCGCTTCGCTGATCGTCGAACGGCGAATGCAGCGAGAAGGTCAGATTGACCTGCGGAAACTCCCGTGTCAGCTTGTCGATCCCCGGCAGCAGGCCGATGGTGGAAATCGTAATTCGTCGATGTCCTAAACCAAAGAGATGCGGGTCGGTCAAAATCGTGATTGCATCAAAAATATGCGGGTTGGCGAGCGCCTCCCCCATGCCCATGAATGAGACGCTATCCAAGGCGTGGCCGTTCAAGCGAAAGTGCAGCAATTGGTCGGTAATTTCGTCGGCGGTCAGATTTCGTTTCAGGCCGATGGTACCGGTGGCGCAAAACCTGCACCCGAATCCGCAGCCGCACTGCGTGGAAATACAATACGATTTCCATCCCTGCTCATAAGTAAGTCGTACGGCCTCCACGTGTTCGTCGCCCGCAATGCCAAACAGCACCTTGCTGACCTGTTTTGACGTGAGTTCCTTTACCGGAACGATGCTGCAGACGTTCGGACCAAGCGTCCGGGTCAACTCGTCGCGCAAAAATTTGGGCAATATGGTCATCCGTTCGTATTCGCCGACGTTTTGCTTGAAAATCGCATCCATAATCTGAGCATACCGATACTCGGGCTGCTTGAAGTCGGACAACATTCGCCGAATCGTTTCATATTTCGAGGTTAGTCCCATGTCTTCTCCTTACCGCCGGAGAAAACGTAAAAAAGCAACCGTCAGTTGGCGCTTTGACACGTCATTAACCAACTATACAGAAAAAGCGCATACGTTTGCAGACGGATCGCTACGTGCATCTGTCGATAGATTGGTAAACCTCCGGCAACCGATTTGTTTTTGTGTGAACCGCTTCACCTAACAGGAACCGGTTCACAAAATCATCTACGACCTCAATCTTCATCGCTTTCATCCTCCTGGAAATGGTTCTTCTCTTTCAGTTCCATAATAACTCGCTGTCATGCTCCACAAAAAGGATGGTCGGAGAATGCTCAATATCAATTTGAACAAGCTTTCGTCAATCCTTTGCCAAAATAAAATAGAGCTACAAGAAAGTTACCTTTCTTGTAGCTCAAAAAATACAGCACATCCAACCCGGTGCAGGGTATTAAAAGGATATATTTTTTGAGTGAAAAGAATAAGGTAACTTTCCTGCCAATAAAAAATAAAACAAATTCTGCTTTATTTTTTATTGAGAAGAAATATTACA
The DNA here is from genome assembly GCF_024158745.1 of Paenibacillus tyrphae. Taxonomy (GTDB): domain Bacteria; phylum Bacillota; class Bacilli; order Paenibacillales; family NBRC-103111; genus Paenibacillus_G; species Paenibacillus_G tyrfis_A. The sequence goes on along the minus strand of NZ_JAMZAW010000027.1, from coordinate 95,550 downwards.
TTATCCTCTTCAACTCCAATCGTTAAGTGTCAGCACGATCTTAACATACCCGCTTCTACATTGCAACATCCTATAAATGACCAAATAATAAATAAGAAAACTCGTTACTTTCTTGCTACGGTTCGGCGTATCATATCCAAGGCGAAATTTCAGGGCACCTGCAATTTTGCCTTTATACCTTTTGAGTTAAAGAAAAAAATTTTTATTACAATACAAGCAAGGGCCAACACAATAAACAGCAAGCCGCTCCATATGGTCCCTTTCACGCCTAAAAAATCAATAAACATCCCGCCTGCCGCCGAACCGATGAACACGCCAAGATTGATGAAAGAAATATACAGTCCAGTAGCAAATTCAGGCGCTTCGGGAGCCTCGGATGTTAACCATATCTGCGTTATAATGAGTCCGCTGGTATGAATCGCTCCCCACAAGACCATGATCAAAATAATAGGTACTATAGATGACGTTTCTCCTAAGTAAAGCAAAAAGTAAGAGAGCGCTAATACGATCGGTTGGAACACAGTCGTTCTCGCCATATGGATTCCAATCAGTCTCCCTGCGAGCAAGTTGCCGGCCACCCCCCCGATGCCAAATACGACAAGCATGACACTGACGGTCTCTCCGTTCATCCCCATCACTTGTTCCAAATATTCGGCAGAATAACTATAGACTGAAAACATTGCCGCAAATATAAAAGTCGCAGCGCCAATATTGATCCAGAGGGGGATTTTACGCAATATACCGAGCTGCTTCCCATAAGTTACTTTCTCCACTCTCGGCGTTTTCGGAAGCATAATGGCGATCCTGATCCCAGCAGCGATGTTGACAAGGGTACAGAATAGAAAAGCGGCCTCGAAAGAGAATTGATGCTGGATATAGGTTGTTATCGGAATTCCAAGTACCATGCCCATACTAGTCCCGACAAATGCTTTGGCGGAAGCTTGCGTCGCTTTTTCCTTAGCATACAGTGAAGTAGCCGTGACAAAAGCCAAAGAAAAATAGACGGGATGGAACAAAGCCGGAATCATGCGAAGCGCCAGCAAAACATAAAAATTCGGAGCGTAAGCTGACAATAAACTGCTCCCGGCAAAAATGAATAGACATGTCATCAACACATTTTTGCGGTTAAGTTTGGAAAGCAGCAATACCATAAAGGGACCAAACAACGCGATGACAATCGCAAACGCGCCAACGAGCATCCCGGCCTGAGATGTACTGATGCTGTAGCGTTCAATGATTGCCGGCAGTATCCCGACAACGCCAAATTCAATGGTGTATACGCCAAATAAACCCAATGCAATGAAAAATATAGGGTTCACGGTCTTTTGAACAGAACTGAATTGAACCAACCTCTCCACTCCCTGTATAAAAGAGCCTGGTCCGGATCATACCGTACTAGGCTCTTAAACGCATTCTCTATTGCTTGATTCCGTCGTAAACGGCTTTGCAGAGATCGACGGTAAATTGGCCCGACATGCCTTCCAGCGCGGTATTGGTAAATGCCACAACGCTGAGCTTCCGCTCAGGATCAACGAACCACGAATGGCCGTAAGTCCCGCCCATCCGCCAGGTGCCCGGCGATTCCGGCGTGCCTGCGGCGACAGGATCCTTAAGCAGCGTAAATCCTAGACCGAAGCCTCTGCCCGGCCAATAAGCCATCGGCAGATCGCCGATCTGGTTAGTCGTCATTTCGCGAACCAGCCGCTCAGGCAGAAGCGGCGTTCCTCCCTTGCGCAAGGTTTCCAGCAGCCGTAAAAAGTCATGGGCGCTTCCGACCATGCCGGCCCCGCCGGAAGGAAAAGCCGATTCGTCAAGCGCCCGGCTAGGGGCAAGCCGGAAGCCCGCCGTGCCTTCCACGAATGCCAAGCTGTCGGGATCATACATAGGCCGCGGCACAGGAACATCATTGGCATAAGCAGTGGTCAGCCGCTCCGGGTCAACGGCAGTAAACCCGGTGTCATTCATGCCAAGCGGTTTCAGCACCAAGGAATGAACGGCTTCTTGAAGCGGCATTTCAGTAACCTTGGCGATAACGGCGCCCAGCACATCTGTCGCGATCGAATATTTCCACTGAGTGCCTGGCGTGTAAAGGAGCGGAACGGAGGCAATACGGCGCAGGTTCTCTTCCAGTGTGATACCGGCCTGATCCATTCCATCCGACACCCCTGCACGGTGATAAGGGCCGTTCTCTTCCTGAAAGAAACGGTAAGTCAGCCCCGCCGTGTGCGTCATTAAATGCCGAATCGTGAGCTCCGCGATATCGCCATTTTGCAAACGCGGCTGAAAGTATGGAAGCCATCGATCAACGCGGTCGTCTAGTTGGAGCCGGCCTTGCGATACGAGTACCAAGGCAGCCGTTGAAACGATCGGTTTCGATACGGAGGCAAGCCTGAACAAGGCATTTTCTTGCATCGGATTGTTCCTCTCACGGTCGGCAAAACCGGCAGCACCGTTATAAACCAGCACTCCGTCTACCGCCACCTTAACCACGGCGCCAACCAGCCGATTATCGGCAAGAGTACGCTCGATAACTTCATCCAGGCTTGTATCCAAATTCTTACTCAACTTTCATCATCCTTCCTCAATAGTTAAAGCCTTGATTACTTTACTATTGTGAGTTTATTATAATTATTAAGTTGAGTAATTTACATAAAGCATTCAAGTTATATCTACCCTAAAACAAAGAAAAACGAGTTAGTTGATGGGGAAATCCTTAAAATTAAAGGAGCCGATTTCGATGGACCATATTGATAAGCAAATCCTATATTATCTTCAAAGCCAGGCAAGAATTTCAATGACGGAATTAGGCAAGTGTGTCGGGTTATCGCAACCCGCAGTAACGGAGAGAGTAAAGCGTATGGAGGAAAAAGGAATCATTGAGGAGTACCGCACCATGATTTCCCCTGAAAAAATCGGAAAAGGCGCAACGGCCTACATTCTGTTTCGTACAAGGGAGTGTCATGCATTCCTTGATTTTTGCCGCTCATCTCCCGATGTCATCGAATGTCACCGTATAAGCGGAGAACACAACTATTTATTGAAAGTAATGACTGAGTCCACACGATCTCTCGAAGAGTTCGGAAATCAATGCGATAAATACGGGACCTACACAATCCTCATCGTCATGTCATCGCCAATCGAGACCAAGTTTCTTATACCTTCGCTGGAAGAGGCAAGCGTACCTGCCGAGTTAGATTAATGCGGCTCGGCACCACAAAAAGGAATCGTTTGCAAAAGCTTAATTTTGGGCAAGTTTTAGGGCCATCCTTTTGCGGGATGGCCCTTTCTTTTGATCTCGCTTTGTTCAACTATCGTGCCCGTTAGCGCTTACTAGCGCTACCATTCCTCGCAGCGCGATTCCTCCAATGGCGATTTTCCTTACCTTAATATTCTCCTTTGATTACAAAAAACGAGCCCCGAATTGTTCCAGCTAATGCAGACTTCTGCCTAGCAAACTTAAACTTCCCTTCTAATTCCTGCGGTACCTCCATCCCCTCAGAAAGCTTAAAACCAACGGCCCGCTTCTTAGGGTCATCAATCGTATACATGACATTGATCCCAAGACCATCCTCATAAAAGACGTAAGCAAATTTAATATTTTCAACTTGAAAACGCGACGTTTCTAAAGGTTTGGCCGCAAACTCAATATCACGCTCTTTCAAAATTCGGTTCACATAATCAAGTGTCTCCTGACTTTCACTAGCTGGTACAACCGTAAATTCGTGCTTGTACTTGTTCATAAAGTAACGGGCTTCATTGGCACGTAAACCGGCAAGCGCTTCTGCTACAGGTGAAGACTCTAAACCAACCGTGGACACATTTTTAAAATTTACAATATACGACATTTCTATCCCTCTTTTCTCCTTTTTATGAAATCCGCATTTCACCAAAAACTATGAAATGAACGCCCTTACGAGCCCTACAACTACTGTATCATAATACACACCACAAAAAAACTTGCCGTTACTTGCGGTATGGTTCAGCGTATCATCTATAGAGCGAAAGCCAAATGCACCCGAACGGATGCCTTCTTACTATGCAGCGTGCCTCTGGGCAGGCTGCACAAGAAAAAGAACGCTGATCCGATTACGATTAGCGTTCTTTTGGTTTGGGACCATTCTTATCTTTGCACCAGATTGACATCGTGCGGATCGATCCAGGTCGAGTCCGTCCAACCATCAAGGTCATAATCGCTCATGCACTGCTCCACCATGCTCTTGAACGCCTCGGCCGACCCGCTGTTTACAGCTTCCATCAGTGCATGAATACGGATATCTTCAAAATTGCCGGTATAATTTCGTTCGTATAGCCCATGCCGGCCGCCAAATTCGCTCCCGATAGCGTCCCAGAGCAATTTATTCAGCTTAATCTTCTCCATACTGTCATACCCGCCCGAGCCGCGGTAAAATCGCTCCAGATAAGGACGAAGCTCCGGATTTTTAAAATCCGCCGAACTGGAAGGCTGTACGATGAGCCCTCCTCCCACCACGTCTTCGATAATTTCTTTTATACGCGTCCAGGCCATGGGAGAAAACACTCTGTAAGCCGTTCCGTGTTCGACATTCGGCAAAACCGTTCCATTAGGACCCGGATTCGGATCTTTAGCCATTGCGGTACTTAGGGCCCAGAACATATTTCGCCAGGCAATCATTTCACCGACTTTTGCTTTGACCCCGCGGAAATCGCCGGTTCCCGAAGATTCAACGGCTTTTAACAGCAGGCCGGCGATAAAGTCAAGCTTGACTGCCAGACGGGTACATCCGTGAAAAATAAACAAATTAACGAACCCGGAACGCGGGAAGAAAGCATTCGCTTTTTCAATATCTCGATAAACAAGGATATTTTCCCACGGAATCAAGGCTTTATCAAAAATAAGAACAGCATCATTCTCATCCAGACGGCTTGAAAGCGGGTTATCGAACGGGCTGCCTAATACGGCGGAATGGAGTTCATAGGAAGGGCGGCAAATCATCTTCACTCCCGGCGTATCGTGGGCGGCGAAGAAAGCGAGAGCAAATTCCTCTTTTTGAACGGGCAACGTTCCGTTATGAGCGACAAAATGGCAATTGGTCAGTGCGGATCCTGTTGCCACCATTTTAGCGCCGCTGACAATGATCCCGGCATCGGTTTCCTTTTCTACGTTGATAAAAACATCGGACACGGCATGCACCGGTTTGTTTCTATCCACCGGCGGATTGATGAGGGCGTGGTTGATAAATAATACCTTCCTCTGCGCTTCCCCGTACCACCGGCGGGCGTTATTCTCAAAAGGGGCATAGAACTCCGGGTTGCCGCCGAGAGTTCCAAGAAAAGCGCCCTTGTAATCCGGGGTCCGACCCATCCAGCCGTAGGTAAGGCGCGCCCAAGCGGCTATTGCCTCGCGTGACGCTAACAATTCCTCCGTGTTTCGGCTAACTTTAAAAAAGCGATGGGTGTAGCTGCCTCCCGGGATATCGACAGGTGTTGTTAATACATCGTGATACTTGGGGTCATGCAATGCATCATAAAGCCGTGCAACGGAACGCGCGGAATTTCGGAAAGCCGGATGGTTCACAATATTCTTTACACGCTGACCGTTTAGCCAAATTTCCCTGTCATCGCGTAGACTGTCCAAATACTCTTTGCCGGTCATTGGTTTCCTAACGTCGCTCATCCCTGCTTCTCCTTGATCCATTGTCCCAATCGCAGCTTGCCCGACTGGCTGTAAAAGCGGATCGGATTATCCCATACCAATTGTTGGATCACATCTTCCTCGTACTCTTTCTTTCTCATTTCAAGGGCTGTTTTCACGATACTAAGCGGGTTGGCCGGACCCCAATCGGCTGCGGAATTAATCAGCATACGCTCCGTCCCGTACCGATCGAATATTTCGATCGCGGTCTCGGGGGAAACCTTGGTCGGATATATCGTCATACCGCTCCATCCCCCGTAAGCCATCGAGAGGTCAATCGTCTCGAGGTTATTATGGTCGATCAAAACTTGATCAGGATCGAGTTTGACTTCCTTTAATACTCTGATTGTACGCTCGGTGCCTTCTCTTTTATTGCGATGGGGGGTATGCACCATGACAAGCATATTCATTTCTTTTGCCATGAGGAGCTGGCGCCGCATAATTTCTTCTTCCGCATCTGTGATCAGATCGAACCCGACTTCGCCTACGGCCAGACAGCGTTCATGCCGATAATACTCCGGCAGGCCGTCAATCACCCGATGTGCGAGTTCCAGGTTGTTTGCCTCTTTCGGATTCATCGCCACGCAGCTGAAATGATCAATCCCGTACTCCTTTGCCCGTTTCGGTTCAAATTCGAGGATATGCCGGAAATAATCGAAGTACGACTCCGGATAGCGGCGTTCGCTTCCAAGCCAGAAAGAGGGCTCGATAACCGCCTGCACACCGGATAAGCTCATCCGCTCGTAGTCGTCGGTCGTGCGGGAATAACAATGAATATGCGGGTCAAAAAATTTCATCATCCTCACTCCTCGTCTCTTAGCTTAAACAAAGCCGCAACAGAAGATCGTGGACTTCCGTGGCATCCAATTCTTGCGGCAAATCCATATCTCGACCGCTTACAATCATCGAGATTTGATCGTTTTCTCCTCTTACCGGCAATCCATGCGATCCTTGAATCAGCTCCGGCTGTAGAGGAATACGGTACGTTTTCGGATTGACGAACAACTCGACCGGATCGTAACCGGGCTTTCGGTGAATATCCACGGTGTGAGCAAATTCAGGCGCTCGCTCATCCTCTAACCACCAATAATAAACGAACCAGCTATCAGGCTCCGCTATGGCTATTAATTCGCCGGACCGTTCGTGATCGATGCGATGTTGCTTTTTCTCGTCCTCTCCCCAAACCTCGGCGATGCCCGGCAATTCTTGTAAAACCCCTTTCACTTCGGGGATATCGTCGGAATGTGTGATATAGACATGAGCCAACTGGTGATCCGCAAGGGCAAAAGCCCTGGAGTTCTCCATATTGATAAATTCCATTTCTTCTACCCTGTCAACAACCTGATATCCCAGCTTTCGCAGAAATCGGTTAATATAAATCGGGCGCCGAACCGGTTTGAAGGCATACTCCGACAGTAAAACGATCCTCGTATCTTCATAAAGCCGCCGGCGTTTCAGCTCTTCCACCAAATATCCGATCAGCCCGTCAATCTCCTTTAACGATTGCTTCGCTTGTACGCTATCGGGTCCAAATCTTTGCGCATTGTAGTCGAGGTTCGGCAAGTAAACGAGTGACAATTTGGGTCTATAATTCTCCAACACATCTATAGCTGCCTTCAGGATCCAATCGCTGGATTGGCAGGATGCCAGAGGTCCCCAAAACGTTCGTAAATCAAAATCCCCAAGCTTTTCGCGGAGCTGCGAATATAACCCGTTCGGTTTGGAAGCGTACCACTGGATCATGCGATTCTCCAAATGGATTGGCGCAGGGGTTACGACATAATCAGCCGAGCTCAATTTGCTAAATTGCCAAAAAAGATTGCGGTCTTCGCCTCTGCGTCCGCCTTCTTCAACGTTTCCCACAGTTTTTCGCCCTGGATAGGAACCATCGTTTGATTCCACATCGTAATTTCTTTATAATCTCGGTCCGGAAGACCGTTGCAAATAATCCCATGTTCCGCGGGAGGTTTTCCCGTTATGTATGTTGCTTGAACCGTCCCGGTGACCGCCGGAAAAACGGGATTCACTTTAATATGATGGCCCTCATCTAGAAGCTGACGAATATTGGGTAACAACTCTGCATCTTGCAAATGCTCGGGACACAAGCTGACGATGTCGAGCACAAGCACATGTTGTTTTTTCATATTCCCCCTCCTTTATGTAACGGAAAATGCGCGGGACCAAGCGTAACTTAACAGCATGAAAATAGCTACGGTCAGCCATGCCGCCATTCCCCCAATTGACGTGGCGATCGCAGCATTCAAAAGAGGCAAGCCGATAATGCAAGTTCCCACCGCTTTGCGAATATGTATGGCATTCGGAAGCTTGATGGAAGCATACATCCCTCTAAACGTCCAGACTAGGAAAAGGAAAACGGCGATAAGGGTTACGAAAAGCGTCTCCCGGCCGCCAAAGAATATGACCGCAATCGAACAAACAGGAATCGTCACGCTCATCGTCCAGACACGTTTCGGATAAAGAGCCTCCCCTACTTCTCCCTTTGACAAAGCCGTGACCATGGCAATATACACAAAAGGGACTAGGGACATCCACCAAAAGGCCGATAATTGCGAAGGGATCAGGCTGATGCCCAGCAATAAATTTAAACCGCGGCATATTCCCATATTTACCGGCCCGAAAAGATGATCGTTTTTTAGAAAGCCGTTATACAGATAGATGCATACAACCAACGTGCAAGCTATCATGAAACTGGCCCAGCCGACGAAATACGCGATACCGAGTCCGCATATTCCCAACATGCAAATTAACGTTAGCGCAAATGAGCGGTTTATGCGCCCGGAAGGCAACGGCCTTTCGGGACGTTCCACTTTATCGAGAGTGTGATCCATATAATAAACGCTACACCCATTGCATATAAACAAGCGCTTGAAATGATCAAGGAAAGCAGAGCACCGATCTGAAAATTTTGCCAACTGACGTAAGCAATCCATCCGCCCGCCATAATATCGGCCATTGCTGTAAATAAGTTGGGGAGACGAACGAGTTCCAGACAAGCCTTCCATTTATTCAAAACGAAGCTCCCTCCTCGCTCGATAGAAAAAGCGGCTGGCTTTATCAATATGCAGCACTCTACCTTTAGAATAAGCCGGGCCGTAAGAATAGTTGGTTTACAAATTTATGAGGTTTTGAAACGCGGACACCAGATGCGGATATGCGATGAAAAAGTATGGATTGCAAAGGACTCCTTCACCCCTCATCGCAGTTTATTCACACATTCATAAGTAATATGAACAGGGGGTTGTCCTTTATGTTAATGGGCTGGGAAAGCTCAAAATTGAAAACGGGACAATGTTTGTGCCGCTCGCGGCAAGAACATTGTCCCAGTATTGGAAAAACGAGTATAATTTAATCGTTATTCATCATGGAACAATTTCAAAAACGGTACCTTGGTTAAAATCAGTCACTTTCATGGAGCCATAAACCCCTAAATATAGTTTGGTTTGATTCAGATTTGTTCCCAAACTAACATAATAAGCTGATTGAGAACCAAAATTATAATCGGTTTCAATAACACTAAAATCATTTAGTTTACAATCTGTTCTTACCCTGGTATAAGCTAAAGCCCCTCGAACCGGAAGTTGAGATTCTTTTTTTCGAGCCAGATCGGTAAACACAACGTTTCCCCTTAATTCGGGGATTTCATTTCCCATATATGGCTGGACTCCTGTAAGTGCAGTTGCTCCAAACTTATCGGTTCGGCGATCTTCATGAAAATAACTAGTTAGAGGCTGAAGACGCCTCACGGAAGTTTTTACTGCTTCATCGTAATAAGCAATTGTTTTCTCATTCAAAGTCGGATTTGCAGAGCAGCCTGTTATTGTCGAAGTAGGAAAGGCACCTTCCCACCCTCGCCAGCCAAAGTTAATAAATCCTTCGTGGTCTGGTTCAGATTTCATTAAAGAAGCGTGAATAAGCAGAGTAACCGGTATTGGTTTATAATGAATGAACGAAAAAATCGACTCTACGAGATCCTGTCCGACATTGCCTGCATATTTGATATACTGATTATAAAATCTTTGAAATGAAATGCCCGTTATATTACGAACTCCTTTGGCAATTACCGTAAGCGTTTCCTGAATAGGTACGGGTAACTCATTAAAACGTGTAACTACGGGTGGATTATCGATAAATGTATTCTTACCTACATCAATTTCGATGATTTTACCTGCGATTTCCATATCATCTTGGCTTAAATTAAATGGGTCATAGCCTGATCCACCATCTCCGGTTGTCAAAATAAGATTTCCTGTTTCAGGTGAAAAGTTTAAGCTATTGACACCATTATGGTTTAAAAATGGTCTTCTTATATTAAGCAATGTCCGCCGTTTTTGAGGTCGACCATTCGGGTGTAGAATACATTCTTCAACTGTATCAATATGATCGTATTGAATTTCTCTATTTATCCACTTTAGGTTTAAGGTTCTAGAATCACAAGGGTTAGGCTTAAAAGATTCAGGAGGAGCACCTGGAAAAGCTCCTGGACCTTGGGTTCCAGCTACTGAATAATGCAGATAAAATAAACCGTTATAATAGAACTTGGGATGAAATGCCAGCCCTAGCAATCCCCGTTCATCATATCCACCACTAGAAAGACCTAGCTTTAAGATTCGCGGGCTAATATTAAAAAAAGTTCTTATAACTCCGTTTCGTATGTAAAAGATCTCTCCTACTTGGGTTGCAATAAATAAACTTTCATTGAATCACCCGGAAGTATAGTTGTTTTCAAAACAGTAGGTAAATTGAGCTTATTTACCATGGGCCTTAAACTAACCTTAACTTTTATCAACTTAACTTTACCCCCTCCCTATTTTTTTCTTTTATAAGAATATGATTAGAACTGCTCTATTAGTACCAATGAGGGCCGGCAATATGACAAGGCATTGCACTTTCCGTATCGGCGATGGAGGAATCCAGGGCGGTCATTGGGGACGCCCCCCGCTCCCAAAGCCGAGAGGATTTTAGGTCACATAGACTCATCGGGAATGAGTCAAGTTCTTGTCACCCGACAAATCCGTTTTTTTTGCATTAAACGTACTTTTTTGACTAGCGGAAAATAAACATACTAAGTGAATCCTTTTATTCAGGAAAGGAGATTTTAACCATGCGATTTGAGTTATTTAAGAGCAAAATTTTAACGGATGGATTTACACGAAAAATAGAAGGTCCTTCATGCGATAAAAACGGGAATATTTACGCCGTTAATTTTCAAAGAGATGGCACGGTTGGCAAAGTAACCCCAAATGGAAAAAGCAGTGTCTTTATTGAATTGCCTACGGGCAGTATCGGATGCGGGACACGTATTGACCCTAATGGAACTATGTACATTGCAGATTATAAAAAACATAATATATTCGCCGTTAACCTTGAAACGAAAGAGATCAGTGTGCATGCTCACGACCCTGCAATGAACCAGCCTAATGATTTAGCGATAACCGAACAAGGTGTTTTATTCGCTAGTGACCCCAACTGGACCCAACAAAATAAGGGACAATTGTGGCGTATTCAAACAAACGGAGACACGCATTTATTAGAAAGGAATATGGGAACGACGAATGGAATTGAAGTTAGTCCTGACGGTAAAAAATTATATGTAAATGAATCATTGCAAAGAAGAATATGGGTATATGATCTGTCAAGTACTTATGAATTGAGTAATAAACGCTTATTGGTAGAGTTTCGGGATTTTGAACTTGATGGAATGCGCTGTGATGTGGCAGGCAATTTGTTTGTTACTCGCCCTGGCAAAGGTGTGGTGGCGAAGATATCCCCTGAAGGTCTTTTACTAAGTGAAATTTTCCTTATTGGCAAAAACTGTACCAACCTTACATTTGGGGGACATGATGGAAGAACCTGCTACGTGACAATGGCCGATACAGGAAGCATTGAAATGTTTGAATCCGATGTACCTGGAAGGTGCTGGAGTTTGTTGCATAGAGGTTTTTAGATTAAGGTTGCGATAACGTTTGTGTCGCAAAGCGTTTAAGCCCATATGTTTTTGTCGTTGCCTCGCGACAGAAACATATGGGCTTCGGATGATAAATAGTATTTTTTTATAACTTACTTGACGTATTCAGCCATTACAATACTTCGATATACCCTTCTGTTCCATTCAGCCGGATTCTTTGTCCGTCTTTGATCAGCTTAGTAGCATTCTCCACTCCGACAACTGCTGGCAAGCCATATTCACGTGCGATAACTGCTCCATGGGTCATCAGTCCGCCAACTTCGGTGACTAAGCCTTTGATGGATACAAACAATGGTGTCCAGCTAGGGTCAGTAAACGAGGTGACTAAAATATCTCCATCTTCCAGATCGGCATCTTCCATATTTAAGATGACACGTGCTCGCCCCTCGATCACTCCGGAAGAAACAGGCAGACCTACAATAGCTTCAGCTGGGAGATTTTCTCGTTTGTACTTGCCTGCAATGATTTCGCCATCAGACGTGATAACACGGGGCGGAGTTAGTTTTTCATATAATTTGTACTCGTCTTTTCGTTTGCTGATGATCTGGTAATCTAGTTTATTTGTGCGTACGAGTTCGTGAAGTTCTTCAAAAGTGAGATAGTATATATCATCTTTTTCATGAATAACGCCCGCTAGTACGAGCTGTTCGGCTTCTTTCAGTAAAGCCTTCTTATAAACGAAGTAGCGATTAATATATCCATATTTTGGATATTCCCGATATCCAATGAGATTCCGGACTAGGTCGATCATTCGTTTTGTCTCCTTGGCTTTTTGTTCGCCATCTGGTAACTGCTTCAATCGATCTAATAACTCTTGTTCTTTTTTCAAAGCTTCCTGTCGCCCTTGCTCAAATTTCCGCTTTCCGGCATTAGGCTCAAAGTTTTTGATGTTACCCAGAATCATGGGGACAAGTGTAATTGGTTTTTCGCTCCAACGGGTTCTGGTAATATCGATTTCTCCGGCGCATCGCATTCCGTATTTGTTGAGATAAGCACAGATCGCTTCTTGGGTTTCCTGTCCGCCATTAAATTTAACCAGTTCATCTAAAAAGTGATCATCTTTTACATGTTGTAAATAATTAATGACTTCCGGATAAGGACGTATCACATCTGCGACATCCATTAGAGCCAGACCCATTTCCGAAGTGATATTGTTTGGTACAGATTGAGACAGCGTATCTGCTGCGTTTTTTTCACCCAACCACTCCATCATTTTTTCATTGATCCATGATGAAGCATTCATAGCAGTCATAATCACACCAAAGCTTTGTGGATCAGATATCTTCCTCTTCCTTAATTCCTGGATATCTTCCAGGATAAAATCAAATAGATCCGCTCCTGATTTCGTTTGGATCTTATGTTTTAACTCTTCGATCGATGATTCACTTCGCTTAATCAAATCAGAAACGACTGTCGGATCGTAATCGTTTAGTGTTTGATAATTCGCAGGCGCTGGACCTTGATTGCTTTTACCGTAACTCTGTTCTTTCTTATCATCCGGTATCGATTTTATAAAACTTCCCCGCTCTATGACGGTCGTCAATGCATCTTTTATGAGCGGATCGTTTTTTCCCAGGACATTTATTAAAGTTTCCCTGCCGGAAGGTGAAGCCAGCATAAGTGAAACATCAACAAACAACCTTCCGCCGGCTTTACGCATGGGCGCGGGAGTTAGTAACAGATAAAAAGACAATCCCAATGGTTTCATGGGATCGGTCATCATTTGTTGATGACCGACAGATACGTAAACGTGATTTTCTTGATCATTCGCTTCAGGGATCGGGTATAAAGTCGTGATTGGCCGACTCTGGACAATATAAAATGTATCGTGGGCCAAACACCATTCGATATCCTGTGGGTAACCAAAATAAGCTTCGATCTGTCTTCCGATACGTGCTAATTGTAAAATTTGTTCTTCAGTAAGGGTTTGAATCTTTTGCTGATCAGGATCGATCTGCCGTGTCTCTGTTCCGCCTTCTTTTCGTCCATAGATAGCCAATTTTTTGGTTGCTATCCTCTTATCGACGATGTGCCCTTCCTGTACTTTATAACAATCGGCAGATACCAAGCCAGAGACCAGTGCTTCTCCAAGTCCAAAACTGGCATCGATTGATAGCAACTTCCGGTTGGAGGTAATCGGATCAGCGGTAAATAATATCCCAGAAGCCTGCGGGAAAACCATCCTTTGAACGATAACGGATAAATAAACTTGGCTGTGGTCGAATCCGTTTTGCATACGGTAGATTACCGCGCGATCCGTAAATAGGGAAGCCCAACATTTGCTGATATGCTGCAAGATCGCTTCCTTGCCGATGATATTTAAATAGGTGTCTTGTTGACCGGCAAAAGAGGCATGTGGTAAATCTTCAGCAGTCGCACTTGAACGCACTGCATAAGCATGTTCCTCGCCAAACTGGGAAAGATAGTGAGCAACTGCTTTCACAACATCGGAAGGAATTTCTGCTTCCATAATGATTTGTCGAATCTTCCTGCTGATTTCGCCAATTTGATCTCGATCCTCTGCTTTTAGCACGGATAGTCGATCCAACAAAGCATGATACGTTTCGTTTTGTTCGACGGCTTGTTGATATCCCACGGTTGTAACACAAAATCCTTCTGGTACTTGTATTCCTTCAATTTTTGATAATTCCCCTAAATTTAACCCTTTTCCGCCAACGAGCAAAAGCTGTGTTTTTTCCATTTCCTGAAAACCGAGAACCAAAGAACTCATTCGACATCTCTCCTAATCATTAAAATGAGAAAAAACATTTGACAAGAGCTTACCGGCATGGTACACTTAAAGTGTAAGATGAAATGACTTTACCCATTCAAATATACACAGTCGTAATCTGATTATATCATCGTGTCTGTTTATGTGCAATATAAAAAACCTGGTAAATCTGTCCAGGTTTTTTTTGATTTCCGTTCAGACTAAATATTTCGTTCCTCATACTCAAAGGGTTCTTCACACGAGTAAATTTCATGGAAAAATCCCTTATACGGGATATCGTCTTCCAGGCATTTTATGAGATACGATAGCTCCTCGTCACACTCCGGCTCTTCGCCATTATTCTGCATCACCTCAAATGCATCTACAATATTTTCCATGAGGGTTGCATTGATAAATAAGGGCAACTTATCCAACATCGTATTATCGATCCCGGTCTCGGATCTGTATCCCTCGAGGACTGTTTTAAAATAATCATCCATAAACTTTTTGCGTTTACCGGCGTCTGGTTCAGCTGCTATCCAGCCCACCCCGTGTGTCCAGAGATCTGCTAGGTCATACATATACCAACCGAAACAAGAATTATCAAAATCATATACGGTTATTTGCCCAGTATCAAAATCTATCGAATAATTCCCATCGTTATAATCAAAATGGATCATACCGAAAGTCTCCTGATTCCTGTCAAATCCTTTTAAGGTATGAAGGAGTTGTACCAGCTTCTCCTTAAGCAGAGAAAGGGAATCAGGTATCAGTTTATCGATATATTCGGCATTGTATTTGTCGAAAAAACTATACCGGCGATGGACAGGTGTATATTCTTTCGATAATTGGTGCAGTTTTCCCAGGACTTTACCGCAATTATAATAATATTCGGTAATTGGAGCTCCTTCCCGGTACCGATAATGATTTTCTACAAGCATTTTTCCCTTGGCCTTTTTAAACAGGCAGATAAAAAAGGTATGATTGTTATGAGTGATTTCTTCCAGCTGATTTCCCTTCCTGGAGCTGACTACATCCGAGACACTTCCTCCATGCTCGAATAAATACCTGACATACTCAACTTCTCCTAGAAAATCTTCTCGGTTCCTGTCAGGTAAGAAAGCGATTCTGAGGATTTTTGCGTCAGCGCCCTCTTTCTCACAGGTATATACGACATTACGCCCCCTGGTATGTGCTTTAACCGGCTTGGTTTCGTAACCTTCCAACCCGTACAACTCTGATATTAATGGAAGTAAATATTTTTCGGCGAGTTTAACAACTTCGTTATAATTCATAATATGATAACCACCTTGTTTAACATTGATACATCACTACTTTCAGTTTTTTCCATTTTACCGAAAAGTGCCAATTAAATTCTAGGGGAACTTTCTATATAATAAAATTCAATTTTCAAGTTAAAATTTTATGAAGGTAACCGTAAATTTTGTATAGGCATATTTCTCACTCTCAACTTTAATCAAGGCTTGATGTGCTTCGATAATGGCTTTGGCAAGCGCCAAGCCAATTCCTACCGAATTATGTTTTTTAGAACCGCTCGCTTTGTAGAATCGATCAAAGATATACGGCAGCTCCTCGGCTTCAATTCCTTCTCCAAAGTCTTGAATCATCAGTTCCGTATAGATCGGTGTATCTTTGACTTGAATCATGATTTTACCGCCGGGTTTGGAATGCTCGATCGCATTCTTCAGCAGGTTCAACAAAGCTTCTTGCATCCACATTTTATCGTGAACAACGACTACTTCTTCTGGCGCATCCCAATCAACCGACATATGATTATCACTGATCATGCTTGCTAGACGCTCCAAAACTTCCTCTATGGTCTCCACCAAATTTACTGGTTCTTTATCGAATGATATGGCTCTGGCATCGATTTTCGCGATTTTCAACAAATTTTGAATCAAGACATTCATTCTGGAGATTTGAACATCATTATTTTGCAATAGTCGAACTTGCTGCTGGCGGGGCAAATTTTCATTCAACATCATTTCATTATAGATGGATATTGTTGAAAGCGGTGTTTTTAATTGGTGGGATATATCTTGCAGCATTTTTCCTAGAAACTCTTTCTCTTCCAGCAGATCCTGCATGCTTTTTCTAATAATATCTTTCATGGATCGAAATGAAGCCGCCAGTTTGGCGAGATCCCCTTCTTTATTTTCATTTATGACAACCGAGTAATCTCCATCGATTATTTTTTTTGCCGCCGAAGCGAGTTGTTTAATTTTATTGAAGATCATCTTGTATTGCATATAGGTTGCCCCAAACAACATCAATCCGAAACAAATCAATCCCCACAAAATAGATTGATTATGGCCGAAAATATGGTTATTTAAAAGGGGAAAAAGCTCCGTCTCCAAATCTTCATACAATCCATACTGTCTGAAGATCTCTCTTCCTTTTTCCTGATACTTGCTTGAATCGGACGAGTGGCTTGTTAAGACTTTCATAATTTCCGCTTCATTCTCGGGATGTTGTTCAACCAATCTGGCAGTAATTTCGCCCCAGGCTGCAATAGAATCGGTCTTCAATTGATCATAAAACAGTTGGTGTTCAATAAACTGGTAGATTGTAAACAGAGATACTAGGACAGCCAGTATCGCCATATAAGCTTTGAATTCGGTAATTTTCATCATCTTACTCCCTGCTCACATCTTTATTCCACCGATAACCCAATCCTCTTTGGGTGACGATAAACTGCGGATTTTTGGGGTCATCTTCAACTTTGTCTCTTAAACGCTTAATGTATACAGATAACGTGTTTTCATCAAAAAAAACATCATCTCCTACCGTTATTTTTAGCAGGATTTCATCTCTTTTTAATGCTTTGTGGGCGTTCATCATGAATGTTAGCAGAAGCTTATATTCTAAATTCGTTAATGGAATGCTTTCATGATTTTTATAAACTTTGACTTGGCTCGTATCGATTTTTATGTTCTCAGATGTTAAGATCGCTGAAGAAGTATCCAGCCGCGCTTGTTTCCGCAATTGCACTTTCACTCTGGACATGAGTTCCTTGACTCGAAAAGGTTTCGTTATATAATCGTCCCCGCCGATATCCAGTCCCATCACCACATTTGCTTCTTCATCAAGGGCGGTTAAGAAAATAACGGACGAATCGTTTTGTTTTTTGAAATGCAAACATAAATCATAGCCATTTCCATCTGGAAGGCCGATATCCAGGATAGATAAATCAAAAGTATGACGATCAAACTGCTGTTTCGCTTCTTTTACACTAGAGGCTCTAACCACCTCATAACCTTCATTAATCAATGAAAATTCAATGGCCAGACCAAGAGCCTCATCATCTTCAACAAGCAATATTTTATTCAAGTAGGTTCTCTCCTTTTCCTCTTCCCTATTCAGCCATCGACGGACAAATCAGAACAGCCCGACTATATAATATAGCCAGGCCTCGGTATTATTGTTCCCTGATAACATCAATGAGATTATCTTTTTGGATTTTTCTCAGCGGAACTAGAACAGATAAGTAACTGATGAACAAAGCGGAAACAAACGTTATGAAACAAGCCTCGTAGGGGATTGTCCATTGGATCTTCAGAATACCGGAAGCAGCCAAATATATAATATAAGAAAGTATACAACCGAAAAAGATCCCTTGCAAACTTCCGGAAAATCCGTAAATAAGCGCTTCATAGATGATCATTTTTTTCAAATCTCTTTGTGACATGCCAATGGATTTTAACGCGGCCAGTTCTTTTCGTCTGATAATGATGCTGATCGTAATCGTATTGAGGATATTGAGACTTCCAATCAAAGAAATGACCGCAATAAAACCATATACAAGCACTTTAATAACAAGCTTTGATTCATCCTTAGCTTTATTCTCATCCAGGTGATTAACGATTGTAATGTCGTGGTTTGTTCCAACGGTCTTCTGGATGTTCGCAACGGTCGCGAGAGATTGAGTCGTATCCTTCAAATTGATTCTAATACTGGAGTCCTGTTCGTAAACTTCGGATACATTGTCAACCGACTTCAATAGTTCCCCGGTTTGCTGTCTTTCTACTGAAGAATCAGGACCAACATGTTTCAGAACGATGGTTAGATCCGATTTCGTGGATGAATCGTTCACATATTTGGATGCAAAGGCGATATCCATTATAGACGAGAAAGTAATAAACAAAACACTGCTTATAATGATGGATAGGATCGTAATCGTATAACGATTTTTATTTCTTTTTACGTTTTTCAAGGCAAGGCTTAAGGGAAAAGATACAGGCTTTCTCAGCGCGGTACTCTTTTGTTTTGTGATTGTTTCTTTCTTAATTGATAACCTGCTGCTGATTGCCAGCAATGGGGATATTCTGCCCGCAAAAAAGGCCGGGTAATAACTTGACGCTAATACGGTCATCAGGGTAATGATCGAACTGATCAATAAAATTGGCCAATCGATATGAAAGAACGAAACACCTGCGCCATCTTCTAATAAAATCAAGAAAACGGATTGGAGAGCAGCAAGCGCCAATAAGCTGCATACAATCCCGATCGGTATGGCGATAACAGCCAGTACGGCAGCTTCTCTTATAACGATTTGTCTAATTTGCTTTCGCGTAGCGCCGATGCTTCGGAGCAAGCCGAACTGCTTCATCCGCTCTACGACGCTAATTTGAAAGGCGTTGTAGATGACAACAACCGTCGCGATCACCACAATACTGACGACGATGACTAGCATGGCCAGAATCGATTGATTCGATTCCGGTTTCAAAACTCTGATCAATTCATCATTGATCACAATATTTTTGTCTTCAGTAAGTGACTTTATTTCCTCTAAAACCTCGTTAAAGTTCGCTTTCTGGTTTATTTCAATTAATATCCTGCCTTCTCCAGGAGCAAAATCGGCTTTATATGTTAATAACCGGCCCATTTTGCTTTTCTGTGTAAACTCGCGATTATCCAGTAAACCAACCAGTTGATATGTTTTTCCATCCAATTCAAAGGAGCCGCCGATCTGAAGATCGTTTTTGATATAAGCAAGCGCCCACGAATCGACAACAGCTTCATGGTCATTGGCCGGTAATTTGCCATCCTTGAGACTGTAGGTTAAAAACCCCAAGGCGCGATGATCAGCGAAATTCATTTGCACAGAAATGTCTCCAACCGGAACGATGCCACCCTGAGACATCAAACCAAACGATGCAATTTGGGGATTATATCTGATTTTATTTAATATCGCTTCATCGTAATTTGAAATGATGGCATGAAAAGAAACTCCATTTAATTTCTTGATTCTCTCAATTTGGGAGAGCTGTGATCCTTTCATAAACAGGCCGATCGTAGAAATTAACGCTACGGAGAGTACGATTCCGACCAAGGTCAAAATGGTTCGTTTGATATTCCCCTTTAAATATTTGCTGCTTAATTGTTTATAGCTGCTGATCAAAATCATTCTCCTCCAGCCTATGTCTTTTTCTCAGCTGCCGTTGATCGGAAATGATTTTACCGTCTTCTATCGTAATGATCCGGTCAGAAGCCGATGCAATCGTTAGATCATGCGTAATCAATACAATGGTTTGATTGTATTTTTTGGCCGTTAATCTTAATAAATCCATGACTTCCTTCGTATTTCGCGTATCCAGATTACCTGTGGGCTCATCGGCCAGAATCAAATGCGGCCGGTTTATAAGCGCCCTGCCAATGGAAACCCGTTGCTGCTGACCGCCAGATAATTCAGAAGGCAAGTGATTCTTACGTTCAAGAAGCCCCAGGATTTCAATAATTTCATTCAAATACGCCATATCTACCGGTTCATCATCCAATAACGTAGGCAAAGCGATATTTTCCTGAACATTCAATACGGGGATCAAATTAAAGAATTGAAATATAAACCCGACTTTTCTTCTTCTGAATATCGAAAGCTCATCATCTGTATAATTATAAATATTATGATCCCCAATAAATACTTGTCCTGAACTTGGCCGATCCAACCCTCCTAAAATATGCAGGAGTGTACTTTTTCCAGAGCCGGAAACACCTACGATGGAGACAAACTCTCCTTGCTGAATAGAAAGACTAATCCCTTTTAAGGCATACACCTTATTATTGCCTTCACCATAACTTTTATCTACATTTTCCATCCGTACGATTTCCATTCCGTCCGTCCTTTCAACATTCGGCTCATTCTTGCACATCTACAAAATTCACTTTGTCTTCGCTGCCTGCATAGACGTTCTCGATTTCCTTTAGAATCTTGTTCGTCTCACCTTTATTCTTATAATCGAAACTGCCCTTTTGAAAATGAATCAATGTGATCATTGACTCGGCTTCGGTTAATTTGTTGTAAGTTTGGTCGTTAACAATAACAAGGTCCATCGTTGGTCTATACCCGATCCATGCCTGATGTTTAACATATTGTACGGGTACCATCTGACCGTTCAAATCGATTTGACCATTCTTCATTTCGAAATCACTTAAAGAGTAGAACAGATTATGACCAGTAGATAGTTCTTTTATGCTGGTAACAGGCTCTGAAATAATGGACGAGCTGTTAGGATCTTTTCTGGCTCTGATAATCCCCTTCTTGACGAATTGCTCGGCTGTGGATCGATTAACAACCGAATACTTGATCTCTCGGGTATCAAATTGTTGACCAGTTTCTTTTTGATCTTGCTCTGACAATTTAGTGGTTATTTTTGTTGTAACCAATTTCATTTTGTAGTCGATCGTTTGTTTGGTGTTATCTTTATACAACTGCTTGACTTTATTCGCATCTTTTTCTGTGCCGATAACTACAATACCATTGACCGATTGAGATGGACCTTCTACAAAACGTTTTACTCCAAATCCTATACCTGCAAAAATAACGATAACCAACGCGAAAACTATAATCTTTTTCATCTGACTGCTCCTTAATAAATTAGTTATGTCTGGATTATAAACGAGACTTTCATGCAAATGAATGACTCTTGTCTAACCATTTTGATCTTCTCGCTTACATTTTCGTAAGAATTGCCTTTCGAAGTCGCAGCCATGATGGAAGACTACCCCAATAATACAAAAGGCCGCTGATTTTCGCGACCGTTAAGCCAGACAGATTATTGTAGAAACAGTATCAATTCATTACGACCGCTGAAACAACAGGAAGAATGATCAGTGGTCCGGGCTATGCCGCCCGAACATTGGCCTTAGAATAAGAAAAAACGCTAAGTCGGTGACATCCGAAGGCTTAGCGTTTTTTTTCGTTAAGTTCAATAATTACAGATTGCTAGTAGTTGATGCCGGAGCAGCATAAATGATGCCCATCGTCGAGACGACGAACCAACGTTCGCCACTGCGGAATACGATACGGCGGTAGTTCGATGACGAACAGGGATTGTTCGCTCTTTGCGATCGTTAAGGAAAACGCTTAAGCGAAAGGCTGCCGATTCTGCTGGCAGCCCTGGCTGAGCATACTAAAGTGGATTTGATGCATTACACCAAGTATCTTCCCGTGATCGATTGCTCCGCCTGAATGATCTGCGAAGGTGTGCCCTCGAACACCACCTGGCCGCCCTTGCTGCCTCCGTCCGGTCCCATATCGATGATCCAATCCGCTTGGCTGATCACATCGAGGTTGTGCTCGATGACGATCACCGTATTGCCGGCATCCACGAGGCGATTCATGATCCCCAGAAGGTGACCGATATCTGACATGTGCAGGCCGGTCGTCGGTTCGTCCATCACGTAGATGCTCCCCTTCTTATGCAGCTCGCTTGCCAGCTTGATGCGCTGGCATTCCCCGCCCGAGAGCGTGCTGAGCGGCTGGCCGAGTGTAATATAGTTCAGTCCCACATCACTCATCGCCTGGAGCTTGCGCACAACCTCCTTTAGCTGGAAAAAATCCAATGCCTGCTCCACCGTCATCTCCAGCACTTCTGCAATTGACTTGCCGTTCAGCTTGTACGCGAGCACCTCTTCCTTGAACCGTCTGCCTCCGCATACTTCGCACGGCAGCTTCACGCTGTCGAGGAATGCAAGGTCTGTATACACAACACCTAGCCCTTGGCAGTTTTCGCAAGCCCCCTTGGAGTTAAAGCTGAACAAGCCTTGGCTCACCTTGTTCGCGGAAGCAAACGCCTTGCGTACATCATCCATAATGCCCGTGTAGGTCGCGGGATTCGAGCGTGTTGACACGCCTACCGCCGATTGGTCGATGACAATCGCATCCGGATGCTGGCTGAGGAATACTTCGTTAATCAGCGTACTCTTGCCCGAGCCCGCGACACCCGTAACTACTGTCAGCACTCCAGTTGGAATATCTACACTCACGTTCCGCAGGTTGTGCAGTGTGGCATCCTTTATGGACAGCTTGCCGGACGGCTGCCTGCAATCGTGCTTCAGTTGGAGCGGCCGCTTCATATAGTTACCTGTCAGCGTACCTGCCTCCAGCAGGCCTTGGAAGCTTCCTTCATATACGATGGTACCGCCGCGGCTGCCGGCATGAGGCCCGACGTCGACGATATGATCCGCCACCTTGATCACATCGGGATCATGCTCGACGACAATCACGGTATTGCCCTTGTCGCGCAGCTTCTGAAGCAATCCATTTAACCGGTGTACATCACGGGGGTGCAAGCCAACGCTGGGCTCATCGAAGATGTAAGTGGCATCCACCAGACTGCCGCTCAGGTGCTTTACCATCTTGACGCGCTGCGACTCGCCGCCGGACAGTGTATCCGTCTCACGGTCCAGCGTCAAGTAATCAAGTCCGATCTCCACCAGATGCTGCAGCCGCTCCGTCAGCGACTTAACGACAGGCGCGGCGACAGGATCGTCAATCTCCCGAATGACGCGGATGAGATGTCCGACCTCCATGGAGGAGAGCTCCGCAATGTTGTGTCCATTGATTCTGCAATTAAGCGCGGCCTGACTGAGTCTCGCCCCGTGGCAGCTGGAGCAGCTACCCTCGGTGATGTACGGCGCAACAGCTTGTTGTGTACGCTCAGACATCGTCTTCACATCCCGCTTGATGTACTTGTTGGTGAACTTCTCGATGCAGCCTTCCACCGTAATGTTCACTGTCTTCCCGCCGAACTGCGTCGCCACTTTCCTCGCCTTGCCGTACAGCAGTTGTTCCAGTTCTTCCTCCGAATAATCGCTCAGCTTCTTGTCGGGATCGAAGGGCCCCGACTGCACGATCATCGTCCAATCAAAACTGTCCACGGTATAGCCCGGCAGCATGATTGCCCCTTCATTCAACGACTTTGACTTGTCTAGCGCCTTGCTCATGTCGACGCACAGGCTGCGACCGATCCCGTTGCACTTGGGACACATGCCTTGCGGATCGTTAAACGAGAACATGTGCGCTTGTCCAACATAGGGCTGACCCACTCTGGAGAAGAGAAGACGGAGTATGGGAGAAATATCGGTAATCGTGCCCATCGTGGAATGGGAACCGCCTCCCAACCGCTTCTGATCCACAATAACAGCCATGCTCAGGTTCTCGATCGCGTCTGCATCCGGTTGCGGAAAACGCGGCAGAAAGTTGCGGACGAACATGCTGAAGTTTTCGTTAAGCAGACGTTGGGATTCGGAGGCGATGGTATCGAAAACGATCGATGACTTACCGGAGCCGGATACTCCGGTGAAGATCGTGATCTTCCGCTTGGGAATGTGCAAGGATACATTCTTGAGGTTGTTTTCCCTCGCACCCGAGATTACGATATACTCCTGATTCGATTCGCTCATGCTTAACATCCTTCCGATCGTATTAATTTTTACTCATATTCACATTGTATCATTCGTCGTGCGCTTGTCAGTTTGTCCGAATCAACATAAACCGGCTGCAAACTACATGCAGCCGGCTTATGTTGATTCGGGTCAAGCAAGGTTCAAAGCACCGAATGCGGTTATTGTTCCAATACCTTTTCAAGCTGGCCGCACCAATTACTCCAGCCATACTTAGCTCCATTGAGTGCTTGAGCATTGGAGATTCCGGTTTGTTCGAGATGAAGGTTAACCTTTCCGTCCCCTAAGTCCTGCAGCGTCCAGGTGACCGTGTGCTTCTCTCCTCCGCTGGCCCAAGTATAGGATAACCGATTTGGTGCGTCCACGATAAGCACTTCGCCGTCAACAATCCCATCCCACCATTCGGTCGGCTGAGTGCGAAACTGAAAATGGTGTCCTACGACGGGCTTAAAATCATTCTCCATCGCCTGACCGGTGTGGATATTGACCACCCACTTGGCAAGCTTGCTTGAATCGGTTAAGGCGGACCAAAGCTTCTCAATCGATGTCGTGTATTGAAAATCCAAGGATAATGTTAAGCTCATTCTTCTTCCTCCTCTAATAGTTGGTTCAAGCGCAACATATTCGCACTCCAGAACTTGCTATAGAAAGCCACCCAATCTTGAATTTCTCTGAGTGGAGAGGCATTAAGCCTAAATCGCGTTTCTCTGCCGACTTTTCGGTCAAGGACCAGCCCGGCCTCTTTAAGGATTGTCAAATGCTTGGATACCGCTGTACGGCCCATTTGAAACTGTGCCGTCAACTCATGAAGCGGTATCTCCTCTTTCTCTGCTAACAGACGAATCAGTCGGCGCCTAGTTGGATCTGCAATTGCGTCAAACACATCCCGCAACGGGTTGTTCTCGTTCACAACACTCTCTCCTAAATATTATTGCCAAGGGACAGCCGTTAATTTCACCACCTCCTCGTAATTGTTGCAAGTGAAACTTATTCAGGTTCCAAACTTTCCAAATGACTAACTGCTAATTGGACACCATTTAGTAACATTTTGATTATAGGTCACCATTTGGTGTCGTGTCAACCTCATTAATATACCGCACATACAGCCTTATTCCAATTCCCCATTTAATTACATTATGTAATTTTTCAAAAGAAAAAAGCCTCGGCGCAATGTACCGAAGCCTGTCTTCCAACGAATCACCTTCAACTAAGACTCCTAATTTAGTTGAATTAGCACCATTTGTGTTTTTCCCGCGGGCCTACCTGCCTTGCGCCTTATCGCCCCTTAATGTCATACAAGTGCTTGAGGCATGAGCGATGAGTTTACCGTTCTCGTCAGTAATATTGCATTGGACGAACCCGATGGTCTGTCCACACTTGTACAGCGTAGCATAGGCTATTATTTTGGCGTTCCACACAGGTCTAAAAAAGTTTACTTTCATCTCGATCGTAGTGAAGGTTTCGCCCTGTTGCAAGGAGGAACCGTAGGCAATACCCATGGCCATGTCGGCAAGAATGCCGATGATGCCGCCGTTGCATGTGCCTTGCGGATTCGCGTGTTGTTCCGAAGCCTGCATTTCATACGTGGCCTCGCCCTCTTCTACGCTAATTAACTTCAGTCCCATAAGGCGCTCAACGGGGGATTGCTCCAATTCTCCGTTCAGCACTTTCCGATAATACTCAAGAATGGTCATTTCGCATATTCACCTGCTTCTTTCCTCTGTCTCTGAATCAAATTATTCATCACCAGCGCGACGATCACGATGAGGGTCCCTACCAACTGCAACCTACCGACTTCAACGCCCTGGAGGGCACTGATCGTGACTGTCGTAACAGGGACGATGTTCATAAATAGCATACCGTTCTCCGGCTTCAAAATTTTATTGCCGACGTTCCATGTGAACACGGCAAGTACGCCTGCGATCAGAATCATATACAGCAGTTCCGACCCTGCGCTTCCAATCCTCTCCGCGCTTGGCATCGTCAAGGCTCCGAAAACCGTTGCCGACAGCACGATTAAAATATTCATCAAGGATCCGAAGCATGTTGTCAAAGCGGTGTAGCGAAGTGGCGACCAGCCTGCAAATTGACTAGCACCCATCGTATAAACGACCCAGCATAGAGCACCGAGCATAATCAGCAGACTGGCGCCAATGTGATCTTTGGCTTGAACGATTAAGGAGGGATCTCCATTCGTTATGACCAACAGCGCGCCTAAAAGCGCAATGAAAATTGAAATAAAAGTAGACAGCTTGGGTTTACTTTTATTCAAAGCCCAATTTACGCACGTCGTCATTAGTGGCATTAACGCCATGATAACGGAGGCAATGATTGCGCCTGACGGTCCGCTGAGCTGTTGTCCGACAAAGGTAAGGAAGCCGAAGCCCGAAAACCCTGCAGTGCCAAAAAATAGTAGCTTCCACGATTTCCCCTCCAATCGGAGAGCGTCCTTCCCTTCGAAAACGATCAGCATTCCCAGAAGAATGAGGCCAGCCCATATGTAGCGAATCGTTGTGAAATAGAACGGATCGAGAACCTTCAAGGCAACTTGCATGACGGGAAACATGCCTCCCCACGCCAGCACAGGAATCAAACAATAGGTGATACCCGTTAGTAAAGTGTTTCTGTTCATACTCAAAACCTTCTTTCTTGTGCTACGCGGATTTTCCGGTGGACTTGATCAGAACCTCCTTTTTTCCCATTCTAAACGAAGGTGAATAGAACAGATCGAATGGACTAGAACAGAAGGCAGGAGTTTCCTGTATAATAGAGGCACGCGCGTAATTGCTTATTTGCGGGATAATGGGCCTGGGGGCAAAACCTATGAAAAAAACAGTTGTTTCAAGCGGACATGCAGGCAAACTGTTTGAACAAATCTATGATTATATTTTGGATCGGATCCGTCGCGGTGAATGGAAGCCGCATGAGAAGCTCCCCTCCATCCGCTCGCTGGCGACGGAATTCAATGTGCATCGACTGACGGTCTATAAAGCCTATCAGCTACTGAAGGAAAATCGGATCGTTGAAGCGAAGGATAAATCCGGCTATTATGTGAGACCAGACAGCAGTCTTCCTGTAGATTCGCTGCATGATCCGATCATTTCCGCTTACGTGCATGAAAGCCATCTTTCTGAAATCCATCAGGTGCAAGCCGAATATGTACTGTCAAAATCGCTGCTCGACCCGAACCTGCTCCCAAATCTTTATTTTTCGGAATATGTGAAGCAAGTGTTCGGTTTGTATCCCAAAATGCTCGGCACCTACTTTACCGCACAAGGAGACGAGGAGCTGCGGGATGCGTTGTGCCGTTACTTTACCGACTGCCATCGGTTTCACTTGTCTGCAGACGAATTGTTGATCACTTGCGGATCGCAGGAGGCCATGGATTTGGTGGCAAGAGCGCTGGTTAAGCCGAGAGATGCCGTTATGCTGGAGCGTCCTACCTACAGCACGGCGATTGATATTTTCAGAAGACAAGGCGCAGCTATCGTTCCGGTCGAGATCCACCCGTACGGCTACGATCTGGAGCAGGTGGAGAAGCTGATGCAAGCCTACAAGCCGCGGCTGTTTTATCTCAATCCCACCTTTCAAAGTCCAACAGGCTATATCGTATCCGCCGAACAAAGGAAAAGGCTCGTTGAGCTTGCCGAGCGGTATCAATGTCTGCTACTAGAGGACGATCCTTACCGCGACATTTATTTTGGCGAAGAGCCGCCACTGCCTCTTTTTGCTTACGATACGGCAGGATGGGTCATTTATCTTCGCAGCTTCAGCAAATATATCGCTCCCGGCCTCGGCATCGCCATCGTTGCGTGCCGCCCTTCCATCATGAACTACCTGATAAAAGCCAAAATGTTGTCGGACAGCGGGACGCCTTTGGTGAATCAGAAAATTTTTCTGCATTATTTTTTCTCCGAGCGGCTGCAGCAGCATATGGAGAAGCTTCGCATTGCCCTTGCGGTCCGCAAGGATATCGTTGAACAGGAATTGTCCGCTACCGACTGGCAGTGGAACTCCCCTGCAGGTGGATTCAACTTATGGGTGAAGCTGCCGGAATCGGTGGAGATTGAACGTTTGCTCAGTACATGCATCAAGCAATCCATCACCTTTGTGCCCGGAGCGATTTGCGATCCGCTCAAGGAGTACAAATCATGGATACGCCTCAGCTATTCCTATCTGAATGAGCAGCTATTGAGAGAAGGCATCCGAAGGCTTGTCGAATTGGCAGACGGGAGCAGCGGTTCATTGAAGAAACAATAACAATTTTCACCTTAACGTAGCAAAAAGAGCGAGCGCTCGTGGAAAACCTGACCGCGAACCTCGCTCTTTTCTTTTGCTATATCGATGGCTATTTTACAAGCCAAGGCCGTTCCACCCTTTAGGCAAACCGGGTTCGGGTCAACTTATATTTAAAGCCTGCCGTGGTATTTGCCAGATATTCGCTAACAATCCAATCGTCATGACCTTGCCAGGTCTGTCCTAACGCACGACCAAGCTGGAGCTCGCCAGGTGAAAAAAAGTCTATTTCTTCTTCAAATTCCGGCAAAAATTGAGGTGTTCCCGGTTCCGTGTCGGAATCGGAAAAGTCCACTTCCTCGTCGCTTGCGAAAAAATGCTGCTGAGGCAAATCGTCCGGATCGATTTTGTTTTCGTCGGTATAATCATTCCAACCGCCGGCATCTTCTTTTTCACTGTAAACCGGAGCATATTGATCGAATGAGGCGGCCTTTGAAGTCTTACGATCCTGGGAAGCGGAGGCATAATATTTTTTGCCTGGAATGTCCAGCCCGCCTTCGGTCGTACCGGAGTCCAAAGTAAGTTCATTGACCTCGAAATATACCCCTTTCTCTTTACGGGTCGGCGTTTCAAATTGCGTACGTCTGCCATGCTGCCCTATATCATACTGCTCCGGACTCATGGCAGATGGAATCGTTCCACTTGGAAGTGGTTCCTGTTCTTGGTCGGTTGTGCGAATTTTTTTGCTTTTGCTCGCCTTGAAAACTTGCTTCTCGCCCGACCCCAAGATCAATCTTGTCTTCTCGCTTGGTTTCGTGATGGTATCTTCATAGGCTTGTTGATGGCCACGGGTCGCTTGAGGCGCTTTCTTAGTCTTCTTTTTCTTGTAGTGGTTATTCCGATCCGTAAGGTGCGCACTGGAAGTTCCAATGGAATCTTGAGCGAAATCTTCTAGCGTTGCTCCTCCATATTCCGATTTACGCTTGCCGGAAGGGCGACTCTTGATATCCGTATCGGTGAAGCTGGAAACCGGATTGGAACCGGCGTGGGCGGTCCAGTGAACTTTACCGCTTTTTTTCTCCTCAATGACGGTTAACGACATTTCGTCCAGTTCCTGTTCTTGGGATGCGGTGAGATCGTTGCTCCTAAACAGTTCATATTGATCGGTCATCGGGTTCCTGGTCCATTGCACTGATTTTTCATCCAGGCCTTCATGGGACATTGGATAAAAGACGGGCAGCATTCCCTTGTTTTCAGGCTTGTTGAAATGGGCATTATCGGTGACGGCGCCGATTTTCTTGTGATTTCGGTAGAAAGCTGTCCGGTTTTTCCTACGCTTGGCTTTTTCCAGATTTTTGGGATCTACGGCCTTGATTTTCGGCGCTTTGGCAGGGTCGGTATCTCCGCCAACATGGGCATAAAAAGAAGCCTGATCCGCATAATCGTAAGTTCGGGTGCGGTCCTCATGCTGGTCCCGAACTTTTGTTTGTTGATCGGGGGGAAGGTTTTTGAAATCATCGTCCTCCTCGTCCAGCTTGGCAAGGGCTCCCTTATACGTTAC
This sequence comes from Paenibacillus tyrphae, assembly GCF_024158745.1. Lineage (GTDB taxonomy): Bacteria > Bacillota > Bacilli > Paenibacillales > NBRC-103111 > Paenibacillus_G > Paenibacillus_G tyrfis_A. Next base: position 65,681 of record NZ_JAMZAW010000027.1, on the reverse strand, counting down.
GAGTCTTTGTATGGTGTCCGTCTGTGATGCATTGGAATGAGATGCTCCGGAGTTGGCGCCGTTGCGATGTCCTTCTGTCGCAGCCTTTAATAGCTGTGCTGTATGCCGGTTGCCAAAAGTTCGCTGCAGGTAAGCGACATTCCGCGTCAAGGAGGAACCGGAAGAAAGCATGCCCCTTTGCTGTATGGAGTGAAGGTCCATGGTTTGCTCGATGGTTCTGCTCCGATCATTCCCGGCGTTGTTCTTTTGTTTTGACCTCGTATCGGCCTCTGTAGACGGTAGCTTCTTCACGAAAGGCACGCCCTTCCTTAATAGTGGACTTCATGTTATCCATGAATCAAAAACGATGATTTTCCAAAAATATGTCAATCACTTCTCTAATTTTAAAAAACTTTATATTCTCATCCGGTAAATTTGTTTATTCTCAATGATCCTTAGTGGCTGCGTCCATTCCTCCGAATCAGGCATCGAATCCAATGCATCCTCAACAGCCTGAAGCTTTGCATCCAGTGTATCGATATAATGCAACGCTACGGCCTCAGGTATTTGCGGCTGCACCGGGCTGCCCCATTCCCCGAGATTGTGATGAGAAAGAACCAAGTGTTGGAGTATAACGATTTTCTCATCCGAGATATCCATACCCAAAGCAATAGCAGCTTCAATAATCCAGTTTGCCGCTAATGAAATATGTCCCAGCAGCTTCCCTTTAAAGCTATAATCCGTCACAATCCCAAGCTCAGCATTCATCTCCTCAGGTTTCGCTATGTCGTGCAGTAGAATGCCGGCTTTGATTAGATCGAGATTAAGGAAAGGGCGCTGCTTTGCCACAAATTCACCGAGCTCAAGCATCCGACAAATATGATAAGCTAACCCCGCATAGTAAGCATGATGCATTCCCTTAGCAGCCGGATAATGCATAAGCCTCTCTTCTACCTTGCAGATACAGAACTCTACCACGCTTCTAACTTCGCTGTTCTGAATGCTCGCCGCAGTTTGCTTGATCATATGTACCAGATCAACCGGTTGAATCGGTGCTGATCTGATAAAGTCTGTCAACTTATACCCATCCTCTTCCGTTACCTTCCGAATTCGGTTAATCTTCATCTGAGGCTTTTCACGATACATTTGAACAAGTCCCTGCACCTTCACCAGCATCATTGGGAAGTATGTCTCTTTATCGACAGGAGAAACATCCCAGAGCTTCGCTGGGATTTCTCCACTAGTATCAGCCAAGACCAAATCAAAATAATCTTTCGGAGGTGTTGAATTGGTTTGCTTTACATCGGCTTTCTTCAGCAAATAAAATCCGATGATTTCGTCACCCTCAGTAAAAGTTCTTATCAAGGTCACTGTATTTCGCTCCTTACAATGTGGTCTATGAGTTATTCGACAACATACGCCTTATTGCCTTCTAGAAATAAGAGGAGTCGTAAACCCATTCCTCAATTTATCTAAAACATTCTCGCTTTACCAAACTGCTTGGCTTATACAGTGGGAGGTACCCTTTCATTAAGCGAACAAAAAAAGGATTCCCCACACCATGCACTGGTGTTCGGTGAAAATAAAGTATTAGACTGGAGTCGTTGATTTAATGCGATTTTAAAATTGAAAAATCGTCAGCTTTTGAATAATAAGTTTTAGACTGATCCATAAAACGAAGCAGCGGCGGACCAAGACTTGATAAATAAAGTCTTAGACTGCCGCTGTTATCATTCAAATATAGTACTCCGTTAGTTTAATCATTATATTCAACGATTAGCATAACGACGGTCTTAGTCAGGTCTCGCGATCGGCCCGTTCCATCTCATCATTGCTGCCAAAGTATAAATACTGAACTCTTCCGTTCTCTTCCCCCACAAATTCCACTTCCGCTAAGTCCTCACGAAAGAAAAAGCGAGTGTCGTTCAGGGGATACATTGCGAGAGGCATACCGTTATTGAGTCGCATATAAAGCCGGTCGTCCTCCACGACTACATCAGCGAATATAACTTGCCCCGCCAATTCATTGTTGAACCGGTACCTCCCAGCATAACGCTTGTATACAGAGGAATCGACTTTAGCGATGATTCTCTCTGCCGAGGGCAGCGGAATCTCGTAATCCTCACCGCACAGGATATGCTCCATCGCATCAACCACTTGCTGGTTATACTGAAGGTCTTTCTCCGTGTTTAACAAAACAATAAGCGTCATGTCTTGATCAATATATCGTTTCATGATGGTAGCATAGCCCGGCCATCCTCCGTTATGGCTTACGACGCGACCAATTCCCTCTTTTCTCTCAATAATCCATCCCAATCCATACTCGAAGGGTTGATCGCTGTTCATCAATACTGGTGTAAACAACTCTTCACGTAACGAAACATCCAGGAAATCGTCCCTGTACAAAGCCTGATCTAACTTCAGAAGATCATTCAGAGTACTGTTCACTGTGCCGTCACCTTGAATTCCGTCTAAATACCGTACATAATCCAGTTCCTTCAGAGTATCGGGTAATACAAAAGCCGCCTCGTCAAAGGAATAGACAAAACCGTAGGCGTAGTCGGGAATCTCCTCTTCTTCGCTGCGCCGATTGTATACTCTCGTTTGGTTCATTCCTAAGGGTACGAAGAGTTGATCCTTTAAAAAACCCGCAAACGTCTGTCCAGAAATTCGTTCAATTAATAAAGCCAGTATGACGTACCCTGTATTGCTGTACATCCATCCAGTGTTAGACGGGAACAACAACTCAGGCTTATACCGAATCAACATGTTTAACACGTCTTGATTCGTGGCGATGATAGAACGGTCCCAATGCTCAGAAAACAATTCCATGTAATCCGGCAGCCCGGATGTATGCCCCAACAAATGTCGTATCGTAATATCCGAATAAGGAAAATTGGATATCCATGCCGTCACCAAATCATCAAGTTCAACCTTACCGCTCTGCCATAGGAGTACAATCCCTAAGGCAGTTATAGGCTTCGAAAGTGACGCCAGCTCAAAAACAGAGTCCACAGTAAGCATTCGACCGTTTCGAAAGTCCGCCAGTCCAATCGTCTGCTTCAGCAACACTTCTCCTTGATCTGCGATTAAAAATGCACCGTTAACAGCATTCTGCTCACGAATAGAGGTCAAAAAGGCCTCCAAGTGCTCGCGCTTTGTCTTCATTCAGCTCCCCCTACATTTTTTGATTATGTGAAATTGCCCAGTAAAGTTTGTATGAGTGTAATTTCATGATCAGTCAATTCTATAGTACTTTACATCCGACTTACCGCCTGCTTAATTAAGAAAAGTCTCGACAATCATTCGCAACCTACCAGAATTGGTTGTTCTGGCACAAACAAATTAAATATTATACGATTCAATTAATTAGAAAGTTTCATTAAACTGCCCGTTCGCTTAGCGGGGCGTTGCCAGTCTAATACTTTATTTCCCGAGTTTATCAAGACCTAGATTTAGGAAAGTCAGATATAATAAAGGGTTCCACATATTATACATGACTAATATGTGGAACCCTTTATGCTTAACTATCGTACTCCGTTAGAATTCCTGTGGAACGAATATTTTAAGTCACATTGTTACTCATGTGGCATCTTGTCCATATCCATATACAACACATTCCATCGATGGCCGTCCAAATCGGCGAATCCGGCACCGTACATCCACACGTCCTTGTATCCGGGCTCTCCATATACAGTACCACCCGCGTTAACAGCCTTGCGTACCATTTCATCTACTTCTTCCGGGCTTGCCGCATCAATGGAAAACAACACCTCGGTTCCCTTCGTTGTATCGGCAATCTCATTTCCCGCAAAACCTTTGAAAGCGGACTCTGGAAAAAGCATCACCATCACCTTTTTATCGCCTATGACTAGACTAGGCCGGCCATCTCACTGCTGTTCATATGACGCGGATGAAGCGAGAAACCGATTTTGCTGAAAAACTCTTTTTACTTGCTCAGGTCTTTGACTGGAAGATTGATCCATAATTCTTTGGTCATAGTAATTCTCCTTTACATTGGTATTGGTCAACAGTAAGCTTTCAACCTCAAAATTTTGAAGTTTCTATTTTCGCCAACTATTTAATACAGTTATTGCATTTATTCTCCACTAAAGCTTTTGGCCCATTCAGCTACCCTACGACTACTTTCTTCTTCTGACAAATCCTCAATCCTAGTCATAATAGACCATCTTACTCCAAAAGGATCCAATATACTTCCGAATCGATCACCTGAAACAAAGCTTGCAACCGGTTCCCTTACTTTTGCTCCTCTTGCTACCGCATTTTCAAATACCTGGTCAACATTAATTACGTAAATTCCTAAAGAATAACACGCATTGTCTTCATCTGGCGGCAAGGCCAATTTATAAGTCGGATTCGCTGCTCCCACCTGTAAAAAACCATTTCCAAAATCTAATTCCGCATGAACAATTATTTTTTTCCCATTTCCATCAGGATATTCAGTAATATCCTTAACCCTTGCATTGAAAACAGTTTTATAGAACTCTATTGCTTCAGAAGGATTCTTCACTGTTATAAATGGTGTAATAGATGTAAAGCCGTTGGGTGTTCCATTCTTGTATATTTACCTGACACTCCCATATCTTTTATGCTTTCAGTCATTTTTACTCCTCCTTAAATGCTGATACCTTCATTGTATTGAATTCATCAACTCATAGTAATATTTAGAATCACTAGTCTTATTAAGGCTATACCAGGCGTCTAATGTTTTTGGAGAAAACACATCCAAAGCTTTCAAGATGTGTGCAGAAAATTCCAACGGAGCTATTCCAGATGCTGTGATCAGTTTTCCATCAGTTACAGCAGACTCCATTTTGTAATACTTTTCTCCTGTATAAGTGGGACAGATCATTTTAAGGTATTCCAGATCATTGCTTGTATGCCCACGTGAATTCAGCAATCCTGTCTGGGCAAGTCCCATTGTAGCACCACAAATCGCTGCAACCCATATACCTTCCCTTAAACACCTCTCAGCGATTTTTAAGAGGGGGTGGTGAATGGTTTCTGTCCATGTATCTCCACCGGGTAAAATCAATAGATCTGATCTTTCAATGCTGCACTCATCCAATTTGATGTCAGGCAGTATTTTCAATCCGCCCATTGTAGTTACTGGAGTCTTATCAATTCCCACGGTAACTATTTTTGATGGGGCCAGCCCCTTTTTATAATATCTTCCCGAGTTCAGTTCGGCAGTTAAGTAGCCTATTTCCCAGTCTGCCATTGTGTCAAACACATAAAGATATACCGTATTATTCATTTGCAAGTTCTCCTTATTTTACAATTCATCAAGTGATACCAACCATCCATCGGTAATCAATGATTATCATCATTATAAAATGACTTCACTGACATCCGCTGTCAGTGAAGCTATTAAAGTTGATAATATTCCATTAACTCCGACACAACACCAACAAGTTTTTCCTTCAAACTCTGTGGTTCGATTACTTGAATGGATTTCCCGTAGGATAAGAGAAAATAAGGAACATAGGTATGAATTGATTTTTCCTCAAGTAAAAAGATTGCTTGATTTGATGTACGCTCTTTCAGATGATGCCCCAAAAACCAATGCAGGCATAAGTCATCCAACGCCTCTGACCTACCTTCGATAATTAAAGCAATTAACCCGTCCTTGCCGACTAAATCAGGTAATAGATTTCGCAAAAAAAATTCCCGGGCCAAAAAAGCTTCGGAACGCTTAAATATGTTTTGAGTACGCTTGATTTGTAAAATCCGTTCTACCCGAAAGCTGCGGATCTCATTTCTCAGGTGGCAAAATGCAACAATATACCATTTATTGTTCCAGTAAACCATTCCATAGGGATCTATCACCCTAGTCTTGGGTTGATCATCACGGCGTGTGCGATAATCAATTTCTACAGAGAATTCGTTTGCTACAGCTTGCTCCAATTCCGCCAATACTGGCTGAATAGAAGGGTCTCCCATACGGTTTATAACTTCAAATCCGGCTAAATGACGGCTGAGAACACTTTCCTGTTCCTGATTCGAATACATTTTCAATTTGGATGTCGCATTACCTAATGCCTCACTCAAAGGGTATCCGGCTTCTTTTGCAAAAACAGCAGCATGAAGAAGTGCTTTTTTTTCTTCAATATCAAATAGCAGAGGTGCTCTGATAAAATTATTCAACAAGCTATACCCGCCATTATGACCAGTGTCGGATATTATAGGCACTCCACTGGCACCTAGCGCATCAATATACCGATAGACTGTCCTTATATTTATTTCTAACTTTTCGGATATTTGTTTTGCGGTCATTTTACCCGAATTCAGCATCCATAGGATTGCCAGCATATTATCGTTTTTTGGCATCACATATACCTCAGCTTTTATTAGGATCGCACTAAATTATTAGCTTTGCGAATCGCCTGCATCCCTTTATTCATCAATCTTTCAGCCTTTCAATCCTCACGTAGCATTCAACGTGTGTCGACTCCCGTAACTTAAACAACAATCTGCAATTTTTAACATTGCGGCTTCTACTCTCAACTCAACTTTCTGCTTTACCACAACTTGTGATACGGTTCACCGAGTATGATCTTAAACTAAGCTGCCCGTTAGCTGAATAAGCTAACAGACATTCCCTCAAATCTTTTGATAGACCTCCGCATAGGAAAACTTAAGTTGTTCTCGCAACTTTTTATTTTCTTCTTCGAGCTTCTTCATCTTTCGTTTTAACGACGCAATGATGGCGTCCTTGTTGTTTTCATCCATCTCTCGCTTAATTTGTTTTGGTGTCGGCACTTGAGCTTGCTGCTAACGAAGCGATTCAATGCGCACACGTATCTCAGGATTGTTATAGAGTGTTGCTTTGCTTACGCCAGAATCAGTTGCAACACTATTAAAATTGATGCCCTCTTTGGCTTTTACAAGCCGTCTAATCGACTCATCCCCTCTATCTGTGTCGTGCCCTAAAGACGCTAACCGTTGCAGAAACGGCCAACGGCGTTTTTCATTGTCTCCGCTAACGCCATCCGCAGCAGATACGTAGGCAACGAAGTCATCGGTCCGATCCAATTGTTTGAAGTCCTCTTTCATACGATGAATCACATCGATAGCGATCAAGAAAAGCTCCGAATCTACGATCGTCTTCTCAAATATGCGAGTGGTACTTTCGAAATCCGCATTCTCCCCTAATGCTTTCCCTAAGTTTCTCTCCTATTAGGGAATAACGTCAAATTGAACACTCCCACCACCTGCGCTAATGGCACTGAGGTGGGGGATTCTTGCGAACAGAGAAGCATCCTTCTCTTCTTGAGCAAGCGATCCCTGCGGTTCCCGCAGTTCAGTTGGCCTTCGCCAACAAACGCAGTCCTTCTTGCAAGATGTTCATGCTGGCATTGTGGTCACGGTCATGGTGCGTCCCGCATTCTGAACAGGTCCACGCTCGCAAGTTTAGATTTTTCACTTCGGGGTTGCGCGATTGGCATACATGACAAAGCTGACTGCTTGGATAGTTTTTGGCGACCATGCTGATCGTGCGACCATACCACGTTGCTTTATATTCCAGCATCGTGCGAAGGGTTGACCAGCTTGCTTCGGCAATGGACTTTGCTAACTTGTGATTTTTCATTAGACTTAGAACCTGCAAATCTTCCAGACAGATCGTTTGGTTTTCACGGATCCACTTGGTTGAGAGCTGATGTAGAAAGTCTTGCCGAGCGTTAGCGATTCGCTCATGCATGCGAGCGACTTTTTGCTTCGCTTTTAGATAGCCCGATCCACCTTTCAGTCGACGAGACAAACGTCGCTGCCAAAACGCAAGTTGCTTTTCGTAGGTGCGCAGGTGCTTGGGACTCAGAGCGTTTTCTCCGCTGCTGCAAACGGCAAACGACTTGATGCCGAGGTCTATGCCGATGGCGGTATCAACGTGAGGAAGCGGCTGGATGTCTACTTCACACAGGATCGAAACGAAGTACTTGCCTGTGCCGTTTCGACGCACCGTAGCAGACAAGATCCGTCCTTCGATTTCACGGGACTTGGCAAAGCGCACCCATCCCAGCTTCGGAAGTTTCAGCAGATCGCAGGCAATCGCATCTGCCAGGCTGCGAACGGCGGATTGCAAAGCAATGCTGTCCACGTCCTTGAGCCAAGGCCTTTCCTTTTTCAACGCTGGCAGCCCAGTTGCACAGGTCTGGTAAGACAAGCCTCTACCTGTTTCTTGGAAGGTGTCGTTCCACCTCGCAAGGAAGTGGTTAAAGACAAAGCGAGCGCATCCAAACATCTGGTGGATCAGCGTCGTTTGCTCCTCCGTAGGGTAGATGCGAAAGCGAAAAGCTTTATGATGCAACATGTGAGCAATTACCTTCTTTGGTGATTTTGTGATAATTATAGCACATATGTTCGCATTCATACACAAAAGATGCTGATTCATCTCCCCCTTATCGAAGAGGGAGTCTTCTCAGCCTTAACGATAAATTTTTTTAACTAATTTTGGAGGTGTCCCGTACCAATCGTCATATGTGTCCCAAACTTCAACAATTACCGTCCCCACTTTTTTCCCTGTGAAATAATTATTTGCTGTAAACGCATCTCCCCTAATTGATACTTCACCCGTACTACTTGGATCAATTCTATGAAACCCATAGAAATCAATGTCTTCAACTTGATGGCTTCGTTCAATTTTAATGTATAATGCTCAACCGGTGCGAAAGCTCGGTTCACTTCTTGATTCTCCGTTGAAAGCTGCTCTGTGGAGATTGCTGCCGAAACTCCCCCAGACATCAACGAAAACGTTAGAACTGCACCAAGAAGTACTTTTCCGATTATTTCCAAGTCATTTCCCCCTCCTTCGTTTTTTTAGTTCACGACAACTACACGATCCCGAAAGCCCAATCGTCCGATTTTACTTTTTTTTTAACCATCCCACTCTAAATCAACTACATAATACCATATATCCTAGATTTTAGATTGTTAGATTGTAAAAAATATTCGCAGCCACGAATTAACGTGAACCCTTTGTGGCTGTTAGAGTTGGTGAAAAACATCCGTGAAGCTTGGATCAATTTTTAGTTCGGACCGTTTACAGGTAGCCAACCCGTCAGGAGAGCTCCTCCCTCCGAATGGTTGCCTGCAGCAAGTTCCCCTCCGTGACGCCTAATAATTCTTTGTGAAATCGTCAACCCTAACCCGCTCCCTCCGGTTGAACGATTCCTGGATGTTTCGCCACGATATAAAGGTTCAAAGGCCCGTTGCAGTTCTTCCGGCGAGAAGCCCGGCCCTGTATCACGTATCGTAAATTTCACTTGGTCGCGATCTATATAGCATTGAACAACAATTTCACCATAGGAGGAGGTATGCCGGACCGCATTATCCAAAAGGTTATTGATGGAACGTTCCAATAAGTGCATGTCACCGCTAATGAAGCAGTCGTCTTCAGCATGGTTCGAGATCGAGATGTGCTTTTGCCGGGCCAGCGGACTTAGACTATCAATCGACTTCTGGATTAGGTGTTTAAAATCAATCTTCTTGTGATGAAGCTTCATCTCCAAATAGTCCATCTTCGTAAATGTAAATAGGTCCTCTACCAATCGGTCCAATTGCGCCGATTTTTCCTTACATACCGCCAAATATTTAGCTATTTTCTCCGGAGATTGCACAATTCCTTGCTCCAGACCATCCAGATACCCCCGCAAGGCAAACAACGGGGTCCGTAAATCATGCGCGACAGCAGCGATCACGAATCGACGTTCTTCTTCCAATTCCATTTGTTTCTGAAAAGATTGTTGAAGCCCCTTCACCATCACTTCGAATCCGTCGCGGACTTCAGAGATTTCGGTGATCCCGGACCAAGGCAGCTTCACATCCCAATCTCCTGCGGCGATTTGTCTGGCTGCCAAGCTCATCCTTTCGAGGGGCCTAAGAAGGAATCTTCGCATGGCAACACCGATAATAATGAAAGCAAGCAATACTCCGATAAACACCGAAATCGTCTGAACCGTATTGGACTTCGGCAGGTAAATGACGACCTTTCCGAGTAATTGACCGTTCTCTATGACGGAAAACCGTTCGGTTGAGGACAAAGTGCGTTGGTGCTCCGGATTAGACCGATAAATTTCCTGATCTGACGCAGATAAGATAGCTACCTCTATGTTCGCTTGCTGTAACTGGGTATGCAATTGATTTTGCCAATTCGGATCTCTCCATTTGTCCGGGTTCGTTTCAATCAGGTGCGTGATGTCGGTCAAATGTCTTTGCAAAACCTCGTCTTGCGGTTGTTTTTTTGCGAAGCTGAGCGTTTTTGTCTCCATGAAGTGAGCCGTAACAAAGAAGATCCACGGCACCAGTTGGATGAAAAAGAAGCACAGCAGAGTAAACGTACGAATGCGAATCGTTCTCATGTTATCCTCCCTCGAAGCGATACCCTACTCCCCATACATTAACCAGGTATTGTGGATGGTTCGGATCGGTTTCGATTTTTTCGCGAAGTCGACCGAGATGCACCCGGATCGTATGCTTATCGCCTACCCCATCCCAAAATTTTGCAAGTAATTGTTGATAGGTAAAAACATGTCTGGGATGTTCGGCAAATAATCGCAGCAACTCGTATTCCCTCGGCGTGAGCGTTACATTCCTCCCATCCACTGTCACTTCTCTTGTGGACAGATTTAGCTTGATGCGGCCAAAATCCAGGATCCTTCCCTCCGTTTGATGCGAAGAAGCGGAACGCCGCAATACCGCTTTTACCCTGGCTATGATCTCGCCGGGTGAAGCGGATTTGACGATATAATCATCGCCGCCGAGCGTCAACCCTCGAATCTTGTCCACATCATCGCTGCGTGCGCTCAAGAAAAGGATCGGAACGTTGCTTTCCTCCCGAATCCGGCGACATAACTCAAATCCGTTTTGTCCCGGCATCATGATGTCAAGAATAATACAATGAATGGAATTCTGCTGGAACACGGCCCACGCTTGAGCGGTATCACAAGCGGTTATCACGTGAAAGTTTTCATACTCTAAAAAGTCACTCAATAGTTCGACAATACTTGGATCATCGTCCACAACCAGTATCGTATTTGCTTCGCTCATGAATATCCCACCTTTGTTTGAATTCCAGTTTATCATGTTTCCCGCAAGAAACTAACGTAACCACCTGATTTGTGATCGATTGTTATTGTTTTGTTACCTTTTTACAGCTTCGTTTGAGATATTCATTTGTTAAACTTCTTCTTGCGAACACGGACGGCAAATACCGCGGGTAATAATCGTCCTACGCAGAAACAAACGGATGAAGGAGGTATTCAACTACTTTGAATACGAGGAGGATGAAGATTTACTGATGTTAACGGTTCAAATTGTACTTTTTGACGGCTTCGACCTTCTGGATGCCATTGCACCTTACGAAGTTTTTTGCGCCGCTGCGATGAATGCTGAAAACGCGTTAAGCGTAGAATTCGTCACCGCCGAAGGGCCGAAGGCCGTGACTAGCGGCATCAATGGATTAAAAATTGAAGCAAGCGGCAGATTGAAGCCGGAACGTGCGGGTATCATTCTCGTGCCCGGCGCAGCGGGTGACGTTGAAGGAGATGGCCCCGATTCCATACCGGCTATTCTGGCCCGGGCCATGAACACGGAATTGACCGATATGATTAGGCAGGCACTCGGGCAAAAAGACATCGTAGTCGCCACTGTATGTGGCGGCTCCCTGCTGCTGGCCATGGGAGGGCTCTTGGAAGGCAGACCGGCGGTAACACATCATCTGGGCATGAATGTACTTGAAGCAACCGGAGCCATTCCCGTCTCGGCGCGCGTCGTGGACGATGGCAACTTGGTTAGCGGCGGCGGCGTAACTTCGGGACTCGATGTAGCGCTGTATCTAGTGGAACGTGAGCTTGGACCGCGTATCGCTCACGCCGTAGAACAGTTGTTTGAATTTGAACGGAGGGGGACGGTTTGGAGAGCAGCAGGAATGGCACCTGTCCGTCCAAAAACATGGACAGGCGACGAATCGAACATCGCGGCGGACAAAGCACCCATGATTTATGGTACTCCGGATAACAAACTCACAGAGGCATCCGTCTTCGAAGGCGATTGGGATACGACAATCGCTACGCCAGTTGGGAAACTGCAGGTTAAGCTCTCCATCTCAACAAGGAATGGGGTGATCCAAGGTAAGGCCACTCAAGGGAATGAGACGGTAGCGTTGTTGAACCCCGTCCTTCTGGATAACAAGCTTACTTGGTCGCTGCAAATCACGAAACCGATGCGCTTGAATCTGAAATTCGAAGTTGCCGCTGACGGAGATCGCATGACCGGAATCGCCAAGGCTGGCATGCTGCCGGCATCCAAATTAACAGGAAATCGCGTTTCCTGACCGGAACTGTGTATTGGTCATAAATATGGAGCCGCGGGGGTTCGGATCACATGAAGAAACGGAACATATTATCCGGCCTTTTGGCCTGTGTCACGATTTTATTTATCCTCTACGCCTTGGTGGACAATTATATCATCGATCCCGGAGCCGAGGGTTTTTTAAGCCATAAAACCGGACTCAAGCGGGAGCTTAATCTCCCGGTTTGGTTAAATGTGATGTACGTTCATGTTGCATTTGCCTGCATCGCCATGGCGGCGGGGCTGCTCAACTTTTCCAACCGAATCTTGGAAAAAAACCGCAAGTTCCATCGCATCAACGGCTACGTTTACTTCGTGTCCGTACTTCTTGTCGTGCTGACTTCCGGATACATGGCGCCTTACGCCACCGGAGGAAAAATAAGCAGTATGGGGTTCAATGCACTGAATATTATATGGCTGTTTATCACTATCATGGCGCTCGTCCAAATCAAAATGAAACGGATCATCCAGCACCGAAACTGGATGATCCGAAGCTACGCTTTTTGTTTTACGAACTTGTTCATTCATCTTATCACCTTCCTGTTTCATCAGGGTTTCGGTCTTGCTTACGCTACCAGCTATACCATTGGCGTTTACGGCTCCATTGTGCTTCTGCTGGTCATTCCTGACGTCATCATTAGAATGAACGGTTCATCCGGAGAAGCTGCGGTTCCCCATAAATGAGGTAGTCCACCCACCTCCAAGCGAAAGGAATGGTTAAGGATGAAAAATTTTTTTGGATTGCTCCTGTCGCTTGTCCTAGTGCTAAGTCTGGTTGCCCCTGCGGCAAATGCGCAAACAAGCGGGAATCATGATACGTCCAAGGACAAAAGTGTGCATGTTCAAATCGTTTTATTCGATGGTTTCGATCTGATGGACGCCTTGGCGCCATATGAAGTATTCGCTGCTGCGGGAATGTACTCGGGAGGAGCTGTTACGCTGGAAATGGTATCCGCAGAAGGCAAGCGTTCTGTCCCGAGCGGTATGAATGGGCCCGCCCTCGAAGCGCAAGCGGCATTAGATCCGAATCGTCCGGGAATTATTTTGGTGCCTGGAGCTGCGGGTAAGCCGGCGGGAAATTCGGAAGATGCCATCCCGAATATATTAGGGCAGGCCATGAAGACAGGCTTACCGGATTTGATGAAGCAAGCTGTTGACAATAAGGAAGTCACTGTGGCTACCGTATGTGGAGGCTCCTTACTGCTTGCTATAAAAGGTTTGTTGAAAGATAGACATGCCGTAACAAACCATATGGGCATGGCTGCGTTAAAAGCCGCCGGCGCAATTCCGGTTGAGGCAAGAGTCGTTGTAGACGGTCCTCGCCTCGTGAGCGGCGGAGGCGTGACTTCAGGACTTGACGTGGCCTTGTATTTGGTTGAGCGTGAGCTAGGGCCTCAAATCGCGAATGCCGTCGAAAAGTTATTCGAGTACGAGCGAAGAGGCACGGTGTGGCGAGCGGAAGGCGTTACGCCGATCGACTTTACGACGAGTCAGGAAGCTTCTAAAGAAGTACAACCGGCTGCTGCTATGTAAGGAACCCAATATGCTTCACTGATTTGCACAGCTCTGGGAAGCACCGAGAATAAGGGATAAATCGATTCTTGGCGGAAATCGATCTCGGTGCCCCGGACTCTTCCTCGCTTGTTCCGCATCACTTATGGTCATTCGCCTCGTAACAGGCAAGCTGTCGGATCAATATGGCGAAGCCCGGGTCGTCCTTCCCTCCCTTCTCATCAAAAGTCGCCTCAACCGCCGGATCCGCTGACGCCGAAGGCGATCAAGCCGAGCGCAACCGCGTAAAGCATCCAGCCGGGATGACGGCCGCGTGACGCCAAAAGGTTGACGAGAGCGCCATACAGGTAGGAACTGCCGACGAGCAGGCTAATCGCAAGCCTTACGTCCTGCTCGAACCAGAGCGCAGAAGCGATCAAGGCTAGACCGCCGAGAAACCAGTTGAACGTACTGAATTGCAAGAGTGACGGCACGAGCTTTTTGACTAACGTTAGCTCGTCGGCTAGAGCAGACTTCGCCAACGGCCTGATCATGAGCCGTTGGGTCAGACTCCCGTGAATCACCGCCACGCCACTTCCGATAAGCCCAGCTATCACCAAGGCTGCGTCTTGCCAATCCATGTAAATCCCCCTCCTTTTTTATGCCCACAGTTCTTTTAGTACGAATTCGTAGTAAATGTGTAAAAAAGAAAGTCCGATTTACTACGAAATCGTAATATATGTCTGAACTCAATTTAATACGTTTTCGTAGTAATGTCAATACTTTCATTTGACAGGACAGAAAATCCCCTCCAAGCAAACAGTAAGGACTTATCCTTTACGGTCTACTTAGAGGGGATACGATCAGTGCATTGCACCAGGGTTTCTGCTAACCTCAATCATCCGCTTAATCTGATCGGTCACCTTTCGGGAAAACACCTGGTCAAACGTCTCAACGGGAATCTCTTGCACCAGCAGCGGTCTGAGCACATCCGCTTCAAATTTATCCCAATCATCCCGAGTGTAGATAAAAGTGCCAAACCCTTTTCCGGGAGTAAAGTACATATACTCTTGACTATGGTCGTCCATCTGCGACAAGCCGCAGATCTGACAATGAACCTCCAGCCAGTACAATTCTTTCTGCGTCAAACGCTCCTCGAACTCCCGGCGCACTCCCCACACATCACTGATTAGCGAAAACATCCCTTGAATTTTCATAGGGGGCACAAGTTCCGGATATAGCCCGTGTACAAGGCCAGGCACCAGCATAAATTGACGAAGTGCATCCGGCAAGGCAAACCCTAATTCCTCTTCAGCTTTCGCAATCATTTCCTCCCTAAACGAAAGGGAGAGAATGGGCCCGAATTCCTTTTCCACTTGCGAGTTGAATTGGCTAAATGTTTCGTATGCCTTGTGGTACCGGGTCACTGCCTCCATAGCGGTTTCCTGAGCAGGTGCCTGTACATATTCTCGATCGACTTCATGGCTGCTTTTCAAAAAGGCCTGATACTCTACTGAGTTTATCGCTTTTGCCAGTCGAGGCTCGTCTCTCAGATACGGTGACCCCATGGTCTGCATCCGCTGAAGAAATGCAAATGCCTTCGCTTGCTCAGTGGGATCAAACTCACTCAACTTCAGCAGCACAAGCGCTCGGGTGTCATAGAAATATTCAAGTACCGCTTCACCCTCGTTCGGTTTCACCGTTTTGAAACAAGCCTTTACATGTTCCCAGGCTGTCAGGCATTCTTCTTTGGATGCGGCGTGCTCCATTAGCTCCCGTGCGAGCATATTATGGCAAGCGCGCAGCGTTTGGCGGGGCTCCGGCCGGTAGTTGAACAACATCCTCGGGGAGATATAGGCAGTCGCTTCGCGGCAGGTCTCGAGCGCTTCTTCTACCCGCCCCAATGAATACAGCGCATTCCGCTTGCAGTCATAGATCCAGCTCATGTCCGTGACATCCACATCCGTGGAATCTGAGGCGAGCTCCTCCATTTGGAACGCCAAATCCAGAACTTCCTCATGTTCCCCCGCATCCATATGAGCCTCTGCCTCTTTCACCAGCTTCTCAAACTGATCGAGATCGAAGGTCTTGTCATTTTCTTGGGTTTCTTCCTCGTTTGTACCGTATTCGCTCTCGTCATCCTCCTCATCGTATTCCAAATCCTCTTTGCATCCTGCAGCAAGCCACAGCCGGTGGACAAAATCGCCATCCCCATATTCAGTGAACCATTCCAGCACCAGATACTTGCCGTTCACTTCCCATACTTTGCTAATGTTGTTATCGCCCCAGCGCAGCATGATGGACGCATCGGGCAGCGGGTCGCCAAAAGAATCGGAAAGACGGTCAGCGATCGCTGTAAAATACTGTTCAAACGTCTTTCTTTCCCATTCTCCGAGAAAAGGGTAATGCCCATAATGCTCCTCGCTCACATAGGTGCCTGCCAGGACCTCTATCGCGCCTCTTTTTTTATACTCGTCGATCTCATCTTCATCCTCTTCCGATAGATCGTACACATCCCGTTCATACTGGCCATAGGGATAAAAATCTCTAGGTTCCGCATCCAAGAGGGCTTGCGCGGCAGCCGTAATATCTCCCTTCCAATACTGGATATCCTCAAAATGCTGGGCAGGCTGCTTGCACAAAAACGGACTCTCCACACAAAATGTATCCTGCTCCCCTTCGTTTTGCCATACGATTCTTCCCTCGGCATTGAGAAGTCGCAATACACGCTCCTGCGGATTCTCCGTCTCCTCTACCCGCAGTCTGCAAACTTCCCTTCCAGCCGCGTCCACGTAGACGACTTCACCCTGCCCGATAAGAAACGGAGCCATTCCCTTGCCGCCATAAAAGCCCAGCACCCAGCCTTCATGATCCGTCAGCGGCTCCACATAAGGCATCTCCCGGAATTGGCCGTCCATCGTAAGAATCCCCCATTTATCCTTGAGAAGAACGACACTGGCGCCACACTCATGAAAAGGATCGGCCCAAGCGTATTGTGGCGGAATCACCATCGTACCGGTACGATCGAAGAAGCCGATACCTCCGCCATAAGGCACATCTTCTTTTACCAGCCCGCACACCATTTGGTCCGAGATCGACGTTCCCTCGACGACCACTTCGCCCTTTGTATTGAGATAACCCTTTCTTATGTTCATCATATCGGTATAATCACTGAAAAAAGCGAGCCCCTCTTCATTGAACTCTTCGATACGTGAATAGGTCGGCTGCACGATCCATTCGCCTTGCGTATCGATCAATCCCCATAGTTTACCTTTCCTTGCAGGGGCTATGCCATCGCTTGTATACATGCTGACATCCGCAAATTGTGGGGCAATCACCATTTCACCTTTCATATTGATAATCCCACAAGCGGAGCTCCCTTGCTTTTTCACGGCAGCCAGCCCGATCGGCGAAAAGAAACCTGCCTCGGCAAACGGCCCCTCGATGACGACTTGCCCCGTACCATTGATATAAGCATAACCATTGTGCCATCGAACCGCAGCCAAGCCTGCGTTAAATGGTAGCGCATCCTCAAACTGGGGTTGGATTTTGATCTCCCCGTTTAAGTCTACATAGCCCCATAGCCCTTCTTTTTTGAATCTGGCCATACCCTCCTCGCCAAAAATACGCGCATCCTCCAAAATCGGCTCGATCAACCATCTGCCGTTTTGATCCAGATACCCCCATTTTTCGTTTAGGTCCTGAGCAGCGGTAATGTACCCCCCCTTACCATTTGGAGTAAAGTTATGTACTTTAAGCAAATTCGGCTCGCGAACAAGATTTCCGTTAACGTCGATCAACGCATTACGTAGCCCGCGCAATTTTTCGAATGGAAAACGTACGACATAGGGTGGATGAAACACGTTGCTATTTTCCGTCATGACAGTCTCTCCTCGGCATATTAGTGGTGCAGCACGATTAAATGGTCTATTTGGATAGTGCCTCAAAATATTGTACAACGACCTCGCGGAATTCCAAAGCGGCCCGCGAAATGTACCGATTTCTGTGCCATAATAAAGCAATCTCCCGTACCAATTGGTGCCCCTCTACTTGAAGATAGTGGATATGTTCCCGTGAATTCATCGCCGTGCTTGGTATGAAGGCAATCCCAATTCCGGCTTCCACAAAAGCACTTAGCCTCGCAGGTTCGTTTCCCTCATATACATATTTAGGTGCAAATCCAGCCGATAAGCATACGGAATCTACTAAATCGCGAGTAAGGTAGCCTCTCCTTACACCGACAAACCGTTCATCCTGAAGTTCTGTCAAGGATACGCTGCTTCGGTCTGCCAGCCGATGCCCCTTTGGAACAGCTACAAGGATGGGGTCGACGAACACGATTTGACATTCGATGTCATCCTCTTGCATAGGGGGCGAGGACAAGCAGAAATCGACCTCACCACGATGGAGAAGCGTTATCATTTCTTGCGTGGTCAGCATTTGCACATGAAATTGGATATGGGGATGCTTTTTCCGAAACTCTCGAAGGATATAGGGCAGCTTGCTTGCGTTGGTCACCGCCAATTCGATTGTGCCATGTTCGGGGCTGGACAAATCGCTAAGCTCCTGCTTCCCTTGTTCCAATTCAAACAAAGCCCTTTCCGCACGGCGAAGAAATCTGCTTCCGAACTCATTCAATCGCAGCTTCCTCCCTGTTCGATCGAATAAAGGGACCCCCAGATCCTCCTCCAGGCGTTGAATCGTTTTGCTTAGTGACGATTGAGTAACGTGCAGACTTCGTGCAGCTTCGGTCACATGTTCCAATCGAGCGACCGCGAGAAAATATTGCAGTTGAAGAAGTTCCATTTCGTACCCCCCATTCATTCCTTCGTGTCAATGAAATCATAACATAAAATGCGTTGGAGTAAATACTCCATTTCAATTACGATATCATTAAAACACTTTCGGGGGGAACGCAAAAATGAATGCTCGCAGCAGGTGGCTGATGATTTCCGTTGGTCTGGGGATCCTATTGAACCCGTTAAACTCTTCGATGATTGCTGTTGCTATTGCAAGGCTGCAAAGTGTTTACCAACTTGACTTTACAGGTGTCTCCTGGGTTATTTTTTCCTTCTACATTGCGAGTGCTATCGCTCAACCTGTCATGGGAAGGGCCAGCGATTTATTCGGTCGCCGAAAGATATTTATTACCGGGCTTGTTGTAGCCTTCATTGCATCCTTATTAGCTCCACTATCGCCAAACTTTGGGTGGCTCATCGTGTTCCGCATCGTGCAATCGATCGGAACAAGCATGATGGTTGCGGTTGGAATGGCCATTGTGCGAATTTATATTACAGAGAAACAAGCAACGGCATTGTCTGTTTTGTCCGTATTCCTATCCGGAGCGGCTGCCATTGGACCCTTTATTGGTGGGATTTTGATTCACTGGTGGGATTGGCCCGCTATCTTTTTCGTCAATATTCCGTTCGTGGTGGCGAGCTTTCTGCTCGCATGGAGGACGATTCCCAAGGACGAAAAGCCAACATCCGCTGCACGCAGTATGTCCTTTCATAAATGGTTTGATTTGATTGATGGGTCAGGGATCCTGCTCTTCACCGTGGGTTTGGTTGCCCTGCTCGTTGGATTACTGTCGGCAAAATCATCTGGGCACGTCTCATTTTGGTATGTCATTGTCGGGCTGATAGGCCTCGTTACATTGGGTGCTTTCGTACGACATGAGTTAAAAGCGACGTCACCCTTTATTCCTTTGCGCACATTCGCCAAATATCCTGCGATGACTTGGGTCAATATCCAATTCATGCTCGTTAACGTTCTTTTTTACGCGCTCTTTTTCGGGCTTCCGTCCTACTTGCAAATGGTACGTCATGTAAGCGAATTCCATACAGGGATTCTTATGTTAAGTTTAGGCTTGTGCTCGCTCATTGCTTCTCCATTGGCAGGACGATGGATCGATAAATCAGGACCCAGGCCGGCATTGCTCGTATCCGCAATGTTAATGACATTGGGGTCAGTGTGGATCGTGACATTGAATCAAACTTCGCCGGTGATCAGTGTGTGTTTGGCTTTAGCCGCTTTCGGAATTAGTAACGGGTTGAACAGTGTCGGTATGCAAGCGGCCTTGTTCCAAAGTTCTCCAAAAGAAATCATCGGTGTAGCATCCGGATTATTTAATACATCAAGATACTTGGGAACCATTCTCTCTTCATTGTTAATAGGCATCGTCATGGGAGGTAAGTTCAGCTTTGAGGGATTTCGAGTGCTTGGGATGATCCTTGCGGGGATTGCATTGTTGTTGGTATTCCTGAGTCGGAGGAGCCGGGAGCCGGGACAATTGGAAGAGCTTGAATTTCGTAAATGAACGCCTTGTTGGCATTAGATGCGTAGAACCTGTAAAAGACCTTAGCTCGCCGCTGTTTATGCGGATGCGAAGGTCTTTTACAGGTTCTTATTCGTTAGGCATTTCGTTAAAATAAGCTACATCCTTGATTGGCAGCCTCGTCGTCGGATGACCGGGCTTCGCCGCCTTGCCGATGGCGATCAGCATAACTGGAGCATACCGATCTGATATGCCAAAAGCTTCCGTGAACTTTTGTTTGTCGTAGCCAGCCATCGGTACCGTATCGTAGCCTTTGGCGCGGGCAACAAGCATAAGCTGCATCGATACTAGCCCGCCGTCGGTATAAACGATTTGACGGATAGCCTCGGGCGGCATGCTTGAATACATACCGGTATAGCGCTCAACAAACGATTTTGCCGTATCCGCAGGCATGAAGCCCGCATCGACTGTCTGGCCGTAAATCTTCTCGGCCATCCGGATGTTCTCGAGATCTCCAAGAACGGCGATGACAGCCGAAGCCTCGACCACTTGTTGTTGATTGAATGCGATCGGAAGCAGCTTCTGCTTCAGCTCCGGCGAGTCGATAACGAGAAACCGCCACGGCTGCAGGTTAGCGGCCGAGGGAGCCAGCGTGGCTTGCCGCAATATTTCGGTCAATTCCTCCCGCGAAATCTTGACCTCGGGATCATAGCCACGAACTGACCGGCGTTCTCGAATAACATCAAAAAAAAGTTGCTGCTCCATCGTTTGCGACGGTTGTGAAACCGACATGGTTCTCTCCTCCTCTTGGAAAAACGGCATTCGACATTCTGTATCAATACAACAGTAGTTGTTTGAACAACACTTGTTGTATTGATATGTTATAATAACAACCAAATGGTACGCAACCAGCAATATCCATTAACCGTTGCATAGACAAC
Organism: Paenibacillus tyrphae; assembly: GCF_024158745.1. Classification (GTDB taxonomy): domain Bacteria; phylum Bacillota; class Bacilli; order Paenibacillales; family NBRC-103111; genus Paenibacillus_G; species Paenibacillus_G tyrfis_A. Next base: position 44,624 of record NZ_JAMZAW010000027.1, on the reverse strand, counting down.
ACTATTTCTATAATGTCGTTTTATTGGGGAGGTCTTAGCCATGACAATTCAAAAGAATGAAGCTGATCCTCGTGTGATCCGTACACGGCGGCTCCTTCAGGACGCTTTCGCTTCATTAATTCAAGAAAAAGACTTCGAATCGATAACCGTTAGGGATATTGCAGAGCGGGCTACTGTAAACAGAGCGACTTTTTATGCGCATTTTGCAGATAAATTCGAAATTCTCGAGTCCAGACTAACGGAATCTTTTATGACAATCATAAATCGTAGAATAAGCGGTCACGAAATATTAAATGAAGAAACAATTCAGAGTATTTTTCTGGGTGTATGCGATTTTCACAAGGATCTAAGCATCATGTGCAGAAGAAGGTATAAATCGCTTGGACCTGTATTCGAAATTCAAATAAAGGAAAAAATTCAAAAGATACTTCTTTCCTTTATAGACAAAGACAAGATGCTTTCGAATCCAAACGCGCAATTCTTACTAAATACAGCTTCTATCATGTTAAGTTGGGCGATGTATGGAGCAGCTTACGTTTGGAACAATGAAGGGCGTCTAATACCTGCAGAATCATTCGTTAAACAGACCATGCCCTTAGTGATGAACGGAGCCAAAGAACTGCTGGACTAGGTCCTGTCTGGAAATGAAAATCTGGATAGACGGCAGCTTTCCAATTCTTTCATCTGCGCGTTGTCGATAATCTCATTTGCAGCCAAGCGGGTAATCATAGGAGCCAGCGTGGGGTAACCATCTTCAGGCATGGGTCGCATTCCTACCTTCGCTGCGAAGCGCGATGTCAAATATTTCTAATTGGAAACAATCCCTTCTACAAGCAAAAACGCAGCCTTATCCGGCTGCGTTACATTTTCCATGATGACATGATGTCCACTATTTGAATAGCAATAAAACAGACCATATTGGCCAACTGCAAGCTCCTTGAACATTGGTTTCTCCGTCACCAATGCTTGACGTCAATCGATCCAAGTCCTGCCACAGCCGTTATTTCCGACCCGGAGGATGTCGTTATCCGTTTAGTTCGAGGGAACACGCCCTCATCGTGAGCGGCGAATTCCACAGCGGGCAAGAGCAAGTCGACCCCGCCGAATCCGCAATGAACGTGAATACGCTTCGGGCCGGCCAGCTCGGTCCACCCCAGCGTAGCGCTTCCTACGTTCAGCCGGATATCTGCCTCCCCTTGCAGTTCGTTCAACGAAACATCTCCTGTTTGCAGCTTGATCCGTACCTTGGAGGAGTCGGTAATCCCGGACACTTCGCCGAATGTCCCACGGATGTCAATGTCGCCCCGGCCTCCGTCCAAGATCACGACACCTGCCGTGAATTTTGCCAGAACTTTCGTTTCCGGGGGCACATGGGCTTCAATGAGAATTTTTTGCTTTTGTCCGTTTTTGAGGTAAGAGACAAAATTGCTTCCCTCGTACCGCAGCGCGCCGCCGGAGCAGAACAACCGTTGAGGCAGCAGATGGGATTCGCCGGCAGCCACAACGCTAATCTCATCCTCCGCATCAAAACAAATCAGCAGGTTGCCCAGCGTGTGCACGTCGATGCGAAATTCCCGGATCCCTTCGGCTGGAAACCGTTGATTGATTTGGGCATTCCTGATCGCTCCTTTTGGAAAAGTCAACAGGGATTTAGGCGTTCTCAAGGCCATGGTACCTCACTCCTTTGTAGGACGGGATCCACGAAATTACAGGATTCCTTTATATGTCATTTATACTAAAATGTTACGATCAAAACAATAAGCAAATCGCCCCGTAAAGCAGCATACCTACGGAACGTCGTGACAGCTCCCGCTAGCCGAACGAAAGCTCCAATTCCCCGGCAATCGTCTGCTGAAGGTCCAAGATGTTCTTAATATGCTCTTCCGTCGTTAACGGATTGGCCAGTATGACCCGTAAGACGACGATGGATTCCGGCAGCCCTTCGATTCCGGACAGCGTAGTCCGGGAGACGAAGGACTCCCCTTGCCGTCCCTGCGTTTCCTGAAGACGCTCATTGAACCGGTTAATCCGGTTGTGCTCCTCGGGGGTCAAAGTGCCGTTCCGTACCGCTTCACGCAGCGGCGCAGGGATGTAACGATAAGTTAAAATATTGATTTCCGGTTCCCCGATCAGCTCGAAGGCGTGATGCCCGGCAAGCAGATCGGCCATCCAACGGGTTTTTCGAATGCCTTCATCGAGCAAATAGCCGTAGCCTTCCCGGCCCAGCAAATGGAGTCCTGCATGCAGAAACACCGACATAGCCGGACGGGACCCTTCCAGAGATCGACGTCCCAGATCCGAGGAGCCCCCGCGGATGATGTATTGCGCTTTTTTCTCGATCAAGGCCGCGGCCAACGGATCCTTCAACAGGAGCAGCCCCGTGCCCATCGGCAAATACATCTGCTTATGCCCGTCGATGATGACGGTGTCCGCCCATTCGATCCCCCGGAGCTTATGGGCGTGAGCGTCCGACAGCAGCAGCGGACCTCCCCAAGCGGCGTCCACATGAAAATGAATACGTTCCGCGCGGGCCATCCCTGCCAATTCTTGCAGCGGATCGATGGCTCCGCTTTCCGTTGTGCCAGCGATGCCGACGATGGCGAGGATCCGGTCCCCCCGATCGCGGCAAGCGGCCATCTCCTTCGCCAGCTTCGGCAGATCGATCCGGCCGCGGGAATCGCAGCCGATCCGGATCACGCCGTCGCTCCCCAAGCCGAGAATATCCGCGGCCTTATCGATCGAGTAATGCATCAAGGACGAGCCTATAATGACGCCCCGCCGGTAGCCGTTTTTTTGCAGCGCCAGCGCGTACCCGTCCCGCTTCACGTCGGCTTCCGGCGAAAGCAGTGCCGCATTGCGCGCGATCCACAGGGCGGTCAGGTTCGAGACCGTCCCGCCCGAAGTCATCATGCCCAGCGTGCTTTCGGGATGTTGCCCGTGCTCGGTATAAAAGGATTCGTCGCGGCCATAGACCTGATGGTGCATGAACGCAAGCGTTTGCCGCTCGAGCACGGTGAACGACTTGGACGTTTCCACTTTGACCACGTTCTGGTTTAAAGCCGTGAGCAGCCGGCTCAGCGGCCTGAAAAACATCGGCAGCGCCGAGGTCATATGGCCGATAAAGTTCGGGGATGACGTATTGATGGCATGAGGCACGACCTCATGAACCAAGCGGCTCATATACGCTTCGGGGTGTACCGCGCTCCCGGGAACGGCTGCCTTCTGCCGGGACAGAGACAACCGCTCCAATGACGTATCCGTCGTGACGCGCGTAGCCCCATATAACCCTTCAATCACTTCCGTGATGTAACGGTCCAGTCTCTCCTCCACGGCCTGCTGATCCGCAGACGGCTCGAACGCCAAACGAAGATACTCCCTGATTTCGAGAAGCGGCTGGATATACAATGGTTCCATAGCTTTCCTCACGCTCCCTGATGGCCTGTCTTTCCGCTGCTAGGCTGCGGCAGGAACCCGGTTTGGACAAAATAAGTAAGGTAAGTGCTCATCAAGGACCTATCCAGCTTCGGACAAGTCACACCGCTTCCCTTCAAGCCCTGATGAAGATGGGTGCAATCGTAGACAACCTGGAATTCCGATATGCCGTCCCCCCAGTCGCCTTCGAGGAGCGGCAGAACCGCCTTCGCCGCATGATCTCCGGACTCGGCCGCCGCCTGTAAGATCCGTTCGTGCCAAATCCCGTAAGGTACCGTCCGAAGAGCATAGCCGTAGTCGGTAAGGCTATCGATCACCTCGCTCCATGTGGTCCGCGTCGGATTCACGAGATGGTACGCGCGGCCGTCCGGCGTTTCCGCCCCCGACAGATGCACAATCGCCCGAGCCGCAAAATCCGCCGGCACGATCTCCAGCTCCGCTTCCATAGCGGGAATGAGCCCGAACTGCAGCGAGGCTTTGATGATCAGCCACATAAAATCGCTCGATTGGCAGCGGCCCGTTACGCTGTCTCCCCAGATACGGCCCGGTCGGTAAATGAGCGCGGGCAGCCCGGAGCGAGCTGCTTCCAGTACCATCCGCTCCGCAACCCATTTGCTCTGGGTATAACCAAGCCTAAGGTCTTCGGGATGCTGCGGCAGGTCCTTCTCCATCAAAACGCCGTCCTTGATATCGCGTCCCGAGAACACATGCGTGGTCGAGACGTAGTGAAGCGTTTTGAAACGCCCGGTATTCGCCAGCCGGATCATTTCCCGGGTTCCCAGAACGTTCGCCGCCTTGTGCTCGACATAAGGCGCGATAAAATGCACCATGCTGCCGTTGTGATAAAGGGCGTCCATCTGCCCGGCCAGCCGCTCGAAGGCCGCTTCGGACAACCCCAGCCTCTCCTGCCCGAGATCGCCGGGAATGACCCTAACACGCTCCGAGACTGCTTCGTCGCGAACCCCGTATTTGGCAAGATTGGTTTGCAGCCGCCGCATGGCCTCCTCTTCGGAACGGCCGCGGACAAGACAGAAAATATCGGCTCTCGTGCTTCGCAGCAGCTCGCGCAGCAGGAAGGCTCCGAGGAAGCCCGTGGCTCCGGTCAGCAAAATATTTTGCACAGGTCTGCTCGCCTGACCGGCCGTTCCCGGATTGCGGATGGCAAACGGAAGGCTGCTCTCGCTCCATAAATCAAGTCGCGAAGCAACAAGCTCTCCCTGACCGCTTTGGATAGCTTCAATCGTGGTGCCCATCCACTCGATGGTTGGCGTCTCAAACAGCACGCGCAGCGGAATTTCGATGCCGAGCTCGTCGCGCAGCTTGAAAATAAGCTGGGTGGCGAGCAAAGAGTGGCCTCTCAGCTCAAAGAAGCTGTCCATGACGCCGATTTGCGGGATACCCAGCACGCTGCTCCAAAGCTCGGCCAGCCGCCGTTCCAGCGGAGTACGGGGTTCGACATACGGATTTTCCAGCTCCGGACGTTCGCGGCCCGGGGCCGGCAGCGCCGCCCTGTCGATTTTGCCGTTGGAAGTAAGCGGGAACGAACGTACTGTAACGCAGGCGGACGGAATGAAATAATCCGGGAGCCGCTCCTTCAACAGGCTGCGCAGCTCCGGACGGAGTCCGCCGGGCGCTGCAAGCTTCACGGGCCGGTTGGCGTATGCGCCCCATTCTTCGCTTCCCTCCGATTTTCCGCTTCCCGTCTGGACGATTCGTTTGTTCGGTGACAAGTCCCGACGAGTACAGAGCACATCGAATCGGTCTTCCCGGCCGGGTCCCGCCCAATGGATCGCGATATCGTAAGGAAGGGAACGCTCCAGCTCGACAAAGGCCATAGGATCGACGGCGTCTTCTCCCACCTCTTCCAGAAAGCCCCGCAGCCTGGCGTTGGGGACGCCGCGGATCGCAACGGCTTCCGCGCCTTGTCCGGCCAGCTTTTGCAGTGCGCTTTCCGCATCCCGAACGGAGCACCATGGAAGCATGAGCGGTTCAACCGTCCGCTGTTCCGAGGCGCTTAGGCGCAGCAGGACATCGTAGCGAAACCGTGTCAACTCGTTCCAGCGGCTTCCGCGCTTCCACTGAATTTCGGCCTGGGCAATCTGCGGCTTTCTCTCGGCCAGCTTTACAAAAAGCTGCGGATCGAGAAGCAGCTCATGCTCGCGCTCCATCCGTTCCTTCACCCGGGAGCTTCGTTCTTCCGGCGTGAGCGCCCGCCTCGCCTTGAACTGCTCCACCGAATAATAAAAAGCTTCCTGCAGCGGCAAACTCCGCACATCCCCGATAAACACGACGCCTCCGGGACGAACGGCTCGTACGGCGGCATCGAGCACCACCAGGAAATACTCCACGCTAGGGAAATATTGAATGACCGAGTTGAGTATGACCAGATCATAAGAGCCCGGTTCTATTCCCTCCGTATGATGGGCCGGCTGCTGCCGGAGCCTCACCTGCGGCAGCTTCTCCGTCAGCGTCTCCAACCGCCGGATGGCCGTTAACGAAATGTCGGTTCCCATGTAATGCTCGCACACCGGCGCCACCCGGAAAAGCAGCAGCCCCGTTCCGCAGCCCAGCTCCAGCACCCGCTTCGGCTTCGCGTCGAGCAAGTGCTTTACCGTCGCGTCCACCCACTCCCGCATGTCCTCGGCAGGAAGAGGCCGGCCATCGTATAGGCTGTTCCAACCGGCGATATTGAAATCGGCGGCTTCCGTATCCGCTCCGTTTTCATAAGTTTGATCGAATACATGCTCCCATTGCTTCGTTATTTCCACATCGTGGTCATCCGCTTCCTTCTCGATGAGATAGGCTACCAGCTGCGGATGACCCATGGCATCCTGCTTGACGGCCACTACGGCATCGCGGACGGCAGCATGCTGTTTCAACGCCGCTTCGATTTCTCCCAACTCGATGCGAAAGCCGCGGATTTTTACCTGATGATCGTTGCGCCCGAGGAACTCCAGCTCTCCTGAAGGCAAGAGCCTTGCCTCATCGCCGGTTTTGTAAAGGGTGGCGCCCGGGATGCCGGAGAACGGGTCCGGGACGAACCGCTCGGCCGTCAGCTCCGGACGATTCAGATACCCCCGCGATACGCCTGCTCCTCCCACATAAATTTCGCCGGCGATGCCGATCGGCACCGGCTCGCGGTTGCGATCCAGCAGGTACAAGCTCAGATCGGGGATGGGAATCCCGATAGGGCTGCATCGCGTTTCGAGATCGGCCAGGGTCAGCGGTCTGTAGGTGACATGTACCGTAGTTTCGGTAATGCCGTACATGTTGACCAGTTGGGGCCGGGCATCGCCATGCCGTTCAAACCAGCATTTGAGCGTATGCATCTCCAACGCTTCCCCGCCGAATACAATATATCGAAGGGCTTCGAGCATATTCGGCGGCTGCCTCTCCTCGTGATGCGCCAGCTGGCGAAAAGCCGAAGGGGTCTGACAAAGGACGGTCACCCCTTCCGAATGCAGGAGCGCATAGAAGCTTTCCGGCGAACGGCTGACCAGGTAAGGAACGACGACAAGTTTGCCTCCATAGAACAAAGCGCCCCACATTTCCCACACCGAAAAATCGAAAGCGTGCGAATGGAAAAGCGTCCATACGTCGCTCCGGTCAAACCCGAACCAGGCCTGCGTCTCATCGAACAAGCGGACGACGTTCCGGTGCTCTACAAGCACGCCCTTCGGCTGGCCGGTCGAACCGGAGGTGTAAATCACATAGGCCAATTGTGCCGGATCGGCCCCGAGCTCAAGCGGGGTTTGGCTCTCCGCATCCGCGTCGAAATCATCCACGGCAACGGTCGGTACATCGAGATCGGGCAGCGTATCGAGAAGCGAAGCCTGCGTCAGCATCAAGGACAGCCCGGCATCGCCGGCGATATAAGCGATCCGCTGCTTCGGATAGGCAGGATCGAGCGGCACGTAGGCGCCACCCGCTTTGAACACAGCCAAAATCGCGACGACAAGCTCAAGCGAACGCTCCAGGTAGATGCCGACCCGGACTTCCTCCTCGATACCCAGCCGCCTAAGTCGGCGAGCCAGAGCATTGGCTCTTCCATCCAGCTCGGCATAGGTCAGCGAGCTGCCTTCATACGTAACGGCAACAGCGCCGGGTGTCAGAGCGGCCGCCTTTTCGAAGCGTTCGTGAATGCAGCTTGTGACGGGCTGCGGCGATTTGGCCGCGGCTCCCCACGTCAGCACCCGCCGACGCTCCTCCTCCGGCAATAAGGCCAGACGCTTCACCGGCAACTTGGCATTGGAAAGAATGCTGTCCGTCAACACCCGAAAGTGCGATGTCATGCGGACGACGGTTTCTGCGTCAAACAGCTCCGTCGAGTACTCGAAAAACCCGATCAGCTTGCCCTCGCTTTCCGTAAGCGAGAGCAGCAGGTCGAAGGGCGCCATCCCGTTGTGCACGGTAATCGGGGCCAGCTCCAGTCCGTTCAGCTGCGTCTTCGGAAACGGCGTGTTCTGAAAGACGAAACCCGTCTGAAAGAACGGCGACGAAACGCTCAGATCGCGGTCGGGTTGAAGAGCCTCCACCAAACGCTCAAACGGCACATCCTGCCGGGCGTACGCTTCCAGCGCCACACGCTTCACCTGGCGGAGAACCGCCGGAAAGTCGTCGTCCTCCCCAAGCTGCGAGCGCATGACGAGCGTATTGACGAAGAAACCGATCAAACCTTCAATCTGCGCCTGATTCCGATTGGCAATCGGACAACCTACCGAAATGTCCGGCGATTGGCCGTACCGATACAGCAGCACCTTCCACACGGACAGCAGCGCCATATAGAGGGTAGCCCCTTCCTCCTGGGCAAGTTGGCGCAAGCCCTCCGTCTGCGTTTCGGACAGTTCGAAGTAATGCCGCTCCCCCTGATAAGTCGGCACCGCCGAACGCGTTCGATCGTACGGCAGAGCCGCATCGGACCGCAGGCCGGTAAGCTGGCGCCTCCAATAAGCCAGCTGCTCCTCGTATTCTCCCGCCTCCATTCGCTTCCGCTGCCACTCCGAGAAATCCCCGTACTGAATCGGCAGTTCCGTCAGCGGCGAAGGCTTGCCCTGAGAATAAGCTTCATAAAGCAAAGCGAGCTCCCGCTGGAAAACCCCAAGCGACCACCCGTCGGAAATAATATGGTGCATGCATATCACGAGAAGGTGATCGTTCTCCCGCAAACGGATCAGTCGGGCGCGCAGAAGTTTCGAATGGGTCAAGTCGAATGGCTTCCTCGCCTCTTCCGAGAGCAGGCGGGCGGCTTCCACCTCCCGTTCCGCTTCCGGAAGGCGGCTCAAATCCGCAACCGGCAGCTCGCAGGCTCCGAACTCTTCGATTTCCTGGTAAGGGATGGCTTCCCGAACCGTAAATCGGGTGCGGAACACCTCATGGCGTCGAACGATCTCACTGAGCGCCAGCTTCAACGCGTCCGTGTTCAATTCGCCGCTTAAGCGCACGGCTCCCGGAATGTTATAGACCGGTGTCCCCGGAACCAACTGCTCCAAAAACCATATTCGCCGCTGAGCAAACGACAGCGGAAGCGGGCCCCTCTGCTCGCGCGGGCCCATTTTCCCCGTTGCGGCGCTTCCCTTTTTCCACTTTTCGAGCAGGGCCCGTTTGGCATCGGATAGATTGCCGCCAGATGGCGATGCGCTTTCAATGGACACCTTCTGTCACCCTTTCTGTTTCATGATCGGAGCCCTATAAAAGCTCGCTGACTTGTTCCTCCGTCATCGCTTCCAGCTTTTCGATTAACAGCATTTCAATGGCCTCGGTAACCTCGGCGACCGTCGGATGCTCGAAAAAAAGCTTCAGCGGGAATTCGATCGGAAACCGGCTGTTCACCCACGAAATCACTTGTGTAGCCAGCAAAGAATGGCCGCCAAGACTGAAGAAATCGTCATGAATGCCAATCGGTTCCATACCGAGCAGCTCGGCCCACGCGTCCGCAAGCTGCTGCTCCATGTCATGGCGAGGAGCAACCAGCGGTACCGTCAACGCCGGACGGGGGCGGAGCGCCAGATTGCCCTTATCCGGGCCTGCCTGCTCTGCCTGCCGGCTGTGGCTCTGTAAAGCGTAGGCCTGCCGAGCAGCAAAGTCAGCCGTTGAGACAAGGCAGTGGGAAATATTTCCACATGTCATCAGCTTCGTCCATAACCGGACTCCTTCCTCGGGACGAATGGCCAGTCTTGCCAGCTCGCTTACCCTTCCTTCCCGATCGGAGACGGGGCCCGAGGCCCAGGCATCCCATTGAATGCAGCGCCAGCGTGAATCCGTCAGCTCGTTGTGCCTGCGCACGAACGCCTCCGTATAAGCAGCCGCAGCGGCATGAAGCGATAAACCCAAGCCTCCGATCTCGGAAGCAATCGAGGACTGGATGAGGCAAAATTCCGGCCGATGCGGCGACAAAGCCCGCTCCAGCTCGTCCAAGCCCCGCGCCGTCCGGTCAAGCTCGACTTCGGCGGCCTGCCAATCCAGTTCGCTCGCGGCTGTAAAAGTCATTTCTTCCGAAGACCAGTCCGCATAGAGGACGCCCGTAATCTCCCCGTACAGAGCTGCCGCTTCGTCGACAGCCTCTGTCAGTGCCCTCTGTTTCGAGGCCGCAATGGGGACAAAATGAACCTCCGCCCCCAGCTCCTCCAGCCGTAGAGCATGAGCTACAGCCTGCCGCACCTTATCGCCGGCAGGTAATTCGCCCTCCGCAATCGCAGGCCAGACGGCCTTGTCCGGCATGACCGGCTGCTCATTTATGATGACGATCCGCCTAAGCCCCGGATCGGGCGACGGTTGAACCAGATATTGAGCGAAAGCTTGCACTTTTCGATCGAACGGGCCGATGAGAAGATAGGTACCGGCGACCTGCACGGTTTCGTTTTCCTCAACAGGCCGCTTAGCATGTACAGGCTCGTATTCGAGCATCCACCGCTGACTCCCGCGATAGATGCGCGGACTTCCCGCCGGGGCGGACATAAAGTCCTCCAAAATGGCGTCTGCCATGGCCTCTGCCTGAGAACGTCTGTTCGGCATGAGCGCATCGGCCAGATGAAACGCGGCCAGCGCATGCTCCTGCATCCAGACTTGGCCAAGCCCGGCGACCATCATCCGTTCGGGCCGAACGTCCGTTTCTCCCGCAATATTATAAAGACCCTCTGTAACGACGCATAAATGGGTGAAATTTCCGCTGGCAACGGCATGAGCCTGCAGCGCTCTGGACAGCTGCAAAAAACCGGTCACACCGCCAAAGGAGGAATCCGCTCCCATCCACGAGCAGCATGAGCAGAGAACCCGCATCGGTCCTTCACCCGCAGCCAGAGCATCAAAGAGCAGTGCGTACTGTTCAGGCCGGGCCGGGTTCAAGCCGTACAGCCGCTCGCTCAGCTGTTCGAAGCCCGAAGATTCCCGGACCCTAACGATAGGCTGGCTGGCATGCTCAAGCCGCTCCGCCAGCAAATCCATCCAGCCTCCGCGTCCCTCCTCGAATACAATCCATACCCCGCTGCGCTCCTTGGGACGCCACGTGGAGATAGCCGTCGTCGGACGGAACACGGGCTCGTAAAGCCATTGCTCCGGCTCCAATCGCTCCAACCCGCGGCTGCGAACCGCAGCGGCTGAAGCAGAAGTCAGGCGCGGTTCGATCCAATACCGCTGACGCTCGAACGGATACGTCGGCAGCTCGACCCGGTTGCGTACCCGGCTGCCGTGCAGCGCTTTCCAGGCGATGCTTTGCCCGCCACTCCACAGCTCCGCCACGCTTTCCAGCCACTGCCGCCGCTCTCCGGCTCCGGTTCCGCCCGGCGGCAGCGTGCGCACGCCGCGGTGCTCCGCTCCCCAGCGGACCGACTGCCGCATCAAGCTCGTCAGCGTCTGGCCCGGGCCCACTTCGATCACCACCGCATTCGGGTAACGCTCCAGCACACGCTCCGCATTTTCCGCAAACCTGACCGTGCGCCTCGCGTGGGACACCCAATACGCCGCGCTTCCTGCCTGCTCCGCCGTGATCCAATCCCCCGACTCGTTAGACACGAAAGGAATTCGCGGCGCGCCCAGCTTCACCCGCGTTAGCGCCGCTTCCAGCTCGCTCAGCGCCGGCTCCATCCGCGAGGAATGGAACGCCCCGCCTGTCCGCAGCCTTCGGCATTCGATTCCCGCCTGCCGCAGACGGGCCGTCAGCTCTTCCACCTCTTCGGCCGCCCCCGTCACCACGCTCATCCTCGGGCCGTTGACCGCCGCGATTTCCAGCGTTCCCTTCAATTGCTCCGTCAGCTCCGCTGCATTCGCGCCAACCGCCGCCATCACTCCCGCTTCGCACCGGTGCATCAGACGGCCGCGGGCGCTCACCAGCTCCAGCCCTTCCTCCAGGCCGAATACTCCGGCGATACACGCCGCCGTATACTCGCCTAGACTATGCCCGATCAGCGCAGCCGGCTTCACGCCCACGCTCATCCACAGCCGGGCCAGCGCATATTCCGCCACGAACAGCGCCGGCTGCGTCAGCCACGTCTCCTCGAGCCGCTCCACTTCGAAGCCTTCCCGTCCCAGCAGCGCATCCCGCACGTCCATTCCCAGATGCGGCATGAGCAGCTCGGCGCAGCGGTCCACCGTTTCCCGGTACACCGGCTCCTGTGCGTACAGCTCCGCGCCCATGCCAACATATTGGCTCCCTTGTCCTGGAAAAGCGAAGACGACGGGACGCTCTCCCGCTTCCGCCAGACCGGTGCGCACCGCTCTCGCGTCTTCGCCCCGCAAAGCGTTCAGCGCCTGCTCCGCGTTACCGCACACGGCGCTCCAGCGGTGGCCGAACGCCTTGCGGCCCTGCTGCAGCGTGAACGCCGCGTCGGAGAGCTTCACCGACGGTTCCGCCTCCAGGTGCGCCGCCAGCCGTTCGCGCATCGCCTGCAGCGCCGACGGCGTCCGGGCCGACAGCACCAGCACTTCCTCGGCCGCTGCAGTGTCGGAAGTACGCTGTGCAGGGGCTACTTCCACGATGACATGCGCATTCGTCCCTCCGATGCCGAAGGAACTGACCCCTGCCCGGCGGGGCTGTCCCGGACTGCCGCCGGTCCACGGCCGGGCCCGGTCTACGACGTAAAACGGGCTGTTTGCCCAATCGACCGCCGGGTTGCCCTTCGTATAATGCAGGCTTGCCGGAAGCAGGCCGTTGCGCAACGACAGCGTAACCTTGATCAGGCTCGCCACCCCGGCGGCCGCATCCAGATGCCCGACGTTCGTTTTGACCGAGCCGATCCCGCACCTAGGTCCGTCCGTGGATGGGCCGAACACTTCGGTCAGCGCCGCCAGCTCGATCGGATCGCCCAGCGGCGTCCCTGTCCCGTGGGCCTCGACGTACGAGATGCTCTCCGCTCCGACGCCAGCGGAGTCCAGCGCCATCCGGATCACTTCCGCCTGTCCCCCGATGCTTGGGGCCGTATACCCGACCTTACGCCCTCCGTCGTTGTTGACCGCCGATCCTTTGATCACCGCATGAACCGTATCTCCGTCCCGCAGCGCCTCGTCCAGCCGCTTGAGCATGACGACGCCTGCACCGTTGGCAAAGACCGTGCCGTCCGCTTCCGCATCGAACGCTTTGCACGAGCCGTCCGCCGAAACAATGGAGCCTTCCCGGTATACATATCCCGTTGTCTGCGGCACTTTTACCGTAACGCCTCCCGCCAGCGCCATATCGCATTCGCCTGCAAGCAGCGCCTGCGCAGCGGTATGTACGGCGACCAGTGACGTCGAGCACGCCGTCTGCACAGTGACCCCGGGGCCATGAAGATCCAGCTTATAAGCTACCCGGGTCGCAAGGTAACTCTCCTGGTTCGCCGTGCTCGCCGCAAACATGCCTGCCGGGTCCGCCGGGTCAAGACGCGGAAGAAGCGAACACAACAGATAGGTGCTCTGCGTCGTGCCCGCGTAGACACCGATCGCCCCTTCGCTGCTGCCGGGAGCATACCCGGCCCGTTCCAGCGCTTCCCATGCGCACTCCAGAAACATCCGGTGCTGAGGATCGAGCATTTCCGCTTCGCCCGGCGTGTATCCGAAAAATGCGGCGTCAAATGACTCGATCCCTTCCACCTTCCCGCCGCAGTTTACAAAATGTCGGTCCGCGCGCATCCGTGCGGGGACTCCCGCGTTCTCCAGCTCCTCCTTCGAGAAGCTGCGGATTCCGCACTCGCCCTGGAGCAGATTCGTCCAGAATGCCTCGATCCCGTCTGCGCCGGGAAAACGGCCGGACATGCCGATAATGGCGATATCCGCCGAATCGTTCGGCAGGCCTGAATACTCCGCCGAGGCTGAGCTCCGTTTGCGTGCGCGGTGGGAGCCGCTATCGGCGCTTTGACCCGCCAAATGGCCCGCCAGCTCGGCCACCGTCGGGTATTGAAACAGCTCGACGACGCTCAATTCGCGGGACAGCTCCAAGTTAAGCCGATCCCGCACCTCGATCAGGAGCAGGGAATGGCCGCCGAGATCAAAGAAATTATCGCGAAGGCCCACGCGGTCCGTTTGCAGCGCCTGCCGCCAGACCGACGAGATGCGCCGCTCCATGTCCGTGGCCGGAGGAACGAATCCGGGAGAGGCAGAGGCGGAAGCTTCCGTCCAAGCCGGGAGTGACCGGCGGTCGATCTTGCCTGTTGCCGTAAGCGGCAAAGCCTCCAGCGGAACGAATAAGGCCGGAACCATATGCTCGGGCAAATACTCGCGCAAATATCCGCGCAGCCCGGCCGGGTCCCATCGTTCGTCTTCCTGCACCACATAGGCGACCAGGCGCTCGGCTTTGCCGTCCTTCTCCGCAGCGGCAACCACGGCGTTACGCACGGCCGGATGACGGATCAGGACCGATTCAATCTCGCTCAACTCGACGCGCATGCCGCGAATTTTAATTTGCTGATCCCGTCTGCCTTCGAAAAGAAGCGTGCCGTCCGGAAGCCTCCTGCCGATATCCCCGGTCCGGTATAAGCGCTCGCCCGGGCCCATAGCGAACGGATCGTCGATAAACCGCTCCGCCGTCCAATCCGGACGATGGAGGTATCCTCTCGCCAAGCCTAAGCCTCCGACGCAAATTTCGCCGGCCACTCCGGGAGGCACGAGCTGACGCCGCTCATCCACAAGACATATCCGCATATTGCGCAAGGGCCGCCCAATCGGCACACCTGCGCCTTGGGGCGGCGCTGTCATCGCGTGATAGGTCGCGTCCGCCGCCACTTCCGAGGAGCCGTAAATGTTGATAAGCGCTCGTCCCGGCAGCAGCTCGAAGAATCGCTCGCACAAAGCTTGGGGAAGCGCTTCTCCACTGACGGACCAATAGCGCAGACGCTCCAGGAACTCTTTTCGACGGGCGCAAGCTTCGAGCACGACCCTCAGCAGCGAGGGAACCATCACAATGCGCGAGATGCGGTGCTTGGCCAAGGCATCCACCAGCACCTCCGGATCCTGAAGAGCCGTCTGCGGCAAAATAACGGCCGGCACTCCACGCAGGAGCGGACCGAACGTCTCGGCCACCGCATCCACAAACGTAAGCGCCGCCTGGTGGCAGCAAACCTCGTCTTCGGCATACGGATACGTTTCCCATCCCCAGCGAAGACGGTTCAGGATTCCCCTGTGCAGACCGACGACTCCTTTGGGGGCTCCCGTAGACCCCGAGGTAAAAATGACGTAGGCCGCGCTATCCCCGTGAACATCGGGGGCCGGAGGATTGTGATCGTACCGTTCCGGAAGCTCCCCTAACGAATCCGCCTTCAGAAGACGGTAATCCCCCGCGGGCACCTTCGCCGCGAGAAAAGATTGAGTCACCACCAAGGGCGCTCCGGTCTCCTGCAAAATCAGCCGCATCCGCTCGGCGGGGTACCCCGGATCAAGCGGCACATAAGCGCCTCCCGCTTTGAGAATGCCCAACAGCGCGGCTGTCCGCTCGATTCCCCGCTCCATGCAAACGCCGACGAAAACTTCGGGCGCGACGCCGGCGGACAAAAGCTCCCATGCGATCCGGTTCGCCATCCGGTTTAACATCCCGTAGGAGACGTGTCGTCCGTCTTCTATCAAGGCTGTGCGGTCTTCGCCGGATTGAACCTGCCGGTCGAACAGCTCCAGAAGGGAGGCTTCCTCATCCTCGGCCGCCATCACCGGGCGGTGCCAGTCTTCCAGCGCCTGACGCTCCTCTTCCGGCGTCAAGAGCGGCAGAGTGCCGATCGGGCGAAGCGGATCGTCCGCGGCGGCGGCCAACAGAACGCGGTAACGCTCCAGCAGCCTTTCCGCCGTTTCCGCGTCAAACAGGTCCTTTCGGTATTCCAGCACAACGGACAGCTCCGATTCCGACTCCTCCACATAGAGGGTCATATCGAATTTGGCGGACGATCCTTGCACGCCTATTGGAGATAACCGCAGTCCGGGAAGGTCCGGGAGCGACGCCGGGACCGTCTGGACCGCCATGACCTGAAACAGCGGGGACGCATCCAAAGAACGCTGCGGCTGAAGCTCTTCAACGATCCGCTCGAAAGGCACGTCTTGATGAGCCAAAGCTTCGACCATCGTATCCTTCACCTGCGAGAGCAGGCTCTGGAAGCTAAGCTCCCCGGAAACGCGCACCCGCAGGGCAACCGGATTCACAAAGAGTCCGACGACACCGGCCGTTCCGCTTTCATTCCGGTTGGCCGCCGGACAGCCGAGAACGATGTCCTCTTGGCCTGTATATCTGGCAAGCAGAGCGTAAAATCCGGCCAAAGCCGTCATAAAAACGCTCGCTCCCCGCTCTCTGGCCAGTCCCTTGAGCTTTTCGCCCACCTCCCGGGGCAGCTTAAGCGGTACCATGGCACCGCTTGTCGACTGCACGGCTGGCCGCGGACGATCGGTAGGCAGAGCCAGCAAAGACGGGCTGTTGCGAAGCTTTTCGCTCCAATAAGACAGCTTCCGCTTGAATACGTCCTCGTCCAACGCTTCGCGCTGACGCTGTGCATATTCCCCATAGGTAAACGGTAGAGGAGCCAGCTTGGGCATTTCTCCCCGCACGTAAGCCCGATAGCACGTTTCGATTTCACGGATGAGCAGCCCTTGGGACCAGCCGTCGGAGATCAGATGGTGCAGGGTCAGCAGGAGTACGCCTTCTTCTTGGTCCAGCAGCACCCAATGGGCCCGCACCAGCCGATCCCGGGCGATGTCAAAAGGCTTTTCCGTTTCGGCCTGAAGAATCCGGACCAGCTCCGCTTCCTTTTCTTTCGGGTCCCATGAACTCAAATCCGTTTCCGGCAATGGAAAGGAAACGATGTCGGCAGGCGGGTCCACATGCTGTGCCGCTTTTCCGCTCTCGCTCCGAAATCGGGTACGCAAGCTCTCGTGCCGCCGGACGAGATGCCGCATGCATTTTGCGAACACCTCCCGGTCGAAGGCTCCGTCCATGCGGATGGCCGTTGTGATAAGGTAAGCCGTATTGCCGGGTGCCATCTGTTCCAAAAACCACAGCCGCTGCTGCGGCAGGCTAAGGGGGTACTGCCGCGACTGCGTCTCCCGCTCCTGCAGCAGACGCGCCAACCGAAGACGTTTCTCGTCCATACTGCGTTCCATAGTTCCCACTTCCCATCCATTCGTCTCCCACAAAAATTGAGGCAAGTCACTCCGTGTCGAACACGGCAGTTCCTTTGCGGGGCTCCGCTTCCATCCGTTTCAGCAGCGCATCGATCTCTTCATCGCTCATGCTGTCCATCCGCTCCAGCAAGTCCGCTGGGTCATCCAGCTCTGGAGCATTCACAATCATCTTCTCTTCTGCCGCTGCTTGATGCTCCTCAACCAGAGAAGCCAAATGAGCGACGCACGGATGCTCGAAAAATCGGGGCGATTGGATGTCGACCCCCAGACTTTGCTTCACCTCCGCCGCCATTTGCACGATCAAGAGCGAATGACCGCCCAAATCAAAAAAGTCATCGAGCGTTCCGATTTGTTCAACCCCGAGCAGCTTCTGCCATATGCTCGCCAGCCGCTTTTCCAGCGCATTTTCCGGCGGCTTGTACGGTGTCGCCAGTTGAGGACGCGGATACAATTGCTCGACCGCTTCCGCGGCCGGTTCTGTTGTTGCCACCCCCGCCGTCGCCACCTCGTCTGCCGCGCCGTGAAGCGCGTACCGTCCGAATGCAGCTCCCTGTGCCGCTCCGGGGAGGCGCGGCTCGATCCAATACCGCTGCCGCTCGAACGGATACGTCGGCAGCTCGACCCGGTTGCGCACCCGGCTACCGTGCAGCGCTTTCCAGGCGATGCTCTGCCCGCCACTCCACAGCTCTGCTACGCCTTCCAGCCACTGACGCCGCTCTCCGGCTCCGGTTCCGCCCGGCGGCAACGTGCGCACGCCGCGGTGTTCCGCTCCCCAGCGGACCGACTGCCGCATCAAGCCCGTCAGCGTCTGGCCCGGGCCGACTTCGATCACCACCGCATTCGGGTACCGCTCCAGCACGCGCTCCGCATTTTCCGCAAACCTGACCGTGCGCCTCGCGTGGGACACCCAATACGCCGCGCTTCCTGCCTGCTCCGCCGTGATCCAATCCCCCGACTCGTTAGACACGTAAGGAATTCGCGGCGCGCCCAGCTTCATCCGCTTTAACGCCTCTTCCAGCTCGCCCAGCGCCGGCTCCATCCGCGAGGAATGGAACGCCCCGCCTGTCCGCAAACGCCGGCATTCGATTCCTGCCTGCTGCAGACGGGCCATCAGCTCTTCCACCTCTTCGGCCGCACCCGTCACCACGCTCATCTTCGGGCCGTTGACCGCCGCGATTTCCAGCGTCCCCCTTAATCGCTCCGTCATCTCCGCCGCATTCGCGCCGACCGCCGCCATCGCTCCCGCTTCGCACCGGTGCATTAGACGACCGCGGACGCTCACCAGCTCCAGCCCTTCCTCCAGGCTGAATACTCCGGCTAAACAAGCCGCCGTATACTCGCCCAGACTGTGCCCAATCAGCGCGGCCGGCTTCACGCCTACGCTCATCCACAGCCGAGCCAGCGCATATTCCGCCACGAACAGCGCCGGCTGCGTCAGCCATGTCTCTTCCAGCCGCTCCGCTTCGAAGCCTTCGCTTCCCAGCAGCGCATCCCGCACGTCCATTCCCAGATGCGGCTTCAGCAGCTCGGCGCAGCGGTCCACCATCTCCCGGTACACCGGCTCCTGCGCGTACAGCTCCGCGCCCATGCCGGCATATTGACTCCCCTGCCCCGGAAAAGCGAAGACGACGGGACGCTCTCCCGCTTCCGCCAGACCGGTGCGCACCGCTCTCGCGTCTTCGCCCCGCAAAGCGTTCAGCGCCTGCTCCGCGTTACCGCACACGGCGCTCCAGCGGTGGCCGAACGCCTTGCGGCCCTGCTGCAGCGTGAACGCCGCGTCGGAGAGCTTCACCGACGGTTCCGCCTCCAGGTGCGCCGCCAGCCGTTCGCGCATCGCCTGCAGCGCCGACGGCGTCCGGGCCGACAGCACCAGCACTTCCTCGGCCGCTGCATCGTCGGAAGCACGCTGTGCAGGGGCTTCTTCCACGATGACATGCGCATTCGTCCCTCCGATGCCGAAGGAACTGACCCCTGCCCGGCGGGGCTGTCCCGGACTGCCGCCGGTCCACGGCCGGGCCCGGTCTACGACGTAAAACGGGCTGTTTGCCCAATCGACCGCCGGGTTGCCCTTCGTATAATGCAGGCTTGCCGGAAGCAGGCCGTTGCGCAACGACAGCGCAACCTTAATCAGGCTCGCCACCCCGGCGGCCGCATCCATATGCCCGACGTTCGTTTTGACCGAGCCGATCCCGCACCTAGGTCCGTCCGTGGACGGACCGAACACTTCGGTCAGCGCCGCCAGCTCGATCGGATCGCCCAGCGGCGTCCCTGTCCCGTGGGCCTCGACGTACGAGATGCTCTCCGCTCCGACGCCCGCAGCGCCCAGCGCCATCCGGATCACTTCTGCCTGTCCTCCGATGCTTGGGGCCGTATACCCGACCTTGCGTCCTCCGTCGTTGTTGATCGCCGATCCTTTGATCACGGCATGAACCGTATCTCCGTCCCGCAGCGCCTCGTCCAGCCGCTTGAGCATGACGACACCCACGCCGCTTCCGGCCACTGTCCCCTTAGCCTGGGCGTCAAACGCCCGGCAGTGTCCGTCCGGGGAGAAAATGCCGCCCTCGCGGTAAACATAACCCTGCTCGTGGGGAACGGTAATCGTCGCGCCGCCTGCGATCGCCATCCCGCATTCACCGCGGGACAACGCTTGACAGGCAAGATGAACCGCCACCAAAGAAGTCGAGCATGCCGTCTGTACCGAAAGGCTCGGTCCCGTTAAATTCAATTTGTAGGCGGTGCGCGTGGCAAGATGATCCTTATCGTTAGCGATAAGCGCCTGATAACCGGCTACCGGATCTGCCGGGTCCATATGGGGAAGGAGCCCGAACAGCAAATACGTGCTAATGCCCGCACCTGCATAAACGCCTACGGGAACGCCTCCTTCGGACGGATCATACCCTGCCTTTTCCATTGCTTCCCAGGCGCATTCCAGGAACAACCGCTGCTGCGGGTCAAGCATCTCCGCTTCCCTCGGACTGTAGCCAAAGAAACCGGCGTCAAACCATTCGATGCCGTCAACCGCCCCGCGGGCAGGCACGTATTCGGGTTGGGCCAATAGCTCCCGGGGAAGGCCGCTCGCTTCCAGCATGTCCGGCGTAAATCGACGGATCGATTCGACTTCGTTCGCCAGATTGGCCCAGAACGCCTCGAGATCGGATGCCCCCGGAAATCTCCCCGACATGCCGATAATGGCGACCGCTTGTCCGCCGGGGTCAACCTCCGCTTTTTGTGCTGTCTGCTCTGCCCGATTTTCCGCCTCCTCCGTATTTTCCTTCGAAGAAGCAGTCAACCGCTGCGCCAACAAACGAACGGTCGGGTACTCGAACAATTCCAACAGTTCAATATCAGCGGACAGCTCGTTTCTAAGCCGGGCATGAACCTGGGTAAGCAGCAAGGAATGGCCTCCGATATCGAAAAAATTGTCGTCAAGTCCGACGCTGCTCACTCCCAGCAAGTCTTTCCAGATGGAAGCTACCGCACGCTCCACGGCGGTCCGGGGAAGCTGCTGCGCGGCGGAGCCCTGTACCCGAACTTCCTCGGGAGCCGGAAGCCGATTGCGGTCAACCTTCCCGTGCGGTGTCAGCGGGAGACGATCCAGCAAGACGACATGCGATGGAACCATATACCGCGGGAGTCTTTGCTCGGCATATACGCGAACCTCCTGCGCATTGATCGGGGGCAGCGGAGTCATCCAACGTCTCACTGCGGTTTCTTTGGACTCGCGGGTCGCATAAAGGTAGTAAATGTTTTGCGTCACGTCGAGAGACCAGTCTTTCTCCGCAATCACTTGAAAGCCGTGCAGCTTCAGCAGCTCCATGACCCATTGGAGGCGGTCGTCCACGTCATGAAGCTCCAAGACGACCTGTCCGATTTTCGGCCAATCTTCGGCATCAATCCCCTGAAGCACGGCGAGCTCCGCCTTCTCCACGTTGATCTTCAACAGGTCGATTCGCTCCACCCGATGCTCGCGGATCACATCCGACAGCCTGCGGACGGGAACGGTCAGCTGTACGCTCTTCAAACGATCGTTCAGAATAGCCTCGACGGCTTCGTCGAGCTCTTGCGAAGGCTTCTCGTGACGCCGGATGAAGGAACGGACCAATTCCTTTTCTTCCTCCGTGTCCGTATGCAGACCCGATAAGAAAGAAAATTTGGGATAAAACGTAAATTCCGCCTCTCCTTCCTCCGCGGCGAGAGCGCAGTCCAAGATCGTGGCCTCCGCCCTGTACAAACGGGCGTTTAGAATCGTCAATTCCCGCACATACGGATTCGGTTCGAAGGCAAGAATGCGAACGCCCGGAGCCTGCATGTGCGCTTGCAGAGTAAACAATCCGATATTGGCGCCGACGTCAAAAATCACGTGACCTTCGTCAACCGAAATGCCGTGACGAAGATAAGCCAAATTTTCAAAAATATCGCGGTACAAAAAATTCGTCTCGTTTTTATTCAGCTGCACCACGGCCAAGCCGTTATTCAGCAAATGGCGCGTATGTCCGGAAGCCGTAGGCACACGCTCGGCCGACGGTACTACATAGGCGGCCAAAGCAGGCTGTCCCGTTTCGTCTTCGCGGACCACGACGCACGCTTGCTCGATATCCGGATGACCGGCAAGCACGGATTCGATTTCCTCAAGCTCGATCCGAAACCCCCGGATTTTGACTTGGAAGTCGGTCCGGCCCAAATAAGCGAACGACCCGTCGGCCCGTCGTTTTCCGATATCTCCGGTCCGATACATCCGGGCGCCTGCCTGAGCGGAAAAGCGGTCCGGCCAAAATTTCTCCGCCGTCAACTCTGGACGGCCCAGGTAACCATCGGATACGCCGGAGCCACCGATCCAGATCTCGCCGGGAACCCCAAGCGGAACCGGCTTTTGCCGGGAATCGAGCAGATAGATCGCGACGTTGCGCAGCGGGCGGCCGAGCGACGGAAGCTCGCTTTCCCGAACCCGGCAAACGGTGGCGTCTACCGTACATTCCGTCGGCCCGTATAAGTTGTAAAACTCGATGCCTTTGGCTTCCCGCATCGCCTGCCATGTCGATTCCTCGATCGGCTCGCCGCCGATCAGCCCCAGCAGGGGGCGCGTGCCCCGATGCTCCAGCAGTCCGAACTGCATCAGCAGGCGGCATTGCGAAGGGGTGCAGTCGAAAGCGTCGATCTCTTGTTCCCGAAGGTAAGCCACGAAAGCCCCGCCGTCCAACCGAATCTCCTCCGGGATGATATGCAAGGTGCGGCCCCGGAGCAGCTGAATGATCTGTTTCACCGACGTATCGAACGATAAGGAGCCGTTCACCACAATTTGCCGTACTCCCGAATGATGGCGGTAAATCGCTTCCTCCAAGGCTTCGCTTAAATGAAACAAGGAGCGGTGCGTGACCACAACCCCGCGGGGCTGGCCTGTCGAGCCCGAGGTATAGATCACATAGACCGGATCTTCCGGCTGAGCCAAGCTTTCCGGGTTAACATCCGGTTCTTCGGCCAGCGCGGCTTCCCCGGCCCCCAAATAAATCCGGACCGCCAAGCCGCCGTCCATCTTGCCTGCCGAAGCCTCGTCAGTCAGGATCACGCCCGGGGAAGCATCTTGAAGCATGTAACGGATGCGGTCCTCCGGGTACGCGGGATCGATTGGCACATAGGCGCCGCCGGCTTTTACGATTCCGAGCAAGCCTACGATCGCTTCGATCGAACGTGCGGCGCAGAGGCCTACCCGCACGCCACGGCCCACGCCATACTTGCGCAAATGATGAGCCAACCGATTGGCGCGGCAGTTCAACTCCCGGAACGTCAGCCGCTCGTTGTTGCAGACGAGTGCCGTTGTGTCTGGGGCTGTTTCGACCGCCGCTTCAAACAGCTCTGGGAACGTACGTTCCTGCGCCCAAGCGGCTCCGGTCGCATTCCACTCCTCCAGCATCCGGAGTTCGGCGGATGTGAGCAGCGGCAGCTCGGAGAGAGATGCTTGCGGATTGTGAACGATTCCCTCCAAAAGCACTTCCAAATGCCCGATCATCCGGCGGATGGTAGACGGATCGAACAAGTCTGTCGCATATTCAAGTGCCCCCTCCAATCCGCGCTCCGTGGAAGTCAGCAGCAGCACAATATCGAAGCGGGAAGTGCCGAGCGGAATATGGATGGACGAAGTCCGCAGCCCGGGCAACCGGATCAAGGAAGATGCCACCGTCTCGAACAGGAAAAGCACCTGGAAAAGGGGTGAATGGCTTCTGCTCCGCTCCGGCTGAACTTCTTCCACCAGCTTGTCGAAAGGAAAATCCTGATGATCGAACGCTTCGACTGCAGTGTCGCGCACCCGGTCCAGCAATTCAAGAAATGTCGGGTCTCCTGATACCTTCGTGCGCATCACCAGCGTGTTCATAAAAGTGCCGATAACTTTTTCCAGTCCGGTGATCCCGCGCGTGGATACCGGAGTGGCCAGCACAATTTCATCCTGCGACGTATATCTTGCCAAGAGCACGTTCACAGCCGTTAATACGGTCATGAACGTTGTCACGCCCTGCCGGCGGCTTAAAGCGGTTAGCGCTTCGGCCAGCGAAGCCGGAAATACGAAAGTTTCCATGTCCCCCTTGAAGCTCTGCCGGGCCGGGCGCGGATGGTCCGTAGGCAGCTCCAACGGCGGCAGCTGGGCCAGCTTCTGATGCCAGTACGTCCGCTGGGCCTGCAAAGCATCCGTCTCCACCCAGCGGCGCTGCCAATAAGCGAAATCCGCATATTGAATTTCCAGCTCGGGCAGCGGTGACGCCTCTCCCGCCGAAAATGCCCCGTACAGCTCCGAAAGCTCGCTGCCCAGAATGGCCATCGACCATCCGTCGGTTACAAGATGGTGCAGATTTAACGCAAGGATGTACGCTTCGTCCTCCAGCCGGATCAGCTTCGAACGAATGAGCGGTCCCGATGCGATGTCAAAAGGACGTCGCGCCTCTTGTACAGCCAATTCCAGCGCATGCCGCTCCCGTCGTTCCGCCGGTTCCTCCCGGAGGTCCGCACGCTCCAATTTCAATAGCATCGATTCCGCGATATGCTGCACCGGCTTCCCGCTCGAAGACGGAAACGTCGCCCGCAGCGCCTCATGCCGCCGGATGATTTCGTTCAGGCAGCGCTCCAGCATGTCGGCATCCAGTGCCCCTTCGATCCGGACGGTCATCGGCACGTTGTATGAGATATTGGTAGGATCCATCTGCTGCATAAACCACAGCCTCTGTTGAGCAAAGGAAAGCGGCATTTCGCCATGACGGGCTATCGGGGCGAGCGGCAGGCCAGACAGCCCGCCGCCGCCTTTTTCTTCGTACAGGTAGGCCAGCAGCATATCCTTGTGAGCCTGAAGCTCGCTGCGCAACTCCGGCGTTAGTGCCCCTTTGGGCGCACGAAACCGCAATTTCCCTTCTTCAGCCCACAGTTCGATACCCCATTCGCGGAACCGGTCTACTATGGCGCGTATATGGCTAGTATTGGTATCGTTCATTCCAGCACGCCTTCCTCCCAATCGTTTTCGTCCCCGTCCTCTTCCGGGCGGCCGGTCCCGGCTGCCGGCACACCGCCGATCAGGGAATGCACCAGCACATGCCGGTCTTGCAATTTGAACATCCCGCGAATGGAAGCAAAATCGATCGTGCCGACCGGATGCAGACCAAGTCCTTCCGCCGCCGCCACAGACATGAGCAGTTGGCCCATATAACCTGCTTCCAGGGTGCATAGACGCTCGGCCTGATCTCCGTACATCGGTCCGATCGCGTCCAGATCGGCGATCAGGAATACCGAGAAGGACGCCTGCTCGAATACGGGCTGGTAGACGAACGGAACGTGAATGTCTTTGCTGAACCGGGCCTCGGGCGACAGGAGCAGCAGCCTGTTCTTGGACGGATCGTAATAATACACGCCTTCGTCCAAGCCTTCTACGCGTCCGCCGTGAACATACAAGTACGTCTGGACCGCATAAAGCTCGCCAAAGGAAGGATGCTGCCGGACGCCTTTGCCGTGCGAATCGTCGTGGCGCAGTGCTTGCAGCAATCGTGCCAACCGGCCAAAAGGCATCGGCTCCTGAGCATAATGGCGGCACGGCTCCAGCGCAACGAATTCGGCCGCTGGTTCTTCGCTATGGCAGGCCGCTAAGTCGATCGCCGGGGCGTACGGTTCCGAACGCAGCCAGTGGCGTCGCTGTTTAAAACGTTCGCGTTCTTCGGGATCTACGATCACTTCGTACGAAGCGTCGAAGGATTCCATTTGTGTCCGGTCGGCGGCCGTCCAAGGCATTTTGGTTGCTTCGGCTGCATGTTTATGCATTCGGGTCACAAACGATTGCGTCACGTCGCCGACTGTCGGACGCCGGTAAAATTCATCGAATTTCATTCGCAAGCCGAACGCTTTTTCCAAAGCATTGGCCATTCGAACGACATCCATAGAGGTAACGCCTATCTCCAAAAGATTGGTGTCCTCCGCCAAATCGTCGAGTTGCAAGGAGGCTTTGACTATCGTCATAATCCGTTCACGATCCGTTCCGTTCTCCCCGCGCGCTTCCATACCGGCGGTCGGACCGGACATTTCGGGCGCAGGCAACGCCTTGACGTCCAGCTTACCGTTCACGGTCATCGGCCACTGTTCCAGGATGAAGACGGCAGCAGGAACCATATAATCCGGAAGCTTGCCGCTAAGGAATGACCGTAGGCAGTGGCCGTCGATCTTATTCATTTCGCTGTAGTGAAGCAGCACGTAACCTACAGCCGCAGCATCGCCGGACGGCCCCGGCTTCACCGCCACAAACGCTTCCTTGACGGCCTCATGCCCCCGCAGCGCTTGCTCGATCTCGCCAAGCTCGATCCGGTAGCCGCGGATTTTGACCTGGGCATCCTCGCGCCCCAGAAACTCAAGATCGCCGCTTGGCAAATAACGCGCCAGATCTCCCGTCCGATACAAGCGTTCTCCCGTTGCCGGATGCCGAATGAAGCTGGAAGCCGTTTTATCCGCATCGCGCCAATATTCACGGGCTAGTCCGACCCCGCCGATGTACAGATGTCCCGGCACCCAGACGGGACGATGCTCCAGCTTCTCGTCAAGAACATAGAGCCGCTGGTTCGCCATCGGACGGCCGTACGGGATGCTTTGCCAAGCCGGATCGACCGTTCCGATGGGATACAGAACCGACCAAATCGAAGCTTCCGTCGCTCCTCCCAAGCTCACGATCTCCACGCCCGGCGCGGCAATTTCACGAATTCTTTCCGGCAAACCGACCGGAATCCAGTCACCGCTCAGCATAATCAGCCTCAGGGAGTCCGGCAGCCGCCGCGACGTCGCAGCCGCATAATCGACCAGAAGCCCCATCAAGGCCGGAACCGAGTTCCAGACGGTAACCTGACATTCATGCATCCGCTCCAACCAATGGGCCGGATCCTTCAAGCCGCTGACAGTTGGATAGACGACCGCACCGCCCGCTTGGAGCAGGCCGGCCAGATCGAACACCGATAAGTCGAAGCTTAACGAAGAGAGCGCCAACACCCGGTCTTGCGCCCCGATTCGGAAGCGGGAACGTAAATCCTCCAGCGTATTCCTGGCGCTTCCGTGCGAAATGGCGACGCCTTTAGGCATCCCGGTCGATCCCGACGTGTAAATAATGTAGGCCAAATCATCTTCCGAGGCCGCCGTAATCGCTTCAGACTTGAGAGCTTCATCCGCATGAGGCTTCGGTCCGTCTATACAATAACGTTCTACCCCGTCCGGCCATTGGACAGTGGTATCTACCTTCGATTGCGTGATGGCTAAACGAATCTCGCCGCTCTCCAGCAGCAGACGGATACGCTCCGCCGGCAGCCCCGGATCGATAGGCAGATAAGGGGCGTGTGCGCGCAAAATGCCAAGGATGGCCGCCGCTTGCTCCCACCCCTTTTCCATCACCACCGCTACGGGACGATTCGGCCCTGCCCCGTGCCCGATAAGCCAGTCGGCCAGGCTATCCGCAAGACGCCCCAGCTCGCCATAGGTCAGTGTCATTCCCGGCGCCAGCACGGCCGGTTCTTCCGGGCGTAGGGACGCCTGTTCGAAGAACGGCTCATGAAGCAGACCGCGGGCCAGATCCGTCTCCGTCGCATTAACGCTGCCAATCCGCTCCAATTGACTCGCGGGCGCCAATGGCCCGACAGGCTCGTTCCACGCCTCCGCCTCATCCGTCAACCGTCTGAGCAGCGAACAGTAGGCTGCAAACATGTCGTCGATCATGTCCGGCGGGAACATGTCCTCTGCCACATCCCAATGGAAGCGCAGCATGCCGGCGTCCTCGTATACCTGATGATCCAGATAAACTTGCGGGGTTTGGCTGACCCCGTACACCACTTCGCCTAAGCCCCTCATCACGGAGGCATCCAGGCCATCCGTCTTCGTCAAGGTGCTCGTAAAAACTACCGGCATCGCCGCGCTGGAGCTGTCGAGATTGGCGCGCGCGTAATCGCGCAGCACTTGAACGCCGCTGTAGGAGCGATGCTCAAGGTCCTCCCACAGCTGCCGCTGAATGGCCTTCACCCTCGCCCCGAACGCAGTCTGGGCGGAACAGTTCACCTCCAGCAGCGTTAAAGTCGTAAAATCGCCGATGATCCGGTTTACATCCGGATGCAAAGGAAGCCGGTTGAACAGCGTTAAATTGATCGTAAATTTCGGTTTTTTGCTCCAGGCGGCCAGCACTTCGCTGAAGGCTCCCAGCAAAATCGCCGAAGGCGTAACGGCAAAACGTCCGCCATACCCGCAGAGCCTACGCCAATCTTCCGGGCTAAGGAAGGCGGCGAGACGGCGAAACCTCGGCGTCTGCAAGGAACCGGCCGAGCGGGCAAGCGGCAGCTCCGGCGCCGGCGGCAGCTTAGGGACCCGAGCCGCCCAATAAGCTTTTGAGCGCGTATACGCTTCAGATTCGAGCACCTGCCGCTCGGCCAGCACATAGTCGCGGAAAGTCACCTCCAGCGGAGGTAGGGTCGCCTGCGGATCACGCATAAGCTGATTGAGCTCCTGAAGCAGGACGTACCAGCTTTGCGCGTCCCCGATTAAAAGATCCACGCTGAAATGCAGGCGGAGTCGCTCGTCGGCTAGAAGCGTCGCGCTGATATCAAAAAGCGGGTAGCGGTCAGCCGGAGCATGGCGATGGGAAAGCTCGCTCCGGATCTCGAGAAGTTCACGTTCAGCCTCTTCCGGATGCAAATGGCGCAAATCCCGGCAGTTGACTTCATAAGGCGGGACTTCCCGAACAATCTGCTGCATGCCGTCGCTGCGGACAATCGCCCGCATCATCGGATGACGGCCAATCAGCACGTTCAAGGCTTGATTCAAACGTAAAATGGAAAGTGCCGAGGCATCAATTTCGATATAAAGGTGCGCTCCCACATTGCCCAGCTCAAAGTCTGCGCTGCGTCCGATCCAATAAGCCTGCTGCACCTCATTGAGCGGGAACGGCTCGTACAATTGCTCCGCATCCGGAACTGCCGGTTTCCAAGCGCTCTCCTCGGAAGTTTCGGGCAACCCAGAGCACGATCCTGCTGCCGCAGCCGTGTCCAAGCAGGCCGACAGCTCGGCAATCGTCGGCGCCGCAATCAACTGGCGCAGCGGACATTCGACCTTCAAATCCTCCCGAATTCGGGCAACCAGCCGAATGGCCAGCAGAGAGTGTCCGCCCAATTCAAAAAAGCTGTCCTCGATTCCGATCTCCTCGGTCCCAAGCAGTTCGCTCCAGATTCGGACCAACGTCCGTTCCAGCGGTGTCCGGGGAGCTATCCGGGCCTTGTCTTTGCCCCATTGCACGGCGTCGGGCGAAGGCAGGGAGCCGCGATCGGTCTTTCCGTTGCTAAGCAGCGGAATGCGCTCCAGCTCGATGAACAAGGAAGGAATCATATACACCGGCAAAGCTTGCCGGATATGTTCACGCAGGTCGGCGACCGATACCGTTGCGCCCGGCTCCCGTACCCAATACGCGATAAGTCTGGAACTGCCCGACGCATCGGGCTGGGCAATCAGGACGGCGTCGCGCACGCTCTCATGCTGTCCCAATACGGCTTCGATTTCGCCCAACTCAATCCGGAACCCCCGGACCTTCACCTGATAATCGGTGCGTCCGAGGAACTCCAGTGCACCGTCCGCCCGAAAGCGTGCCAAATCGCCGGTGCGATACAAGCGGGCTCCCGGTGTGTCCGTATACGGATCGGGCAAAAAACGTTCCTTCGTCAGTTCTTCCCGGTTCCAGTAACCGCGGGCTACCCCTACTCCGCCAATGTACAGTTCCCCGGTCACCCCGACCGGCACACGATGGCCTTGGGCATCCAGCACGTACATCTGCATATTCGCAATGGGTCGTCCGATTGGCACTTCCGATTCGCCTGGCGCACATTCCCACCAGCTGGCTTCGACGGCGGCTTCCGTCGGTCCGTAAAGATTGATCATGCGGACGCCGACCCTTTCCATACACTCCTGCGCGATGTCCGGAGCGAGCGCTTCGCCTGTGCAGTAGACCTGCTTAAGCGAGGCGCAGCGGCTCAAATCCCGCTCTTGCAGGAAAATCCGCAGCATGGACGGCACGAAGTGAGCCACGGTGACCCCATGTTTTGCGATGAAATCAACCAGATACGCGCTATCCGCGTGTCCGCCCGGTCTGGCGATCATCAGCCGCGCACCCGTAATTAGCGGCCAGAACAATTCCCAGATGGAGACGTCAAACGTGTACGGCGTTTTTTGGATGACCCGGTCATCAGACTCCAGCCGGAACGTTTCAAGCATCCAGTGCATTCGGTTGCAAATTCCCCGGTGTTCGTTCATGACCCCTTTAGGCTTGCCCGTCGAACCGGAGGTATAAATGACATAAGCCAAATGCTCCGGCCTCACGCCGTCGTCCGGCGGCAATACGCTTTCCCGCGAAATCTTGTCCTTCCATTCGGTATCGAGCGCAACTGCGGGCACTCCTGTTTCCGGCAGGCCGCTTAGCAAGTGTGATTGCGTAAGAAGGATAGACACTTGCGAGTCCTCAATCATAAAGCGGATACGATCCGGCGGATAATCCGGGCCGATCGGCACATACGCTCCGCCTGCCTTAAGCGTGCCCAGAATGCCGATAACAAGCTCGATCGAACGGTCCAGAAGCAGCCCTACCGTCCGTTCCGGTCCGATCCCCTTCCCTCTCAGATGGTGGGCTAACTGATTACTTTGCTGCTCCAGCTCCAGATAGGTGAGCCGCTTGCCTTCAAATTCGAGGGCGACGGCATCCGGCGTGCGGCCAACCTGGGCCTCGAATAGTTCATGAAGCAGCCAAGGGCCGTCATAATCGGACGATGTGGCGTTCCAGGCGCGAAAATGAAGCAGTTCCTCTTCGCTTAGCAGCGGCAGTTCACTTATATGCAGATCGGCGTTCGATGCAATCGCCGTAAGCAGCGTTTGCCAATGGCTCGACATGCGGGCCACCGTAGATTCGTCGAACAGATCGGTGTTGTATTCGATCTCCAGCTCCATCCCCTCTTCGCGGGGCGTGATTTGGAAGGTAAGATCGAATTTGGAGGTCCCGCAGTCCACTGGGACTTGTCGGATGGTCAGGTCGGCCAGCTCCAGCGGAGGCATCGGCGCGTTTTGGAAAAAGAAGGCTACTTGAAAGAACGGGTTGTGACTCATATGCCGTTCCGGCTGCAGTTCCTCAACCAATTTTTCGAACGGCACGTCTTGATGTTCGAAAGCTTCCAGCGCCGTCGTGCGAACCTGATTCAACAATTCGTTGAAGGAAAGCTCGGGCGAAAATTCGGCGCTCATCACCAGCGTATTCATAAATACGCCGATCAGTTCTTCCATTTCCGGGTATTTCCGGTTCGCGATGGGGCAGCCGATCCGGATGGTGCTTTGATTGGAATAGCGGTACAGCAGCGCATGCAGACCGGCCAGCAGGATCATAAACAAAGTGGCGTTTTTTCCCCGGGCGCTATCCTCCAGCTTTTGCTGAAGGCCGGCTGGCAGCATCATGCGGTATTTGGCGCCCCGATACCGTTGGAACGGCGGGCGGCGGCGGTCGGTGGGAAGCGCAAGGGAAGCATTGTCGCGACCCAGCTTGTTCGTCCAGTAAGCCAGCTGCCCCTGCAGCTCGCCCGCTTCATACTTGCCCCGCTGCCAACGGGCATAATCCGCATATTGGATGGGCAGATCGGCCAAGGGCGATTCGTTCCCCTGTTTCAACGCATCGTAGAGAGCTGCCAGTTCCTTCACGAATACGCCGAGCGACCATCCGTCCGAGGCCAGATGGTGCATAACCACGACGAAGAGATGCTCTTCCGGGGCCATTCGCACGACCAGCCCCCGAAGCAAAGGCGCTTCCCCCAGGTGAAACGGACGGCTGGCTTCCTCCTGCACGATCTTCTCGGCTTCCTTGGATTTGTCAGGCTCCGGCAGTGCGCTGAAATCGATAAACGACAACCGGAAATCCCCTGTTGAAACGAGACGCTGAACCGCTCGGCCTTCTTCTTCGATAAAGGCGGTGCGAAGCACTTCATGACGGTGGACAATCTCGGTCAAGCTGCGCTCCAGCGCTCGAAAGTCCAACGT
Source organism: Paenibacillus tyrphae (assembly GCF_024158745.1). Lineage (GTDB taxonomy): Bacteria > Bacillota > Bacilli > Paenibacillales > NBRC-103111 > Paenibacillus_G > Paenibacillus_G tyrfis_A. The sequence continues at coordinate 13,085 of NZ_JAMZAW010000027.1, read as the reverse complement.
ACCGGTTAAATGCAGCACTCCCGGAACGTTATAGAACGGATTGTCCGGATCAAGCAGCCACATGAACCACAGCCGCTGCTGAGCCAAGGAGAGACCCGCCTCGCCTTCCGTATGGTCACGGCGCGGAATGGTGGTAGTCCCCTTTTTCTTACTGCCGATGCGCTCCAGCACCCGATTCAGCTGCGCTTGCGACAATGCTTTCATTTTCTGTGAGGAATCGTTCACGGTTCTCCCCCCTTGTCATGCTTCTTCTGCCAATGCAATTTCTTCCACAAACTCGCTTCCTACTTCCTGAACCAGCAAGTCCACAACGCGTTCGGACAGCAAAGCGATCGTGGGAGCGGTGAACAGTTCAACCAAACGCACTTCAATCATAAAGGCCGCGCGAACCCGGCCCACAAATTGCGTCGCGAGCAGCGAATTGCCTCCAAGCTCAAAAAAATTATCATGCACGCCGACCTGCCCGATTCCCAAAACCTCGCAAGCCATATCGACCAGCATCGTTTCGATCGGATTGCGCGGTTCCACATACGCGGTTTCGATAGCGGGCCGCTCGGTATCCGGCGCAGGAAGGGCCCTGCGGTCGAGCTTCCCGTTCGCGGTAAGCGGCAGCCGGTCCAGGATGACGAAAGCCGACGGCACCATATGAGCCGGGAGTCTCTCCGATGCATAGGAGCGCAGCTGCGGCGCAAGCTTTCTTGCCAGCGTGCCGAGGGAAGGGTCGTTCGCATACGAGGTCAGCGGTTTATCCTCCAACGTCGGTTCGGGAAGAATTGCCCTTCCGCTCTTGCCATCCGTCCCCTTGCGGCACAAGGCCGCTTGAAACGTAGGAAGGCCGTCTGCTGCTCCGCTCCAACCAACGTGAACGGAATAAGGCAGCTCCTTCTCCCAAGCCCAAAGCAGCCCGGGATCGACAGCTTCTTCCGCCCGGAAAAGGTCGTGAGACGCTATTTCCGCTTTAGTCCGCTTCTCCGCTCCTCGCTTCACCTGTTCCCAAATGGCCAACTCGCCGGTCAGTCTCCGGTTCGGTATCCCCTTAACGATCACACGTTCGGGTTTCTCCCGTTCCAGCATGCTCCGAAGCGAAGCGAGGGAAAGGCCGTCTTTCCGCCAATCGAGTACAAGCGGTTCGGGTGCGATCGGCTCTGCAGGACCGGGCTCGGACGCATCCGCAATATGCAGCAGCACATCGTAACGGTAACGCGTCAATTCGTTCTCGTAGCGTCCGCGCTTCAGACGAACCTCCACTTGTCCGATTTGCGGTATCCGGCGCTTGAGCGCATAAAACAGTTCCGGTGCGGCAAGCAGCTCGTTTTCTTCCCGAACGGCACGCTGGGCGGCAGCCTGAATGCGGGATAGCTCCGTTTCTTCCGACGCCCGGAAAAATTGCACCGAGGTATGAAAAGCCTCCAGCAGAGCGGCATTCCTGATATCGCCGATAAACACGGTTCCGCCCGGTTTCACCCGCCTTACGGCTTGCTCCAGCATATGGATAAAATACGAGATACTCGGCAAGTACTGCATCATGGAGTTGATGACAACCGCATCATAGAAGCGGTCTTCCAATCCGGACAAGTCGTCTGCCGGCCGATGGAGCAATTCTATCTTCGCCTCCTCCAACCCTGTAGCTGCCAATTGGCTCCGCACATAGTTCAAGGCTACGTCGGATAGGTCCAAGGCCGTATAGCGCGAACAATCCGGAGCAAGCCGGAACAAAAGCATCCCGGTTCCGCAGCCGATTTCCAGTATCTCTCTGGCATTCAACTGGGCAATTTGCTCTACGGTATGTTCGACCCAATCGTGCATTTCGTGATCGGGGATCGGCTGACCGGTATAACTGCTGCTCCAACCCGTTATATTCAAGGTAGGGTCACCCCGGTGTTCGCCTTGGCTATAGGTCGTGTCGAACACAGCTTGCCACTGGGATACCTGTTCTTGACCCGCCACGCTATCGGGCAAGTCGGCTTCGACCCGTTCGGGCTTCGCGACGACATACGCCACCAGCCTGCGGTCCTCCTCGGTCGGCTCCCACACCTGCAGCACGCAATCCTGAACTGCCGTATGCCGCCTCAGCACGGCTTCAATCTCGCCGGGTTCGATCCGGAAACCGCGAATTTTGACCTGTTCGTCTGCCCGCCCGATATATTCAAGCAAGCCTCCCGGCAGCATGCGTCCCCAATCGCCCGACCGGTACAACCGTTCTCCCTCGCCAAGACGGAACGGATTCGGAACGAACCGGGAGGCCGTCAGCACCGGACGATTCAGATAGCCTTGGGCTAAACCCGCACCGCCGATGCAGATTTCCCCGACGGCGCCGGGCGGCACTGGCCGCAGACCGGCATCAAGAATGTAAAGCTGCAGATCGAGGATCGGCACTCCGACCGAAGCGGGTTGCAGCATCGCCTCTTCGATGGAACGGATTGGGGAATACGTCACATGCACCGTCGTCTCCGTAATGCCGTACATATTGACCAATTGCGGAGCGTCCAATCCATATCTTTCAACCCAAGGCGCAAGCAGCGCGGGATCGAGCGCCTCGCCGCCGAAAATCACATACCGCAGCGAAAGAGGAACGGGATCGGAACACTGACCGTCCGCATAGATCAGCAGACGGAAGGCCGAAGGCGTCTGGTTCAACACCGTCACCTTCTGGTCGCGCAGCAGGTTCAGGAACAATTCGGGAGAGCGGCTGACGGAATAAGGAACGACAACCAGCTTTCCGCCGTGGAGCAGCGCTCCCCACAGCTCCCATACGGAGAAATCGAAGGCATACGAATGAAACAAGGTCCATACGTCCTTCTCTCCAAAGCGATACCAATCCGCCGTTGCCTGAAACAACCGGACCACGTTAAAATGCGTAATCAGCGCTCCCTTGGGCTTTCCGGTAGAACCCGAGGTATAGAGGACATAAGCGGTATCCTGCGGCCGCACCTCGATGTCCAGAGGCTTTCCGTCCTCGTGCCGGGGTTCCGGCCCGGCATCGATATAGAGAACCTGCACTCCCTCCAACCGGCGCACGCACTCCTGCGTCGCCTCCTGCGCAATCACAACCGCAGCGGAAGAATCGCCGAGAATAAAGTTGAGTTGCTCTTCCGGATATACCGGATCTAAAGCGATATATCCCGCCCCTGCCTTCAAAACGCCGAGAATGGCAATGACCATCTCAAGCGAGCGTTCGGTGCAAATGCCGACCAATGCTCCTTGTCCGACGCCCCGAGCGGCAAGTCTGCGTGCCGTGTCATTGGCCCTTGCTTCCAACTGCCCGTAAGTCAACTGCCGGTCTCCGCAAACGACAGCCACGTTGTCCGGACGACATTGCGCCTGTTTCTCGAAGAGATGATGCAAGCAAGCTTGCGGCGCAAACTCGACGCGCCCCCGGACCGACTCCGCTAGAAGCTCTCGCTCTTCGGCTTCCGTAAGGAGCGGCAAATCCTTCACCGTACACGCGGGATCATCGACCAGCCCACGCAGCAATGTTCCGAAGCTTTGAATCAATCGTTCGATGGTCGCAGCGTCGAACAGCTCCGTATCGAACTCGCATTCGATCAACAGCCCCTTGGGGGTCTCCAGCAGATCGAAAATCAAATCCAACTCCGACGTTCCGTTGTCGATTTGTGCCACCGGAGCGATGAAGCCGGCCTCCAGCGAGGACCCGATTTTTAACGAAGACGCCCGGCCGGAGAAGGTATGCATAACGACCGCAATGTCATATAACGGATTGCGGTTGCCGTGACGGTCCGGATTGACCGCTTCGACGATTTTTTCAAAAGGGCACTCGCTATGAGCAAAAGCGTTCATCACCGTGCTTTCGACCGTATGAATGAACGAGAGCGCGCTCTCATCGGCTTGAACCTTCGTGCGCAAAGGCAAATGATTCGTAAAATCGCCCATCATCTGCTCAAGCTCCTCCGTCGTCCTGCCGGAAACGGTAGTGCCGATAATCAGGTCCTCGCGACCGGTCCAGCGGTACAGCAGAGCTTTCATGGCCGCCACCAGCGTCACGAAAGGAGTGACGTTCTGATTGCGGCTCAGCGTATTCACCGCTTCCATCAATTCCGTCGGCAAGTAAGCGTGTATCCGCCGGCCCAAGTGCTTTGTAAAGGCTTGTCTCTGCCGGTCGGCCGGGAAGCAGGGATGGAACGACGCCCCTTCCAATTGCTCCTTCCAATAGTTTAGCTGCGGGGCTAGATAAGAGTCAGTCAATCGCGTCCGCTGCCACTCGGCGTAATCGATATATTGAATGCGCTGCCCGGAAAGCGGAGACTCTTTCCCTTTCTCGAAAGCGGCGTACAATAAATCCAGCTCGCGCATAAAAACACCGACCAAGGACCAGCCGTCCGCCACAATATGGTGGAACAGGAGAAGCAAGATGTGATCCTCGTCGTCAAGCTTAATAAGACGGGTCCGCATAAGCGGATCGCAGCTCAAGTCCAGCGGCCGGCTGGCCTCCTCCAAGGCAATGCGGCTCGCTTCAAGCTCCCTGGCCTCCGGGGCGAGATGGCGGAGATCGACGACCGGCAGCGGCCTGGGATCGGAGACAAGCACCCGCTGACGCGGTTCCCCTTCGATCGCATCGATACGTATCCGAAGAATCTCGTGTCGGTTCAGAAGCTCCTGAAGGCTTCGATGCAAAACGTCCTGCTTCAGAGGTCCATGCAAGCGCACACCGGTGGGCAAATTGTAGGCTGGCGTTGACGGGTCCATCTGCTGAAGCAGCCAAAGCTGGCGCTGCGGGATGGACAGCGCATACGATTCTTCTCCCCTGGGGAGCTGCAAAATCGGCGCCTGCTCCCCTGACGAACCCGCGTTCTCCGATGGATCGAGTACCCGCAGACAAACGGCAGCGATACTTGCCAAGGTCGCCTCCCCCATTAAAGAAATCATCGGCACAGTCACCCGAAGATCCCTCTGCAACCGGTTCCGCAGGTGTATGGCCATCAGCGAGTCGAAGCCCAGCGTCGCCACGGCTTGCTCGGCTTCCAGGGACGATTCGGAAAGCATAAGCATGGAAGCCAGCTGCTTCCGAAGATAGGCGGTCACGGCCTCCGTCCGATCCGGTCCCTCCCTCAAGATTCGTCCGAGCTCATCGGTGCCCTCTTGCAAAGCATGGTCATGGCGACTTTTATCCGTCATTGGCGAATGGTCTGAAATTCCCGTCGTATCCAGCCGTGCTTCCGGTCCCGTCTTCATTTCTCCTACATACCTGTTCCTTGCCTGAAAGGCCGTCACCGACGGACTCCAATACCGCTCTTGGTCAAACGCATAGGTCGGAATCGCTATCCTTCTTCCCGTCTCGTGCGATCCTTGCGCTCTCTCGGCGGTCCAGTTCAAGGAAATTCCGTAACAATACAGCTCTCCCATTGTCTCCAAAAGGGTTCTTCTATCATCTTTCCCTTTCCCCAAGGAGGGAAGACAAACGGCATGAGGTAAAGACTGGGACGCTAAATACGTAAGCGTTGCTGTCGGACCGATTTCGACGAACACTTCGCAGCCCAGCTCGCCGAGAGCTTGGACACCCGCCGCAAACCGTACCGGCTGCCGAAGATGGTCGCGCCAATACCCGGCATCCGGCTTTTCCCCGGTCGGCCAAGCGGTTCCGATCAAATTCCGGATCAGCGGAAGCTGAGGCGCTCCATAGGCGTACCTTGCCGCAGCAGCCTCGAACGGCTCCAGCACGGCATCCATGTTCGCCGAATGAAATGCGTGCGACACCCGCAACAAGCGGCAGTCCACTCCCTCGGCGTTCAGGCTCTCGCACAGCTGGTTGAGGGCTTCCGGATCGCCGGCCACCACCGTATTTGCAGAACCGTTAACGGCTGCAACCGATAGCCGGTCCGAATACAGCTCCAGCAGAGCCTCAACCTGCGGTAATGCCAACATCACGGCTGCCATACGGCCGGGTTCCGTGAGCGACTGCATCAGTTGCCCACGTTCGGCAACCAACCGCAAGCCGTCCAGCCAGTCCAGCACTCCGGCGGCACAGGCAGCGGAAAATTCCCCCACACTATGGCCGCACACAGCCGCAGGCCCGATTCCCCAGGCGCGATAAAGCTCTGTCAGGGCGTATTGGAATGCAAAGAGAAACGGTTGGACATAAGAAGTGTCTAGCATCCAATTGTCCGCACCCTCCTCCTGAAGAATCGCCGCCTTAAGCGAGCGTTCTTTAAACGCGGGAAATGTTTGAAGCGTTCTGTCGCAAACATCCATCGTCTGTCGGAATACCGGCTCCGTCTCATATAATTGTCGCCCCATACCAGGGTATGCTTCCCCCTGCCCGGCATAAAGGAACGCAAGCTTGGGACTTTTTAAAGTCCGAGTCCGTATCAAGGCGGACGGTCCATCCGTTCCTTGACCGATGAGCCGCAGCTGCCCCGACATTTCCTCCGGGGTTGCCCCCACTGTGGCGGTACGGTACGGCAGTTGAGCTCGCGCCGTATTCGCCGTGCAGCAGAAATCGGCAAGCGAGACGGAAGGCTTTTCTGCCAAGAACTTCCCGTAACGTTCGGCCAAAGCCCGCAGCGCCCGCTCGCTGCCTGCCGATAAAGTCAGCAGTCGCAGCGGGGAAACGGAAGGCTCCGCGACAGGCTTCTCCGCAACCGGCGGCGCTTCTTCCAAAATCATATGCACATTGGTTCCGCTAAAGCCGAACGAGCTGACCCCTGCGATCCTTCGAGCGGAAGGTCCGGTCGGCCAGGGTGTGCTTTGCGCAGGGATGGCAATGGGAAGCGAGCTCCAATCGATGTAAGGGTTAGGCTGATGAAAATGAAGATGCTTGGGTATGCACCGGTTTTGCAGTGAGAGGACCGTTTTCACCAAACCGGCAATACCGGCCGCTGCTTCCAAATGACCTATATTCGTCTTCACGGAGCCGACCAGAAGAGCATGATCCGGGCCGCGTCCTTCGCCGAGCGCTTCCGCAAGCGCATGGATTTCTATCGGGTCGCCGAGCACGGTTCCTGTCCCATGCGCTTCTACGTACTGGACCTCCTGCGGCTTCACGCCTGCATTGCCGATCGCCTCGCGGATCACCGCAGTCTGGGAAGCTTTGTTCGGCGCGGTGAGTCCATTCGTGCGTCCGTCCTGATTGGCAGCCGACCCGCGAATGACCGCGAGAATAGGGTCTTTCGCCGCTTGAGCGTCGGATAACCGCTTGAGTACTACAACGGCGCAGCCTTCCCCGCGAACATATCCGTCGGCCGTACCGTCGAAGGTGTGGCATCGTCCGGTTGGCGACAGCATTCTTGCCTTGGAAAGACCGATGTTCACCTCTGGCGACAGCGTAAGGTTTACACCGCCTGCCAGAGCCATCTCGCATTCCCCGTTACGTATGCTTTGACAAGCCAGATGCACGGCCATAAGCGAAGATGAGCAGGCCGTATCTACCGCCATTGCAGGCCCTTGCAGCCCCAGGCAGTAAGAGAGCCGTCCGGCTGCCGTACTGAGCGCTCCGCCGGATGCAGTATAGGGACCGAGCCGCTCAATATCCATCCACTGTATACGTTGATAATCGCTATGGCTAAGGCCCATAAATACTCCTGCGGGCCGACCTGCCAGCCGGTCGGGAGCATAGCCGCTGCGTTCCAGCGCCTCCCAGCTCAATTCCAGCAGCAGCCGCTGCTGCGGGTCCAACTCCATCGCTTCGGGACGTGAGATATTGAACAGCTTGGCGTCGAAGGCATCGATATCGGCAAGGAAGCCGCCATGCTTGCTGTACGTTTTTCCCGGCGCATCGGGCTCCGCGTCATAGTAGTCTTCCACCCGCCATCGCTCTGGGGGCACCTCGGTAATGCAATCCCCCCCGCTCTCCAGTACTTTCCAGAAAGCTTCAGGATCGGACGCTCCCGGAAAACGGCATGCGAGTCCGATAATCGCAATGGGCTCAGCGTTATTGCTTCGTTGGATGCGGGACCTCCCCATATCTGTCCCGGCGTCTGTCAGATGCCTTGCCAAGGCGCGGATGTTCGGCTGCTCGAACAGCAAGGTTGGCGGCAGTCTGCGTCCGACATGCAGCTCAATCTCCCCGGTCAGAAGGATGGCTTCCTTCGAACCTAGCCCCAGAGACGAGAAAGGCGTTAGAGGATCAATCTCCGCAGGAGGCAGTCCCAGACGGGAAGCTACCTGTTTACGGACCCAATGCTCCAATGCCTCTTCTTTCCAAGAGCTCGCCAACCGCTGCCCCGCCGGGCCGTCAACAAGAATCCGCGAAGCCTCTTGTTCGGGAGCGGCAACGGCCTTCCAGCTTCCGATCACATCCAACTGGCCGCTTTCATAAGCTTGTTTGCTTGCGCTTCGTTGGATTTTTCCGCTGCTCGTTTTGGGAATGCTGCCGGGACGGATCAGCGTCAAGCATTCCAGCGAAATGCCGTGAACGTCCGAGATCGCCTGACGAATTTCATGAGCGATCGCTTCCATGTCGAGCTTGGCCTTGCGCGCCGCAAGCTTCACCTCGTAGACAAGACCGACCCCCTCCGTTCCACGAGTCCTCACGGCAAACGCCGCCCCGGCGCCGTTGCGCAGAATCAGACAGCTTCTTTCCGCCGTAAGCTCAATGTCCTGCGGATAATGATTTTGTCCGTCAACAATGATCAAATCTTTCCGGCGGCCGGCAAAATACAAATCTTCGTTTCGCAGAAACCCCAGGTCGCCCGTGCGCAGGAAAGGTCCTTCTTTCGTATCGCTGGTATAGGCCCGGAATGCCGTTTCCGTCTCTTCCGGCCGGTTCCAGTAGCCTGCGCAAACGGACCCGCCGGCTACCCATATTTCGCCAACCTGATTGTCAGCGCATACTTGCAGCGTTTCCGGGTCTACGATAAGAACTCTCATATCCCATCCCGCTTTTCCGCAGGAAGGAAAGGCCGTGCCGAGTTCTCCGTCGGTGCAATCCACGATTCTGTTCAAGGCTAGCTCGGCGGGGGCTCCCATGATATAAGTAGGCCCATGACGCAAAGCCGACGAGACTTGAAGCGTGGTCTCGGCCATGCCGTAGCCGGGCGACAACGACTGCCGGCGAAACCCGCATGCAGCGAACATGGAAGCAAATTCCTCCAATGTTTCTTGACGGACCGGCTCCGCCGAAACCCCCACCGCTTCCCAACTGCTCAAATCCAGCTGGGAGATTTGCTCCGGAGTCACCTTTCGTATGCATAAATCCAACGCGAAGTTCGGTCCCCCGCCGTGGGTTACTTTCCAGCGTGTGATTGCCTCCAGCCAGCGAACCGGCTGCTGTACGAAAGAGACCGGGTCCATTAACAACCCGCGATGTCCGTTGTATACGGGCAGCATGATCCCTTCGATCAAGCCCCAATCGTGAAAAGGCGGCAGCCAAATCAGCGAAACGGAGTCCGCCCGATACCTCAAGGATTCCACCATCAGACGGCATTGCGCCAACAAATTCCCGTGCGTAACCATTACCCCTTTGGGCAATGATGTGGACCCTGACGTGTATTGAAGGTAAGCCACCGCCCCAGGAGCCGTATCGTATGAAGTATACGCCGCTGCTTGATCCGAAGAAATCCGATCGACGGCAAGCCAACGCATCGACGATAGCTCGGGCAGCTGCTCTTTACAGCTCTCGAGCTGATCCAGCAACCCGGATTGCGTCAGGGCAATAACGGGCTCCGCGTCTTGAATCATCGAACTGATCCGCTGGCTTCCCCCGCGGGACTCCCGGTTGCGAAGGCGGGGAGGATAAGCGGGAACAGCGATGACACCGGCATACAAGCAACCAAACAATGCCGTTATATAGTCGATTCCCGGATAAAACAAAAGAATCGCCCGCTGGCCGGGCGCAACCTCGGATTGCAGAGCGCTTGCTATCGCTCTCGCCCGAAGATCAAGCTGAGCGTAAGTAAGCGAATCGCCGGGCAGCTCTCCGTCCTGCAGGAACGTATGAATCGCTTGATCCGGCATGTCGGCGACACGTCGGCGAAGAATGTCCAGAAACGAAGATTCCTTGAGCACTGTCGTCACCTCGAAGATAAGTATCCTAAAGAATAAGGGACCGCCACCGCTGAATACATTCACCGGTGGCAGCATCGGGTTAAATCGCTAAATTGAAGTCGAAGCGTTTCGTAATTCGGCTCTTCCATACCTTCATTGCCGATGAATAATCGTTCAAAATACGGATGCCTTCCTCCGGACCGAAATACTCGATAACAATTTCGGGGGTATGCATCCACAAGTCCATGTCACCGAGCGACTCCATTGGAATGGTCAACGACAACACGTCATCCCCGCCTACGAAGGTCCGGTAAAACGTCATCCGATGCCCCAGGCCTTTGGCATGATTATGGTGAGCCACCAAAATTTTGGTGATATTTTCTTCAAATTGCGATGTTTTACTCGGAATAATATAGAAATCCAAGTGATATAAAAATTGTTCCATGAGTGAACAGCTCCTTTATAAGGGATCAAATTGGTCTGGCTTTTTCGAAAATGAGCTACTCGACGAATTCGCAGCCGGAATTGTCGCAGCTGGGCACGAAAGTCATCAAATACGATTTGTAGTCCTCTACACCCGACAAGAGCGAGTCGCGAATCGTCTTGGCTTCTTCACTCCCGAATACGTTCAAGATGTCTCCCAGTCCCTGCCAATGATCCATTTCACCGAATGTTCTCATCGGTACAAACAGGTGGACCTTACGGGAGTCCGTCCCCGCCTCGGCATAGGCAACCCATTTTAACCCTTGTCCGTGCTGATTGTGGGCTTGGATCGCCTTCGATACCAGCTCTTGATATTCGCCCGTGCCGGATTTTTCGTTCAGTTGGACGACGGCGTAATAAATATATTCCATCGGCGTTTCTTCTTTCTGGGAAGACGGATTGCTGGCCGACGGCAAATATTTCAGAAGCTTGCGCTCGTCCGAAATTAACGTAGAGCGGAACGCCTCGATCGTCTGCTTGCCTTCCTCTTCCCCTAACGCTTCACACAAAATTTGCTCGTCGGAAAGAGCTTTTTCACGCTCGTCGGCTTCATTCATCGGATACATAAGCCATACGACGCCTGCGCCGATCCAGCTTCCATAGCAGGAATAGATGCTCCCCTTTTGGTGACCCTTGTGAGCATTGGCGATTTTCACCAGACAATCGTGGAATAGAATACCCGGCCCCACTTCATGATCCAGGTTGATTTGATACAGATAAGGGGAAGGCTCTGTCCCATTAGGAGACATATAAGGGAACCCCCATTTTAACTCTAAACTTGGAATAATTTGCGCCATGACCATGACTCCTCTCATTGGTTTCGTAAATCGATGGATTAGGTAAACCGGTTATGTAAAATCAAGGTGTACGGATGGAAGGGGCTTTTGATGAAAAGCCGATCATGCAATCTATTCAACTTCAACGCTCCGTTTGCGGGAAAAGCCGACTGGCTTCAAAAGGTTTATCAGGCTTGGAGCGTATAAATAATTGGTAGCATATTCGGTTGAAGCAAGGCCTTACGGCCCAGATCGAATTGCGGATGAAAGAACGCGGAAAGTACAGACTCGGCGCTCCGACAGCTTAGATGTTATTTTGGAAGCGCTTCCGTTCTTGGGTTTGCATGGACCTCAGTCCGATGTCCTGCCACCTTTTTTGACAATCCGTACAAGCTTCTCTGCGAAATCAGCTTCTTTCGTTTATATCGGACCGGTCTCCCAAAGCGCCTTCGCCAAAGCTTTTTAGTCGCATATTGACTAGCAGTAGTCATTTTTAGAGAATATCATACATCAATGGTAATTTATTGAATAGAGGCTTATTTTGTCGGATTTTATAACTGATTTTCGCTAGCTTGGGATTCCATGTGGGAATCAAGCTTAAGTCCTTTTTCGGTTTCCGTTTTACTTGCAGTATTTACTTTTCTTCACTTCAAATCCATCTTACCCCATCAACCCAAAAAAACGAATCAACCGAAAGGTGGATGGGCAAGGTTGATTTTTTTAGACAATCACCTGTCGAATGTTGTAGATTGACTCATCCTTCGACAGATATTAAACGCCGCTTTTGTTGAGCGATGGCATCGTTTTATGTTCGTTCTTCGATCATGTGATCAAAACAAAACGACCCGTAAGATAGTCCACTTTTGTCTAAGTGTCTAACTTACGGGTCACAGCTCATCGGCTCCATTAAAGGACTGGCTCATTGACTGAATAGGACCTCAGAAGGTCATTGACCAAATTTCCAAACTGTCTTATATCTTTTAAATAATCATATTCGCCGGTATTGGCTAACTGGTTATACATTCGTACGACGACTGCATCATACTCCAGAATAACTAAGCATGCGCATCCCGTTATCCCAAGTATTTGATAAGAACTACTTGGCAAACATTCACCTATTTGATTCAACGGAGTATCGCTTTGAAGCCACCAAATATAACCGTTTCGAGGCAAATGGAGCGGAACCGTCCCGGGGGTGGCCAGCGAAGTTACTCGTTCAAACACACTTGGAGGCAGCAGCTGTTTTCCGTTCAACCGGCCCTTTTTAAGGTGAATATATCCCCACATTGCCAAGTCTCTTGCACTAACGAACAAATTGCTTTGGTCTCCTGCATCACTGTTGTTAGGACCGACCCAAGGATCTTTATCTTTATAATAGTTGTAAATGAGTTCTTCATGAAACTCCGTTCTCCATCCGGTTTCGTTCAGCTTATAAATTTCAAACACATTTTCTCGCATAAAAGTACTTAAGGATTTCCTGGATAAGTTCGAGACCAACTCAAACAACATGGTAATGCCCAGGTTTCTGTAGGCCCAATTTTCCCCTGGCTGAAACTCTCTTGATAATTCTTCCGCTTGCTTATTTAAACCGTGAGTATGAGTGAGCAGGTGGCGTAATGTAATTCCATTCGCTACTCCCTTATATTCGTCTAAATAATCTCCAATTTCTTCGTCGATACTTTTAATTAAACCTTGCTCAACTAATAAACTTATAGCCAAGCCAAGATACGTTTTACGAATAGAGCCCACGTTGAATTGACTTTCTGGGGTCACCGGCCGTGCATTCTCGGAAGAATCATGTTTTCATACCACTCATTTACAATCGTGTCGTTTTTAATAATATAGATGGCTGCAGCCGTGGCATTGATAGCTAATTGTATGTTATAT
>NZ_JAMZAW010000026.1 GCF_024158745.1 Paenibacillus tyrphae | reverse complement strand
TACGATAATTATAGCACATATGTTCGCATACATACACAAGAGACGCTGATTCATCTCCCCCTTATCGAAGAGGGAGTCTTCTCAGCCTTAACGATAAAAAGACCGGAGAACGTCATACGTTCGTCCGGTCTGCTTCGCCTCACCTTTACTTCTTCTTCAAATCTTCGATCGAATTGATCTCCATATACTTCGGGACGACCAGACCGATCTTGGTCCCTTTCAGGTTCGGGCCGAGGTCCTCGAATTTGCCTTTGAACTTCTCGTAATAGTCCTTATGTGTCGTCGGCATCCAAGCGGCAACGATCGCGTCGACGTCTCCGCCGGCGACACCGGCCCACATCGGGCCCGCTTCCACCTGCAGCATGTCCACCTTGTAGCCGAGGCGCGATTCGAGCACCTGCTTGACGACGTTCGTGCTGGCGATCTCCGAATCCCAGGCGACGTAGGCGAGCTTCAGCTTCCGGCCTTCGGCCTTCGGCACGTCCTTCACCCAGCCGTCCACCTTGGCGGCGTTCTCTTTCACCCAATCGGCCGCGGCGGCTTCCGGCTTCTTGCCGTCCATGACCGCCCCCATCACTTTCTCCATGTCAGCCGCAGTCCATTCGAACTTGTCGAGCACCGCATAGGCGGACGGCTCGGCCGTTTTAAGCCCTGTTTTTGCGATCGTATGAATCTCCTCGTCCGCCCCGTAAACGCCCTTCGGGTCCTGCAAATATTTGAGGTCGTATTTGGCGAACATCCAGTGCGGCGTCCAACCGGTAATAATGATCGGCTTCTTCGCTTTATACGCTCTGTCCAGCGCCGCGGTCATCGCCGTGCTAGAGCCTTCCACAAGCTTCCAGTCGGTCAAGCCATAATCTTTAAGCGCCTGGCTTGTTGCCTTCATAATTCCCGCGCCGGGGTCGATGCCGATAATTTCATATTTGACTTGATCCCCCACAAACGCCGAGGTGCCGGAGCTCTTGGCCCCACACCCAACGGCTAGCAGAGCGGTCCCGAGCAAACACAACGTCATCCACAGCAGATTCCGGTTTCGTTTTTTCAATGCTTCTTCTCTCCTTTGGGTTTCATCTTAATCGCATGCTGCGTCAGCCGGTCGAGCACAATCGCCAGAATGACGACGGCAAGCCCCGCTTCAAAGCCTTCGCCCGTCTTAAGCTGGGTAACGGCGCGATACACGTCCGCCCCGAGCCCTTGAGCGCCGATCATCGAAGCGATGACGACCATCGACAGCGAGAGCATGATCGTTTGGTTGATGCCGGCCATCAGCGTAGGCAGCGCCAGCGGGAACTGGACCTTCCACAGCTTCTGTCCGGGCGTCGTCCCGAAAGCGTCGGCCGCCTCGATCAGGTCAAACGGCACTTGGCGGATGCCGAGGTTCGTCAGCCGGATCGTCGGAGGTACCGCGAAAATAACGGAAGCGATGACGCCGGGCACAACGCCGAGGCCGAAAAAGGTAACCGCCGGGATCAAATAAACGAAGGCCGGCATCGTCTGCATGAAATCAAGCAGCGGCGTTAACGTATTCTGCACCGTCTTGTTTCTCGCAGACCAGATGCCGAGCGGTAGGCCGACGATGACCGAGAGGAAAGCCGAGGTCATCACGAGCGCGAGCGTGTCCATCGTATGGTCCCAGAACCCGAGGTTGGCAATCAGCAGCATGCCAAGCAGGCTAAAAATGCCGAGCATGAGCCCTGCCGCACGGTAAGCCAGGAAAGCAACCAATACGATGAGCACCAGCGCAGGCGGAAAATGAAACAACAGCGAAAACAAATTTACCGTTCCTTCGATTAAGGAAGAAATGAAACCGAACAGCCACTCGAAGGTGGCGCCGAGCCAGTCGACGATTCCTTCGACCCATTCGGCAATCGGAAGCTTAGGACCCATCCGTGGTCACCGCCTCTCGAACCCGGTCGTGGTTGCCGGCCAATGCACCGAGCACCGCTCCGCGAATAATGACGCCGAGCAGCCGCCCGTTCTCGGACGTAACAGCCACCGGCACCCGGCTTGTGCTGACGGTATCGAACAGGTCGCTCAGCAGCGTATTAGGCGACACCGTCGGCACCTCGGAAATGATGATCGCATCAAGCGTCAGGTGCTCCCGGATCGCCCGGGCCGCGTCTTCGGCCGTCAACACGCCGATCAACCGCTTGGCGCTGTCTACGACGAACAAGTTAGAGATGCCGTTCTCCCGCATCAGTTCTAGCGCTACGCGCGGCCCCCCGCGATCGTACACGATCGTCTCCGGCCGGCGCATCACGTGCGAGGCGTTCAATACCCGGGACAGATCGACATCTTCGATAAATTTCTCCACATATTCGTTGGCCGGAGTGATCATAATCTCCTCAGGCGTGCCGATCTGGACGATGGAGCCGTCTTTCATCAGCGCGATCCGATCCCCGATCCTCAGCGCTTCGTTCAAATCATGCGTGATGAAAATGATCGTCTTCTTCAGCTTTTCCTGCAGCTCGCGCAATTCTTCCTGCATGTCCTTGCGGATCAGCGGGTCAAGCGCGCTGAATGCTTCGTCCATCAGGAGGACCTGCGGCGAGTTGGCGAGCGCCCGGGCCAGGCCGACGCGCTGCTGCATCCCGCCGCTCAGTTGGTCCGGATATTGATCCGCCCATTCCTCCAGTCCGACCAGGGCAAGCGCTTCGCGCGCTTTTTCCCTGCGGATTTTGGCCGGCACCTTTTGCACCTCCAGCCCGAACTCGACATTCTGCACAACCGTCTTATGCGGAAACAGCGCGAACTTTTGAAACACCATGCTCATCGCCGTCCGGCGGAATTCGCGCAGCCGCTCCTCATTCATCTCTACGATATTTTCACCGCGAAACAGGATGCTTCCGTCCGTCGGTTCAATCAGCCGGTTCAGCAGCCGGATCAGGGTCGATTTACCGCTGCCGGACAGCCCCATAATGACGAAAATTTCTCCTTCTTTAACCGTAAAGCTCGCGCGGTTCACGCCCACGGTCTGTTTCGTCTCCGCAAAGATACGCTTCTTGCTCCAGCCTTGGTTAAGAAGCTCAAGCGCCTTTTCCGGATGCTGACCGAAAATTTTGGTCAAATGCTTTACTTCGATCAAAGCCGTATCCCCCCATTCTTTCGATGCTCTTAAGTTTACAGGTGCGTAGGCCTGCGGGTCAAAAGCGAAATAAGTTTGTTTCGTACGTACAGAAAAAACTTTACAAACGTATCGTACAGAATACTCCCATTTCCTCCGAATTCCTTTCTTGCTAGTAGCTTTACTTTCAAATGCATGTTCAATACAATACAATGAGAATATTTATTTTAGGCAAAGCATTCTGCCGCGGAACGGCTTCTACCGGCGGCAGCATCCGCAGGAGGCATAATTAATTATGAACAACTGGGTTGGGATGACGGAGGAACAAGCTGGCATCGTTCAAAAAGCCCGTAAACGCGTAATCGAATCCATCGGAAAAAATATGGATTTATATGGCGTCACCCTTTCCACCGGCCATTTGTACGGCATGATGTTTTTTCAGGATAAGCCTATGACGCTTGATGAAATGGGCGAAGAGATGGGCATGAGCAAGACGAGCATGAGCACGGGCGTACGTACGCTGACGGACCTCAAAATGGTGCATAAAGTATGGGAAAAAGGCACGCGGAAAGATTTGTACGAGGTCGAGCCGGATTGGTACCAGACGTTCGCGGATTTTTTCGTCATTAAATGGCAGAAATCCATCGAGATGAACGTGCAGGCGCTGCGCAAATCTGCGGCCGAGCTGAAGCGGCTTGCGGAGAACGACCCGGACAACGAAGCGCTGCAAACCATCGTCGCCACCGACACCCGCAAGCTGGAGGAAGCGATCCGCTACTACTTATGGCTCGGACGCTTGATCGATACGTTCGAATCCGGGGAAATTTTCAAGCTGGTGCCGAAGGAGGAGCCGCAAACGGACTCCCATTGATACGCTGTATATGTAGATAAGCCGTGCCGAAGACGAATCGGTACGGCTTTTTCGTGTCCGCAGAAATGTCCCTCCCTGTTCGGTACGATGCGTCATTTTCCGGGAAATAATCCCCTGAATCGCAAGCGAACAAGGAATAAGGCAACATTATCCAACAAAACCCTAAAGATTTTGGCTCAATATGCCGATATATGTACCATTGTCTGACCAGACGAATACAAACGGAACAGGAGTGAAAAAGCTTGCGCTTTAGAATGCAAAAAGTGTTCTTGTTGTTGCTTACAGTCATCTTGAGCACATGCAGTTTTGGCGTCATGAGCGCATCGGCTGCGGATGTCATCACGAAACTGGTTTTGAACAAAAATGAAGTTTCGCTGGACGTGGGCAGCACCGTCAACCTGACAGCCACTGCAATTTACGACAACGGAAAGACGGAAACGGTAACGATCAAAACCGAATGGAATTCCGAAGACCCGAACATCGCCTCGGTGTACGCCGGTGTCATTACGGCCAAAGCGGAAGGCGACGTGATCATTACGGCCAAATATATGACGGAGCAAGTTCCCGTCAAAGTAAAAGTTACCAAACGGGTCAAATCGCTCATCAAAGACAAGCAAAAAATCGATCTGCGCAAAGGGCAATCGGAGCAGATTACCCTGAAAGCTTATTACGACGACGGCGCGTCGGAAGATGTGACCGCGAAAGCGGAATGGACCATCGACAACAGCACCATCGCCACACTCTTTAACGGAAAGGTGACCTCCCAAGGCTCCGGCTCCGGCACCATTACGGCGAAGTTCGGCAATCAATCGGTATCGATTCCGCTGACCGTCGAAGTGGTCAAACGCGTCGATGCCGACAAATCCCGGGTTTCGCTGCTGCTGAACCAATCGGAAACGATCCGGCTGCTCGCCACCTATCCCGACGGAACGACGGAAGATGTGACGGAAAGCGCCGACTGGACATCCGATAACGCGGATGTCGCCGATGCGCTCAAAGGCAAAATTACCGGCTACGGTCCGGGACAGGCGAACATTACCGCCACCTATGGCACAAAAACGGCCAAGATTAAAGTGGACGTCGACAACGCCATCAAGCTAGACCTGAGCAAGCAAAACCTTCTTATGAAGAAAAGCACGACCGAGCAGTTGAAATTGACCGCCACCTATCCGAACGGAAATACGGAAGATATTACCGATCGCGCAGAGTGGTCGTCCTCCGACGATACGATCGTCTATGTCGTCAAAGGCAAAATCAGTGCCAACAAAACGGGCGAAGCGACCGTCAAAGCCAAATACGGCGAGAAAACCGTAACCGCCGTTGTTGACGTAGACGTGCCCCGCCGCCTGGAGCTGAGCAAAGACACGATTACCTTGAACTCGGGTAAATCGGAGCAGCTCACGCTCGACGCCACTTATGCCGACGGCAGTAGCGAAGATGTGACCAGCCAAGCGAAGTGGTCCTCCGACAAGGAAACGATCGCCAGCGTCATTAACGGCAAAGTAACCGCCGTGAAAGCGGGCGAAGCGACGATCACAGCCCAATACGGCGAGAAAACCGTAACCGCCAAAGTGCTGGTCGATATTCCTAACGTACTCGTACCGAGCAAGAAGAAAGTGAATTTCCAAATCGGAGATTCGGAGCAAATTACGCTGAAAGCCGTTTATCCGGACGGCGTAAATGAAGACGGCTTGGAGAAAAAAGCCGAGTGGACGTCCTCGAACGACCAAATCGCCGAAGTGCGCGGCGGGATGATTACGGGGATCGGAACGGGTACAGCCACGATCACCGCGAAGTTCGGCAACCGCTCGACGACCATCCAAGTGTCCGTCGGCGTATTGAAAACGTTGACCGCCGACGCAACGAGCCTGGTTCTGAAAAAAGGCGACACCCGGACGATCAAATTGGACGCGACGTATACGGACGGCAAGACAAACAACGTAGCGCAGGATGCGGAATGGACAAGCTCCAATCCGGCGGTCGCTTCGGTCAGCGAAGGCACGATCAAAGCACTCGCTTCGGGTGAAACGACGATCACCGCGAAAGTCGATGCGAAGACGGTGACGATTACCGTACAAGTCGATATGGCCAGCACGCTGAAAGCGAGCCCGGCTTCCATCCAGATGGACTTGGGCGAAACCCGCACGATCAAGCTGACTTCCATCGATGTCAACGGCAAATCGGAGGATGTGGAAGGCACGGCAGAATGGACCTCGGTGAGCCCGACGATCGCGCAGGTTGAGAAAGGGGTCGTGACCTCCTTAGCCCGCGGCAAGACGACCATCACGGCAAAATTCGGCGGAAAAACCGTAACGATCCCGGTCGAGATCGGTTCTGTAACGGACCTGGTGCCGAACAAGCGCTATATTCCGATGAAAACGGGAGGTACCTTCCAGATTGAGTTAACGGCTACGATGGCGGACGGCACGACAAAAGACGTCTCGTCGCAAGCCCAGTGGAAATCCACCAACTACAAATTGCTCGAGGTGGAGAACGGTCTGGTGAAAGCAATCGCCTCCGGCAGTGCTTCCATCTCCGCCACCTTCAATGGCAAGAGCGTCTCGATCCCGGTCGACATCGACCGTCTCAAATATTTGAAGACGGATGTCGTTACTGCGAACATGAAGCCGGGCGAAACGCTGAATGTCAAAGCGATAGCGACCTTTATGGACGGCTCGGATCTGGACGTGACCGTATCCGGACTTTGGAGCTCCACCAACATTCGGGTAGCCGACGTGAAAGACGGACTGATTAAAGCGACCGGAAAAGGACGCTCCACCATCACTGTTGGCTATGCGAGCAAGAAAACGACTATTGTCGTAACAGTAAACTAGCCGGTATAAAAACAACGTTCGGAACCTCCATAGAGAGGGGGCCGGACGTTGTTTTTTTGTAAAAATTAGTTATAATCATTTCAGGGCCTTGGAGTCCCGGTTCCGCTATGCTAAGGTAAAAGCAATACACGCTTAAAGGGTGACCGAAAGCCAATGATCCACTAATCCTATGCCAAAAAGAAATGATCGTAATCATTACGAGCTTTCTGAATAGGATTCGTGCGGGCTTTTTTATATATACAAATGAAGAACATGGCTTTGCTTTGCCGACGAAGCCGTGTACTTTGATTTGTGTTCGCATGTACGCCTCCTATCCGGAAACTGGATAGGAGGCTTTTTCTATTCCAACCTCGGCCACTCACCTGTTTTCGTAAAATCCCCGGCTTCGGCACGGGCACGCTAAGGAGATCTCTATGTCGCAAATCCATCCTAAAAAAATAATGCCCCTCTTGATGATCAACATGTTCATCGTCATGCTCGGCGTCGGTTTGGTCACGCCCATTTTGCCGGCGCTCATCAACGACTTTGGCGCAAGCGGCCAAACGATCGGCTTCCTGGTGGCCGCGTATGGCATCACGCAATTTGTATTGTCTCCCATAACGGGAAAACTGTCCGATCAATACGGAAGGAAATTGCTCATCCTAACGGGAGTCGCCGTATTCGCCATAGCCAAAATCATTTTCGCTATCGGCAGCGAGCTGTGGATGCTGTATTTTTCGCGGCTTCTGGAAGGTGTGGCGGCGGCCTTGCTTGTCCCTCCGATGATGGCGTACGTGGCCGATATTACAACGACGGAGGAACGGGCCAAAGGAAACGGGATGCTGGGCGCGGCTATGTCCCTAGGCTTTGTCATTGGTCCCGGGCTTGGAGGACTTCTCGCAGGCTACGGGTTAAGAGTGCCGCTTTATGCGGCGGCTGGAGCTGCCGTGCTGGCGGTAGTCATTTCGCTTGTGTGTTTGCCGGAGCCTTTATCGAAAGAAGACATGATCGCTGCGCGGGCCAAGGGAGCTACCAAGCTATCGATGCTCGGACAGTACGCCGACTCGCTGAAATCCAAATATGCGGCCCTGTATATTATCGTTTTTCTCATGACGTTCGGGCTGGCTAGTTTCGAATCCGTGTTCGGCCTATACGTCACGAACCGGTTTCAATTCACGCCCCAAGCCATCTCCGTCATTTTGACGGCGGGTGCCGTAATCGGGGTCGGGATGCAGGCATTGCTGGTCGCCAGAGTGATCAAAGCGCTCGGTGAAAAACGGGTCATCCAAGCGTCTCTTCTTTTCACCTCTTTCGCTTTTGCGGTTCTTCTGCTGGTTCGAAGCTTTTGGACGATTTTTCTGGTTACGTCCTGCATTTTCTTTGCCATGTCCTTGCTGCGTCCTGCCCTGAATACCCGAATATCCAAGATGGCGGGTAACGAACAGGGAGCTGCAGCCGGAATGAACAATGCGTACATCAGTCTCGGCAATATTCTCGGACCATCTTTGGCAGGGCTGCTGTTCGATGTGAATGCAGTATTGCCTTTCCTTGCCGGCTGCTTCATTCTGCTGGTTACTTTTCTCATGACCCTACGGTTGAAGTAGCCTGTTCAGGCTTTCGGCCGCAAAGAAAAAAGCTATTCCCCCATTTCTCCTTGGAGGAATAGCTTTAAGTTTACCCTTCGGACGCTTCCAGCGGCGCCGGCAGCTTGCCTTGAGCGGCTAGCTCGCCGGCCAGTACGCGGGCCAGCGCCTTCATCGCAAACGGCGTATTCTCGTAGCACGCAAGGTAGATTTTTACCCCATCGGGCATGACGCTGATATCGAACGGATTGCGTGCCGCAGCGACGACCAGCTTCGCCTTCGGCAGCGCCGCGAGCGCTTTGGCAAGCTCCACCTGCCCCGGCGAAAACGAGGCATTGTAGGTCACCAGCACGATCTGCTCCGCGTTACGGGAAAGCTCGACCACGCGTGCCTGCTCCTCCGCCGTCGGCTCCACACCGACCCGCTCCTCGCGCACCTGGTAATTCAGCTGCGCCAGCCAGTAGCCTGCCGTATCGCGGCGGGCCAATACCTCGTCGACCTCGGTGCCGACCCGCACCTCCGGCCAGACGACGAGCACCGGCTTCGCCGGGTCAAGCGGCAGCCCGGCTTCGCCCCGCAGCAGTGTCACGCTGCGCTCGGCAATGCGCTCCGCCAGCCGCTGAGACGCCTCGGTCGCCAGGCTCGCGCCCGGCGCCAGCGCCGTACCCGCGACTGCTGCCGACGCGACGCGGCTCTTGAGCGCCAGCAGGCGCTCCACCGAGCGGTCGATCCGCTCCTCGCGGATGCGGCCGCTCTCCACCGCCTGCACGAGCGCGTCCAGCGCCGTCTGCTGCCGCTCGATCCGGTGGCTGACCAGCACGAGATCCGCTCCCGCCTCCACGGCCATCACCGCGCCTTCGGCAATGCCGTAATGCTCGGCAATCGCGTTCATCTCCAAGCAGTCGGTGACGACGACCCCGTCGTACCCGAGCTCCTGCCGCAGCAGCCCGTCGATAACGCGGGACGACAGCGTCGCCGGCAGCCGCTCCGGCTCTACGGCCGGGAACAGCACGTGCGCGGTCATCACCGCATCGACGCCAAGCTCGGCCGCCCGGCGGAACGGCGCCAGTTCCAGCCGGTCCAACCGCTCCCGCGGATGCGGCACGACCGGCAGCGCCGTATGCGAATCCTCGCCCGTATCGCCGTGGCCGGGAAAGTGCTTCACCGTCGCGGCGATGCCCGCTTCTTGATAGCCCCGCACGGCCGCCGTGCCGAGACGGCCGACCGTCTCCGCATCCCCGCCGTATGAACGAACGCCGATGACCGGGTTCAGCGGATTGTTGTTAATATCGAGACACGGCGCAAAGTTCATATTGATGCCCATCGCCTTCAGCTCGCTGCCCGTTACCTTCGCCGCTTCATAAGCCGCCTCGGCATCGCCGGTCGCACCCAGCGCCATACTGCCGGGAATCGGCGTCACTCCCTGATCGATGCGCATCACCATCCCGCCCTCCTGATCGATCGCGATCAGAAGCGGCACGCCTCCATGGGCCAGGGCCAGCTGCTGCAGCGATGCCGACAGCTTCGCTACTTGAGCCGGCTCCGTCAGATTGCGGCGAAAATAAATGATTCCGCCGAGATGCTCCTCCCGGATCAGACGTTCAATATCTTCCGACGGCTCCGTGCCGTGGAAGCCGCACATCAGCATTTGACCGATTTTTTGCCTGAGCGTCAGCTCCCCGATTCCTTTAGACACCATCTGCAACTTCCTCCTCTGTCTCAAGCTCCGCCACGCCCGGCTTGGCCCGTTCCCGGAACTCGGTAGGGGTCATCCCCTCATATTTGTGAAATACTTTAGTAAAATACCGCCGCTCCGCGTAGCCCGCCAGCTTGCCGATTTGGGTAACGCTCTTGTCGCTGTGGAGGAGCAGCGATTTGGCCAGCTCCATCCGTTCGCGCGTCAAGTATTCGAGGAACGTCTCCTGATGATGCTGCTTGAACAGCAGGCTGAAATAGCTGTTGCTGATTCCCAGATGCTGAGCCAGCTCCTCTACGCCCAGATCGCGGGCCACATGCTTCTGAATATACTCCCGGGCGGAAGCCATCAGCAGCTCGGGCGATTTGCGCCGGCCCGTGCTCACCTGCTGGCATTCCCGGATAAGCAGGTGTACGCATTCGACAAGTTCCTTCACGTTTAAGCTATCCTCCAGTTTGGCCCATACGGTCTGCTCCTGCGAGCTTCCGAGCAGCCCGACCGAACGCATTTCCCGCAGCAAATGCAGGCACAGGAAATGCAGCATCTGCTCGGCCCGCATCGAATTGTGGCCGCCGGCTTCCTTGATGCTGCGGCCGAGCTCCTCAAGCGTCTGCTCGATCTTGGCGGAGTCTCCCTGCGTCAATCCGGTGGCGAGACCGTCGGCCAAGCCCCAGAACGAGCTTCCCGTCGCATCCGCTCCGGCCGTTTGCTCGTGAAACAGAATATGCCGGTTCTCCAGCGACAGCTGGAGGCCACGCTGCACTTTGCGGTACGCGTCCGCCAGCTCTTCCGCCGCAAGCGGCGACGGGTATACCCCGACGCTGACGGACAGTTTGACGTACCGCTCCACCGCTTGCTGCACCTGCTCCGACCATGCCCTCAGCCGCTCCGTGGCGGTAACGGAGACCGCCATCGCTTCCGCCGGCGGTCCTGTCACCGGAAGCGGAATAAGCACGCACCATTCCCCTTCCCGCGTCAGCAGCACCGCGTATTCGGCAAGCTCCGAGCTGAGCGCGTCCTGCAGCACGTTGCGCACGGCAAAATGCACCAGCTTGCGCTCACGTTCGTCCTGGCGCGCGATCTGCGAATAATCGTCCAGATCGACGAGCAGCATCCAATAGCGCTGGTCGAGCCAAGAGCGGTCCCCCTCTTCGCGAAGCCGGTGCAAGGGAAACGACGTATAGTCCATCAGCAGATCGAGCAAAATTTTTTCGTAAGCCAGCTCGGACAGCTCCCGCCATTTGGCCGTTTCCTTCAGCTCGTTGACCTTGATTTCGCGAATGCCTGCGGCCGTCCGCTCGATAACCAACTGCAGCTCTTCGTAATCGATCGGCTTCAGGATATAGTCGCGCGCGCCATACTTGACAGCGGAACGGGCGTAGTCGAATTCCTGGAAGCCTGTCAGCATAATAATTTCGCCCTCGTAGCCGGACTCTCTCAGCTGCCGCAGCAGCTCGATGCCGTCCATAACCGGCATGCGGATATCCGACAAAATGAGATCCGGCTTCCCTTCGCGGGCCAGATCGAGCGCTTTGGCCCCGTTGGCCGCCGTGCCGATCAGCTCGATGTTCATCGCTTCCCAGGGAATGACCTTCTCCAGATTGCGGACGATATTGATTTCGTCGTCCACCAGCATGGCTTTGATTTTCATCGCGATCACCCGGTTGTTCGTTTTGGTATCGTGCAGCGAATGACCGTGCCGAAGCCCGGCCGGCTGCAAATCATCATGCCGTAGCGGCTGCCGTAATGGATGCGCAGGCGGTCCGCCACGTTCGGGATGCCAAGCCCGACCCGCTCCTCCGGCATCGGGGCTCCCGCTTCCGCCAAGTCGCTGGACCTGCTCCCCGGCGTTCCATGCAGACGAAGCAGCACGTCGTTCGGAATTCCGGCTCCGTTGTCCTGTACCCACAGCACGACAGCGTCCTCCGTCTCTTCCGCGGCAATCCACAAGAAGCCCTTTTGCCGGTCAGAATCGCCGTCTCCTGCGCTGCTCTCCATCCCTTCGAAGCCGTGCTGAATGCTGTTCTCCAGCAGCGGCTGCAGCGTCAGCTTCAGAATCGGAGTCGAGAACAATGCAGGCGGCACGTCGATCTCGTATTCGAACAAATCTTCGAAACGGTATTTCTGGATTTCCAAATAATTGCGCACATGATCGATTTCCATCGACAACGGAATTTCCTCTTTATGGTAAAAGCTAACGCGCAAAATCGTCCCGAGCCGCTGCACCATCCGGCTCACCTTGCGACCTTCGTTTTGCGCCGCAAGCGCATTGATCGATTCCAGCGTATTGAACAGAAAATGCGGCTTGATCTGCGCCTGCATCAGCATAAGCTCCGCTTTGTTTTTCCGCTCCTGCTCCCGCTTCACGTCCTCTAGCAGCATGCTGATCCGCTCGACCAAGCTGTTGAAGCCGCGGGCGAGCGCGCTGGTCTCGTCCTTGCTATTTGCTTCGACGCGGATGCCGAGATCGCCGATCTCCACCTTTTTCATGGAGTTCACAATGTACAAAATAAAGCGGATTATGCGCCCGACGAACAGCATGTTGAACAGCAGGGCGCTGAGCAAGGATAAGATGGTAATCGCGCCGATCCATTGGATCACTTGCATCGAGCGTCCGGACAAATACGCCCAAGGCGTGACGGAGACGACGCTCCAATTCATTTTGCCGAATTCGTCCAAATCCAGATGATGCACCGAGACGATGCTTTCCACGCCGTCGAATTTCATTTTGCCGCTCTCGTATTCCCCGCCCAGATGGATCGAGCCGTCGATGTGCGACGAAAGCGTTTGCCCCGAAAGCTTATCCTTGTTGTCCACCATGATCAGTCCGTCCTGATTGACGATCATGAACCGGATGCCGTTGCTGTGGCTGGTGCCGAAATAGTTGAAAATGCGGTTCAGCTCGCTGAATTGAAACTGCTGCAGCAAAATCCCGCGGTTGTCGAGCGTATACGTGTCGTTGATCACGCGGATCATCGTAAATAGCGACTTATTGCCGGTCCAATTCTCGAATTCGTGTGGACCGATCCAGCGGGGTACGCCATTCAACGCCATCACTTCGCCGAACACGGGCAGCTTCGCAAGCTCGGCGAAAGAAAGCGGCCTGTAGCCGATTTTCCCCTGACTGAACGATTGCCGTTCAAAATCGTACAGCGTCACCGAATAAGCCGGAGTATAGGAAAGAAACGTTCGCTGCAGCAAACGGTCGTATTCGGTCAAAGTGACGGCGTCGACGTCGTCTTTGGCTCCGAGCATCCGCTGGATGTCTTCCCGCTGCATCGACGCTTGAGAGAAATAGTTCGCTTCCTTCAGCACGTACGTAATATTGCGGCCGACGGCCTTCAGCGTAAATTCGGACTGCTCCGCATAGTTTTGCTGGATGATGCTTTGCGACAGCAAATACGTGATCGTTCCGAGCACGAACAGCGGCGCCACGATAAACGCCATGAACCCCAAAAACACTTTTTTCCGAAGATTCATCAAATGCCTGTCGTTCCTTTCTTATGCCGAAGGGTTCGCCGCTATGCTGCCGCTCTTCCGGCGAACCGCATCATCTCTTCGCTTCTTTGTTAGCGGCTTCCTGCACCCGCTGAAGCTTCTCCACCACCTGCTCCGCCGTCAGCTTGCCGCCGACAAACTCCTGCATGCCGGTTTCGAGCGCTTCGCGGACTTTGGCCTGAACGACCGCATCGAACGCCGGAAACTGCTTGAACCGGGTCGTCTGCATGATTTCGTCCACAATCGGATAAAACCCCGACTGGTCGATCAGCTTCATGGCGGGCAGGACGCCGTTTTCTTTCAATTGACGCCGCTGCATTTCGTCGCTGTACATAATGCGGATGAACGCTTTGACGGCTTCCTTCTCCTGTTCGCTGAGGTTCGCGGCGAAGCCGTAGCCGTTCGAGTAGCTGCCGTTAATCCAGCCGTCGCCTTTCCCTCCGGTATCTGGAAAGTTGAAGAAGCCGACATCGTTCGCGATCTTCGACCACTGGGGATCGGCAATCGCCCCGCTCGCCCAGCTTCCATCGAACAGCATCGCCGCGTTGCCCGCGCGGAATTTGTACTGCTGCTCCGCATATTTAAGACCGAGGCTGCCTTCCTGGAAGTAGCCTCTTTTGACGAACAGCTCGTAGCGCTTGAAGCCGTCAAGCACGTCGGGATCGGTCCATTTGCGCGATCCGCTGACGAAGCCTTGGACGGAATCGGGTCCGGCCGTACGCACCCAAAGCGTGTTCATCAGCATATTGATCACCCAGCCGTCCGCCGCAGCAAGCGCAAACGGCGTAATGCCGTTGGCCTTCGCCTTCTCCGCGATGGCGATGAGCTCCTCCCATGTTTTGGGTACGTCTACCCCCAGCTCCTTAAATATCTTCTTATTGTAGTACACGCCTTCCACGAAGGACGCCGTCGGCAGTCCGTAAATTTTACCGTCAACCGTGAACTCGTCCAAATCGAAAAAGCGGTCCTTGAGCTTCATCTCCTCCAGAATCGGGGTCAAATCCAGCAACCGTCCGGCTTTGACATACTTCTGCGTATCCGACCCGCCGAACAGGTCGAATATTTTAGGCGCCGAGCCCGCGGCCATCTCTGCCGGAAGCTTCTCGAATCGGTTCACCTTGTCTTCGATACCCTCCAGCTCCACCGTCAGCCCGGGGACGGCGGCTTCCATCCTTTTGGCCACATCTTCCAGCAGCTTCAGCTTGAGCCTGGCATCGTCACGGACCTGGGTATGCCGCAGCGAGATCGTGAATGGCTTCGCCTGCCTTATGCCGCTGGCTTGATCGCCTCCCGCAGGGGCCGGCACCTGGATCTTACCGCACCCGGCGACAAAGCCCGAACATACCAGCAGCGAGGCCAATTGGAGCGGCCGCCGTTTGTTTATCATCCGTACCCCTCCTTCGGGAACCGCCAGTTATCCAATCTCGATTATAGTACGCGCCCCGCCGCGGACGGCAGGGTTTGATTTTCACAACAGGGGGATAAATTCGTCTAATGAATTGGGTATATTTGGAGTATGCCACGCCGGCGGGGAAAAAGAAAGAGGAAAGCGGCGGAATCGCTACGAGTAGTCGGCATGCAGCCTGTACTTTCCGCAGGTGGGACATTGAAATAGATAAAGACCAATATCGTCAGCGAGCTGATTCAGCGATAACCCGCAACTCTCTTGCAACCGCACCACTTCCTCTTGCAGCTCTTCCTTGAGGTCTATCCATTTGTCTTGGTCCAAATACCCGATAAACGCGCAAAAATCGTCACAATGCCTCAACCACTGAGGCTCCTGCCAGGATGAATAACTCGGCGTCCGAAATAGCAGCTCGTGCAACGACCGGTCATGGATAGGCTCAACTTGTTCATTGCCCATAAAATACATATATTGATTCGTATCATCATTAAAGACGATCGACAACAAGCCGCTGTTATACTCGACCGCTCCGTGAAAAGTACCGTTAAACTTTTGGGCGGCCTGCCCATCATAAATACACCATGGGCAGATCGCGTCTACGTCATCGATGCAATAAAACGGCCCAGAATAAACATAATTCGTGTCCCGGTTGCAAACCGTACAACAACGTGCAGGACCTTGCTGGAACAGCTCGAGCCGGTAAGCGTTGGGATGATACTTGAAATGGGGCAAATTCTCATCGATCACATTTTTGCACATCACAGTTTCCGTCCTCTCCGTTTGATCATTCGTATTTCTCTCCGTCCCATCTCCATAAATTCCGGTTGACCACAATATCTTTCCATTGAAGTTCAGGATTATCGATAACGCCTACCTCTTGCTGATCGCCTTGCTCACCTACAATCAGATTGGCATTGCTTAAAGGAAATTGTTGATCAAGCTTTTCATCCTTCATGGTATAAATTTGCAGTAAGCAATTTGCACGGTAACCGCTAAAATAAGGATGAAAAAGCGCTACGACGACTTCGTCCTTCCCATCGCCATTCAAATCTTCCAGTGCAATAGCAATCCCCAACTCATTCACATTACCGTAGTCCCCACGCTCAATTTCTTTTATTTCCGTTTCATATTCTTTCTTTATTAATGCTCGTTCGGAAGGGTATCCCTCTGAATCAAAACGGAGCCATTTGATTTTTGGCGTTCTTTTGGAAGATTCCTTTACTGCCGTTTCGTTATTTATTTTAATATTGACGACTTGATTTAGCTGTGTATGATCCGATATCTCCATGGGGCCGTATTGTATTTTGTAATTTGAAACTGCTAAAGTCGCTTTTCCTTCTGAACCGGGAGGGCCGAACTTCCGCTTCGTTTCCTCGTCCAATGACAAAACAATCCATTCGTCAGCTCTAATCTCTTCAGGTGTATTCCTGATTTTTATTTCAGGGAAGTTTTGATTTTCTTCCACTTGAAATACGATCTCACCGCCTAAATATTCCCGCTCCAAAGGGTAATGTTTGAAGGCGCCTGTTACCTCGACCTCGCCAGTAAAATCAGAATCAGCATGAAAAATAATAAGAATCTTGCCGTTTCAGGTCTATGCATGCTTTACCTCGTGTATAAGGAAGTGTTCGGAATTCAATGATTCACAAACTCAACCTGTTCCCCGTTAATCGTCACCCGAATTATAGACGGGTTTTGGCTAATAAAAGGCGGTAGCTTCGAGTGAATGTTAGCGAAATCCGCCTTGGCAAACACTTCTTCGTCAAAATCAATTTCTTCGGATGTAAATGCATGCCATTCCTTGCCAAGCCACTTTTGCCAATCGTCGTTACACTGATCTTTGTTGAATGTTAATTCAACACCGTCTTGAATCATAACCACGTTTTCTATGCTGCAATTGGGGCAATAGAGGAGAATCGGTATTTGGATTTTCTTTCCCTCGGGATATCTGTTTCCATACTCCGCCAAACCAAATCCTACACCTTCAACCCCTGCCACAAAATCGATTTCCTTTGAATAAGGATATATTTTGCCGTTGTATTTAAAAAATGGTGTGGCTTTTTTCGTTGGCGGCAAGATCAATGAGTCGTTACAAGGCTTTGTGAGTTCTCCGAGTTCATTCCCCCACGTTTCTCTGTTAACTTCAACCGCTTTGTTCAATGGACCTGCATCCGTTACAGGTACCTGTGGTGTAAAACCGGTCTTCTCCCCAAATACCATAGGCTCATAATAACGGGTTACTTCATTATCCGGAAATCCGTTTACCCCATGCAATACACCTGTTCTTTGCGAATGAATCGTTGCAAATACGAGGGTATTTGCATACTTGTCATTGCGGGTAACAAATATTGGATTATCCTTCATAAATACCGACTGCTCCGGATGCTTGGCGGGAATGGATTGTTTGGTCATGATGAAATTTAACAAAGGAAAAATACGTACTCCTGCTTGATAATCAACCGTTCCGTCTTGGATGGAAAACTGACCCCGACTCTCCAATGCTTTTTGACACGCAATGATTTCCTTCGAGGCTTCCCGGGGGCTATCTTTCGGGACGCCTCCACCCTTGTTAATACTTTCCACTTTTGGACTTTCAGTCTTCGCGGCGACTTTTAAACTTTCGGGAGATTTCGAATCCATATTTCCCGTACATGCGGTTAGCATGGAAAGGATGGCCATGACGACCATCCATTGCAGCGGACGCTCCAAGAAGATCCTCCTCTCCTACTCGGTGAAAGCGTTGATGCGAGCCTCTTCCCATTACAAAAAATGTTGCGGCTCCGTATCGACTCTCCAGCCCGACTTATCGATATATTTAAACGTTATTTCGATAGTCTTCGCTTCAACCGAAGCATCAAGCAATCCCACTTTAAAAAGAAACGTCACTTTATTTCCGTCTTTTGTGGCCTTTGATACCTTAATACTGCTCCAGTCATACATAGAGCCCCAATCCTTAGGGCTAAAAGCCAGTTTATTGTCCATTTTCCGTAGATCTAGCTGATCAATAATCGTGTCGGCGATAGGGGAAGTGAAGACTTCCTCCAAGTACTTTTGAATTTTTTCTTTGGAATTCAGCTCATCGCAAATAAAAGCATATCCGCCATCATCGTCATTAATATAGTTGAAATCATCGCAAGGACCGCCTTTTTGCAGCAGCTTGTAGTTTCTGTCCCGAGCCTCATCCATAAGTTTAATGGCCGCATCATTCGTTAGTTCAGGCGTTGCCTCCGACGCTGTTCCGGTTTTCTGTGCCGGGGTTGCTGCCGATGCTGGAGGCGTCGCTGGCATTGTTGGGGATACCGAATTTTGTTGGCTTGGCCCGTCATTTTTTCCGGCAGGCTGCACGCTTTCTGCAGGAGCATTCTGATGATTTTGTCCTGCACAACCGGCAACGAGCACGAGAACAAACAAAGCTATTGCTATTAACCATAGTTTTACTATTTTTCCCTTCAGCTTCAAAAATACTTTATCGTTCGGCATAGCGTACTCCTCTATCCTCATTTTGGCTTAAACTCTCGGACGCTCAAGATTTTTCCTTTTGATTTATAGATCTGCATATGATCCAGCGTCGTTTGCACTCCGCCCCAAGGATCGATAATGATAATATCCGAGTCTTTGTTTCCTTCATTCGTATATCCGATAACTACGGCAAAATGCGTGCTGGCCCTGCCTTTACTATCGTGTCCGTCACTTGAAACAATGCACGGCAGCCCTTTGTCAATGGACTCTCTGATATGTCGATACACATCGTTTTTCGTAAAGCTTTTGCCTACATCATACCTTTGATAGGATAGATTGTTCGCAGTTGAAGCTTTTGGAAAGTTCATCGAGTTTCCTGGTGCATATTTTTTACTAACCGTTTTTAAATCCGTTTTAGCCCCGTAAAAATTAGCTATCATGGTAAATGAAGCAATCGCGCAGCCGGTAGAGGAGAACGGAATTTGATTTTCAGCAGGTACTCCTTTGATCATGTGGTTGCCAGGAGGTGTAGGAGTTGGAGTCGGCTTTTGAGTTGGCTTCGGTGATGGATTTTGTATACCGGAGCTTCCGTTTCCGGCACTTCCCGATACAGACTCAATGGCTTTTAACAGGATATATACGCCGGGTTGGCGGTCAACTACATTCGGATCGAATGTCCCGTCTGAAACATACTTTCCTTTTGTATATACATTTGTTCCGCTATAGGCATATGGGCTGACGCGGCCTTTATTCATATAACCTCTGCCGTTATACATTTCCGCATACGCCATCATGGCGACCAAGTCATTGGATGTTGCGCTTAAATGATAAGAATCTCGCAGCTTTTCTTTTCGCAACAAAGCATCAACCGCTGCGTCCTCGAAGTTTGTAAAATATACTCCCACAGGTACGAGCGTCGTTTTTTTACCGAGCTTTTCACCGTTATGCAAATAAGTTGTAAAGTCGCACGACGACTCCCGATAGTGGAGAGCCGCAATCAACTGTGGCGGAATGCCCGTTTTTTTGGAAATTCGTTCGTAAACGTCTATATTTTTATTGTAAATTTCAGTGAACTTTTGTAATTCTTTTCCGAATTTTTTCTGATCGATCTTGTTAATTTTACTTACCATTTCTTTGGCATGGTTATAGATCGGACCCGGATCGGGATTTTGCGTGCCTGACGAATCATAGCCTGCACCCTGGGAGCTTCCTGCCCCTCCGCTCGGCGTCGTAACCTTGTTGAAATTCTGCTTCGCCCATTCCGCTTCTTTCGGGGAGCCGTACAAAATTTTCTCCGCAAGATACAATTTATCGTTGGCCCATTTATCGCCGCCCTGCTTACGGGTCATATTGTACAAATATTGAGCGTTGTTCTCCCACTCGGCTTTGTCGTATATGCCATTCCATGTTCTGTCTTGAGTATTGGAGTACTTGCTGGGGGCATGACTCCGGTTATCGGCCACGACTCTCCCCGCTTCTTCGATGCTGTGATCGACCGTGATCGTCCCGCCCATTTGCCCGCGCGCGTACTTGGCGCTGGCCGCTGCCCCGCTCGCATCACCGCCAGCTTGTGTCGGGGCGGCCCAGATTTGCTTCGCGCCCCAGATCATTTCATTGCCGACCATTCGCTGCGCATCGGCCGGATCATCCTGCAGCGTAATCGTTCCGCCCATGGCGCGGCCTTTGGCCGCCAGCTTCTCGGCTTTCTCTTTATTGGCCGGATCGTGCTCTTTATGCGCCTCCGCCCATAAAATTTTCGCCGACAAAATCATCTGATTGCCGACCATCCGTTTCATCTCTTCCGTATCGCAGTTCGGGATGGTCCCGCCCATTTTACGGGCTTCCCTGGCGTCCTGCTCCGCCTGTTTTTTTCCCGCCTCGTCCCCTTTCTTTTGCGCATCCAGCCATGCCATCCGGGCATCCAATATCCGCTCGTTAGCCACGGTATTTCGTGCCAGCTCCTGATCGATCTCGCGGGAGATGACTCCGCCCATCTTCCGTCCGGCGGCCGCCAGATCGTCGGCTTTGTTTTTAAGCCGCTGCTTTTCTATGGCATTCTTCTCCGCGTCCGCCTGGGCCCGGACTTTTTTCGCTTCCCAGATCATTTCGTTCCCGGCCTTCCGCCGGGCGTCCTCCGGCGTGTCCCATCCGTTCGGAATGACGATAAACGGGTCTACTCCTTCGTCCATGCTTCGTTTCCATTCTGCAATCATTTCTTCCTTGGTCGGTTCCCGCTCCAGAACCTGAGCGCCTGTCGTAGCTTTCGGCACCTGACTTCCTCCTCGCTTCTCTGATCCGCATGGTCTGCCGCTAGTTCGTTTTCACCTTATCTCCCTGAAGCTTCACATTGCCGTCCAGCTCGACCAGACTCGTTTTACATTTCAGGCCTAACGTGTTCTGCGCCGATATTTGCACCGTATTTCCGGCATGCAGGGATAAATTCCCATCCGCTTTGACCCGAATATCTTTTTTACTGCGGATTTCAATGCCATGATCGTCGATTAAACGAATCAGCACTTCGTCATCTTTGCCGGTAATTAAAATTTCATTGTTTGTGAAGGCGATCGCTTTCCGGTGCTTGGTCATAAAAATTTTGACCTCCGGCTTCTTGATCAAATCTCCATCTTTTGTTTTCATACGGATCGAATGTGTAACGATGGCTTCCTCCTCGTTATCCGAAGGAAAATAGATGTTCACTTCGTCGTCAAGCTCCGGCATACAATACCATCCCGTATCGCCTTCTGCGGTATAAAACGTGGCGTGGGGGAACGAGCAGGTTTCTGCGACAGCAGGCTTCGCCTTATCGATTTCATGAAAATGCACCTTGATCCGATCTTCCTCGATCCCGATCACCTTTCCTCGAACGGATGCCCCTTTGAGCTTGCTGTTCCGCAGACGCTTTTGCTGCAGTCCGTCAGAGGTGGTCAGCACATATTCATGCTTGAGCACCCCGTGCCTGATGGCGGCAATCGACTGGAAAACGTATAGCGGACGATTTTTATAAGTAACGGAATCCCCGATGTTCAGCAGCACGTCTTTTTTACCGGTGCTGTGTATTTTGTAGTACAATAAGTTGCTGTTCTCGCTTTCGACTCCAGAACCGATCCTGCGGGTGACCGAAAAGTTAAAGTTTGTGAGCTCGCCCTTTTCCACGCCGTGCGGCAGGCCGAAATAAAACTGCGGCTTCACTGCCGTCGGACTCGGAATCAGTCCCCAGCCAAAACGGGACGCCATTCGTTTCAAAAACTCCCAGTCCGTCTCGTCGCACTGCATCGTGAACTTTTGCAGCGCCGTCTGATCCAGACTGCTGTTCCAATTGGCTCCGGAATAATTCCCCAAGAGGCTTTCAACCAGCTTGTGATACGTCAGCTTCTGATTCTGGAACGTTCTGCGATTGATCTTCATGTCCATCGCATACGTATGGGATACGGCTTCGCCGACGATATAATACACGTTCGCCGCGACTCTTATCCGAATATTCATCAGCCGGCCTTTGAACAGATCGATAAGCTTCCCGTCTTCCTTACGATAAGAAATGTCCAGCGTCGTCGACGATTCCGCCATCTCCACGTACCGTTCTTTTACATCGTCCCTGACAATTCCGGTGAAATAAGCCTTGGCATGGTCGTTAATCCGTTGGGTTATTCGAACTTTAGGATTCGTTAGCGCGATTGCCGTTTGGTTCATCCGTATGATGGGTTCCATGCTCGTCGCTCCTTTAGTTTATGTAATATCTCGGGGGGGACAGCCAGTGCAAGACGCGAACTGTAAATCTCCTATTCGAATTTCCAGCCGCGAGTAAAGTTCAATACCTCTTCGACTGTTTCATTTTTCCCGGCTGAATTAATTTTTTCATCCAGATCGGACAGCGCTTCAAAGCTTTTTGCTTTTTGAAAATAGATGCTGGCGACCGGGAACGGAGTGGTTCCCTGCTCTCCAGCACCCGTGATATATTCGGCAATGATAATAACATCCTTAAGACCGTCTTGATTTACGTCTTTGAAAGATACGGCACGAATCCCTTCAAACGACGGCCATTCATTTCCGATAAATTCAGGAAATGAATATATTATATTTCCTTGTTCATCTGCCAAGTGGAAAGATGCTTTCAATACGCCATCCTTTAGATATTTTCCAGAAATAAACTTTACTTTTCCCCAATGATTCAGTTCAACCTCAAAGGACTGGTTTTCAATTACCTGTAACCCTCTCGCTACAAGGCTGCTCACCGTTTCCTTAGGGCTTTCAGGCGAATCAAGGCTAGTTACCGGCTCCGTAACGGCAGGCTTATTTTCGATGCGGGTTTCTGCCGAACGCGGCACTGGGACCTCGTTATCGCTCCTTGAACTTGCACTACAACCAAAGCATGCGGAAAGCAGAACCAAGAATATGATTACTTTGTTCAATAGCTTCAATGTCTTCCGGGTTGAGGCTGGCATAAGCGGCTAACCTGCCTTTCGGTATGATTCCATTGCATTTTCCATTTTTTCGGTATAAGCGTCTACTTGACCGCTTCCATTGTATTGCGTAACAACACTTCTTAGATCGTTATTTTTTAAAGCTTTCAGCAATTTTCCGCCATTGTATCCTCTCATAAAATGGATCATGCCGTTGATCTGTTGCTCATGACCTCGGTTAAAGTCGTCAAACATCTCCCTAGCCGAATGGTAACCTGCCTGCTTATAGTTAAAGCCCATAATTTGCCCCATTCCCATGCTGATCGCTTCATAAGCCGCTGATTCTTTTAATTTTTTGGCAAATTCAAACGCTGCATATTCACCCATTTGAGAGCCTGTATGCACCGTTTTCCATTCATGCTTTACACTTTCCCTGAATTTATGCCCTTTCCATCTTGCTTCGGAGCTCCATGTGAACAACTCCTTATACCCGGCTCGATCAACGAATTGATGGTTTTCGAAACGTATCTTCAACTTTCCATCCACAAAGCCGGAGCCGCTTGATTCTACGAGGATTACAGCCGCCAGAACGTTCGCGTCGACCCCGAGTTCTTGGGCGTTCGTTTGAATAATTCCGCCATACTTTCTTTTGAATTCAGCAATAGATCCGATGGCTTGTCGATCTCCGGTTTGAGGAGGTTGCTTCACGCCTGCATTCGCTGGCGGCGCAATCGGAGGAACAACCGGTTTTTGCATGGGCAAAGGATATTTCGCCATAATCGTCTGAGCTTCCTTGCTGTAATTGTTTTTTGCAGCCTCAACAAGCTCTGGGGTAAGACTCATATCTTTTCCATCCACCATGCCTTTATCGTTCGCGGCATACCATTTTGCCGTCAAATCATTTAACCGCTCCGCATCTTGCGGCGACGTTTTCTTGATTCTATCAATCGTTTCCAGCTTTTCGCGAATTCCTTTCCCCGCCTCAGCCGCGGCCTTCATCGCACGCACGTTCCCGTCTTCGTTGGCTTCCATCCAGCACGCTGTCTGCTTTTGCATTTGCTCTTGCGCCCAGGGAGGCATCTTCTCCATTTCCCGCAGCTTGTCCCTTAGCCCGTCAGCCAGCTCCTTTGCCTTTCTCATGCCCTCCTTGTCGCCGCTCGCTTCCGCAATGTACCAGGCTTCCTTATACTTCTTGAGCCATTCCTTAGCCCATTCCGGATAGACCAGCTTCAATTGCTTCTGCTCTGCCTCCAGGTCAAAGGACTGCGCTTTTCTTCGGGCATTGGCGGCCATTAGCGATCTCAACAATGGCGTCGGGCCGAAAGTGGGTTCTTTCCATTTCATCGCTATCCCCCTCATCGTTACTTTCGGTTCATCTCGTTAAGCTCTTGAAATCAAAACACTTTCACTTCCGACATGCACGTATCCGAATACTTGTCTCCCTTTTCCACTTCAAGAACGGTGAGTTTAATAAACGATGTTTTGACCTTCTTGCTAAAATCTATTTGCACCGAATATGCGTACAGAATCTCGGAGCTTCCGTCTGAGAATTCAGCCTTTAAGCTCTTAATTCTATTATTTGCTTTAAACGTTTGCAGAGATTGCGCCAACCCATTGATGAAATCGATACCGGATACTTCCCGAAGCTCTCCGAGTTCGAGCGTGACGGTTTCTCCTATCCCGTCCCCCTTCATGCCTTCGCACCAGCCCGTTTTTGTCTTTCCGTCCGTCAGTTGATTTGCGTTGTACGATATTTTATTCTCGTCCGGCAGCGTGGAAGAAGCAGTAACTCTTTTGACAGGGATGCTCTTCTTCACTTCCATGAACGGCGTTGAAGAGCGAATCCATTGTACTGGATACACCTCGAATCCGATCCGTTGAAATGCATCATCAAGCTTCGTTTTCTGTTGGTTTTTCAAGTTTAGTTGAAAAACGTTTCGATCCTGGTCAGCATAGACGAGCATTTGACCGTCCGGGGAAATGACTGGAGATAACATGGATCGACCAAGCGGTTTTCGCTCCTCTGTTTCGATTGTCAACAAGTAGGTAGTATCCCGATCTGCCGTATAAATCAGTTTGTCCTCGGCAAACCATT
Source organism: Paenibacillus tyrphae (assembly GCF_024158745.1). Lineage (GTDB taxonomy): Bacteria > Bacillota > Bacilli > Paenibacillales > NBRC-103111 > Paenibacillus_G > Paenibacillus_G tyrfis_A. The sequence continues at coordinate 78,866 of NZ_JAMZAW010000026.1, read as the reverse complement.
GGTGAATGTGGACCTCCTTAGAGCCTACGTTTATCTTCTTGATGATCTTGTTCTTCGCGATGTCAAACAGGACAAGATTGGCCTTATCATCGCTAAAGCACAATTGGCTGCCGTCAGGGGAAAAATGCCCGCCATAAATAACGTTATGAGAACGCCCATCTAATGAAAGTTTTGTCATTTGATTTTCCTTAGCCCGTACTAAATAAATCTCTTCATTTTCTTCAAAAATGTACTGAGTGAAATCGGGAGACTCCACATAATCTTTATGTGGCAATTCAAATTTTAGCTCGGTTTGACGCGTAATTAGGTTATAAATCCGCGCAGGAATGCTCGGTCTTTGATGCGAAAAACGGGTCACCAATATTTTCTTCCCATCTTCAGAAATTCCGCTGAGTTCAGATCTACCACCCTGGGACATATCGTCGCTGTCCATCGCAAAAAAACTTCTAAAACGATCAATGTTCACAAAGCTATCTTCGTCCGCTGCATTTCTTAGGTAAAGTATCATTTCATTATCATTTTCCCCTCGAAATAGAAGCCAGTCGGATAGCTTTTCTTGCGGAGCATCAGCATCTTCAGCCCCCTTTTTCTGTCCCGATGAAATGTTGTCGGTATGAGCGGTTTCCCTTTTCTGTTCAGAAGAAAGACGGCCGGCAGAATTGTTGTCCCCTAATCCTTCCTGCTGGCTATTTTTCTGTTCATTGGAGCATCCCGTAAGCAGCAGCAACACCAATCCAACAATAAAAACGAATCTCGTTCTTTGGAACCTACCCATCTATTTATTTTATCTCCTCTACTGCATGCTGCGTAATGGATTGCGGCAGTACATCCGGAGGGAACCAGAATCGGATCGCATAATTTGAGGACATATTACGAAGAGTCCGATCTTCCCCCGTTGTTAAATTCCTCAAATTAAAGTCTTTTGAGGTCCGAAGCTTGTAAATGACTGTTTTTTTGTCGGGTGCCAGAACAGCATCGTTCGTTTCAACCGGAAAATCAAGCTGCCGAGCATCATCGTCCTTGACCAAATAGAAGTTCGCTTTGCCCTGTTCGTCATACTGCATAGCGAGTTCTGTTGTTCCTTGACCCAGCTTTATCATGGCTTTGGCCAAACTCGGATTTCGATATCGTTCCTTACTGTTTGTCACATCATAAATGACGTAATCGTTAGATTCCGAGACCAAAATTTTTTGATTATCTTTGGAAAAAGCATACAAACGCCGTTCGATCCCGCCCTCCTTTTCATTAGGGAAAAGTAACCTTATCTTCTTCTGCTTTTCAAGGTCATATAAGGCTAGACCCTCTTGAGAATTAGCAACGTACTGAGTGTGATCTGGGGTGAATAAGGCGATATAGTTGTCCAAATTCCCGGCATCACTGGTAAATGTGCCTGTAATAAAAACTTTTTGATCAATAAAGTCGTATCCTTCAATTGTCTTTTCTGTAGATGATTTATCTGAAATGAAGAAAGCTTTACGCCCATCCTCTGTAAAATGCTCCAAATAAGTATTTTCACAATCTACTGCGATTATTTTTCTTTGGATTAGGTCATTCATGATCGCTTGAAAATCTATGGTCGTAACTTTTGAATTTTCCGGATATTTTAGGTTCATTAATTGGTATCCGCCATCATATAACGTATCCTTGTTCTCAGCTAATAGTAACCAGCCCAGGTCTAATGGTTCTAGCGTTTCTTTGGGAGCAGTATTTGGAGCCGGCTCCTTTGTCGTCCCCTTGAGAGCAACTGCAACACTCTCGCCCCGGGACCTCTCTTTACTTGATAAGTGCTCAGGCTGCGAGCATCCGGTTACCATAAGCAAAAAACATATACAAAAAGCTAAGTATCTTTTTAACAAGATTGATGGCTTCCTCCCCCAAGGAACATTTCCCCATATACAAATCACTTTAATGTTCCGGGTTTTGATGCAACTCTCCAGCCTTTTTTGGGAACATATTTATATTCAATAATGACCGTTTCATCGTCCATGCTCTCCTCTACACTTGGTACGGTAAACTCAAAAGTTTTACCGTTAGCTTCATCCGCTTTTAATTTAACCGTTGCTCTTTCCCAATCGCTTAAGAGCCCCATCCTAACGATGGATAAGACAATTTATTATTGATCATTTTGAAATCAGACGTTTTGATAAAATCGGCAGTAATCTCTTTTGTAAAAACCTCTTCAAGGTAAGCGGTCAATTTATCCTTAGTGTCTAAGTCATCACAAAAGCAGAACGATGAGAAAGATTAATTTATGCAACACGAAACACCTCTATTTTTCACTCTAATAATCCGATTGCTCATTTGATCCGCGGGACCGTTCATTTAGTTCAATGAGTTCAAGGTTGTTATTTTCCAGGAAAGTATAGTGATTGTCATGAGCAAATATAATTTGTTCCATAGGATCATGTTTATCGAACAAAAACATCTTCCATGTTTTGTCCTTTATTTTACCTTCAACCACCCTGCTGTTTTCCATAAAAAAGGCTTTCAATCCATCGCTGAAGGATGTCATAGGGGCAGCTACTTTTTTTATGGATCCGTCTTCCATTTTTACACTTTGAATCGTAATTGTCGGGTCCTCTCCACTTCCCGTAAGGTCTTCTACAAAAACGTCGAATCCGGCTGTATTGTATTCCTCCAACAAGGTGTTCAAAAGAGCAGCTTCATTGCTATCGTTTCTGACATCGTTTATTAAGCGAGCATATTTTTGATTTCCCGATTCGCTTGAGCGGATTGCCATAACATGAATGCCGCTGGTTGAATAGCCGAAATAAACAGGGGATTCCGAAGGCAATTTGCCTTCCAGCTTTTTCTGGTTTTCGATCACCCAATCTACATCCGAATCTTTCAGGTAATCATCGTAAACATTTAATATTCCATTCGCTTTATCTGCCGCCATGATCAATTTCAACTGATTATCCTTACTGTCCGCGCTCGTTTCCAATTCATGAACAAGTTCTTTATATTCTTGTAACAATTTTTTTGCAATCTCGTCATTTGAAACCACATGTGTCCGTACCTGCTGCTCCACCTTCGGGGGTGACTCTTTCATTTCTTCATAAAACGTAGCTTTCGCCGCTTGATGCCAAGTTGCCAAGCAGACTAACAGCATGGCACAAATTTCTTTTATCATCTTTAACTACTCCTTAATGAAGTATGGTTTATTGAGGGTAGCTGACATGAATATGATTATAATGGTCCAACATTTTGAAAATGTTATTTTCAGGGAATTCTTTATTTAATTTATTAATTATATCGGTATCGCTAAATATGATTCCACCGAATCCATGCTTAACCACCAGTCGAATTACTTGTTCTACTTCCAGCTTATCTTTAGAATTCTTTGGAAACATCCCTGTCGTCTTGTTTGCGTTAGGAGTATCAATGTCAAACCCGAAGCCCGTCCCGTGCCAGTTGTTATCATTGGGTCTAAACAAGCTTGTGATAGGCATTTTCTTTTTAAAAGCAAGCTTGTAATCCTTGGCAAGAGCAGCCATTCGGTCGTATGTGCCTTGACGGATATAGTATGAATCCAGGATGGAATGTATTAATTCAATGTCGTCAAGATTTTGTTTTCTTATATCAGTTAGATATTTTGCTGCTTCTGTCTTTGATAAATGATAAAAACCCTTTCCTTTTTTACCCAAAATCAACGGTTTTTCATCCGTATATTTGTTGGAAATCGTTTCCGTGTTATTCCCCGTCCCTTTCGGCGGATTCGCCGGCTGCTCTGGTTTTGTCGGCTGCACCGCATTCCCCGGACTTGGCTTCGCAACAGGCACATTTCCGCTCCCGCTCTTCTCCTGCGGCTTCGGCCAAGGCAAAATCCCGTGCGCCACCTGATATGCATAAGCTTCCAGCAGCTCCTTCGTATGAACCTTCCCGGCGAGGCCATACTTGACGGGAAAATCGTACAGCGCGTTGTTCAACGAGGAGTCCCACTCATCCTTCACATCCAGATTATATTTAAAATCGTTCGGGAATTTCTTGGCCAACAGGTTCAAGCTCTCCCGCGCCACGCGATGGCTAACCCCGTATTTGCTCCTGATCTCGTCGGCGGATTTGGAGATTGATGCCGGGTCCTCCGTTGTCAGCTTGTTTTTGGCGTCAGCGTATCGCCGCGTCAATTCCTCCAGCCGGTTCGCATCCTTGTAAGACTCCGCAGAGCTGTTTCGGATCAAGGCAATCATCTGCACCTTGTCCCTGAGAGAATTGGCAGCTCCATGGTAATAATCCTGCTCCGCTTTATTGCCCGCCGCATGCGCTTCATACCACTTCTCGGTATTCTCGTTCATCTGCTCCTGCGCCCATGACGGCATCGCATGGATCTCGTCGATCTTGTCGCGGATCTTCTTCGCGTTCGCGGCCGCTGCCTTCATGCCCTTCTCGTCGCCGGCCGCCTTGGCGCGGTAGTAATCGGCTTTGTACTTGAGCAGCAGGGGCTGCGCCCAGCCCGGGTAGTTACTGCCGCCGTTCATCTCTTGCTGCAGCGATGCATAAGCCGCAACCTCTTCGTCGGGAAGCGGTGCCGTCAGGACACGCGAACCTTTGATATGATTTTCCCCGTCCAAGCGAATATGGCTTGTCTTGGATGATACGCTTATTTCTTTCGCTGCCGTAATTTCAAGCTGCTTGCCGTGCATGACCAGATCTTCGCCCGCTGTGAAAACCATGCTGCCTTTGCTGTACAATTCGACGCCCGTCTCTTCGTTCAGCTTGACGAAGAAGTTGTCCCCCTTCGAGGTCATCACCGTTTCTTTCGGAGCAAAACGCGCCTCCTTGCTTCCTCTGGTACGCAGCCGCTTCGTATGAGGGTCGCTGATCTTGTCGCCGCCGCGGATATGTTTTCTCAAGGAATGACTGACGACCGCGCCTTTTTCTTCGCGGGACGGAAAATAGAGGTGAACCACATCGCCAAGCTCGGGCATGCAGTGCCAACCGACTCCGTTGTCGCTGGTATAGTAGGTAGGATAAGGAAACCAACAGGCGGTATCTTGGCTCTGCTTCGGATCGATATTCAGATGCACCCGGACATTTTCGTCCTTCACCTCGATTACTTTTCCCTCCAGAGAGGTTCCGGATAGGTGCGGGTTGAAAGCATGGCTTCGCTGCAGGCCGGATTCGGGGACTAATACATAGTCGTACTTCAACACTTGACGCTTGATGCTCGCAGTAGCCCGCTCGATCACCAAAGCTTTGTTTCGGAACAGAACGACATCCCCGATTTCGAAGTATTGATCCGATTCCACTTCGTAATACAAGAATTCCCGTTCGTCCGTTTCTCCCCAGTCGCCGTTCGCAATCGCCTTGCCCGATTCCGCGGCATGTCTTCCCGTTAAATAATTGCTTCCCTTTAAAGTGCCTTTGAGCTCTCCGCGCGAAATGCCGAACCAGAACCTGGGTTTGTCCGAGGCAACGTCCGCCACCAAGCCTGTATAAAACCGAGAAGCCATTCTCCCCAAAAACTGCCAATCCGTTTCACGATACTGCAGCGTGAATTCATCCAAGGTCCGGCTACCGGCGGCCAAGTCGATAAAATCCGATTGCGCATACTCCCCGATCACTTCGCGAATCAATTCCGTGTAAGTCATATCACGGTTTTGAAAAGAACGGCTTCGGACAGTCTTGTCCATTTGATAAGAGTGGGACAAGCCTTTTACGATCATATGATAGTTACCGCTGCTGAACCGGATTTCAAGCTCGGTTACCGTTCCTTTGAACAGACAGCGGACTTCTTCCTCTCCGTCCATCTGAAACACTTCGATATGCTCTCTATACTGAGCCAGATCCGGATATTTCTTTTGATGGTCGTCTGATACGACAGCCTTGAGATACACTTCTCCGTGGCCGCCGACCTTCTTGACGAGCTTAAAATCCAGCAGCGCCACAATATCGTAAGGTGCTGTTATTTTCAAATCGCCGTACGTCACGGCGCTCATCTGCATGACCAAGCGAATGCCCCCTCTCGAATCCCCTCAAAAGCCTATTGGCCGTCGTTCACAATTGTAATTTTTCCGCACCACATGCACAGATTAGTAGAACAGTTCAAAAGAGCAGGGTAATGATCTACCAACACATCCGTTTTTCCATCCAGCCAAGGCATCGTAATGACCGGTTTGCACGGCATTTTTTTGAGCTGCCCTTGATTGGCGGCCGTCGCGGAAGCGACTTCGGGATTGGACAGACTGCTGCACAAGCCAAAAGCAGGGATGTTGATCTCAGGCTTGAAATCCTGCACATTTCCCTGCAGCTTATCGCTGATCGCTATTTTTCGTCCGGCCGTCGTTTTAAAATTCGCATTCGTGCTGCCATAGCTGCAATTAAGGGAAGCGCCTTCCACCACATAACTTGAATTCATATTTAAAACCTCCTCACGTCGATTGTCTTCAACCGTATTCCTGTCGGATTGTACCTGAGGATGCTTTCCGCCACATCCAGATCGACTACGATGAAATCTGCCATGCTATCGGAGATTTTGAATATTTTGTAATGTCCGACTTTCCTCGGATCAAGAACAGGCGTTTTGAGCGAACCATTCTTATGCCATTCGCTTTCCTCCGACAGACACGCAAGCGTATCCGGCATCGCTATCCAATAGAGCGTCTGTTTCATTTGCTTGATATCCGCAAGAACGACAAGCTTATAATAAATATGAGGCTGATACCGGTCGAAAACCGTTTTCAAAGGGTCGGATAGAAGTGGAACAGGTCTTTCGATGAAATCGATATATTCGCCCTTCCCTTGGGTATAAAACTGCAAAATCGTATGCTCCAGCTGCGCGCGGCTCTCTTCGTTCCGCAACATACGTTGGTCTACCGTTTTGGCTATTCCGGCCGGCTCTTCGTAATCTACGATTCGTTCGTCTTGAGATACGATATAATATTCCATGCTAAAATTCGCCCCTGCTCATAAAAAGAGACTTCCTTCCTGTATGGAATCGTCCTTGTATACGACCTCACTAATGCCCTTATGCTCCCCCACCCGCACTTCCAGATCCGGTTCACGGGCAATTTCATCAAACTCTTTCAGTCGAATTGCATCAGCCATCGCCTGTTTGACCAATACGACAATCGATTGGTTAAAGGCAGCGGCCGCCTCCAGCTTGATTCGTTCAATATCGGGCTTGATAATTTTGCCCATATACTTTTTTCCGAGCTGCTCTAGTTCGTCTTCCAGCGCGTCCAAATATTTAAAGGCCCATCCCGAATCGTACGTTCCTCGGCACGGATATGTATCGAAATACCAATCCTTGTCGAACGCCTCTACGACATGCTCGTGCTTTCTTTCTAATAAATAAGTGCGCCTCATAGAATAATTGATATACGCGATCTTTGCTTTTTGCCCCGCAGATTGCATTTCTTTAATATTCAGACAAATACGGCGAAAAGACTCGATAAAATCCTTCGCCAGCTCGTCTTTGCGGGAATGGTATTCTTCCTCTGCTTTCTCTATGTACTCCTTCTGCTTGTCCTTTACGTAAGTTTCCAAAAAATGCTTCAAGGCCTCTTGTCTGGTCATATCAAGTACCTTTCCACTTCAAGTTTGGCTCTGCTGCTCTAAAAGCAGCATAGAATGTATGTTCTTTCCATTTTATCATGATCCCGGTTTCCGATTCTGTATGGTTTGACCCATTATTTGAAAAAGCTGCTGTTGATGTAAGATCTTATGGATATAAAAAGCACCTGAAATCACCGCCAGGTGGTTTCAAGTGCTCGCAAAATTGATCTTCCTCGATAAGTTTTATCAGTTACAACGTGTTGACCTACTTCTACTGTCTTTTATGTGCGTCTATGACACACAGAACATGCCATCAAAACGTCATTGTAGTTTCATTTTAGAAATCCTTTCATTGTTCGTTTTCAGTTTTTTTCATGAAATCCTCTATGTCTTGATAGTTGATTTCAAATTCCGCATGATCGCCCATAGCATGACCAACACCTATGGAGATTCCCAAGGAATCCTTCGTATAATAGCTGAACACATCTGATTGTTTCTCTGTGCCAATATCGTCTAAAGAATCTGCTTCGTTAAAACGCGCCTGAATTTTTTCATTCGTAAAATTGTCCAATACTTTACTATGTTCAGGCCGTAATGCCTTAAATTTCCCACTCAAAAACGTATTCGCAAAATTCTTATCAATATTTACAATATCTTTTAACCTTAATTTCTCTCCTGTTTTGATGTTAATATTCGTAGTATAAAACAAGCTGTTTGGATGGGCTGCATTACTAACACTGCCAAGCCCCGAGTACTGAATACTTAACATATTTGAATTCTTCAAAACAGTATCGTAATCGATATTCAGTTCTACTGAACCATATGGATTTTCATAAAACTTTAAAACTTTTAAAGCTTCGTCCTTTAAAATACTATTAATCTTTTTCTGCTTATCGTGATCGCTCAATCCTGATATCTGCGGGTATTTTATATTGTAGTTAAATTTATCGTCACTTTTCGAGTAATTTGAGCCAGTAATTTGATAATCATTTGAAGTTTCTGGCTTTTGTTGATTGGCTGCAGGTACTCTAGTTTCTATATTCTCCGTTGTTGGCAATCTATTTTCACCTTTATTGCAAGCGCCCAAACTCAAAGTAAGCAATAAAAGGTAACTTATCATCATGCTTTTTCTTAGCAATTATCGATTTCTCCCTTAGATCGGATCAGAAAAATTCTACATATTACGAACTTCTTTCGTTACAACAGCCGCCTTTTTATACTGATTTACCTCATATAAAACTGAGTCCAAGGAGACATCCACCTGATTTAGTTTCCCCATTATCCCCGCATTATTGCTATCTTCCACTTTGGCTTTAATAATCCAAATGTTCTGGTTTCCCTCAATTACTACTTTTGTAATATTTTCACTGTCTCTGAAATTTCGAATGTAGTATTTATATGTACCCGAGGGAAATAACTCATTATCGTGCAAGTAATCCTCAACTGACAGCTCAATGTCCTCTATTATCTTTTTACGCTCTGGAGTCATGGCAGGATACTCAGGTTGAGAAGCCTTGTCCATCTTTAATTGTGTAGTTTTTAATAATTTGTATTTTTCTTTCTCAATAATGGATTGAAGCTTCTCTTTGGTTGGGGCCATTCTGGCAGTTGTTATTTCATGATTGTAGCCTTTCTTTGTTGTCCAGAACTCTGCTGCTAAATAATTGTTAGAAAATTTTATAGGTTGGTCGAATGAGACTAGTCTGTTACTGCCTCCGGCGCTTTGGTATATAGATACCGGAATAACTTGATTTTCGAAAGTGCCAAACCGTGAATCTTGTCCATGATACCACAGTTCATCATTAATCGCCGTACGAACAACTTCCAGAAACGGATCACTTTCTTGGACGCTTTTGTCTTGGCTGAATTGTTCTTGCTTAACTTGTTCTTTCGTTTCATTTTGTACAATAACAGGATTACTGCTACTCACTTGATTACATGCCGTATTTGCGCTTGCAATAGCGGCGATTAAGAGCGTGATGAAGATAAGTTTACAGTGGTTCATGGAAAACTACCTGCCATTTCATTTTGCCTATACAAGAAATTACTCTTCAAATTGTGCATTCAAGGTTTTTGTTTCCGGATCATATGTATACCAATTAATCGTGCTCGTTCGATTATTGCCTACATTATAAACTTGAATAATCATTCTACCCTTATCATCAACATGATCGACCTCCACTTTTGTATAATCTTTTACATATCCTACAATATTCTTAATTTCAAGATGCTTTTTAACGGCTTCTATTGCCGTTTGCTTATCTTTTTCCGAAATCAGTTGCTTTGAAGCGGTTTCGATGGTTTGAAGATCTGTTCCGTTTGTGTTCATCGAAACAATTTTTGAGTCGGTTAAAATAAAAATTTGATCGCCCAAAAGATTAATGCTATATCCGTTTATGTTAGTAATTTGCTTTTCTTCAGTACCATCAACTTTTACTCGGTGAATTCCATTGTCTGAAGCGCTATAATATATCCAATTATTCATTACATTAAAACTAATTACATTTCCTCTTACAATCTTTTCCCTGCTTGTTCCATCTATTTTAATTTTGTAAATCCCTTTATCGGCCCAATTTAAATAAAAAGCCCAGCCATCAACTATATTAATAAAGTGAGATCTATCATCATTAATTTTTGTTTTATTAGAACCATCCAAACGAATTTTGAATATATTGTCATTTTCACCTCCATAATAGAGCCAATCATCCACAACATTAATATAAAATGACTGTTCGTCGGTCATTTTTGTTTTAGAAGAACCATCCATCTTCATTTTATATAAACGAAATGAATCGGACTTATTCATAAAGTAGATCCATTCGTTCTTAACCACTACATAATTCACGCTATCATCCGAAATTTTCTCTCTTTTTGATCCATCAAGTTTAATACGGTAAATTTTCTCTTTATCCGTTTTATTCGAATAGTAGAGCCATCCTTTTTCAGCATTTATATAATTCGCAGAATCATCACTTAATTTGGTGATATGACTATCAACCTGTTTGTAAAGCGCAGTACGGTCAGAATAATATAGTGCATTGTTAATTTTAATCACATACCCTTTATTTTGAAGATTCCCTTGGTGGGCATGTATATCGATGTCATTAACCTGTTTTGGGATTCCCGTTTCGGGTTTGTTACTTGTAAGATCATCTTTTTCTTGCAATGAAATATTAAGATTACTACCACCTAAATATTGTTTATTAATAAAAAATATCGCTACTGTTAATACAAACACTCCAAGAGCAACAACTAAAATCTTTTTCAAATTTAACCCTCCAAATTTATGACTGAGTATTTTTAGCCAAATTCAATATGACATCGGCTATCTATAAACAGGAATTTTAAAAGTTAAAGGTACTGAATTTTCAGAGAAAATCTTCGCTATTTTCTGAGACTCTTGCCATGGTTTCCCGATGTTTGCAGCATATTCATGAGGTGCATTAAAAAAAGAACTTTTATTTTTACTATTTATGTAACCGGGCAAATTATATTTCATTGTATATATTGTATCTTGTCCCACATTGATGTAGCCTTTGTAAACAAATTCAGCACCACCAAAAATCGCTTTTTTGGGAGAATTCCACGGAGCCCAATCACCACTATTATTGTATGCGTATTGGGAACCCTTTACTACAGCGTTACCAGTATTTGCCCCAGCCCCAAAATAATTGTAAACAGTTTCTTCATTGACGATTACACCGGTTGCTAATTCTGAGGTTCCGCCAGCAGACTCAACAATCGCACTAGCACATAAATAATATGCACTTAAGTTATATTTCTTTGCTGCGTCGTAAAAATCCTGAGCGTATAATGCTAATGAAGTCCCGGCTAAAATATTTTTTACTCCGTCAATCGTTTCAGAACTATTAGCCCCTAGGTCCATATATTGAAAAATATCTTTATTGTTGAAGGAATCGTTGCTATTGGGATCTATATTTTGTTTTAATCCATATTCACTTGCTTTTCTCCAACCGCCTGATTCGTATATTTTAGGGTCAGATTGATCGATCCAACGAGGATCATTAGTTAAATTGTCACTATTATGATGATACATAATCATTTCTGATAACGATAATCCAGCATCGTAAAACTCAAAGCTCCAATCTGGGTGTGCTGCTTTTAAAGCATTTATTCCAGCGGCATACGAGTCAGGCATTGGAACACCAGTAACTTTTCCAGTCCCAGTACCCTGGGTTCGTGTAGGAACCTCTTTCTTCTCCTCCTGTTTCGGTTTCTCAAGCTTCGCTATAATCTCTTGAGCCTGCTTCGTATATTCAGCTTTTGCGGATTCCGGGCTCGCATATTTTTCTCTATCCTCGTACGGGATGAATTCGTTATCATCCACATAATACCACTTTGCCGTCAATTCATTCAAAGTTTTCGCATCATCTGGCCACTTTTCCTTCATACTTTCAATCATTTTCAGCTTATCTATAATTCCTTGCTCCGCTTCACTAGCAAATCGCATGACTCTTACGTTGCCGACTTCGTTCGCTTCCATCCATCGCAGGGTCTGCTTTTGCATTTGCTGCTGCGCCCATTCAGGGATTGTGGTCATTTGTCGTAGCTTATCCCTGAGGGCGTCCGCCAGTTTCTTTGCTTTTTGCATAGCGATTATATCACCGTTTGCTTCCGCAATGTACCAAGCTTCCTTATATTTTTTGACCCATTCCTTCGCCCAATCCGGATACGTTAGATTCATTTCCTTCTGTTCTTCTTCATAATCGTATTCGTCGGCCTTCCTGCGGCCATTTGCCGCGGCCAACACTTTGATCACCGAAGTATCGTCGAATGTCGGTTCTTTCCATTTCATGTTTGTTCACCCTATTTCGTTGAATATCCGCTTCGTACAGCCTAGCGATTCACATACTTTACTTGTTCCCCATTAATCGTCGCTTGCACGGTCGAAGGATATTCACTGATGAAAGGAGGCAGATGGGTACGCATTCTGTAAAAAAATGCGTCCGCGAATACCTTTTCATCAAAATCGACTTTCTCCGATATGTACATGTGCCAATCGCTGCCAAGCCACTTTTGCCAGTCGCTATTCGTTTCAGCCTCCGTAAATTTTAACTCCACATTATTTTGTACCATAACTACGTTCTCCACTTTGCATCCAGGACAGTAAAAGAGAATAGGGATTCGTATTTTCTTTTCATCAACATAGCGCAGAATGGCTTTTTCCAAGCCTTCCCCTACCCCCTCAGCACCGGCGACAAAATCAATTTCTTTCGAAAACGGATAGACGTAATCACTATAATTAAAAAATGGTGGAGCCGTTTTCGTAGGCGGCAAGATTAATGAATCCTTACATGGTTCCATATATTTGGCCAATTCGTTTCCCCAGGTTTTACGATTCACTTCAACAGCTCTATTTCTTGGACTTACTTCTGTAAAAGGTATCTGGATGTTACCGCGTTTTATGTCACCTACCATAGATTTATAATATTTTGTCACTTTATTATCAGGAAAATCAGAACCCCCGTGCAAAACACCAGTCCGCTTTGAATGGATAATTGTGAATAAAAGAGAATGCGCGTATTTCTGATTACTTGTCACGAATATTGGATTATCTTTCATATAAACAGTCTGTTCTGGTTCATTAGCTTCAATCGATTTCTTCGTCATAATAAAATGAAGCAGAGGAAATATTCTGGGGCCCGATTTATAATCGATTCTCCCCTCATACTCCGAAAATTGCCCCCGCTCTTCCAACTCCTTTTGACACGCTAGCATTTTATTGTTTGTGGAGCTAACATTATCGGGCGAAACTGATTGGTTTGCTTTACTATCTTTTTCTTTAGCATCGGTTTTCAAGTCGGTCGTATTTGTAATAACCGTTTTTGTGCCGACTTCATTACCTTGTGGGGGTTGTGGATCGATTTTCCCCTCACAAGCGGTTATAATTGAAAGAATCAATACAACAAGCATCCATTTCACAGAATTCTTCAAAGTACTCTGCCGCCCCTTTCTTTTAAGGAAATTCATAGTATCGGCTCACCGACTTATATTGAGGTTTCCTGCTTTCTTCGCGGTTTTTGTTTACTTCGTCAAAAGTGCCTACACTTCCATCCGCAGTATCATAAACAATGACATCTCCTTCTTTCTTATATCCTATAACAACTATCCAGTGTGAAGCTCCATTAACACCAATAAGCACAGGATTCCCTCGATCAACTGCCCCTTTAACCTCGGATTCAAAATCTGTACTGTTATTTTTATAACTACAATACCCAGGTTGAGCCAAACCAATAGACCCCCACTCTAATAGCCCTGTTGGGGTAAATGTTGCTTTATTTTTATAACGACCTGGGTGCGGTTCTACTCCATTCGGCCATTGCCCATTGGTTTTCCAGGCACTAATGGCTGCAACTCCCGTTATCGTACATCCAGACTTTTTCATCGTATCATTTCCGATTTTCTCATCAGCATACCGTTGGTCCGATTGACTATACAACGGGAAATTCTGCAGGTTCGAAATATAGCAAGCATCTTTGTTCAATAGCGGGTCCCGGCTAATAGCATCCTGGGCAGATATGATACCATTCTCAAACTTACCGCCCTGAGTATTTGCCTGTGAAGTACTGGATTTTCCTGCTCCACTACTACTAACCTGCTTCTCCGTATTCACATTATTTATCTTGTTATAGGCTGCGTTCGCTTCGGAACGAGTACCGTATAAAATGCTCTCGACAAGAAGCAGTCGTTCACTTGCCCACTGATTGCCTCCCGGTTCCTGGGTTAGATTGTACAAATACTGCGCCTCATTCTCCCATTCCTTGCGATCGTAAAACCCGTTCCATGCCCTGCCCTGATGGTTGTTGTATGTCGAAGAAACCCGGTTCCGTTCATCGGCTAAGATTCTCCCGGCTTCTTCAAGACTGTGATCGTCCGTAATCGTTCCGCCAAGCTTGCGGGCAGCTTGTCCCAATTGCACAGCCTGAATTTTCTTATCCCTATCCCCTGCCTGGTGGGCCTCTTGCCACTTTCGTTTGGCCATATAGATGTACTCGTTCGCAACCATGCGCTGCGCGGTTTCCACATCATCTTCCAGCAATATCGTTCCGCCCATTTCACGGCCGATTCGGGCCAACTCCTTAGCGTCGTCTACCTTGCCTTCCGCATACAGCTTCTTCGCAGCCAAAATTTTATCGTTGCCTACCAGACGGCTTACCTCTTTCGAAGCGTCCTCGCGCGTAACAGTTCCGCCGATTTGTCTGCGAATGACGTCCGCCGTAGCCGCTTCTGTCCCACCGGGCTTCCAATCCTTCTTAAGCTTTAACAGCATTTCGTTAGCCGCCATATTCAGCAGCAAGACCGCTTCCGCTTCCTTCCGATCCTGCCCGGCCCCCGCGTCAACCGTCTGTCCTTGGCCGTCATCGGTAATACGGATCTGCCCATTGTACATGCAGCTTACCATGCAGTAGCTTAATAAGGCTTGATCCTGCCCGACAATGACATTAGGTTTGCCCAGCGCCATCCACGGCATCCCGATCATGGGCGAACACGGCATCGGTCTCAGCTGCCCATTGCTGGCTTTGGTTGCCTCGGCTACGTCAGGGTTATTCAGACTCGAACAGTATCCAAAGGCATCTACGTTCACATACGGCTTCGAATCGGTCACATTCAACTGAATTTTATCATTGATATAGACTTGGCGATTCGCAGGAGCCTTTAGCCGGCTTTCCTTGCTTCCACACGAGCAGGCTGCCGTGGCTCCCTCCACTACAAAACTTCGTTCGACTCCACCGCTCCCTGCATTTCCAAGTCCCTCCATAGTCATAAGCAGCGGTGCTTTTCCGGCGCTCAAATCCCGTTTGATATCGGCGATACGTTCGGCTATGGTCTGTTTGCGTTCTTTGACTTGAGCGCCCGTCGTAGCCTTGGTCATGGTGCTCCCTCCCGCCTAATTCATTTTCACCTTGGTTCCGCGTATCTTGGTTTCCCCGTCCATCTCGATCAAGCTCGTTTTGGCCATCATCCCGATCGCTTCTTGCGCTGTGATTTGCACCGAATTTCCCGCCGTCAGGTACAGATCGCCGGTAGCCTTAACCCGAATATCCTTGCTGCTGCGAATTTCAATGCCCTTCTCATCGATCAAACGAATCAGCATTTCATTGTCGTTACCGGTTATGACAATTTCGTTTTTCTCAAAAATAATCGCTTTCCGGTGCTTGGTCATGAAAATTTTGACTGCCGGGTCGGCTATCATGTCCCCGCCGCTAGTTCTCATTCGAACAGAGTGCGTGACGACACCGTCTCCTTCCTCTTCCGTAGGGAAATAAATACTGACGTAATCCTTGATTTCCGGCATGCAGTACCACCCCGTGTTACCTTCCGAGGTGTACATCGAGGCATGCGGAAATAATATCGCTTGTTCCGGTGAAAGTTCGTCGGTGCTTTCAATCTCTTCAAAATCCACCTTCACCTTGTCTTCTATCACTTCAATCACGCGCCCTTTTAGAGATGCCCCTTGAATCTGCTTGTTAGTCACAGGCTTCCGAAGCAAGCCGGCTTTAGACGTGAGAACGCAGTCGTGATTCCAAGCGGTATCAAACGTCGTGACCGCGCGATACACGTATAAATCCAACTCCTTCACCGTATTGCTCTCCGTGTCGGCCATACGGCCATACTTGCTATCATACCCGTTCCACTGATAGACAGTCGGTTTTTGATCGGGGGGCGGGAGAAGCAGCCTTAGCTTTATCTTTTTTCCCGGTGTATAAAATGTCTTCATATCGGTCGTACCAACGGTGTAATAAAGTAAATTTTGTTCGCCGTCTTTCCCGAAGGAACCCAGCTTCCGGGTGACGGTGTAGTAATGCGCTTCCAGCTTCCCGTCAATCGTATCCTCCTCCGGCAAACCGAAGTGCACATAAGGCTGATCCCTGGTGACTCCGGCAATAAGTCCCCATTCCAGCCGGGAAGCCATTCGTTTCAAAAAGGCCCAGTCCGTCTCGTGATATTGCAAGGCGAACTTCTCCAACTTCTGTCCTTGCAAATTGCTGCTCCATTGAACATCGGGATAGCTGGTATGCTCCGTATAGTTTTTGTAATGATCCAGCACGTCCTGAATCAACTCGTCGTAAGTCATCTGCACATTCTGGAATGACCGGCTGCGCGGCTTAATATCCAATTGATAAGTTAAAGACACAGCGGATATGGTCAAGTGATTTTGCTCCGATTGTACGCTCATCTTGGTAATCGTTCCTGTAAACAGGGGCGTAAAGATTGTCTTATGGTTCACAACACTATCATAGCCGATTTCCAGCAGACTTCCCGAATATGCGCGATCCATTAGTTGAAAAAATGCTTCCTTCTCGTAGCCTTTTAGAGATGCTGTAATCTGCGCTCGGGCATGTCTATTCATGTGGTTTACGATTTTCAGCTTTACTCCGGTTAATGCAATCGTTTGTCCATTGTATTTAATGACGGGAAGATTCATGTAGAAGGACTCCTTTTTTAGCAAAGTCGCAGTCGCCTGTTCTCTTGGGAGGCAAAGTTCAATTAATCCGAATCCTGCACGATACGTTTTATTCGGATAATATTGATGTTGTAGTAATCCATATTGCACGATTTTTCATTGACGTATCCTTCGCGCGGCAAATATCTCCTGTCGCCATTTTCATGGATGAGCATGCCATCTCCTTGGTACATTGCAACATGGCCGCTGAGAAATAACAAATCTCCGATTTTGACAGTCGACCAATCAGGCTTGGAATTGCCGACTTTGTTATAAATGTCGCTTCCGATTTGCTGCTTATATTGCGCCCCGGAAGTGGCGTCCAGGTCAATCCGAAGCACGTTTTTGTAGACAAATTTTGTAAATTGATCGCATGATAATTTAAGGGGAACCACCCCTTCCGTTAAGCGTAGATCATAAACGTCATTGGGCCAGCCTTGTGTCTCCCAATGATAAGGTATCTTATATTCCACGTTCCCATTGGCACCTGTGGTTGGAAGAAACTGTCTTGCGAAGCTTTTGAGAGCTTCGCGTTTTTGCTCAGGACTGGCCTGATCGCCTACATAGGGGTCCGGGCCGACCCATTTATATTTCGTTTCGGTCGTAGGAAGGCCTTTCCCGTCGTGATATTCGAACGTCCCGTCTTTAACAAGGTAGCCGGTATTCGTTCCCGGAGTCGGCGGAGAACCGGCATTCGCCCCCTGATTCGGGGAATGGCTGGAATTCTTTCCCTGATCGGACGATTGGACCGATTCCTTAACCTCTTTCTTTCCTTCCGGCGTTTTCGGCCAAGGCGCAATGCCATTAGCTACTTGATGCACGTGCATTTTAAGCAGTTCCAGCGAAGTATACGTTCCGACCAGGCCGTACTGCTTGGCAAAATCGTACAGGCTCTCGTTCAATTCATCGTCATATGGACGATCGTTAACCTTAAGCTTGTACTTAAAATCGTTGGGATACATGGCCGCCAGCTTATTGAGATTCTCCCTTGCGCCGCGATCGCTCATTCCGTAACGATCTCTGATCTTGTTGGCCTCCTCTTCAATGCTCTTAAGCTGCTTACCTGTTTGTTCGCTGTCTGCCGCGGGGCCGTTTTTTAACTCCCTGTATTGATCGGACAGCTCCTCCATCCGGTTGGCATCCACGTAGGATTCCGTTGTGCATTCACGCATCATAGCGATGTATTTCACTTTATCCCGCAAAGAATCGGCCAACCCTCGGTAATACTGTTTATCCGCTTCTTTTCCGGCTGCATCGGCCTCATACCACCGGCTTGTATAATCGTTCAATTGCTTGCGCGCCCAGTCCGGCATGTTGCCAATTTCGTCCCGCTTGTCGTATACCTCCCTCGCATTTGCTTCGGCCGCTTTCATGCCTTCGGCATCGCCTTCCGCTCGAGCCTGGTAATAGGCGATCTTGAACTTCTGAAGAAGCGGCCTGGACCACGAAGGGTAATAAGCTCCTTTCTGCAGTTCATCCGCCATGTCTTCAAAAGCTTTAAGCTCCGCCTCCTGTGTCGGCAGCAGTCGGATGGCCGAAGCTTTATGATGGCTTTCCACCTGCTCTCCGTCCATGCGAAAGCGGTTCGTCCTGCTGTCTCCATTGATTTCGTGCTCTGCCGATAGCCGCACCTTATGGCCGTGCAGAACTAAATCCACATCCGCAGCGAACGTAAGATCTCCTTGGCTGGATACATCAATGCCCGTTTCCTGATCGATCCGGATATGCATCGCGTCATCGTTGGTCGAGATCACCATCGCTTGATTCCCGAAGCGAATTTGTTTTTTCGTTCGCGTGCTGAAATATTTCGTATTCGGGTCGGCGGTCATATCGCCTCGGGCGCTCTGCGGGCTTTTTCGGAACGAGTGCTTAACGACCGCTTGCTCCTCTCTGCAGTTCGGAAAATACAAATGGACCGTGTCTCCCGGCTCAGGCGTACAATGCCAGCCTATCGTCCCGCCTCCCGTATAAACGGTAAGATACGGAAACCAAACCGCTTCTTCCTTCTGCACTTCATCGTCTCGATCCAGTTGAAGCTTGACACGCTCTCCCTTGACATCTATAACTTGCCCTTCCAAGGAAGCCCCGACCAACCGGTAATTATCTATAGTTTTGCAGGCGAGTCCCGCTTCGGGCATAAGGGTATAGTTATACACCAACATCCCTTTTCTCATCGCAGCGGTCGATTGCGTGACAACGAAGGGCTGATTCTGGAATTTGACCACGTCGCCTATATCGAGATAGCAGTCTTCTTCCACTTCATAGACTGTCAACTTGCGCTGCATAGGATGTCGATACGCAGTAAATTTAATTCCTTTCAACTTTTGGGTCGTTTCTCTTCTCGGAATGCCGAACCAAAACTTGGGCACATTGACGGTCGCATCCGCAACCAATCCCGTACCGAGCCGCGAAGCCGCCCTTACAAGAAACTCCCAATCGGTTTCCTGATACTGCAGCAGAAATTGTGCGATCTTCTCGCCTTCCGTCTGATCGTTGCAATCGGAGCCGCGGTATCCCCGAATCACCTTGTCTACAACATCAGAGTATGTCATGCCGCTGTTCTGAAAAGCTCGAACCTTGGGCGTTTTATCCAGGAGGCATGTATACGACAATCCTTCGACGTTCATCCAATATCCTTTGCCAATGCGTTCAATCGTGATCCGGGTTACCACGCCTTTAAAAAGACAGCGCACGCCCTCTTCTTCATCCAGTTCGTACACTTCAATCGATTCTCTGGCCTGCGCCACATGTACATAATTATCCTGCTGGTCCACTGGAATTTGCGCCATCAAGCGGATGCTTCCGTGACCGTTGATTTTTTTGGTGATTTGCAATTCGGACCATGTTTGAATCTCATAAGGCCCCACGACCTTCAGGTCGCCGTAAGTTGCTGTTCTTGCCACCGTCGTCACTCCACTTCTGCTTATCGGATGAACTCAAGTCGAGTCAGTTGTATCCCCTGGGGATCTAGGCTTAACACGGATTCGGCGGCATCCAGATCGACAACCAGATAAGGCTCGATGGCGCCGGCAATTTGAAACACCTTATAGCTGCCGATTTTGGACGAATCGAGAACGAGTTTCTTTATCGCTCCATTCTTATGCCATTCCGTTTCGGAACTAAGGCAGGAGACGGTTTCAGGCGCCAAGAACCAATAGACGGTTTGATTGGATTGCTGCAGATCGGTTAAAATGGCCAGCTTATATAATATGCCCTTCTGACAACGCTCCAGCGCCTCTTTGAGACGCTCCGATACTAACGGGTAAGGACGTTCTATATAATCGAGGTATTCATCCGACCCATGTGTATAAAACTGTAAAATCTCATCCTTCAAAGCATGGAACCGCTCTTGATAGCTCGCGCTTTTTGGCGAAAAGAACTTGGGGCCGCCTAGGGGCTGGGCATAGTCCGCTATTCTTGTATCCTGGGTCAGAAGATAGTATTCCACCGGCTGGTTTGCTCCTGTATTTGAAATTATAAAATTTCTCGGGATCGTACAGGCTTCATCACGGCTTGCACGCTCGTTTTCTTTTTTTGGTAAACCAAGTCCATTCGGCCTTTATATTCGCCTGCATACACTTCCAAATCGTTCTCGCACGCCAAGTCTTGAAACTCCGGTAGTTCTGCGGCCAACGGCATGGCCTCTTGCGCCAAATAAACCAGATACCGGTTCAATTCGGCGGCTTTCCGCAATTTGATTCGCTCCACATCGGGCGCAAAAATCTTGTTCATATACAGGCGGCTCTTCGCCTTCCATTCGGCCTCCAGTCGTTCCAAACGCCCGAAAATCCAACTTGAATCATAAGCTGTACAGCATGGGTCTTGGTCAAAAAACCAGTTCCGGTCATAAGCATGAACCGTATGCTCGAATTTATTTTCCATAATAAACGTCCGGCGCATCGAGTACGTGATATATCCGATTGTGCCTTTTTCTCCGGCCGACTGCTTCTCGCGTATCTTCATGCACAGCCCGCGGAACGACTGAATAAATTGTTCCGACAAATCATCCTTACAAGAATGATAGTTGCGTTCGAGCTCATCCAATTGCTCCTCATAGACCGGCTTGACATAAGTATCGTAAAAATGCCGCAATGCTTCTTGTCTGTTCATTTGGCTGCTCCCTTGTGGGTAACCTACTGACTGGAAAAACCTTGAAGAGCCCTTTATGGCAAGGGCTCTTGAAACCTATTTCACCGGCTCAAACCGATCATCGTATTATACGAATCGACCACAGCCGAAACGCGCTTGTCGAAGTTTTTCAGCGGCACGTTCTTTCCGCCTGTCGTCACTTTCCCTTTCATATCGCTGCTGATCGTCGTATCCTTAGTACGCAAAATTTCCATCAGATCGGTGGCAGACGTCTTCACCCGCTGGATACTGTCGGTAAATACGGGAACGATCTGCACCTTTTCTTTTTTCAGCCTTTCCTTATCCTTCGAAAGCTCCGTAAACTTGTCGATATCTTCCGTCAGCAGCTTGTACAGCTCGGCGTATTGGTTCGCGTCGAAATCCAGCACGTTGTCGTCGGTCACCCCGGCTTTGTCAAACGCCTTCTGGATATCCTGCGCCCGGTTGACGATGCTCATAGCATGGTAGCGGATCAACTGATCGCTTTTCTTGAGCTCCTCCAAGTCTTCTTTCTTCCTTTTCTCCGTGATGACCGCAAAATCGGCAAAAAACTTGTCGGCTAAATCCGACACCTCGCTAAACTGCACAAGCAATTTCTTGTGCAGCTCCTTGCCTTTGGCGAACTCGTCCTCGGCATGTGCTTTGTTCTGATAGTACGTCTGCATCTCGCCCGTCGTTTCCATCAGCTCCTTCAGCTTGGGAGCCAAAGCCTTAACCGATTCGTCCGCAGCCTGATAAGAAGGCTCCTTCGAGGCGAACGCCAGCGCTTTATCCACATCGTCCTTATGCCCTTGCAGCACCGGAATCGTATTGAAGCCGGTAAAGTTTTTGCGGATGCGGATTTCTTCCTCCCCGCCGAACTCTTGGAAATACATTTCGAACGTCTTGTCCAGCCTCTGGGTCAAGTAGTTGCTTAAAGCGATATACGTATTATATTTTGCCGTGTCCTGCGCTTGATTCGATTCTTGCTTCGCTTGGGTGGTTTGTTCTTTTACCTTCTCCGCGATTTTGCCGATGGAGCCGCAGCCGCTAAGGGATACGCAGATCGCCACACCAAGCGATAGAATCGTTAAACGTTTATTCATGATTCGCAAATTCCTCTCACTGTATGAATTTCTAGTTGTACTCTTACCACTACGTCGTGCTACTCCACAATCATCCGTCGCGGACCACCCGGCCTCAGGTCAGGCCCTCTGCGGTTTCCGCCCTGAACGTCGTCCAATATGCGTCCCAAATATTTGTGAATTTGCCCGTTGTCGTACGGCTTATAGCCCATGCCGAGCCGGGTCCCGATATAATGCAGGATCAGCTCCCGGTCTACGGTTTCCTGGCTCATGCACTGCATCGCAAAGGCGATGTCGTACGGGTTCGTGCTGCCCCGGCTGAGCAGTTGGCCGGCAAAATACCGCATCAACGCAGGGTGAACGCTGCGCTGCCCGACGCCCGCATAAGCCGCGTGGATCATGTTCCACGTATTGAACTCGGTGGCAAAGTCCGCGAAGCCCTGGTACTCCGATCGCAGCTTCGCGCCCTCCTTCAGCTTGAACCGTCCGAGCTCCAGCTCGCTGTCGCCGGCGGCCTCCTCGTCCAGGACGAGCTCCGCGTCGTACACCGTATAATCGCTTTGCTCCTCCGCTGCGTGAAAGCGGATTTTGAGCACGGTCTCCTTGCCGGTCGCAGAGTAAGGCACCTGCTGCTCCTCCTCCAGCGTATACAGCCGGCCGCCGTGCTTGACGATCCCGCAGCCGACCACAAGCTGTTCCGCTTCCACTCTAACGTCGGTCCCCGCCACGATACCGTCCGAATAGGACTGAAAATACAGGTCCGCGAGCTGCCTCGGATAATCCCTCAGGCTCTCCAGCATCTCCCGCTTCAGAATCCGGCCTTTATGAAAATTCGGATATATATTGGAGAACATCCGCTACCTCCTATTTCCAGCCGTCAAAGAAATCAAGCTCCGACAGATCGTTTTCGAATGCAAAAAACCGCTTGCTTCCCAAGTACAGCTGCTCGTCCTCTCGCGCAACCGGCACCACATGGAAGCCCCACTCGTTGTCCTCCGCGAACACGAAAAATTTGACCTCGCCGTTCTGGATGGAGTCCGTGTCGTCCTGCGGGATCTTGGCCCCGTACCGTCCGGCGATGTCCTCATAGCGGATCGGCTCGAAGCTTCCCGGCTCGTTGGCATACGCATACTTGTGACGCACGGCGCCGTCGCTTCCTTTCAAGAAGAGCTCCACCTCCTTGACCTCGAACGGCCGGGAAATGGACCCCTGCACCTGATTCAGCCTTTCCTGGCTGCTGATCAAGAGCTTCTCCTGCCGGCTGTGGGTGAAGGCGCTGACGGTATAAGGGACGACCGGCGCGTGATTCGTAATATAGGCCTCGATCGTGCCCGCCTTCCTCGCGCTGAGATAGCGGATCGCTCCCCGCAGGCAGGCCAGCTTCAGCTCCGGAACGCTGTCGCTTTCCTCGGTTTTTTGCCGGAATTCGATGCTGCGTCCGGGGACGAATTCCTTCAGCGCTTCGCGGAAGCTGTCGATGCGGCACGATTGGCCAGTCAGCTTGATGATGGAGTATTCCTGCAGCCGCCCATCCTGGTAGAAATCTTCCAGGAACTTGCGCACGATGTCGTAAATATCCGCTTTGATCAACTGGTTGATCTCGTTAATATTGAACACGACGCGGGGGAATTCGTAGATATCCTTCATGCGGCCGTTCTCGTAGGCGGACAGGCACCAGCGGTCTACCGCGGTGATTTTCAGATCCTGCTCCTGCCGGTCCCCGGTCTGCGAATCGAACCGATTGCGCAGAATGCCCGTCTTGCGGAAAAACTCTTTCTTCATGCTGTCTGCGATTTCCCACAAAAAGTAATAATTACTTTTTACCCGCAGGTATTCTTCCCGCGTCCGGTTTTCGTAATCCTTAAACCGGGTCGGAATAATGCGCTCCGCTTCGCGATAGCGCGCTTCGAACCGCTCGTAGACCGACTCGATGCCGAATTCGTCCACGTGCCGGAACAGGTCGGGGCCGGGAATGCCGATCAAGCTGTCGATATCCGGCACGCTGCCGCCCTTGGTGTAGTAGTCGGCAAAGACGATTTTCATGAACTGCAAAATCCGGTAAGTAATATTGTTGCCGCCAAAATTGGTGTCGCCGTTCTCGTAGGCCGTATGAATATCCAGCTTGTAGGAGATGTGGCCGTCCTCGATCCGAAACCGGCACGAAGACAAATCCGTCGTTCCTCCGCCGCAGTCGATGACAAGCGCGTTATAGGTCTCGCCGTCCGCAAACGTATTTTTCTCGATCTGATCCGCGATCGTATTGAACAGCACGGCCATCCCTTCATCCAGCGCGTCGTCCGATTCGATGCGGTAATCCGGCAGCAGCTCCGCGAACATTTCGGCGAACTGCGTCTTCAGCTTCACGGGGCTGGAAATGTGCAGCTTGCGGAAGCGGCACTTGAATTGATGCTCCGCCGTTTCGATTACGTGAAGCAGATAGGCACGCAAAATATCGTTTCTGCGGACGACCGCCGTATTCCCTTGCCCGTCCACGATTTCTTCGGGAAGCTTATACCGGTTGACCCAGCGCTTGATGCCGTGAAAGACGGTAGCATGGCCCGTGTATCCGTTCTTCTTCATGAATTTCATGGCTTCATGGCCAAAATAATAGTTCACCTGCTGCGTATCCGAGCAGTCTGCTACGGCGACAATCGTCGGCAGCAGCTCGATCCACTCCTCCCGTTTGCCACCGGCCACCGGGAATTTCACCAGATTGATGCTGTTCAGCCGAAGCGTCCCGTTCAACAAATCATGGCGAGAGGGATTGGAAATGTAGCTGCTGTCCAAATAGGCGCCCGCCGTTGTGTTGGACGTTCCGAAATCGATAGCCAGCACCGCGTCGGTATCTTCCAAGTCCCGGATTTCCAGCTCCGGAATCGGAATTCGCCAGTAGTGCAAATTCGTGGGCGGCAGCGGCTTGCTGCGGGTATAGGTCTGGTATACATATTCCGAATCCTGCTTGCGGAACAGCAGGAAGCTGTAATTTTTGTTCGAGGTGCGGCGAAACGACATTTCATTAGAAGCGGTCAGGCAGTACATGCCCGGGTCCGGCCCGTCCTTGACCAGATTCATAATGCCGCACAGCTCCATATGATCGTTGACGAGCAGCACGTTCGATTCGGTAACGGTGCCCGGAGCTTTGACCCGGTATTGGTCGAGTTTATCTACCTTAAGTCCGTCGTACAGCGTCACTTTGGCCGGAATTTGAATGCTGCCATCATCCGGCAGCGGCGTATTCAAATACCGGGCGATCACCGCCTCTACGCGCTCCCATCCGTGCTCGTCGTAGCTCTCGATCAGCAGGCTTTGCTCCGCGCTGCGGTATTTCAGAATCGTGCGGATGAGCGCTTCGCGGTCGAGTGGTCCCGAGAGCCCTTCGACCAGCTTTTCCTTATGGCAGATGCTCCGCAATTGCAGCGTCGTCATCTCCGACAGCTCGTCCCGCGTGTACTTGACCTTGCTCGTCTCTTCCGTGCCGCCGTTCTTCGGCGAATGCAGCTTATACGTTCTCATGTCTCCGCTCCTTTCGTAGAGGACCAAGTCCGGTGAATCACTGTCCGCTGCGCAAGCGGATCATTCTTCCGATCGCTGCCCCACCCCACAAAGTGAAGTCTATCCATGGAAGCAAATCAGAGTACTTTGTGGGGACCCCCGACCACGGATTCTTGGATTCAATAACCCATTTAGTGGGGAGAATCCGGGGACAAAGGCGAACGCTGACGCTTCTCCAGAACGATTCCGCTCACTCCGCTCGTATTCACCCGACTTTAAAGTTTTGGCTTAATACATTGCGATATGATCCACGCGCATCGTGTCCTCGACGTCCACAATGCCGAAATGATTATCCCAATACGTCTCCGTATGAAAACGCACGGGCAGAAACAGGTCCTTGATCAGTTCCAGCTTCGCCCGTGTGATCTCATTCTCCCGCTGTCCCACATAGAACAACAGTTCGTCCTTTTCCTCGCAGTTCGCGTAAATCGTCGAATGCTTGAACAATTTCCGCATCGTGTCCTTCAGCAGGTACACCGCTTCCCCCGTCTCGTACAGCCGCAGCAGATTGCAGGCCACGACTTCCCGCTCCTCCCGGTTCAGCAGCTTCAGCCGGTCCCGGACACCGTCGCCGAACAGCCCCGCTTCCATATCCCGGAGCACGAACCGGATATAAAATTCCCGCTTGTTCATGCCCTGCATGAGGTCGATATCGGTCAAGAAATGCATCGCAAGATCGAACAGCGTGCGCCGGAATTCCGAATCCTCTTGATTGTTAATATCGAACAGATCGCGGAAAATATCGTAAAACCGGTAATACGGATTCACTTCGACCGTACGCTCTTCGACGGTGCGGGCATTCAGCGTTTCGGTGCTCAGCTCCATATAAGGCGAGTATACTTTGGCGGGGGCAAAATAAAGGTCGTCCTTCGGCGTGCCCGCGTCCGCAGCCCGAATGACCAGATCCCATACGTAATTCAAGCCCATTCCCCTTCGCAGACGTATTCTGGAAAATACATTTGGATCTCCGAAACGACAAAGCTCATCAAATCCTGCAAAATAAAGCTCCCGCTCCGGCGGGCTCTAAAGCGGAGCCGCATCCGTTTTTTGTCGTTCTCCACCCGCACGTTGTCGCTGATGAACGGGTTCATCCCGTAGGTAACTTCCTTCCCGTCCGCCTCGTCCATAATCTCGACCTGCACCAGCTCGAGGTCGTCCGAAGCTTCGAAGGAGCCCGCGATCCGCGCTATCTCACCCTTCGCCCGGACGACGACCGGATGCTTGCGGGAGAAGCGGCCAGTGAAGCTGCTTTTCCGCTTGTTCGAAACGAGCTCGTAAGCCAGCCGGCCGAGCTTCGTCGGTGTCGGCTGCGTAATTTTCAGCACGTTCCAGTTCCCGGATTTGTCCTGCGGGGATACGATGGTCAGTTCCTCCGGCATCCGCTTAATATACCGGATCAGCGCCTCGTCCCCGTCGACCAAATAGCCGTGCTGCGTCCCCGTTTTACGCAAGGAAAGCACATGCTCAAAATTAATCCGGTCGGCGGCCGGCACCGGAAAGCCTACGTTTTTAAGCTCCAAGCGCTCAATGTTCCACATTGGCACCATGTCCAGCTTTTTGTACGCTTCGAATTCCTCAAGGAATATCCGGATTTCAAGCAGCTCCTCCTCCGGACCCGAAGGCTGCTCCCCGCCGGTCCACAGCACGTCGAAAAACTTGCCCGCGTACGGATGATTCACCGTCTTCCACGGCACGTTGTTTTTTTGGAAAATAAAATAGAGCTTTTCCAGCTCGCGGATATACGTCAGGTTTTGCCGCAGGCGCACCTGAATGGCCCGGGTGCCTCCGGTAGTAACGATTTCCCCACGGAACGTGCGTTTTCCGCGAAGCAGCTCCTTCAGCTTGGAGTAATCGCACTGCAAAAACAGCGACATCAGCAGCGCCTCTTCCCCGCGCTGCATTTGCTCTGTCACGCTGCGCAGGTCGCATGTTTTCGGCTCGGTGTCGGCCGCAAGCATCGGGTACAGAAACTCGTGAATCGGGTCGATCTCTTCCCGGGCACACAAGGTCACATAGATGTCGTCCCGGTCCTCCTGGTCCTCCACCTCGTTAAACACGCGCTCCTCCAGCTTGCGGTTCAAATCCTCCTGATACTCCACCAGGTTCAAAAAGACGCCCGTCACAATCTGCTTCAAGAGCTTGCGCTGTTCGAGATCCTCCATTCGGCTCAGCCTGTCCAGCAAGATGTCTTTCATGGGAACTCACTTGCCTCCTCCCTCGGTCTTCTCGGCCTGACCGCCGCTTGCCGCTTTGGCTCCGCCTTGGCCGGCAGCCCCTTGGTTTGCCGCGCCCGCTTCGCCTGCGCCTTGAGCTGCCGGAGCGCGTCCACCGGCCCCCGCAGCCCCATCGGCTCCGGCCGGCTGGGGCGGCTGCGGAGGCGGATTCAGCTTCTCCTGCGCCTTCGAAATTTTCCGCTCGACGCCGAGCACCTTCTCCAGCATGTTGATTTCCTGATAGATCTCCTGCGCCATCGCGTAGGAGGTTACGGCCTGCTCATAAGCCTGCGCCGTATAGCTCTGGTCGCCCTTCTTCTCCAGCTTGTCGGCGTCCAGCTGCTTCTTCTCCTTAAAGACGCCGGCAATCTTCGCATCCGCCGCTTCCAGCTTCGACGACAGCTCCTTTTCCCCGCTTGCAAAATCAGCCTGCTGCGCTTCCTTTTTCGCTTTCGCGTAAGTTTCCTTGGCGCCTTCGTAATCCTGCGCTTGCAGCTTCTGATCCCCCTGCTTCATCAGCTCCGTAATTTGCTGGTAGGTGCGGGCTTTGGCAATTTTGCTCTCTATATCCTTCTCATCGTATACGCTTTGCTGCTTCGCTTCCTTCTGCGCCTTCTCGTAGCTGTCGAGCGCCTTGGCATAATTTCCGTCTTTGAAGGAGCCGTCGCCGTCCACGATGAGCTGCGCCGTCTTTTGCTTTTTGCCGATGAGCCGCATATGGACGACGTCGCTCACCTTGATCGCCGCATTGCGCGCTTCGCTGTACTCCTTGACCGCGTTCGGATAATCCTTCTCCTGCACCGCCTCGTCGCCGCTTTTTTCACGCTCGAGGATGGCGGCCGCCGCCTCCACTTTGGCCTTGGCGGTCTTGTATGTATATAAATAGGCTCCTCCTCCCAGCAGCAGGAGAGGAATCAGCACCAGGGCGATCCTTTTTATGATTTTCCATTTTTTCTTCGGGTCTTCCTTGAACACTTTGTTGACATAAACGGCCGCTGCCGTATAATTCGGCACTTGCTTATTCTGCCGGCTGAGCAGCACATCCTCCAGCGTATCGACAAGCTCCGCCGGCTCCTTGACCTCTTCCAGCGCATCCAGCATCTCCGCGCCGTCTACGTTCTCCCATAAGCCCGGCGTACAGAGCAGCAGGACATCGCCCTCGGACAGCAGCGTCTTCTTGGAAACGAACGGCTCGAAAGCGCCCGGCTTCCCCATATACCACAGCAGATTGTGCCGTTCCTCGTGCTTGTCCAGCCGGTCCTCCGAGAGTTCTCCCGCATCGGCCATCGACCGGGACAAGCTCTGATCCTTGCTTTTCGTATGCAATCTTCCATTGCGAAACTGATACATCCGGGTGTTCCCGGCTACCGCCCACACCATCCGGGTGTAGTCCGTTGCGACCAGCGTCAGACTGACCTTACGCCGGACCCGGCGGCTTTCGATCTGCAGCAATTCGTGCGCTTCCCACAAATACCGTTTCAGCTTCCGGCGGGACAGCGTCGGCTTATCTAGAAAACTGCCAAGGACGCTCTTGACCGCCAGCTCGGCGCTTTCTTTCTCCGTATCGGAATCGAGCCCCCGGGCAATCACATAGCAAGCTTTATCGTCCTGCTCCGTAAACGCAAAATAATCCTTGTTGCGGATAAACGTCCCCGCCTCGGATAGAAAGCTCGTTTTGAAATCGCTGTTTTCCTTACGCATCGGGTTCTACCAGCCTTTTTCCAAAATCACGACGGTCGCGTTGTCCTGGTGCGTGAGCTGCTTCCGCTCGATCGCTTCGATGATTTCCTGGGCGGCGTCGTAGGCCGAAATCGGCTTAGACAAAATGTCCTCCAGTTCCACTTCCGTGAGCGTATTGTACACGCCATCGCTGCACAGGATGACTTTGTCCCTCTTTTGCAGCCGGACGGGCTCCGTGCCGATCTCGATATTTTTGAAGCCTTCGTAGCCCAAGTAGTTGACCAGATGGTTCTTCATCGGACTATCCAGCGCTTCGTCCCGCGTAATTTCCCCGGACACAAAGCGTTCCTCCAGCACCGACTCCAGAATGTGCTTCTGATTGACGTCAATGAAGTCCCCGTTCCGGAAAATTTTGATGAGGCTGTCCCCCACCGCTCCCCAGTGAAGGTTGCTGCCTTCTACCACAACGACGACTAGTGTCGTTCCGCCCTGCGCCCCTTTCAGGGTGTGCATGATTTCCGCATTGCTCGCTGCTGCCGCATTCGCAAAAAACTCGGGAAGCTCCCGAATATGCTCCAGCTTGAGAAACTGCTTGACGAACGTCGTCACGGCAGCCGTACTTGCCGCCCTGCCTCCCGACAGACCGCTGATGCCGTCGGCCAGAACGGCGATCGTCCCGTGCGGGCTGACGAAGGTGGAGAAATAGTCGTCCTGCTCCTCGCGCGCCCCGATCGTCTGTCCGTTGCCGATCTCGATCTTCGGAACGGCGTTGTCCTGATGAAGCAGGCCTCTCCTGATGCGGAACAAAACCACAAGGGTGCAGGCACAGGCCCAAACGATAACGTAAGGCAACCATTCGTGTTGTTCCGGCATGCTCATCATTCCTTACCCGATTGATCTTGGTCCCACTCGAAATGCACTCCGCATAACGGAATGAACAGAAACTTGCTGTGTCCGAGCTGCACGACATCGTACGCGGTTAATTCGACCGGCGTGTAGACCGCTTCGTTGTTATGGTAAGCGAGCCCCGACGCATCGCCCGGCAGCAGGAAAAAGTTCCGCTTCTTCGGGTCGTACACGACGACCGCGTGATTCCGGCGGGAGATGGTATTGTCCCCGATGATCCGGATGTGCATATCCTCGGCCCGGCCGATGAAATTTTTCTCCGCCATGATCCGGTAATCCTGACCCTGCTGCGGCCCTTCGATGCAGACAAGCCACCCGGTCACCGGCTCAATGCCTTCGGACTCCCCAAGATAAGGCATCGTCTTTTCGTCTTCCTGCACTCTTGCCGCTTTCTTGCCCTCGGCTTTGGAAGCCGGCTCCACGACCATGCTGCAATAGGGGCATACGCTGCTGTGCTTTCTCGTACTGAACATGTGTCCGTTGGCGCATCTTGTCAAACTCATTGATATCCATTCCCCCGTCTGCTTCTTCTCAAAGCTCAAAGCCGATATGCCTTACTTGACCAACAGCCTCGTATTGGCAATGTAAATCGTATCGCCCGAATGCACTTGCTCGGGCTCGTCACCGTTCAGCAGCCGCTTGCCGCTTTCGCCGCGTTTCTTGATGCCGACGCCGTTGCTGGAGTCGAGGTCTTCGATATACCAGTTGCCGGAAGCGTAATTCAGCACCGCATGCTGCTTGCTGACCAGGGCGGCATACTCGGTGCCCGACAAATCGATCTGCACCTCGAGATCGGAAGAGCTTTTCCCGATCAGGAGCGACGTTTCCCCGTGAATGTACCATTCCTTGATTCGTTCGCCGTCATCGCTGAGCAGCGCCAGCTTCGTAATCGCCGCTTCCTTCTTGGCTTCGGGCGCCGACGCAGCCGCCCGCCCGTACTTTCGCCAAGCCATCCCCGTCAAGCCGATGATGAAAAAGACGGCGACGAACAGCATCAGGGCGACGTTGGTGTTCCATATATACGTATAAACCAGGGTAAAAGCCACGACCAACGCGATCAGCACGTTGACTACGGTTACCCATACGGATTTTTTTTCGCTCAACATTGGTTCCCCCGTTGGAACAGGATGTGCTTATTTTTTTCGAATGCCAAAATATTTCTCGAACATGGCCGTCGTATCGACCGGATTTTTCGTCTCGCTCTTGTTCTTGATCCCGGCTTCCCCGCCTTTGGGATGATAGCCGAAAAAACGCTCGAATTGCTTTTCCATATCTTTCAGATCAAACTGGGGCTGGCCGCTCTCGGCGCGCCGCTCCTTCGTCTTGGTGCCGGCGCCGGATGACGAACCGGCTTTTCCTTCCTTCTTGCGGTCCAGACGTTCGTCGTAGGCTTGCCTCGCCGACGCGTCGGACAAAGTCTGATACGCTTCGGTCACTTGCTTGAATTTAAGCTCCGCCTGCTTGCTCCCGCCGTTGGCGTCGGGATGATGAAGCTTAGCGAGCCGCTTATAGGCTTTCTTGATTTCTTCGGGGGAGGCGCTGCGTTCGACCTCCAGAATCTCGTAGTAATTGTTCATCGGATTCCATCCTTACCGCCGGAAATGGAGAAAGTTAAGGGGCGGAACGGCCCCTTAACTCCTGTTGCTTGCAATAACCGGTCAAGCCGATTAGTTCGCGTATCCGCCTTCGATTGTAGCGAATTCCGTTTTGTCTTTCTTTTGCTTGATGAAGAGCGTGAACGTGCCTACGCCTTCCGTGTCGCCGAAGCGCTCTTGGTAATCCACGACGAACGCGTTCGGGAAGTAGATTTTGCGCACCACTTGGCTGGCAGCGATCACTTCCAGCGTTACTTTACGGTAGCAGTCGGATTTCTCAGCCGGTACGAGCGACCACAAAGCAAGCTTCATCGTGTCGTCGGCGCTGTCGCCGTCCGTTGCGGTGATGATTTTGCCGGAGATTTTCAGGAACGCGCCTACGTCGGTCGATCTCGCGTTGGAGTCGTTCGGCGTATCCGTGTCGTAAATCACCGATTGAATGTTGTCCATGCCCAATTCGATTGTTTCTGCGCCTTCTACTTTCAGTCTGAAGCCCATAGATAAATCCTCCCTTAAGGTAAGTATGGTCCCCGACAGCGTATGGCGCTGACGGGATTTATGTTGAAAGGGGAGCTTGCGAAAGCTCTCCTTTAACAACCGCATAAGTTTGTTCAGCATCGTTACGCTTTAACCGGGGTGGTCCCTTTCGTGATCATCACCTCAAGGTTCTTCACGTTGCCGTTGAACACCAGGTCGATATGGCACATGTTGCTCTTATCGTCGATAATGTAGCTCATGTCGTCCCCGTCCTGGATGATCGAGTTGACGTACCCCCGCGTGCCGAGCCATTTGCTCTTTTGGCTGCTCGGATTGTTGCTGAAAAATTTAACGATGTTGTCGTGTTTGAAATCGCCGGTTTGGAAGCGCAGGATGCGCTCGATGTACGTGCTGACCAGCGTTTTGTAGATCGAATCGAAGCCGTCGTCGGTCGACGCAAGGCTCCGCGCCTTGTAGACGGTAATGCGCTTGATGTCTTTGCCCTGCAGCTGCGCGTTCTCGGAAGAGAACACGAAGCCGAAGTTTTTCCGGTTGATCGAATCTTTGATGTTGTTCGTGAAGCCGGAAATTTCCTTGGCCATCGTCGTGACGGCACGCAGGCCGTTCTCCCCGGCCTCGATATCGAAGCGCACGCCTGGGAACTCCCGGCTTACCGTCTTGAACGATTCGCGCAAATATTCCGGGCACTGGTATGCCGCTACGATCCCCGCCGCCACATAAGCTGCGCCGACGTAGACGCCTTCGATCCAGAGCTTCAGAATGTCTTCTTTCTCCTGCGACAGCTTAACGCCGCCGTCTTCGGTTTGCAGCATTTTGCTGTCGATGACGACACCGGACTTGTCCTTCGGAATAATCGTGAAGTTCGGAACCGACGGCACCGCGAATTCGCTGAATTCTTTGCGGACCAGCAGGCCGCATTTATCGATATACTTGTCGATGCCGGCGGTAGCCATGCTGTTGAACGTCGTTTCTTCGCCGGTCTCGAAGCTGAAGAACACCTGCACTTTGAAGTCTTTGATCACCTGCAGCAGCATCGTGAGCGATTCCATCGTGTTGCCGTCCTGCTTGGTCACCTTTTCGTTACCTCTGAACCGCTCCCGGCTCACCTTCGAAGCGCCGGAAGAATCGAGCTGCACCGAAGGAACGATGCCGAACCAGATCGTGTCGGTGAAATCGTTCTTCGAGTTGACCGTGTTCAGGTACGTTTCCAGCCTCGGAATGTTGCTGCTTTTCACGATCATGTCCAGCTTGGTGTTCGTGATCAGCATCGAAGGCTGCATCCCTTTGTTTTTGGTGGAGTATTGGTCGAAGAACATTTTGATGCCCAACAATTTTTCCACCAAAGGCTTGACGGTCTTCACGAACTCGTCCTTGGCGTTCTTGTAGAACTCCAGATACGTGTTGTAGTTCTGCACTTCCTTCTCGGTATCGATCTCGCTTTGTACCGCAGGCAGCGGGCAGAACGTCCGCACGACCAGATCTTTGACGTAGGCGGAAGGTGTATCCGACACGGACTCGTAATCGTCCTCGAATACGTTGATCAGGCCGTTCGTGCTGCTGTCGTCCGCGATCATGAGCTGCATCGTGTCCGACTTCGGCGATTCGATAATTTTCAGCTCGCCGGAATCACCGATCATCAGCATCCCGATCTGGATCGCTTCGGATTCGTTCTCTTCCTGCGCCCCTCCAAGAAGGAGGCGGGTCTTGATGTCTTCGATCGCCAGCGGAAGCATGGCCATGACGTTGTTATAGTTTTTGCTGGCGTCCTCGAACATGATGTTCAGCTTGTCCCCGAGGTCCAGCTTTTTCGGATCGCCGTCGTCCAGCTTGTCATATTGCCCGTACAAATAATGGATTTCCTTGCGTACTTGGCGGATGTCGTCCATTACTTTTTTCGGGGAGATCATGTCGAGCAGGTTCTCGAACTTGAAGTCCACGTTCGGGATGCCTTGGCTGCGCTTCGTGTCGATCAGCGTGAACAGCATTTTCAGAAAATCGTTGCTTTGGTCGATCTTGATCTCCGAAATGCTGTCCTCGGCAATCCCTTCCGGCTTCTTGAGGGTATACATAACCTTCTGGTTGGCCGCATTGAAAAACGAGTACACGGTCGGCGAAAACTTGTCCAAAAACTCGTCGAAGCTGCGAACGAGCAGATGCTGGTTAATCTCCTTGATCTTGTCATCGCTCAAGCTGTCGATGCCTCTGACGTCCCCGACGATCGTGACGAGATCGAGCTTTTCCGGGTTGATCTCTTCGAAGAGCATGGTGCGGTTCGTTTGATTGATGATGTCCATTGAGCTGTCGGCTATAAAAACTTGCCGGAACCGGCGCATGATTCTTATAGCCTACTCCTTTCCGAGCATTTTTGGATGAAGGCCGAAAACACAGGTCTAATCATAGAGTCTGATGTTTTATTTTGTCAACTATGGATATTTATAGTTATTTTATCCTAGGCAATCAAGTACTATTTTCCCATTTTTGAGCAAACACATTTATTTTTTGGCCCTTCTGTTATATGCTGAATTAACCATATAAATCCATCCTTTTATTCCCTTTTTCATCATCTCCCCTTCAAAAATGTGTCGAACTTAACAAAACTGTATTTTTTTACTATTTCCCGCTGTACTAATTTTTCGGTAAAGTCATGCCGATTGTTAATAGCAGTTTTGGTGTACTTTCACACATTTTACAAATGAAGGGTGAGTTTTTTGATGGTTGGGGAAATGCATACAAGAAGGCGCGTCCCGGTCGGGCTGCGAATTTTGGCGATCGCTGTCGCACTGGCGCTGCTGTTCGTTCCTCTCGGATCGGCGTTTGCCGAAGGCGATACGAATTCGGGGTTCGACGCGGTGTTCGTGATGGACGTCAGTTATTCGATGAACGCCACGGACCGGGACCGGATCGCTGCGGAAGTCATCAAAATGTTTATGGACATGAGCGAGGCGGCCCGCACCCAAGTCGGATTTGTCGCCTACAACCATAAAATCGTCGAAGCGCAGCAGCTCGCCCCGCTAACCCAGGAGGAGCAGAAAAATTTGCTCAAAAAGAAAATCGCGGAGCTGCGTTTTTCCGGCTATACGGATCTCGGCCTCGGGCTGAGCAAAGGGTCGGAGCTTGTCGGGAGCGGCAAAGGCGGCGGACGCCCGTTTATGATTCTGCTGTCGGATGGCGGCACGGACTTTGGACCTATTTTTACGGGAAGATCGGTCGAGGATTCGAACAAAGATGTGGAGCGTGTAATCGCGGAAGCGCAGGGGAAAGGCTACCCGATCTACACCGTCGGGCTTAATCATGACGGCTCGGTCAACGCGTCGCAGCTCGAAGCGATTGCCGCCAAGACGGGAGGCACGTCGTTCATTACGGAAAGCGCGGGCGATCTGCCGGAAATCTTCAACAACATTTTCGCCAAGCAAATCCGCTCCGTGCTCGTCCCCGTCGCGGCTGTCACAGCCACCGGGGAGCTGCAGGAAGTGACGGTCAACATTCCGAACGGCAGCATGAACGAAGCCAATATCGTGCTGCTGTCGGAGCATCCGATCACCGAAACGCATCTGTATTACAATTCGAAAAACATCCGGTTCGTGAAATCGGACAAATATTCGCTGCTCAAAATTCCCCAGCCGCAAAAAGGCGCCTTTCTGCTGAAATTCAAAGCAAGGCCCGGGGATTTCGTGAAAATCAGCTTGCTCGGCAACTACGGCCTCAAGGCGGGGATGGAGCTTGCCCAGCCGGTTAAGGGCGTGCCGTCGAACGTCTCCGCCTTCCTGCTGCACCAAGCGGACGGAGCCAAGCTGGCCGACGCCGACGTGTACCAATCGATGAAGGCTGAGCTGATCGTGAAAGATTTGCAGACGAATAAAGAAGAACGGACGCCGATGAAGCTGAACGGAAACGGCTTCGAAACGCAGACGGTCTTCCCTCACTCCGGCAAGTATCAAGCCCGCGTATTTATGAGCAGCTCGGATTTTTACCGGGAAACGGCGGTCAGTGAGCTGGATATCGCGAACACGGCGCCCGAAGCGATCGGCAGCGGGGCCATCGAGCTGACGAAGGAAGACGGAGATGCCAAAATAGATCTTAAGAACTGTTTTCGCGACGTGAATCAGGACAAGCTGAGCTATACGATCGCCTCCAACAGCAACGCCAAGCTGGCCGACTTCGCGGTGGACGGCGATACGCTGACCGTCTCTTCTATGCATGCCGGCAAAGCGGTTCTGACGATGACGGTAACGGACGACGAAGGAGCTTCCGTCACTTCGGACCTGGTCATCAACGTGTACTCCGTTGTGCAGCGTTATTTGATCATCGCGGGCATCGTGCTTGCCGTACTGCTGGCCGCTTGGGCCGTCTATTGGCTGCTTCGTCCGAAGCCGCGCTTTGCCGGAAGGCTGGAAGGATACTTCCTCAATACGGCGAGCGGCAGCGACATTCCGGTCAAGTACTGGCCTCTCGCTTCGTTCGAGAAGCGGCAGATCAGCCTGCGCGAGCTGTTCGCGAGCCTTGACGTCAACGAGCCGCTGCCGGAGGCGCAACACATCATCATCGAAGCCGGGAAGAACGGCACGATCCTGCTCCGGCACAACACGCGCTGCACGATTGAAAAAGGCAGAACGCCGATCCCCCGCAACAAAAAGGAATCGATCAGCTACAACGAGAAAATTTACATCACGTTCGAGGACCGGCTGACAGAAATTGAGCTGCGGTATAAAGAAGTAAAACCCAACGCCCTGTAACGGGGGTTGGGTTTTTGCCGTTGAATCGCGGGGGAGGCCCGGAGATTCAGGGAAAAGCCGGGGATTCGGCGAGAACGCGCCGGGCCGCTTTTCTCTCTTTGGGGCCCCTCGACATTCGGACGGAATCCACCGCTATTTCCCAGTATCAATCAACCTGAACTGCCGCTATGTCCGGTAACGAATTGAGCGCCGTTTCGGCAGCTTTCGAAGCCACAGTTACACGATTGCGCGGCTTACACGCCTTAGAGGAACCACGATGCGCTATCCGAAATCCTTGCGCTTTCCCCCGGAACATAGCGGAACTCGGGACACCCTAACCGTGTCGAAAAATATTCCGCCGTGCCTGCGAAGCATCGATAAAGCACCACAGTTCCTCTAAGCGGAGGCACAGCGGGCAAATGACCTGAATAGAGCCCCCACAGTTCCTCTATTTTTCGTTTACGGCCGAAGGCGGCTCCAAGCCCTTCCGCCGCATCCCGGCTTTCAGGCGCATATATTCCAGCCGCAAAGCGGCCTTAAGCAGCTTCAGCGACGGGCATCTTCTGCGCGGCTGAACGGCAAGCCCCCACCGGATCATACCCGACAGCAGCAGACCGATCTCCGGGTTCGCGGTTCTCGCACTTTCCATGCGGTCTTCGATCAGCCGCTCGGAAACGTTCGCCGGCACGCGCCCGGTGAAGCTGTAATATAAAATCGCGGCGGCGCTGTATAAATCGGCCTTTTTCCCTTGCCTGGCCTTCTCCGAATACAGCTCCAGCGGGGAGAATCCCGCCGTTGTAAAGATAGGACGGACGTCCGGCTCGGCGAGTGATACGGCCGAACCGAAATCCAGCAGCACCGGCCAGCCTTCTTCCGAAATCATCATATTCCCCGGCTTCAAATCCCGGTGAATGAGGCCCTGCCGGTGCACGAAGTCCACCGTATCCAGAAACGGCAGCAGCACGTTCCGAATCAAATGCGCCGCCGCAGGCTTCTCCTCCCGGATCAAATCCACGAGCGGCTTGCCCGGGCAATAACGGGTTACCAAATAGCTCGTCCCGTTTTCTTCGAAATGGTCGATATATTCGACGATATGCCTATGCCGGAGCCGGCTTAGAATCGAAGCTTCCCTCCGGAAGGCATCGTTCAGCTCTTCAAACTTCCGGCGGCTCGAAGGACGGCGGCATAAGACCGTCTTCCCGTCCATATCTCTTAAAGCCAGGCTTCCGGGATAAAATTCCTTGATCGCAAGCCTTTCTTCTCCCTCAGCCGGGCTTCCGATGTAAACGATGGACAGCTCGCTCGAGGCCAGCCGTTCTTCAATTCGGTAGGCGCCGCCTTTTAGCTGCGTATGCCGCCCAAGGCACACATCCTCAAGGTCTCGGGTCATCCAAAATTGCTCCTTCGTTTCGAACATTCGCCTTGATTCGATTGAGGCGCGGGCCCGCAAGCCCCTTTCCCATCTTATCACAACTATCGAAATTGGGAACCATTGGATTTTCCTCGTGTATGATCGAACGGATGCGGGGTTTCACAGGCAGCAGCACTGGCTGCTTACTTCGCGAAGCCTTGGAACAAGACCTTGATTTTCTCGGCAAGGTGACGACTGCCGCCCCTCGCCTCCACCTTCTCCACCATCAAAGCGACGAGCAGCTTCGGCTTGTCGGTATCGTAAGCGACGAACCAGCCGTTCTCCTGCCCGGACTCCCCCTTCTTTTGCTTCAGCTCGGCCGTACCGGTCTTGCCCGCCAGCGTCAGCCCGTCGATTCTTGCTGCGCGGCCGGTGCCTGCGGGATTCTGGATGACCTCCTTCATCTGCTCCGTCAGCATGCGGCTCACCTCGGGGCGGATCAATCCGCTTTTCCACACTTCGCCGGTCGTCCGACCGTCGTATTCAAGCACCGGCTTGATCATATTGCCGCCGTTCATGAAGACCGTATACGCATCCGCCACATGCAGCGGCGACATGACGACCTCCCCTTGCCCGTAGCCGGAGTCCGCCAGCAGAATTTCCTTCTTGATGCCTTTGTTCGACAGCGATGAGACATCGACCGCCAGCGGCAGCGGCAGCTTCTCGCCGAATCCGAACTTGCCGGCGGCCTTCTCGAAGCGCTCCGCTCCCAAACCTAGCGCCACCTGAGCAAAATAGATGTTGTCCGAATACATCAGCGCCTTCGTCAAATTCACCGCGCTCGCCGCCTCGGACACCCTCGTAACGTAGTAGTTCCCCCACGACGAATCCTTTTTCCACTGTTTCCCCGTAATGGTCTTCTCTTCCTTC
The DNA here is from genome assembly GCF_024158745.1 of Paenibacillus tyrphae. Taxonomy (GTDB): domain Bacteria; phylum Bacillota; class Bacilli; order Paenibacillales; family NBRC-103111; genus Paenibacillus_G; species Paenibacillus_G tyrfis_A. The sequence goes on along the minus strand of NZ_JAMZAW010000026.1, from coordinate 39,274 downwards.
GGGTCGAGCGCCCCCTGCTCCAAAGCGATAGCCGCCGTGATCGGCTTGAACGCCGACCCGGGCGCATAAGCGCTGGCGTATCGGTTGAACAGCGGCTTGTCCAGGTTCTCCGTCCACTGCTTCCACTGCTCGGCCGAAATGCCCGAGATCCAGAGGTTCGGATCGTAAGACGGGGTACTGACCAACGCAAGCAGTTCGCCGGTCAGCGGCTGCATCGCCACCCCCGCTCCCGCATCGTTCTCCAGCTCCCGGTACATCGCCCGCTGCATGCCGCCATCGATCGTCAGCTTCACGTCTTCGCCATCCACCGCATCGCGCTTCACGAGCGTCGCTTTGTCCCGGCCCTCCGCATCCGTAATGTAAATGCGCTGGCCGTCCCGGCCGCGCAGCCGGTCCTCCAGCGTCAACTCCAGCCCGGTTTTGCCGATCCAGTCGTCCGGCCGGTAGCCTTTATCCTTGCGCTTCTCCAGCTCCTTCTCGTTCAGCCTGCCGATGTAGCCCGTCAAATGAGCCGCCGCCGCGCCGAGCGGGTACGAACGTACCCTCTTCGTCCGGTAAGCCGTCCCTTGAACCGTAAGCATCTCGTTCTCCCGCGGATCGCCTTTGGGGATTAGCGCGATCGGGACAAAAAGCTCCGGCTTTACCCACGAAGCGCCGAGCTTGGCACGGATATCCTCCGGCTTCAAGTTCAGCAGTGCCGCCAGCTTGCTCACGGACTCGTCGGATGGCTCGGCCATTTTTTCAGGTACGAGTCCGACCTCCCATTGATCTTCGTTGATGGCCAGTCCATGGCCTTGGCGGTCGAGTATTTCTCCCCGCTTCGCCGGGAGCGTCTGCACACGAATCTTGTCCGTGTCCTTTAGCTGCGGAAACAGAAACGCCGAAGACCAGTCCACTCCCCAGGCGCGCTCTTCCTTGCGGAGCGTCGCCGTCTGGTTGAACTCGATCGGTCCGGCCGACGTCTTCATTTCCACATGCAGCTTATACCGAATTTGATCCGTCTTCGCTTTCGGGTCTTTCTCCGTCGGCTCCGCCGTGATATGCAGTTCCGTTAATCCGATTCCTTCATAAATGTTTTGATGCCGGCTGACGAATGCCTCTTGCGTGACGGATTCTTTAACATGGCTCGTCAAACTGGGATACATGACTGCGTAATCTTTCTTTTGCCAGGCGGCGACGAATGTGTCCATCACCTCTTCCGGCGGCTTCATCTCCGGCTTGCAGGCCGCGAGCGTCAGCAGCAGCGCGACAAACAGGACGCCCCATCCGACGCCCCTCGCAACTGTTCGATAGGTCAATCTCAGCACTTCCTCTCTCTATCCACTCATTACCATTGTATCTAAGCGCCGACAGAAGGAGAACGGATGGCTTCCTGATATTTCCCTTACGAAACGCTGACCGGGACCGGCCGGAAATGTTGGATACGTCTTTTGGCGCGGTGGTATAATCGTCTTATTCCATGGATTCGTGGGGGAATGGTACATGAAAATCGTGATTGCGCCGGATTCGTTCAAAGGCTCGCTGTCCGCTCTGCAGCTGTGTAGTGCCATAAGCTCCGGCATTCGGAGCGTCGTCCCGGATGCCGACATCGTCGAGCTTCCGGTCGCAGACGGCGGGGAAGGCACGGTGGACAGCCTTGTGCATGCCTGCGGCGGTACCCGGGTGGAAGTGCAGGTTCGCGGCCCGCTCGGAGAGCCGGTCACGGCCGTCTACGGCATCCTGAAGGACGGCACCGCCGTCGTCGAAATGGCGCAGGCGTCCGGGCTGCCGCTCGTTCCCGAAGCGCGGCGCAACCCTCTTGCCGCCTCCTCCTACGGAACGGGCGAGTTGATTCGGGCCGCATTGGACCACGGATGCCGGCAGTTCCTCATCGGCCTCGGCGGCAGCGCGACGAACGACGGCGGGGCAGGCATGCTGGAGGCGCTCGGCGTCCGATGGTACGGAGCGGACGGCGTCCCGCTGCCCTCCGGGGGCGGAGCGCTCGCCGGGCTCGCCGGCTTCGACGCCTCCGGCATGGACCCGCGTCTCGCGGAGTGCCGCTTCGTCGCGGCGACGGACGTCCGCAACCCGCTCTGCGGGCCGGAGGGCGCTTCCGCCGTCTTCGGCCCGCAGAAGGGCGCGACGCCGGACATGACGCAGGCGCTGGATCGGGCGCTGCGGCAGTGGGCCGACGTCATTCGCCGGCAAACCGGCATCGATGTGCTCACGCTGCCCGGCGGAGGTGCGGCCGGCGGCATGGGAGCCGGGCTGCATGCGTTCCTCGGCGCGCAGCTTCGCTCCGGCATCGACATCGTGCTGGAGAAGGCGAAGTTCGAAGCGCAGCTTCGGCACGCCGACTGGGTAATCACCGGCGAAGGCCGGCTGGATAGGCAGACGCTGTCCGGCAAAGCGATTGCGGGCATCTGCCGCAAGGCCCGAGAGGCGGGAGTGCCGGTAGTCGCCTTGTGCGGCAGCCTGGAGCTGCCTGCGGAGCAGTTGGACGAGCTCGGACTGACGGCGGCTTTGCCCATCGTGCGCAAGCCTTGCGACTTGCAGGAAGCGGTCGGGCGCGCCGCGGAGTGGGCGAGCGAAGCGGCGGCCCAAATGATGCGCCTGTTACAGGGCGCCAAACAGCGGCGGTAGTCATTTTTTGGCATTTTTTGGGGGAATCCGCGAATTTTCGATTGAAATTTTGCGCCAACGTGATAGGATAGGTCATAAATGCAACTTCATTCATCCGGGGAGAGAAGTACAATGAGCATACCAAAAGCATTAACCATTGCCGGCTCCGATACAAGCGGCGGCGCTGGAATTCAAGCCGATTTGAAAACGTTCCAAGAACGCGACGTCTACGGAATGACGGTTCTCACGACAGTCGTTACGATGGACCCGAACAACCAATGGCACCACGGCGTTCATCCGGTCGCTTTGCCTACCGTTGAAGCCCAACTGCAAACCGTGCTTGACGGCATCGGCGTCGATGCGCTCAAGACGGGCATGCTCGGCTCCGTCGAGCTGATTGAGCTCGTCACGCGTACGCTCAAAGGCAAAGGGCTGCAGCGCATCGTTGTAGACCCTGTAATGGTCTGCAAAGGCAACGACGAGGCGCTCCATCCCGAATCCACCGTAGCATTGCGGGAGCTGCTCGTCCCGATCGCGGACGTCGTTACTCCGAATTTGTTCGAAGCGGCGCAGCTTGCGAACCGTCCGCCGATTCAAACGCTTGAGGACATGAAAGAGGCGGCGCAGATCATCCATGCCACAGGCGTCAAGTACGTCCTGATCAAAGGCGGCGCGAAGCTGAATCATCCGCAGGCGGTCGACTTGCTTTATGACGGAAAGGCATTCGAGCTGTACGAATCGGACAAAATTTCCACCACCTATACGCATGGTGCCGGATGCACGTACTCCGCGGCCATTACGGCCGAGCTTGCCAAAGGCGCCGACGTCAAAGAAGCGGTCGGTACCGCCAAACGGTTCATCAGCGCGGCCATCCGGCACGGCTTTCCGCTGAACGGCTTTGTCGGCCCGACCCGCCATTCGGCGCTGCGCCAGTTCGGGTAAGCCTTGAATTAACTTAACGTTTCTCCATATCAAAGAGCCTATCTCAGTCGAGACAGGCTCTTTTTATTCTTTCTGCCAACAACAGCGTTACGGCACAAGTAAGCTGTCCAGATGCCGTGCAATGATCCCCGCAATTTCTTCCGCACACATGACCTCTGGCGCGATGACGCCGTGTACGAGCAAACCGTCCACCAACGCGTGGAATCGCTTCGCTTCCAGCTCCGTATCAAGGCCCGGCTTCAGCAGCTGCGACTGGACGAGGATTTCGAAGATTTTACGGAACATGTCCCGCAGCGAATCGTGGATTTCCCGGCTCAGCGGCCTCAAGCCCGGCTCGGTCAAAGCAAAAGTCGAAAAGGCCATCCAGATTTGACTTTCCGCCAAGCGGTCTTCGTCCAGCGGCACGATTTGACCGACAAGCGCTTCGATATTTTCCCGGAGATTGCCGTCCTGCGGAAGCGACTGTATACGTTTTTTTATCCGTTCGGCGACGAGCCGCATGGAGAAAGCCAATAAAGCCGACTGCGAATCGAAGTAATGACGCAGCGAGCCAAGAGACATGCCGGCTTCCTCCGCAACACTGCGCACACTGACCCCTTCCAGCCCTTCCCGGCGAATAATCCGCCACACCGCTTCCGCCAACTGCTCCCGTCGCTCTTCATGGTTTACGATTTTAGGCATGTCCCGATTATAGCACGGTTGTTTTTTTAATACAATAGTGCTAAAATAAACCCTGCTTAGTAGCACAAGTGTATCAAAAAAAAGAAAAAAAGGACTGATTGTATGACGATAGCCGCATTTATTATCGGTTGTGAAATTGGCTTCTGGGTGTTTGTCGCCGCCGGACTTGTCTTCCGCTATATTTTGGACATGAAACGAATCGGAGCTCTTTTGCTGGTCGCCACGCCGGTGGTCGATCTGGTCCTGATTATCGCGACCGTCATTGATTTGCGCAACGGGGCGACCGCCAGCTTCATACACGGCCTCGCCGCCGTCTATATCGGCGTATCCGTCGCCTTCGGCCACCGGATGATCCGGTGGGCCGACAAACGGTTCGCACACAGGTTCGCAGGGGCTCCGGCGCCCGAACCGAAGCCCAAGCACGGCGCAGCCCACGCCCGCCGCGAGCGTCAGACGTGGTTTCTTCACCTGTTGGCTTGGACCGTCGGCTGCCTGATTCTGCTCGGCATGATCTGGTTCGTCGACGACGACAGCCGGACGGCCGACTTGTGGAGCATGATCTGGCGCTGGGCGATCGTACTGGGGATCGATTTTGTATGGAGCTTCAGCTATACCTTCTGGCCCAAAAAAGCATAGCCGAATTTGGCTGAAACCTTATCCCCTCTCGCGCGTAAGAGTAAGACAATCGTACATTTTTTGCCAAAAGGAGATCGATGCTCATGCCTCGCCTAAAAATCCCCCGTTAACCCCGGGGACCGCCGCCTCCGTTCGAAGCAGTGCGCGAAATCAACCTCAACTTTTATCAAGGAGCGTGCAAACGAATGAACGGACCACAGGCGGTAACCAAAGAAGAAAGACGGGCCATTGCCCGTGAAATTGCCGACCGGCTTAAGCAGGTTTACGGCGACAACATTAAAGCGATCGGCCTCTACGGCTCCATGGCGCGCGGTACGGACGGACCGTTCTCGGACACCGAGATGCTTTGCGTTCTCCGCTCGGGAGACGAACCGGTCGACTTCAGCCACGAATGGGCGGCCGGGACCTGGAAAGCGGAGGTGAACGTGTACAGCGAGGAGGAACTGCTGCAGTACGCGCGGACCGTCGAGGATACATGGCCTCTGTCCCACGGCGCCTTCCTTACGGCTCTTCCGCTGTACGACCCGGACGGCTTTTTCGATGAGCTGAAAGCAGCGGTCCAGTCACCGGACGAAGCCGATTTCCGGGAAAACATCCGCGGCATTCTGGTCGGCGAAATGTTCGAATTCGCCGGCAAATGGCGCAATGCCAACGCCCAAGGCCCGCGGACGTATCTGCCTTATCTGGCCATGGAGACCGCGCATTACGGCGCGATGCTCATCGGGCTGCACCATCGGACGACTTACTCTACGGGAGCCAAGGTCATTCCCGAAGCCATGACCCTGCCCGACCGGCCTGACGGCTTTGACGCGCTGGCACAGCTCGTGCTGTCCGGCGAGCTGTCGGACCCGGACCGCGTCTTCCTGGCGTGCGAGGCTTTCTGGAGCGGCCTGCAAGCGTGGGCGGAAGAGCATGACTATGCGTTTATCACGGAACAAATTCCATTTTAAAAAGCAATCCGGCACAAAGGCCCGCACCTGCTGCGGGTCTTTCTCTATGTATGCAACCATTTTTATATTGACTGTATGTTCAGTCATAAATTATACTAAAGCTGCAAGGACCATGGCACTTTTTCCCATCGCTTCGGTTACGCGTCACGGTCCGGTCATCACTCTATCCGCTGTTGCGGAACATATGTCGGAGGAGGAATCACGATGGATCTTCACTACGAAATTCATGGGGCGGGCGACGAGACGATCGTCCTGCTTCACGGGGGCGGGGCAGATATGCGCACCTGGCAGTTCGTCATTCCGAGGCTTGCGGCAAACTATCGGGTTATTGTATTCGACGGCCGGGGAGCCGGACAATCGCCGGCGCCTGTCGAGCCAGCCAATTACGTCGAAGATGTAAAAATGGTTCTTGACCACTTCGGCCTGGAAAAGGCCATACTAGTCGGCCACTCCATAGGCGGCCAGATTGCCGTCGACTTCGACCTGACGTACCCCGAGCGGGTGTCCAAGCTCGTGCTCATCGCTTGCTCCGTCACGGGCTTCCAGAGTGCCCCCGATATCGAGGAGCGGTTCCAGCGCGTTCTCGCCGCGGCGCCGGATGCGGAGAAAATGACCGAGTTTTCGCTCGATTTTCCGTCCTATGACGTCGTCAAAGCAAGTCCGCACCAAGCATTTATGCACGAAATGATTAGACACAATATCAAGCGATGGTTCGATTGGAAAAGCGGCGAATCGGTATGGCCCCAGCCTCCCGCCGTCGAAAGGCTGGACCAGCTTGCGGCACCGACATTGTTCATGATCGGCACACTAGACCGCCCAGACCTGTTCCCGCTCGCCGAGCAATTCGGGCAGCTTCCGAATGCCCGCCTCGTGTGGATCGACGGCACGGATCATATGCCTATGCTAACCCATCCCGACGAGGTCTCCCATACGATTTTGCAGTTTCTGGAGGAGTAACGACATGCCCCGAACGCCGGAGGAAAACGAGCGGATTCGCCGCGCCGCCCGAGATAAAATTTTGCAAGCGGCCACGGAGCTTTTCATCGAGAAAGGGTTCCATTCCGCCTCCATCGACGATGTAGCCAAGCGAGCGGACATTTCAAAGGGCCTTCTCTACAATTATTTCAAAGGCAAGGAGGAGCTCTTGGCCGCCATGGTCGATCTTCGTATCGAAGAGGTGCTCGAAGTGATGCAAGCCGCAGCCGCCAAAGAAACCCCTGCCGAGCAGTTGCGCCACATCGTCGAAGGGGCGCTGGACAACGTCCGCGAGCAGCCGGAAGTATTCCGCTTCTACCTGAACTTGTTCACGTGTCCGAGACAAGATGAAGTTGTGGCCAGGCACGGAAACCGGCTGCTCGGCGCCTACGCGGAGCAGTTCGAGGCCCAATGCGAAATATTTGAGAAGCTGGGGGCCCCCGATCCCCGAAAACGGTCCCTTCACTTCTCCTCAACACTTCAAGGAATTATGCTGATGTATACTAACTATCCTTCGGGATTCCCGCTGGACGACATGAAGGCGCAAACGATCGAGGAGTTTTGCGGCAATCGGAATTTGCAGCCGGACGGCTCCTGACTCTCCCGCAGCTTCCGCTCCGTCGATATGACGGCGGCGGGAGTTCCTCCTATTCCAAGCCCGCTTGCCTTGTTCCGACAACGCCATCGAACGGTTCGTTGCGCTCCAGAGCGCGGTTCAGCTTTTGCAGCATATCCCCGATCCCTCGGCTCTCGACCAGCGGAAAATAAATCCGCGTCTCCCCGGAAAACACTTCGGGAACGATCCCGGTAAATTTTTTGCCGCCGAGCACGACGACTTCCTCAAATCGGTCCAACCGTTTTTCGCTTACTTGACGTTTCAACTCGTGCAATGAAATGATTTCCGGGTGCCCGCTGCCAAAGGCGACATTGTAATTTTCGTAGAGCCTATCGTCCGGAAGCAAAAAACCGTGCTTGGCCGACAATATCGCCCAATGATCAAAAAAGCGGTCCGCATACGCCTGACATTTTCGGTGAAGGGGCGAAATGTACGCCCGGTTGGCCGGGCAAGGACCCGACGGTGCGGCGGCGGTATCCCATATTTTTTTGGCTCCGCAAGGGATGATGCACAGTCTGTTCATGTTCGTCCCGCTCCTTCCGTCGTTGTGCGCGAACAGCTGCGCTTCCTTAGCTGTCGGCCGTTTACTGCTTCGCCGCGGGAGCGGTCTTCCCCTTCTTTTTTCCCGGACCTGCAACCTTCCTCCCTTCTCGCACGTATATCCATTATCTTCTATATTTTACTAGAGCCGAGGTGGAAACGAAATGACAACGCATGTGAACATCGTACATTACCACCCTGATTATGCGGAGAGCGTAGCCGAGATGTGGAACCGGAGCCAAGACGAATGGGGCGGCGGACCGGCCGTCCGGACAGCCGAGCAGATTCGCCAGGACGAGGAAAACTCGGATGCTTTGGCCGTCTTCCTAGCCATCTGCGACGGTCAAGTCGTCGGATACTGCAGCCTGGGCGAATACCGCGAGGATACCGGCGCGCTGTATATCCAGCTGTTGAACGTACGCCCGGACTACCATGGCCGAAAAATCGGCAAAATACTCGTACTGCGGGCGGTGGAGGAAACAATCCGCCTGGGCTGGCCTCGTGTCGATTTGTACACTTGGGAAGCCAACATGAAGGCGGTACCGCTGTACAAGAAATGCGGCTTTTTCTGGGAAGACCGCGAGGACGCGACGCACTTTATGAACTTCATCCCTCAGGTGGCGGCTTGCGAAGCGCTTGCCCCTTATCTTCAAGATATCGATTGGTACGCCGATTTGAAGCGGACGCTCGAAGTGAAACCGGACGGCGATAAAGTGAACGGCTTCGATACCTACACTTACGCGTGGGACAAGAACGGACAATCGCTTCGCGTCGATATCGAGCGCAGAGGCCGCGGCATCTGCCTCATCGAAACGGAGGACTACTTGCTGTCCGCAACCGCGGAGCAGGCCGAGCCGGTATTCGGAAGCGAGTACAATATAGAATACCGCATCGTGAACAAATCGGGCGCCCCGCTTAAGCTTGAGCTTCAGGGCGAATCGGACCGCAATGTCGAATTCGATTGGAAAAGCGAGCTGCAGGTGGAAGGCGAAGAACGGATCGCCGCGCGTTTCTTCGTCGGAGCCATCGAGGAAGAGCAAAGCGAATGGCGCACCTGCCCTGCCGTGCAAACGCGGGTGCGAATCAACGGTCTGGAAGCACTGCTCAAGGTCGGCATCGTCCCGAAATTTCCGGCCGGCCTGACAATGCGGGTACCGGATGCAAGGCATGCGCTTGGCGGGGATTACGTCCTGTACCTCGATATGGAAAACCATTTCCCGGAGACGGCCTCGTTCTCCTTCGAGCTGCCGGAACAAGCTTGGCTTGCGCTCGGACAACGGGCTTTCGAAACGCGCTTGGAAGCGAAGGAGCGGATCTCGCTGGCGGTTCCGTACCGCCTGCTCGACTACGGCTTCTACCAAGCCCCGCTTCAAATCCGGGCCGTTCCGGACAACGGGCCGGAGGTGCCGTTCACCCGTTTCGTTGGCGGAGCCTTCGCCGGGCCCGGGGCGATGTTTACCGGGGAGACGGAAGACAACCGGGTTGCCGTGAACGGCGGCTATGGGATCGAATACGATAAGGATCATAATGAAGCGTTCCTTCGGGCCTGGAACCGGAAGGACGAACAAATCATGATCTACCCGCCATCGATAGGGAAGCCGTATTCCGCCGAATTTACCCGGAAGAAGCCGGTACGTGTCGAGCTTAAAGAAGAACGGGGAGCGGTCGGCTTCTGCCATACATACCGCTCGGATGCGTTCCCGCAGTTGCTGCTGCATCTCCACACGCTGCTGTACGCCGACGGAACGGCGAAGCTGTGGCAGGAGCTGGAAAACGACTCGGATGCCCCCGTCGTCAGCGAAATGTGGATCTCCCAGCGCATTCGTCACGACTTGTACGGAATCGTTCTGCCTTATGACGGTCAAATCGTCGAAACGACCGACTCGCACGGCATCGATTTCGAGTATTGGGACGGCTCCAAGGTTAGCGAGCCTTGGCTCTTCGCCTGCGGCGCCAGAAGCGCATACGGAATTTGCTGGTCCGATAGCCACCGGATGAATATGGGCGATTGGTACATGGAGCTGGAAACCCGCTTCGGACGGCTGGAAGCCGGAGAAACGAAAACCTCGGATACGATCTTCTTGTCTCTAGGCGGGTTCGACGATTGGGCCTCGTTCCGGGAATTTGCCCTGAAGCGCATCGGACAGGAAACGACGGCGCCGCCGCTCCGCCATGTGGAGCTGACGGCCAATGAAGGAAATCCGTTCGTGCCGCCGGATGCGGAAGAAGTGCCGGTCACGCTTCGGGATGCGAAGCAGACCGTATGGGAAGGAGAGCTCTCCGCCCGCTATATGGATGCGGCCGAAACGCTGGAGCAGGTGCATTTGTCGACCGACGACGAGGCGACGGAAGCCCGCTTCATGCTGCCTGCGCCGGCATCCAGTTGCTGCGTCGTCCGGGTGGAAGCGCAGCTCGGTGCGCATGAAGAAGCGTATCATACCGCGTTGTTCCCGGTTTCGGCCGGTGAAGTCAGCAGCAAGGCATCGACCGAAGCCGGTTATTCGGTGCTTGAGGCTGACAATGGAATCATTCGCATCTCGGCTTCGGCCGACTATTACCCCGGGCTGCGCTCGCTTGCGGTCGGGGGTCAGGAATGGCTTGCTTCCGGATTTCCCGAATATGGCGCGAAGTCGTGGTGGAATCCTTGGACCGGCGGCTTGTCGGGCCAATTCGACGAGATAGGTCCGTTATCCGTGCGCAAAGAAGAGCATTCCGCCGCTTTTGTCCACCTCTCCGATGAGAAAGGCAACATCTGGGCAGGCATCCGGGTCCGCCAATCCATTCGGAAACACGATACGTTCAAAGGGACAACCATGGACAGCTACTATTTGATGCTCCCCGGAGTACCGGTGCTCGCTTACATGACGGACATCCGTCAGAACACCGGGACGTATCTGGACAAATCGATGCTCAGCGAGCTGTTCCTTCGTCCCGACGAGACGGACGGCTATGGGTGGCTGCAAACCTGCGCTCCGAACGGCAAAACGCTGCGTTACCCTCTCGGAAACGGGGAGCTCGGCGTGCGCGAGACAAAGGATTACGTGTTCGGCCTAGATAGCCGGACCGGGGTCATGCACATCGTGACGGACGAAGACGCCAACCGCCCTTCGGTCTACACGAACAAGGAGATCTGCTGCCTATCGTTCACGCGGAGGGTTCGTCTGCCTCACGGAAGCGTAAGCCGCTCGGCTCCGGTATTCCTCGTCTTCCCGGACGCCCCGCTGCCGACGGACAGCTTGGATACTTTACGCAGACTCGCCTTCCCTCTTATACTTGAAACCAGTGACACGGAAGGAGAGTAATATGGAATGAAAATCATTGATGCGCACATGCACTTGTCTCATATTGCTTCGTTCAAGGAAACGGCCGAAAATCGCTCGTTCGTCGATTACTCCGTTGACGGGCTGCTGCGCGAATACGCCGAGAACGGCGTTGTGCTGGGGATCGGCATGGGAGTGACGGAGACCGCCGCCGGAGGCTTCCCTGATCGGGAAGCCCCGACGCCGATGGGACTTGATATGGTGGAGTCGTATCCGGGGCAGATCGTGTACTGCCCCGGCGTTAATCCGTTCAAGCTGGGCAACGCCGGACTGGATGCGCTGGAACAAGCGCTGCAGCGGCCGGAGGCAGTCGGAATCAAAATTTACCTCGGCTACTATCCGTACTATGCCTACGATGACGTCTACCAGCCGGTTTACGAGCTGGCGAAGCAGTATAAGGTCCCGGTCGTCTACCATACGGGGGATACGTACTCGGAGCGCGGTCTGCTGAAATATTCCCACCCGCTGACGGTGGACGAGGTTGCCGTCGCCCACCGCGACGTCAACTTCATGATCGCCCACTTCGGCGACCCATGGGTGCTGGACGGAGCCGAGATCGTCTACAAGAACCGCAACGTATTCGCCGATTTGTCCGGCCTGATGGTTGGCGATGCCGCGGAATGCGCGCGGCTCAAGGATTCTCCGCTCTTTTTCGCCCATCTGCGCCACGCCGTGACATATTGCGACCATTACGAGAAGATGCTGTTCGGCACGGACTGGCCGCTCGCCCCCGTGCAGCCTTATCTGCAATTCGTACAGGAGCTAATTCCGGAGGCGTATCATGAGCACGTCTTTTACAAAACCGCCCTGCGCGTGTTTCCGAAAATCGCTCCGCTCGTGGAGTAGCCGCATTTCCGACGCATAAACGCTCAAAAAAAATCCCCGCCTCGTCGATGGCAGCGACGGCGGGGATCAAAGATATATGTTAAGTAACGGGATCTTCTTTAGTATGCGGCTCGAAGCTTAAGCACACCTTAAAAGAAGTTCAAAATTGGATTAAAAATTAGAGCGGCTAGTCCTTATACGGATCGAATTCGTCCGCACCGGCCATGCATACGCCGATTGGCTTCAGCACATGCATCACCTCGATCGTCTCTGCGTGGGCGTCCAGCACCTCCCGAAGCTTCCGGTACACGAACGGGCTTTCGTCCGTCCCGGCTCCACGAAGCTCGACGCCGAAGCTCCTCACAGCCTCGTGCATCTGCGTCTCCGAGATGAGGCCGCCCGAGCGGGTGCGCGTCTTCCAGTTCATTTTGCCGGCCGCTTGCGTGCGGCTCATAATTCTTCCCGCGCCATGCACCGTGCTGTAGAAGGCCGCCCGGTTTTCCTCCGTATCCTTGCCTCGGACAATGACCGAGATGTCGCCCATGCTGCCGCCGATAAAACCAAGCTGGCCGGGAGCGGACGGCGTCGCTCCTTTGCGCACGACCACCGTTTCGCGTCCGCCGTGGTTTTCTTTCCAGGCGTAATTGTGGTGATTATGCACCTCGAATTTCGCGTCCGCTCCCAGAATCGCCAGCACCTGACGGATGACGGCATCTCTTCCGGCATACGCGTACCGCCCGGCCAGCTTCATGGCGCGGTAATACATATCGCCAAGCTCGCTGTCCAGATCGAGCAGCACCGGCGGCTGGTCCATCTTCTCCCCCGGAGCGTTGGTCAAAAACTCCCTGCCCGCCGCAAGGTTAATAAAGCCGCTGGCCGTCTTATGGCCGAACCCGCGGCTGCCGAAGTGATTGCCGATCCACAGCCGTCCCGTCCCCGCTTCCTCGAACAAATCGACGAAATGATTCCCGCTGCCTACGGTCCCCAATTGATCGCGGGCAAGCGCCTTCAGCTTACGGTGCTCACGACGCCCGACCGACGAATACACCGACCAATCCGGATCGTCGAACAGCTCGTGATCCACCTTCTTGTTGCTTACACGCCCGATGCCGAACGAAACGTTCCGTGCGATCTCATCCATGATGTGCCCTAGCCGTGGCCGGATATCTGCAGCCAGCATGTTCGTTCGCACCGCTTTGTTCCCGCACCCGATGTCGTACCCAACGCCGGACGGCGAGATTTGTCCCTCGTAGACGATCACCCCGCCGATCGGCTGGCTGTAGCCCTTGTGATGGTCCGCCATCAGCAGCGCCTGCACGACATTTCCATGCTCGGCGCACGTTTTCGCTTGCGCCAAAGCGCCTGCCTCCGGGTTCCCCCAGACGCGGACGCCGTCTATGATTTGATAAGCCATGCCGTCAGCTCCTTTTCCTGCAAAAGCTTCGCAATTCGTTCCTTTACTTGTTCATTCGGCTCGCAGGCGATCAGTTCCTGCAAAGCCGCCGCCACTTCCTCTCCCCAGTCCGGAAGAAGCCATGCCTCCAAACATTTCAACGCCATATTTCGGTTCATGGTTGCCGGGCTCAGCAAACCGGCGACAACCAGCTTCGTCCCGTGGCCCTCAAAGACGTCCAGCGCCTGCAGTAGGCTTTGCAAGCATTGATGCGGCCCGTACTGCTCGCCGTAGCCGATTTCATCCTGCGGACCGCTGGCGATTTCCTCCAGCGGAAGATGCGCTTCCGCATAACGGACCAAGCGGTCCATCCGCTCCGGTTCATCTGTTCGCGCAAGCTCATAATACATGCCGCTCTCCAGCGGATGCTCCGGAAGCTGCCCGAACAGCTCCTCCCAGATGTCCATACGGAGCCGTTTGGCTGCATATATCGCATGCTGCCGTACCGCGCTGTCCTTCGAACGGATAGCTTCCCATATTTTGGCCGGCCATTCTTCGTTGTGGATGACGTTTTCGCACAGCCGCTTGCAGGCTTCGCGCAGATCGCCTGACCAGCCCCTCTCATACCGCTGCTCCCAACGCTGACTGTCTTCGTTTAGAAAATCATAAACATCCGTCACAACCGACAGCTGCGCTGTGGTCACGCACATCGTCTGCGAATGCCTTAGAAAATCACCTACCGCTGACACTGCATCCTCGTAGTCGTCGATATTTTCGGCCGGCCCACCGGACAGCAGCGCGGAGAGGATGACCCCTGCCCCGTCATACAGCTCGAGATCCACGGAGGCTTGCGACAGCGCTTCGGCCAGCCCGCCGTTACGGGCGCAGTAACAGGCCAAATATTCGTTCATGACGCTGTTGCTGCATCCATGGCGAAGCAGCCAGTCCCGGATTTCCTGCGTCTGCGGCTCCAGACGCTCGACCAATTGGATTTTTCCCCAGCCGTCTACAGCCTTAGCCAATTCGAACAGCGTCTCGTTGGCGTTGTCCAGACTGCCCCGAATCGCAACCGCCGAATAGAGCGTAAATTCGTCATGCTTGCCCAGCGTAACGACCAGCTCCCGGTGCCTCTCGGTTTCGAACTGGCCCAGCAGCGCAATTCCCAGCTTGACGACATTGCGATGCGCCCCGGATCTCGCGAACCACTCCGCTTCCTGGTACAGATTCGGAATCACGACTCCGGTGTGCTCCCGCAGCGACTCCAGCAGCGGGTCAATGACGCTCAGCATATCCTCCTGCATCAGCTTGAGGTACGTGGCGCGTCTTGTTTTGCTGCCCGGACTCCGGCTTTGCTTGACCAGAAGCTGCACCAGCGCCTGCACTTTCGCTGTCTCCGCCTGCCCTCCGGCGTGGTGGCTGAACGTCCCGTCCATGCCCCCCGCGACCCAGCGCACGGAATGCCCGGCCCAATACTCGTCGTCATCCGGCAGCCTGGCGTCATTGAGCCGGCCTTGGTCACCCAGTGCGGACACGATGTACTCATAGATGGAAGGCTTGCCGGCCCATGGATAAAGCGTATTTTGATTAAACCAGTTTATCATCGTCAATCACCTGTTCTCCCACACTTCGCTAAGCACGGCGCGGAACAGCACGTCAAGCTCATGAGCCTGTCCGCCTTCGGCGCTTTTCAAATGAACGGCCGTGCATTCGAAATGATTCATTTTTTGTTCCAAAAACTCGTTGATGGGGTTGATTCTCGGCTCGTAGTCCATTTCGTCTCCCGCCATTTTACGGTCTACCAGCTCGAGAATGACCTTTTTCAGCTCGCTGCCCTCCGGCACCAAGCGGTCCACCAGCACGTCGAATTCCATCGGCGGCATCGCGTTAAACCGCTCGATCCATTCGCAGGCCAGGACCGGGCGAAGCACGTAAAAATATTTTTTGATCTTCACCTGCTCCCCCTGCAAGTACTCCCGGTAATTTCCCTTCGCCATATTGAGATAATGATACATGCACGATTTCGGGGAAAACGTCAGCGGCGAGATGCTGCGAATACGCTCCGCCGCAGAGTAATTCTCGTAGTACGGGATCGGCGATTGCAGCCATTCCAGCAGCGGCGGGTTCGATTTGCGGAATAAGTTCAGCGCCTTCTTCAAATCCCAGCCGTTGATATCGAGCTTGTCGCTGATCGGCCGCTCGATCACGTCCCGTTGATCAAATATGGATAAATACCACTCGACAGGCCGGACGTATAGAAAACGGACATCGTAGTCGCTGTCCTTTGACGGGAACCCCCACGCCCGGCTGCCCGATTCGCAGGCGTACAGGATGCGCACCTGCTCCTGCCGCTCGATGTGGCACAATTCTTCTAATATAGGTTGACGAAAGTCGGTCATCATGGTTTTCCCCTCCTTGGGATCGAGATGGTGGTAACGGAAAAGCCATCGACCTCATCGGTCCATGGCCCGATGTTCTTATAGATGGTTTTACGGTGTGCGCGTAAAATGTCATCCGAATAGGACCGATGAGATGCGGAAGTCGAAGCTGCCGCGATTCGACAGCCTGCGTTGTTTGTACTTCAAGAGGAACTGTAAATTCGTCGGCGTAATCCCTGCCATTTTCATCGGCCTCCTTTTCGTTGGAAATTGCTCGTTACTTTTCGCCGCCGCCCAGCTCCATGGCATCGATCTTCCCGGTCATGTCCGAGTAGCCCTGTACCGCCTGCGCAATATAGGACAACACGGTGTCGCTCCAGCCGTAAATATAGAATGTATTCCGATCGGCGGGTGGCGCCATTGCATAGCGGTACGGCGCAATGTCGACAATGAACGCTTTGACCTGCGGGTTCACTTTGGCGCGGTATTTTGCCAGTTCGGCGTAAAACGGACTGCCGCTGTTCTGCTGCTCATCCGTGATGATGACGATCTGATCGACCCGTTTGTTTTCGTAAAACAGCTTGCGCACAGGCGCGCCGGTATCGGTTCCACCGCGGGAACGGATGCGTTCCGCTTGCGTTAAAATGCTGTCGTGACGCGACGGCTTGGCATCCGTCACTTCCGTGTCGAACAGCCAGAACAACGAATTCCCTTGCGTCTTCTTGTACAGCGCCAAGGCAAATACGGACCCGATCTGCAAATATTCCCCCTGCATGGAACCGGAAATATCGAGGAAAATTGCCGTGCTCTCGCCGATCTCCGGCAAGTTCGCAAACGTCTGCTCCACCGCCGCCCGAAGCGCGTCGCGCAGCTCCGGACGCTCCACCTCTCGGAACGC
Organism: Paenibacillus tyrphae; assembly: GCF_024158745.1. Lineage (GTDB taxonomy): Bacteria > Bacillota > Bacilli > Paenibacillales > NBRC-103111 > Paenibacillus_G > Paenibacillus_G tyrfis_A. Next base: position 22,522 of record NZ_JAMZAW010000026.1, on the reverse strand, counting down.
CTTGGCGAACCGGAACGGCAAAATTTTCGCTTTGCGCAGCGCCTCGGCATTCGTCAGACGCTCCACCGCGAACGCCAGGTTCGCTTTCTTCTCGAACACGCCCGCGCGATCCAGCGCGTTCAAATGGCGCAGCAGCGCGAACGTAGGCATCTGGCGCAGCAATGCCTCCCAGACAGCCTTGGACGGCTTGATCGCCCCCGTCACCGTTTCGTACGGCAGCTTCCCGCGTTCGATGCAGGCGAGCTGCTCGGCTTCGCTTCTCGCCTGCTTCAATTGCTCCAGCGCCTCCACCTGCGGGAGCATCGCAAGGCTCGTCTCCTGCCCGCGTAGATAACGGAACAGCGCCTGCTGCTTGAGATCGGCCGGCTTCGGATGCGCCGTCGCGATCGCATCGCCCAAGCTGAACCCGCGTCCCCGGCCGTTGTACTTCAGCGCCCAATATTCAGATACCCCGGACAGAAAGCGGGTCACCTGCCGTTTCACGGCCCGGCCGCCCTGCCCGCGGCCAAGTCCCCGCAGGATCGTCAGGAAGTCGGACAAATCGGAAGGAATCCGAACCACTTGGTCGAACACCTTGGCGAACAGATCCGGCCGGTAAGACGACAGTATGGCGAGTCCGAACAGCGGCTGCAGCCGCATGAATCCCTCGTTACGGGCGAACACCAGCGCTTTGGCCATAAATTGCGGGTTTTGCTGCGCCATTTCGTGATGCAGTTCAAGCGCGTCCTTCAGAAGCTCGTTTTGATCGGCGTAAAATGTATTTCCGAGCGTATTGGTCAACAGCGTCTGCACGTACTGCTCTTCGGCCGAACGCGCATAAGCGGGAAATCCGTCTTTGTTATGTGTCGTCGGCAGCATCGCGCCGAACATTTTTTTAGCGAAACTCATGGTTGGAAACCTCCTAAAGGTTTTGCGTAGCAAACTGATGGATATATAGAAGGTTACGAAGGGGCGGGGTATCCACTTCCGACCGCTGTTGTCATCGGGAAATCTTGATTGGAAGCCGCTTAACAGCGGACATTTCCCGAAGACAAAGGCGGCCGCTATCGCTTCTCCAGTGGATACCCCACCTCCGTTTGCATTTCTATTTTTGTAAAAGCTACTTTCTCAACAAGCTCCAAGTTTTTTGCGCAGCAAAAACGGCTTCTTCATAAACTCCGGCGAGGAAAAGTGAGGAAGGTTGGCGGCAGGATTCGCCCCTGCCGTATTTGCCCGACGTTCATCAGGCCGCTACTTGGATTCGAAGGAACCCTCCCCGGCGCCTCGCCGTAGTATTTACCTATTAAGAACGAAGCGAGGGAAAAACGAAAAGGCGCATGGCGTCTCTGACGCCCGGCTTTCTCCGTCAATTCTTTTCCCATAAAGTCGAAGGAGCCCTTTCAAGCGCCTCGCTTCGGTATTCATATGGTGAAGATCTCCGAGGAAGTGGGCGGAAAGGTACAATAACCGCTCTACCATCTGAGCTATTCCGCCGTATAGCGGAAGCCGGACTCGAACCGGCGACCTGTCGCTTAAGAGGCGAAGTAACCCTTCCAAGCGCCTCGGTGATCTTTTGGCGTAAAGCTCTGCCTTTCGGCGTCGGCCTTACGTGTACTATCATCGCTTATTTTCGAGCCCGCGAACATGGCGAAAGTATTACGACGAGAGAGAAAGTTTTCCTTTTTCTCCAATTCCCTTCCCTGTTACAATGAAAGGAACAGCTACGAAAGCGGAGGTTGTTTATGGCCAGAGAAAGCTTCGATAAAGAAATCCAGTTTTTGCGCATGCTGGTGCTGACCAGCGGCGCCTATAGCCGTCAGCAATTCGCTCAGCGGCTCGGCATCTCCGTACATACCTTCGATAAAACGATCCGGCGGCTGAAAGACATCGTGAACACGATGTACCAGCAGCTCCCGCAAGAGCAGGGCAAAGAATTCGCCGAAACGCTCCGCTTCAGCTACTACGAGTCCGCAGATCCGATGCTGCTGTTCTTATACCGCGCCAAGTCGCTCAAGGAATCGGAAAGCCACCGGCTGTCGCTGCTGCTCGCCGCCATGCAGGATGAGGCCCGGACCGTCACGGAGCTGCTCGATGTGTGCTGCAGCGATCTTCCTGCGGAGCTATCTTTGCCCGACGAGAAAACGATTCGCTCGGACCTGAAATATTTGGAGGAAGTCGGCGTTATCGCAAAAGAGCCCGGAGGACGGCCATACCGGTACCGCGTTCACGACCGGCTCGTCAAGGACCTGACCTACGAAGAGCTTCTCGATCTCTACGATTACGTCGACATTATGGCGAATACACAGGTGCCGTCCGTTCAAGGCTATCTTTTGCGGGATAGCGTGAAGAAGGCTTTGCAGCAAGCGGGCAACGCGGAAAATGTCACCGGAGAGCCTTTTCTGTACAAGTACCATTATTACTCGCGCATTTTGGATGAAGCGCATTTGTTCACCCTGCTTGGAGCCATCCGGGAGCGCCGGAAGGTGCGTTTTCTCTATTTCTCGCCCAAGACGCGCAAGAGCTACGCTTCGAAAAATACGAATCCGCTGTTCGAACGCGAAACCGAGGGAAAAGAGGTCGTGATGCTGCCGCTCAAGGTGATCTACGATCATCAATACGGCCGGTGGTATTTGCTTGGCTCGGAAAGCCGACAGGGAATCGTGAAGTTCCGTTTGGAAGGCTTGACTCAACTGAACGAAGACGAGGCCGTACCCGAAGAAACGTTCAACGAGAAGCTGCACCTATTAGAGGAAAAAACACGCTACAGCTGGCTTATCGATACGGGAAGGCCCCTTACGGTGCGGGTGCGATTTTTCAGCCCGGAGGCCCCGCAGCCCAATTTCGTCAAAGAGCGCGTGCTGCTCCAAGGGCAATGGGGTCATATTACGGAGGAAGACGAGGCTTCGTTTATCTATGAAATTAAGGTGCACGGGACGACCGAGATCAAGCCTTGGCTCCGCAGCTTCGGCTCCAGCTGTGAAGTACTCGCACCGGAGCACCTGCGCCGGGAGCTGATTGAGGAGTGGAAGGAGATCGCAGCATATTATGAATCCGTTTGAAAAAATTTTTAATTACCAGGTCATGTCCCGCCTGCACGAAACGGGTACGCTCGCCGTCACGTCCCATGAGCGGACATGGCTTAAAGCGATGTTGGAGCACCCGGCGTCGGGGCAAGCTTTTACACCCGAGACACTGGAGAAGCTACAAAGCATGCTCGAAGGAGACACAGCGCTGGATATGAAAGAAGGCTTCGGCGAAAAGGCCAAAAGCCGGGAGCATCAGGTCTACCACCCGCTTCTGCGCCCTCTGCGGCGGATCATGCTGAGGAAGAGCGGCTTTCTCATCAACCACCGGATCAGAGACGGACGGATGTTCGAGGAGCAGCCGGGCTTTCCGTTCAAGCTGGAATATTCCATGGTCAAACGGGAATGGTACCTCATCTGGTATCACCTTCGGCATCAGGCGTTGATGAATACGAAGCTGCAGCATATTGTGGAGCTTGCGGAGCAACCGGTTTCGGCAGAGGAAGCCGCGGCTGTCGAAGCAGACATCAACCGCATGCTGGAGGGCCGGAAAGAATCGGCGGTCATCGAGGTGGTGCGCGAGTATAACAACGAGCTGTCTCGCATCCTGTACGCCTTCTCGTGCTTCGAAAAGCAGGTCGGGTACGACGACGCGGCAGACTGCTACACGATCCGGCTGACGTTCCTCGGGGACGAGAGCGAATATATTTTGTCCAAGCTGCGCTTTCTTGGCAAGCGGGTCCGGGTGGTCGAAGGCGACAAGCTCAAGCGGCGCATGCGGGAATCAGCGGCCAAGGCGCTGAGCCGATATGGGGTAGCGGAGGAGCAGCCTGTTGTTCCGTGAGTGGCGGCAGGCCGGGTCTTGCACGGGCCTCGGTCCGAAGCAGATCGGCAACCTAGCGGTGCCGCTGTTAGGATGACGCGTCAGGCGTCGGATTGACCTGTCGGGGCCTCGAAGGTAATTCGGGGGCACCCTTCGGCGCAACGGAGACGTCGAAGCGCTCGATAGGTGCTCGATGATACTTTACACTATGACGATTGAGGTACACTAGAAGTGCGTTTCGGCTCACGGTTACAATGCGGCAATCCTAATCTCGGCAGCGACCTTCGCAAAACCAATAGAGGAACTCAGATGCGCTAAAACACCTCAAATAGCCTCATTCCGAAAAATTGAGGAACTCAGGTGAGCTATTGCCCCGCCTCGACGGAAGAATCCGGTGAATCCGGCATCATTCGCCAGAATAGAGGCACCAAGTTCCTCTATCGCCCCCGCCAACGACCAAAACAACCGAATAGCGAACGTCAGTTCCTCTATCCCCTGGAGTCTCCCCCTGTAGCTTAACGCCGCACAGGACTTGACAAACCGCATACAGCACCGCAGCACCAAACGCAAGCTTGGGATTCGCGTGCGCCGAATCCCAAGCCCTGCCGACTTATGATCACACAACCTTGCCCGCGAACGATGTCTATAAGAGCAGCTTCTATGCCAAATGGAGCAAAAAGTTCCACTCCAACAGTTTCACTTCAGGACCTACGAACGCTTCCACCAAACGACCGAAAAAAGGAGGTGTCCCGATGTACGCAATTCACTGGCCTAACGCGATTTTGTTCGCTCTTCTTTTTCTGGCTTTTCCGATCTATGTCGTTTACCGGCTGCAAACGATCTCCCGCAAGCTATCCCGTATCGAACAGCAGCTTCTCGATCAGAAGCGGGCGGAGATCAAGGCGGACAACGCCCGCATCGCAAAATCGCAAGAGCCCCCCACCGCCTAAGGGCAACAGCCCTTAAGCGACGGGGAGCTCAGCGCATCCCGGCAAAGCCGACGACTTATGTCGCCGCTACAACCTGCTTATAGTAATCGTCGATGAGAACGGCCTTGCCGCCGTTCAAGCGGGACTCTTCCGCCGCGAAAGCCATCAAATGGCTGCGCACGGAAGCGCTGGCCGAGGTCAGGCTTTCCGCGCCGGCGTTACTCCGCACCTCGCGCAGGAAGCTGCGCACGATGCCGCTGTCTCCGCCGCCGTGTCCGCTCACCTGCGGTGGAATTTCGATCTCCGTCTTCTGGTGCGTCAGAAAATCCATCAGCGTAATGGTGCTCTCTTCCCCGCGAAGCTCACCGCGCGTGCCCATGATCTGGATGCGGCGCTCCTGCTCCCGCGTAAAGCCGCACATGCTGAACATCGCCGTAGCTCCGCTCGCGAACTCCATGTTGACCACTTGATGATCGACCACGTTGTTGTCGCACTTGTAGACGCAGCGGCCGTACGGCGACTCGCGCAGGCCCTTCACGATGTTCTCACGCGTCAGCTCCTCCGTGTAATGACGCGCCCACGCCTTGCCTTCACCCAAGTAGAACCGGGGGGCGGAGTAAGGGCATTCCGCCTCCACCGCGCACCCGTCGATACAGTAATCCGTCGATCCGGCGGGCGCGTTCCCTGAATGAAAATGCATCAGCGAGCCGAACGAGCTGACCTTGACGCACGGCTGGTCCATCAGCCACGACAGCACATCCATGTCATGACATGATTTTGCAAGAATCATCGGACTGGATTTGTCCGAGTTATTCCAATTGCCGCGGACGAAGCTGTGAGCGATATGCCAATAGCCCACATTTTCGTTCAGCTGAATCGACACGACCTCGCCGATACGGCCTTCCGCGATGATCTTTTTCAGCGTTGCCCAAAACGGCGTGTAGCGCAGCACATGGCAAATCGTCAGCAGCCGGTTGTTTGCCAAAGCCCTCCGTTCCATCTCCACGCATTCGCGCGGGTCCGGGGACATCGGCTTTTCGAGCAGCACGTGGTATTTGAGATCCAGCGCCTGCAGCGTCGGTTCGTAGTGCATCCGGTCCTGCGTGCAGATCATCGCGATATCGGCCATCTGCGGACGGCTGAGCAGTTCCTCCCACGTCTCGAAGCAGTTTTCCCGGGAAATACCGTGCTCGGCTGCGAACTTTTCCCGGCGCTCGGCGTTAGGCTCCGCGACGGCTACGAACTTCAATTCATGCGGACAATCGAGCGCGTACCGCGCATAACCGCCGGCCCCTCTCGCTCCGGCTCCGATCAAGACGGCTGTCATTGGTTTCATGGTCTCGGGCTCCTTTTTCCGAATATCATACTCGCTTGCCGGCCTTAAGCCTTACTGCCAGCCGACTTTGGCGTTGTTATCCTTGACCAGCTTGTTCACTTCGTCGACGACTTCCTTGCCGCCCTTCGCCATAAATTCGTCTACCATCTTATCCCAATCCGAAAACGGCCGTTGGCCGACGATCATTTTCGTCTTCTCGTCGTTCAGGAACTGGGACAGCTCGGTCCATTTCGTATTGTACAGCGGCGACTGAACAGCCATCACGGGGCTGAGATAAATTTTGGACGTTTTGAGATACGCGACCACCGATTCGTTGAACTGCCTTTCGAGCGGCGACTTCGAGCCTTTGATGAACACTTCCAGGTCTTGGTCGTTCGGCGCCCAGCCTTCGGTGTTGATGTATGCGCTCGGCGCGACGTTGGAACGGTTTTCCTTAATTGGAATCGGGACGCCGTCTTCCATTTTGTAGCCTTTGCCTTCTTTGCCGTTCAGCCAATCGTACTTCTCATTCTTCGCGTTACGCTGGTCCGCCGGTGTAAATTCGCGGAAATAGTCCATGATTTCGAGAATGCGCTGCACTTTCTCCGGATCGTTCTTCAGCTTGGCGCTCAGCAGATACATTTTGTAGTAACCGGCCAACGAGCGGATGCCCTGCGTGCCGTCCGGCGCTTTGAAGGCGGGCAGTGGCGCAAGCACCGCATTCGGCGCGTTCTCGGCCAGCGTCTTGTAGTTGATGAGATTGCCGCCCGGCTCCTCGTACCAGATCCCGACTTTCCCGGCGTTGAACGCCTTGAACACGTCGTTGTAATTCGTAACGGCCCAGTCTTTCTTGATCGCGCCTTCCTTGTACAGATCCGTCAGGAACTTGACGACCTCTTTGCTTCCTTCGCCGATGTCGGGGATGTACTGCCCGTTTTTGTCCTTTTCGTACCAAGCGCCGTAATACGGGCTGAACGTAGGGCTGTAATAGATGTTTTTGGCCAACCCGAGGCCGATCGTGTCGTCCTTCCCGTTGCCGTCCGGGTCCTGCTTGGCGAACGCGATGGCGACTTTTTTCAGCTCCTCGTAATTCGTAGGCATCGGCAGTCCCAGCTTGTCGAGCCAATCCTTGCGGATAACCGGCTTTTTGCCGCCCTTGGCGTTGAAGAAATAAGGAACCGCATATACTTTGCCGTTCACTTTGAGCATATCCCAGACGTTGGAAGGCACCGGCTTGAACGAATTGTAATTGTCGAGATAGTCGTTCAGCGGGAGAAAAGCGCCCTGCTTCGCCCATTTCATATAGTTGGCATCCACCAGCTCCATGCCGATGACGTCCGGAATATCGCCGGAAGCCATCGTGACGCTGAGCTTCTCATCATACGTATCCCAAGGAACATACTGCGGCTTGAAGTCTACGTTGAACTTCTCGTTGATCACTTTGACCGCTTCGCTGTCCGGCCCCGGCACCGGATTTTCCCACGTGCCCGAGAACCAGGTGATCGTAATCTTTTTATTTTTGGCATCCGCGCTGCCTTTGCCGGCGTCCGCCGCACCCGAGTTCGCTCCTCCGGAGCAAGCTGTCATACTGCCCGCTACGGCGAGCGAAAGCAGAACGGAAACAGACCGTTTCATTGTCATGGATGAATATCCTCCTTAAGGTGTAATGCTATGGTACATCAGTCAAACCGATTCTCCAACCCCCTAGCCTTTGACCGAGCCCAACATCACCCCTTTCGCAAAATGCTTTTGCAGAAACGGATACAGCACGAGAATCGGTATCGTCGATACCAGAATCGCCGCCATGCCGATCGTTTCCGCAGGTGGAACCTGCAGCCCCCGGGCCGCTTGCACCCCTTCGGACAAAATATTGCCCGCCTGGCTCAGAATTACGATCTGACGCAGCATGACCTGCACCGTCCATTTGGCCGGATCGTTCAAATAAAGCAGCGCCGAGAAATACGTGTTCCAATGGGCCACGGCGGAGAACAGCCCGAAGGCGGCCAGCGCCGGCTTGGACAGCGGAAGGATGATGCGGGCATAAATTTGCAGGTCGTTGGCCCCGTCGATCAAAGCCGACTCCGTCAGCTCGTGCGGGATGTTGAGAAAAAACTGCCGCATGACGATCAGATTGTACGAGTTGATGGCGACGGGAAGAATTAACGCCCAGTACGAGTTGATCAGGCCGGTGGCGCTGACGATCATGTACGTCGGGATAATGCCCGCCCCGAAGACGAACGTGAACAGGACGAGGAACAGAAACACCCGTTTGCCGAGAATGTTGCGCGACAAAGCGTAAGCCATCATCGAAGTAAGCAGCAGATTGACGAACGTGCCCACGACGGTGACGAAGACGGTTACGCCAATCGAGCGCACGAACGAATCTGATTGAAAAATATAGGCGTACGCATCGAGCACAAAGCTTGTCGGAACAAGCAGCAGCTCGGTCTTCACGTACTCCGTGTAGGAAGTAAACGACACGATAGTCATATAGTAGAAAGGGAACAGCATCAGCAGCGCGATGATCACGAGGAGTACCCCGTTGACGGCCCCGAACGCTTTTTCCTGCCATGTGCGATTACGAATCATAGCGTTTGCACCTCCGTATCTTGCTTTATGCCGCAGCCGCAGGTAAGATTAGAACACGCCTTCTTCGCCGAAGCGTTTAGCCAGACGGTTCGCCCCGATAATAAGCAGCAGTCCTACGAGCGATTTGAACAAACCGACCGCGGTGGCGAAGCTGTAGTCGGATTCGGTCAGGCCTTTGACGTACACATACGTATCGAGCACGTCGCCCACCGATTTGTTGAACGGGTTGAGCATCAGGAAAATCTGTTCAAAGCCCGAATCGAGCACGCTGCCGAGCCGCAAAATAAGCAAAATCACAATCGTGCTGCGAATCGCAGGCAGCGTAATATGCCAGATTTGCCGCCAGCGGTTGGCTCCGTCGATGACGGCCGCTTCGTACTGGCTCGGATCTACGGCAGCCAATGCCGCAAGGAAGAGGATCGTGCCCCAGCCGGATTCCTTCCAGATCACCTCAAGCACGACCAGAGGCATGAACCAGCCCGGCTCCTGCAGGAAGGCAACGGGTCCGACGCCGAACAGCACGTGCAGCAGCTTGTTCACCAGGCCTTCGGACTGGAGGAACACCGTCACCATGCCGATCACGACGACCCAAGAAATGAAGTGCGGCAGGTAGACGATCGATTGAATGAGGCGCTTGAACCATTCGCGGCGCACCTCGTTGAGCATCACGGCGAGCACGATCGGCACCGGAAAGGCGAAGGCGATTTGCAGCAAAGACAAGTACAGCGTGTTCCAGAGCACCCGCAGAACTTCCTTGTCCTGGAAGATGCGCTCAAAGTGCTTCAGTCCGACCCACTCGCTGCCCCAGAAGCCTTGAAATGCGCTATAATCTTGAAAAGCCATCATATTTCCGGCCATGGGCAAGTACTTGTATACGATAAAGTACACCAGGCCCGGGAACAGCAGCAGATACAAGTAACGCTCTTTCCACATCCGGGACAACAGCAATTGCCGGCGCGAGCTGCCGGATATGGACTCCGCTGTCATACGGGAAGGACTCGGATCGGGCGATGCCTTGGCTGTGAATTCCGTTTCCATAAGAAAACTCCTTTCTCGGTTTCGTTGGGACTAGCGGCAGGTTCGCACCCGTTATCTTGGAACCGCTTCCAGTCTATTTTGAGACTTAAGGGCCTGCCCCCATCCCGGGGCCGCAATGTTATAATATAGTGAGAATTCGTCTCCGAAAACCGTCGCTATTGCCGTTTTATCACGGTTTTCGGGATTTCCGTAAATCAGTGAAGCATTCGAAAAACAGACATATTGTATCCGATCCGCCGCAGGAAGGGAGTCAACCGCCTTTGCCAAGCATCCTCCGCATCAAAATGAAAGCGCGTTCCGTTTTTTTTAAGCTGCTGCTCAGCTTTCTCGGGGTGATCGTTCTCCTGGTCATCTTCGAGCTCCTGACCTATGGAGTTTTCCGGCAAAGCCTCCGCGATGAAATCATCAAATATAACACAGTCAATCTCACGAACACGACAAACGATTTCGAGCAGCATTTTCAGCTGCTGGAAAATACGATGCTGAATTTGTACCTGAACCCCCGGCTGCAGGAGCTGAACAGCAAGCCGTATCTCGATTACGTGGCGGCCAACAAGGTGACGGACTATCTCAGCAACACTGTATCGAATCAGGCGCTATACTTGAACAATCTGTTCGTGTACGATGTCAGGCATTCCCTGATGCTGGAGAAATCGCGAGGCGCGAGCCCCGAATCCATGTTCACCGAATATTACGTCAATCCCGTTTACACCTACTCGTTCTGGAAAAAGCAATTCGAGCAAGCCGGCCCGATGACGATCTACCCTGCCGCCTCCTACCTGAGAAACGACTCACCGGGCGATGCAACCGGTCCGGTCTGGCCCATGCTGGTCAAAAGCCGCTTTTACCCGGATTTCATGATGCTGGCTTTTGTCGATGCGGACCGCATGTTTCAAGCGTTCCACCGCTCGGTCAACGACAACTTTTACGTATTGGACGCAAGCGGCCGTCTGCTGTTCGCTTCGGGCTCCGCAGCCGATGAGCCTCTGCCTGCTCTGCCTCCGGGACAAGATTGGGTGAAGGCGGATAACCAGTACTTCTTCTACACCACCGGACCAAAGACAGGATTCACCTATGTGAATCTCGTGCCGGACGGCCATATCTCGTCCCAATTGATCAAGCTGAATCTGACCTTCGTCGCCGTCCTGCTCGTCGCGATCGCGGCCAGCGTCACGGTATCCGTCTTGTTCACCGTCCGGTTCAACAATCCGGTCCAGCGCATCGTCGACTCGATCAAAAGCTTGAACGAGCAGGACACCGTGCCCCGGCACGACAACGAATTCGAGCTCATCCGCGGCAATATCGGTTTTTTGCTCCAACAGCGGCATTTGCGGCATCAGGATCTGGAGGAGAAGCATGCGCTGCTGCGCTATCACAGCTATATGAACAAGCTGAAAAAAATCCGCGGGCTGCCGGTCGCCGGTGCGGATCAGTTAGGCGAGCAAAAGCCGTTCCAGGTCGTTCTGTTTCATCTCTCGTTCAATCACCCGTTTCACACGGAAATTCAAGCGGAAGAGGAACGCGCCGCGTCGTACATTCGCGAGTACATTAACCACGTCGTCACGAAGGAGCTGGAAGGATCGCTCACGTTCCAAATCGAGCGAAATCAGATTTTATCGATCGTGCATCCGAAGCCGGGAGAGGAAGAGCGCCTGCGCACGACGCTGGACGGCATCGTCGGGGTGCTGAGCACGGACAAAGCCTACTGCTTCCTCACCATTGCCGTCAGTCCGCTGCATGCGCATACCGCTGACCTGACCGACGCCTACGAAGAGGCGCTGGAGATGATCCGTCACCGGCCGTTCGACGATGAAACGGTCGTGCTCGAAGCGCAGCACGTCCCGCAGGAGCCGTTCGTCGTGCCCGATGCGCTGATGCAGGAGATTAAAGCGAATTTGCAAGCGGGGAACGCCGCGAACGTGCTGCAAGTGTTGCGGCGCCTCATGGCGCAGATGGAGAAAAGAAAGGCCGACGCGCTCGCCTACCGTGAGTTTGCCCGTGAAATCACGTATAAAACGACCCGGCTGCTGCATGGCATGGGGCTGGACAGCGGACAATTAACGGACCTAGAGCCGGAGCAGCTCCATACCGTCTCCAAGCTGGACCGTTATTTCGAAGCGATGATTGGTGAAGCCTGCCGGCGCATCAACAATAAAAAAGAAGCCGCCGACCCGATTATTACCGGAGCGACCGCTTATGTGACGGAGCGATATACGGAAGATATTACGCTGGATCTCGTCGCCTCTTGGCTCAACATTACGGGAGGCTACTTGTCCACTTATTTTAAAGAAAAAACGGGAATCAACTTCCTCGATTTCGTGAACGACGTGCGCATCGGCAAAGCGAAGGAGCTGCTGCGGCAGACCGATCTGCGCATTCAGGATATCGCCGGGCAGGTCGGCTATCAAAACATGAACTCGTTCAACCGAATGTTCAAGAAGATTACCGGCGTTACGCCGAGCGAGTACCGGCGGTCGGGGACGCAGATGTAGGGACACCGGCCGGCATTCCGGTCGCCTTCTTCCGGGCCATGGTGCCTGCGAAGCGACCGGAATCATGTTTTTTCTTTTCAGCGCCGCTCAATTCATGTCAGATGTCGTCCGGGATATCCAGTCCGGCCTTCTCGGCCTGTTCAAGATGGTATTTCGCCAAGCTCTCATCCGCGAATTCCTTTTCGTTCCGGTAGATTCGAGCCAGCTCGATATGGGCATGCGGATAGTCTCTTTCCAAAGCCACGTTAAAATAAGTAATGGCCGCCGGAATATTTTTGGCTATGCCCAAATCTTGACTGTACACGATTCCCAGGTTATAGGCCCCCACATTGCTGCCGGCTTCGTAATCCTGACGGTAATAATGCAGCGCCTTTTCGTGATTCCCTTTCAAATCATGAATATAACCGAGCCAACCAAAGTCCGGCGAGCCCAATACTTCGCCCTGCTCATAATGCCAGAGCGCCTTGTCCAAATCTTGCGACACTAGCTGTCCCTCGTAATAGATGGCTCCCAGATTGTTGTGGGCAAAATCAAGGCCGCGTTCTGCGGCTTGGCCGGTCCAGTACAGCGCCTTGTCCGCATCCGGCTCCGTTCCTACTCCGTGCCGGTAGCAGGCGCCCAGACCGTTCATGGCATAAGGGTTGCCTGCTGCTGCGCCCTTTTCGTACCAGTAGAAAGCCTTATCGTCATCGAGATAGCCCTCCTGGCTGTAATACATTTGCGCCAGGTTACTCATCGATGGGGCATAGCCTTTCTCGGCCGCAAGGGTATCGTAGTGGAACGCTTTGTCGTAATCGCCCGCTTCGTAAGCCTCCAAGCTCAAGTTGTACAACGTCTCGACCGGTGTATATTCGTCCACGCCACCGGGATCGGGGCTGTCCGCTTTGGCATAAGCCAACAGTCGATTGCGTACGTCGGCATCAAAATAATAGTTATAATACGTATCCTCGGCATCCTCCAGCACTTCGGCTTTATCGGCCCTCGACAGTCCATACTCCCCTACCGTGTAAACTTCAGAGCCTTTAAAGGCATAAGCAAAGCCGTTCACCGGCGCTTTCTGCGCTACAAGATCGAATTCGTAGTCGCTCAGCCGTTTTTCGGGCGAATAGGCGATGCTCCATAGCCCATTACGCTTCAAAGCGAAGGCACGCTCGTACAGCCAAACGATGTTCTCGTAATCGTCCATAGGAAATAACCACGAAGGCTCGTCCGGGTCCCCGTTAAATACGCCTTTTTGCCCGTCCTTTTGCGCCAGCACCAGGTTGCTCGACATAGAATCGACGACGGCCTGCAGATCGATCAGCGCATCGTACTCATAAGGCAGCAGAAGGCTTTCCTGCCGCTTGCCGAAGGCGCCGTGCTTTTTGCCTTTGCGCAGGATAAGCAGATTCGGGAAATGGGTCTGCCGGTTCAGCTTATCGAAGCCCGACACGCAGACCGTGCCGTCTTTTTTGTACAAGGTGTGGTGATTGGCATCCTTGTGCGGCTTGACCAGAATAAGCCCTTCCTCGATCGGCTCCACCGCGGTTAACGGAAAGTCTCCGATATAGTTCCAATATTCGTTGAAGATTTTGCGGTTTTTTCTCCCTTTCACTGCCGTATGGTAATACTCCCCGCCGAATTTGAACGGTTCTTCATGCTCGAACGGTACGATGACGGATCCGGATTGGTCCAGCACGCCCCAGCCGCCGTCTTTTTTCCCGGTGAAATAGATGCCGGCCAGCTCTTCCAAGCTCTCGTATTCCGTTGGCGTCACGGTCCGGCCTTCGAGATTGATGAGCCCGAATTTATCGTCCCGTTTGACAATGGCAGAAGTCGTGCCGTATTCAAAATCGAAAGCATCGTCCCATACGAGCGGAATGACGATTTTCCCTGACTTATGTACATAGCCGTATTTGCCCGTCCGGGTGACCACGGCAAGATCTTCGCAGCTGAAATCGTAAAATTCGTCAAACTGCGGGCTGAGCAGTATGTTGCCAGCCTTGTCTTTCAGGCCCCACAAGCCGTTTTCCTCAAAAATTTCTACTTTCGTCTCATCTTCATAAGGCTCCCAAATCGACCCCCAGCCGTATTCGTAATTCGGATAATTGAGCAGCTCGGCAAACGATTTAAAGCCAGGGTTCACGTCCATCAATTCGGAATAGCGCAGCAGCGAGATGTCGTCGTTGTCCATCGCCTTGGTGATGATCTCGTTGTTGTGGGCAATATTCGCCCGCCATGTTTCCGCCTGCTCGGCATGGGGGATGTCGTCCATATTGAATACGTCCCAAGCATCGAGATGGAAATACGGGAGGTCTAATTTTTCGAGATAGCTCACAAGCTTCGTTTTGGCTTCGGCAAAGGCTGCTTTGTCTGCAATCAGCCCTTCCTGCTTCTCCAGAAAATCGTAAAACCGTTTCAGGTTTTCGATTCCCGTCCGGGCATTGTAATACAGTCCCGCATTGTCCGGCTCCGTATGGTTGTTATAATTATTGCCGTCGATAAACCCTCCGTCGACCAAGAGAGGCTGTAATACGAGGGGCATTTCATAGCCCCATTCCATCATCATCTTATCGTCATCCTGTGCTTCGGAAGGGACGCTGACATTATATAAATAGACTCTGTGCGACATCGCGGATATCTCCTTAGACTATGAAGTTCGTGAAGTTCTCTTCTCTCAAAATAACAAGACTGCCGCAGCGGACAGCCTTTGTTATATCCGTTTGTCGCGCTTCCAGACGCGGTAGCGTTCCGAAATGACCGGCTCGATGATCTGGTAATTCTCGATCGTATCTTCCACGTGGTAGATTGTCGGCAGGCCGGCGGCCAATATTTCCGCGAAATCCGTGGCCGTATAAATATCGTTATGGATATTCAGGTATTCGCGCGCAAAAGCATCCGCTTCATCCGACAGTTCCTTCGAGGTCAGTACGCCATCCCAATTTTTCCGAAAAAATTGGGTGCCTGTCATTTCATCCCGTTTTACCAGCTCGATATCTAGCGCATCTTCTTTCCGGCTTCGCTTGCTGGACAAATCGTTTTTGATCACCCACTCGACGAACATGCCGGTCGGGATATAAGCTTGAAATACGTCCAGTTCTTGCGGAAAGTCCCCTTCGTAATGCCACTTCGCTTTATCGAACACGTACAGCTCTTTTTCCTTAATCTGAAACAAAACATCCGTCGGTTCTTCGACGAAGTCTTTAGCTCTCAGTTCATGAGCCCGTTCATTCAACCGGTCGACGGCTTCCTCCTTGATTGGATACGGCTCGTAGGTCGGATTCATCGTCTTTTTATCGGGATACAGCCGGCCTTTAATGACATTCAGGATATAGACCTGCGGTCCTTCCGTAATGGTCAAATGCACATAATCTTTAAAGGTCTTTCTCTGCTTGGTCAATACCGTTTCGATCTTTTTTGTCATCGTTCTCCCCATACTCATACGAAGTTAAGCTTCTGTAGTTACCAGCTTACCTTGGATTGCATTTTATGGGAATCCTGCAAAATTACCAAACTCAACCTTTTTTCCTTCCAGAGAAAATCGCTCTTCAACGCCGTCTGCCGGGGAATGCATTTTTCTAAAAAGCTATTTCTGCACAGCATTTTGCTATATACTGGTACTATTGTGCATGTTGAATACAGATTTTAGAAAAAAACGGCGGAGTGAAGCATGAAAAACCTATTTTTACGCAAGTTGACAATATTCATATCGTTACTTGCTTTATGCTCGGGGTGCAAATTAACGACGAATGCAACCTCGTCTGCGCCTGTAGAATCAGGAACAACGACCCAGATGGCGACGCCGGCGCCTCCCCAAGCGCCAGCTCAACCTCCTGCAGCATCGGAAAAATCGAAGCCGACGGCGGCATCGCAAACGGAAGTTCTACCGCCGAAACCGGTTGCCGCGCAGGAGCAGCCGATCGAGGGAACTTATGCAAGAGCCGGGGAAAATCAGCTTTGGCAAGGGAGAGCCGAGATTAGCAAGCGGGACAATGGCACTTTTCATTTGGAAGTGAATGTAACGAGCGGTTTCGCCCATAATGTCGGGTCCATGGAATCGGATTTTACCATCACCTCCGGGAAAGTGAAATTGCTGAATGAAGAGTACGATGACGTATCCGTAACCTTCGCCGAGAACCGACTTGTGATCGATTATCCCGATTCCAAATTATTCGGCGGTCATAATGCAGAACCGCGAGGCACTTATTATTTATTCAAATCGCCGATCGATCCCCCGTTTCTTGCCAAACTCTACGATGCGGCCAAGATCGAACCATCGTACCGGGAAGGGTTCACTGATATCTGGACAGTTAACGCGGATCAAGGAAAACAGCTGTTGCTGCTTCAATCGTACAGTGCAATCAATCGGTCAAACCTCGTTTCGGAGCAAGTTGTCATTTATAACGAATCCAGCAAAGCATTCAACGTTATTGGCGAGATTGATACGGTAAGCCGAAAGAAGGCAGCCGATCGTTTAAAAAGCTTGGGTTATCCGGAAGACCTTGTGTACCTGGCCACACGAAAAGCCGAGTTCGATCGATACCAGGAGACGATGATGCAGAGATTCGATAACGAAGGACACCCCGGGTTGGAAGCCCTCCTTTCCGAACAGGAAGCGTTCTTTATTGCGACCGGAATAGGAGGAGTAACAAGCCATGCAGACAACCGCCGCAATGAAGACAACATCGGCTCGATTTTCATTCAAGAAGTTTCCTCATCCGACGATGAGAAGGTGACGATCCATGTGTACGAAGCGGTGCGCAATGGAGACGACGACGAACATACAGCAACGGGAAACTGGATTAACGTAGACCGAACTATGGGAAGAGTTACGGACATGTTTGAGGAGTAGTAGAGCGGCATAGAGCTTGGAGGCACATTTTATGAAAAAGTTGTTGCTTATGGCCGTTTCCCTGCAAGCACGGAGCCAATGGCGACGAAGTCTTCCCCACGATGCCGGGCCAAGTTTCCTTAAATGCTTATTTCAGGGACAATTCCGAAATCACAGCCTTATTGAGCAAGTATGGATTTAACAAATGGTACCTGGAAGATCCGGAAAATAATCTGAAGCTCATAACCAAGGACGATATAGTTAAGTTGAAGACGCCGTAAACTTGGGGTACGGATTGAGAAGCAGAGTAGCCTTTTGGAGGTTACTCTGCTTACTTTGGGTCACGATCCACTTTCGATCTTCCATCTTACTTTTATATACCCATTTTCCATCTTATTTCCCTTTATGACGAAGAAATACTCCCCATCCTTCTCAGCCATAATACTTACTGTGCTTCCTTCCGGAATAATTTTAACAAACTTGCCGTTCTGATCTAAAAATGACGTGGATAGTCCTCCCTTTCCGCCGATTGTGTAGTCTACTTTTATTCGACTGCCCTTTATAGCTTTAATCGGGATTCTTTTCTCACCATCGAAATAATCATATTTTAGTTCAATGCCATTACTAAACTCTTTCTCAGACCAGTTCGTTTTTATATCAATAAATTTAGGTTGGTAGACGTAATAATAAATGACTGCCAGAAGAAATAGAACTGGGACTACAGGTAAAAATAAGCAAATTCTCTTCAAAAGATCACCTCAACCGTATCCCGCATCACCCAATAAACTCGACTATTGCAACAATTTATTCGTATCCCTTCTTAAAATTGGAGTCCTTATAATCCCATTTCGACAGATATGATGCGGAAGCCAAAGGTCTAAAAAAATCCCTTCCACGAATCGGATAAAAAATCTCCCACCCCTTGGAAATAAGAACCAAATTCCCATCTTGTTTGTTATAACGAGGACCTTCTCGTTTCTCTAGCACTCCCTTAAGGACAAATCTGTTTTTCTTGCATCCTGACGACCCATCATAAATAGTTAGAAACTCGCTTAGCTCATCCATCGGATTTGCGCCTTCAACATACATGTAGCCGTTAGTCGAAGGAAATAAATGATTATTGTAGCCAAGTATTTTCCAATCGGCTCCCGATGCATCCGAATGCTCGGAAATAATCTCAATTTCACCTAAAGGAAGCTCGCCCTTAGGGATGTAATCAAACTCAACGGATACCGCATGTTTAACCGGTAATTCTTGAACGCAAAGAAATACCACTGAAATTAAAGCTGCGAATGCCAAAGTCAATTTAATTTTTCGCATTGGTCCACCTTTGACTAAAGTGTTCTAAGTAGAGTCGTTTTAGATTCATCAGAAGAATCAGAACCGGCGTACATTTCATATTAACTTCGAACAAAACCAATAATAATAATAGACTCCGGAACCGGCAAGAAAAGCTCATCAGTTCTATAGTACTTCATATATTTGGGAAAAAATAAAAATCCTATTGAAATTAATAATAGAACGATTGCTTGTATTATTAACACGAATCATACCCTCACATTAGACTTCCGCCTCGTTTTACCAAGCCTTGAACTTAATATATATCGGACATATTCATATTCTATTTTATGTAAATTAACACACATATCGGGTACAATGAAAAAACCTTAGTCCGGAATACCGAACAAAGGTTAACTGAAAGACGCTCCTTCCTACTACCCACAAGATATCCCTATAACCTAGCAATGATCATAAAACGTTCAGAGTTGGTTTTAATTCCTTTTTCAGTTTGATTTTCCATAATAAATTGTTGAAGTATTTGAAAATCAAATTCGGTTTGTCCAAAGTTAGGAATAATTGGAGTGTGGTTCAAAAGAAAAATCAGGTCCTCGGCCGTCTGGTAAAATTCAATGACATTACAATCAAATGACTGTATCTCTGTAAAACCCGCTTCGCTTAATTCGGCAATGTATTGATGTTTTAATGTGCCTCCTGATATCCCTAACGACTGCCCTCTTCCGAACGCTTCTTTAATATTTAACTTGTCATTTTCGCTTACTTGCTGGGTTAGGAATATCCCTTCCTTAACCAACACGTTTGCTATTTCTTTAGCATAGAAAACCGAATGTCTGCAAGAAACTATATTAAAGAAACTCTCAGGAAAATTTAACTTTTCAGCGTCCATCTTTAGAAAACGAACATTCGCTCTGCCTGAATTGGCCAAATTGTTAGTTGCGGTTTCGATCATTCCAGTTGATTGATCAATCCCCACTAACAGCAACGCGGCTTCGGCTATCGATAAAATCGCTTCTCCACCGCCTGTGCCGATATCCAGTAACAAATCCGACTTCTTGCATGCCTTTGTTACTTCACTGTAAAAGTCCCATTTTATTCCTTCCGAGATACATTTCACACTGCTGAAATTCCATCCGTTGGTTTTTCCAACTTTATCATAAAATTCTTTATAGTCTATTGAATTCATTGTTTCTCACCTTCCAATAAGGATAAAAATCACAGAACGGATGACCGATATCATTCAATGTGTAGTTTCTGGATCAAAAGGGCAGACCTCCCCCTTGATGGCTGGTACGCGTTTTTTCCAGCCCGAAAACTACATACCTCGAACGATACGGAAAGACATCCATTTCACCTCATTTGAAAGATTCATTCAATTATAGTTTGATTGGAGTTTGTCAATCAAGGGGCAGCATTGTTATAGGGTCTATGACTGAACTTCGATCCGATCTAACCCCCGGCCCAAAAAAGAAACCTTGAGAGGCACGAGCCAATCAAGGCATTAAATGATAGTCTATTTGCCAAAAACAAAAGCCATTTTTAATTCACGGAGTAGGAGGTTACGTTAAGTTTCGGGGGCAAAACGGAAGTCTTTACGGATAGTTGTCTTGCCGGAAGCGTTTTTTACCAAGGAGCGATAGAAATCAAGCTGCGCCTCGTTTTCTTTCGTCCAACGGGCCACGTTTTGATTTTTTAGCGTGGAAAAACTCTGGGGAGCAGACGATGCGATGCTTTCGATCGCGATGGCTACTTCCGTATTCTCTTGATTGATCTTATCTACTAGAAAGGGCAGAGCCGGTGCTCCCAACTTGGACAGCTCCTCATTTTTTGTCTTTAGGTTATTGTCAGATTTTATTATATCCTCGACTCTTTGCTCCACTTCTTGGAGATGAAGATTCCAAGCACGGATAAACTCTTCAGGACCACCGATACTTACCTTTTTTCAGCTGGACACCGGCAATTTCTTCGGCTGCAATCGCAAGTAAATACTTTTCCAAGCCATAGGAGTTACCATCCGTAATCATTCTTTCAATTTCAGGTAAGGCTGGGTATCCGATTTTTACAATATGATGATACGCTTTATTGTTTTTCACATAGTCATATGGATTCGAACTATAAGCAAGTTGTGGGTCGTTTTGGATTAGTCTATCCACTTCATTCCGAATGTCAACGATACTAATTGCTTTACTTGAAGAGCTATAGGCCTTAAAGTCTGGAATCGTTCCAAAATATCCAATCACTCCAATCCCAATTCCAAGCAGCGCGCTAATTATCATTTTCTTATTCAATATACCCCTTCCTTTCCGCATCAAGGAGATTCATTTTTACCAGTAATATTGAACAGCGGGACCATAGCCATTAGGGGTGGGGCGATACGGATCATAAGACTTCGTGTCAACCAACTCCCATGGTCCCCACTTTGATTTAGTTGTTTGTGGATTGCTATTGGTTATTTTCGCAATATGTCCAATCCCATTGCTCGATCCGTAGACCACAAGTCTAGGGGGAATGTATGAAGGACCCGGGCTTCTTGTGTTATACCCTTGATCGGTAAGCACTTTGGTCATCTCCGATAAAGTAGCATCGCTAGAACCCCACGGCCAAATCCAAGTTGAGGTTACTCCTAATGCATATGCCAAGCAATTATAAGTAGATGTTGCAGAGCCATCTTCAATTGAGTATTGAATGCCGGACTTTAATTGTCCCTCAAACCACGAATAATCATGTGAAGGAGCGGCTATCACTTGAGTTGTAATAAAAGCAGATGCCGCGAAAGCAACGGTAACCGCACTATACTTCAAACAACGTTTAACTGATAACATCGTATCTTCTCCTTTATTGGATTTTGTTTTTCAGCTCCGGATACAAAGCTTCCGTAACAGCAATTAACTCTTGCCGCAGCTGCTTTACTCTTGGAAATTCGCGCGGGAATTCGACGACGTTCCCTTTTTGGACAGCAATAATTTGTCCCCATTCCGGATACTGGTCTATGGGACCGGAGATAGCAGTTCGACCAGGATCTACTCGAACCAACAAGACATCCGGTTCCAAGGAGATGAACTCCTTCAAGGTATAAGTAATATTTGCCTTGGTTCCAAGGAAGTCATCTTTCACTATATTTTCTCCATTTGCCATCGTAAGAATATCGTGAGTTAACGTTTGTCTGCCGGTGAGGAGCACCCCCCTTTTGAGGGGATTATCCCATTCGCTGTAACCATTAATCCACGCAACTCGCATGCTAGGAAGACGCCTCACGGCATCCTTTACGTTTTGCATTGTATTCGTCAGTTCACCGGCCGCCCGGTTCCCCCCTTCCTCGACGCCTAATAAAAGACCGAAGGCACGCATGTCTTCTGCTACCTTCTCCAGCTTCGTTTGATCTGAAACGATGACCTTAATAGGCGATGATCTCAAAGCTTGGAAGCTCTCACATTCACTCCTATCGATTGGCGTCTCGCTCATATAAAGAAGCAAGTCGGGATTTTGAGAGGCAACCGCTTTCTGCCAACCTTCCGCGGTGCTGCTTCCCACCCCTTGATCCATCACAATCTTGTCCTCACTTACCCCAATGTGCTGCAAAAGATCTCTTGTCCAAACATTCCATGCCAAGATCCGGCCAGGAGATTTTTCAAACGTAACCTCAACGTTACAAGCATCTCGATAAGTTATTGGATGCGGGAGAGTCTTGTCCTGTGTTTTAACGGACCCCGCGTCTAAACAGCCTTGCAGCAATAGAAAAAAAGAAGATACTATTAAAATTGAAAGGCTATACTTTCTCAAAACAATCATAAGCTCCTCCCCTCTATATTTTTGGAGGATAATAAAAAATGGGTAATGAAAGAATGGTCATTTCCGATGTATTCTAAAGATGTGGATGAAGCGTGAAAACTGCGGTAGCGAGGATAATCGATGATACGCCAAGCAAATGCGGCTTTTTGAGGATGCTCGACAGGATAAGATATCCTATTTAATAGTATTATTGTAAATAATACCAATAAAATTAAAATGAGACATTAGAACCAATTTGTATTTGACTAACATTTTTTTCATTCTAAGTTCTTTGAGCTAAATCTTCTCCTTGCTCAGCAGGTATAGGTCCTACAAAATAAACCGTCCTCATTTCGAGGAACGAATTCCGTAGTGCTTTTAAAAATCTTTCATTTGAATGTTCATAAATACTTTATTGGAGAATTTCAAAATTCTTATTAAACCACTCGTCCCACCCATT
>NZ_JAMZAW010000025.1 GCF_024158745.1 Paenibacillus tyrphae | reverse complement strand
TTCTGTCTGGTGATAAAAAAGTCTGGAACTAGTAAAGAAACTGTGGAACCAGTAAAAAAAGTATGGAACCAGTAAAAAAACTATGGAACCACTTATTAAACATCATGGGCCGTCTCACAAGCTGAGGACGGCCCAATTTTTGTTTCGTTTGGAGGTCCAGGTTATGAATGCAATTGGCGAAAAAATTAAAGCCATTCGAAAAGAGCATAAATTAAATCAGATTGATTTTGCAGAAACCATTGGGATCTCCCAAGGAAGATTAAGCGAGATTGAGCAAGGGAAAACGAAACCTTCAGCAGAAACCCTTAGTGAATTAAGGAAAAAGTTCAGTGTTGATCTGAATTGGCTATTTGATGATACTAAATAGCATTTGGGAATTAGGAATGACTTATTCGTTTAAAAGGAGCGGTTGCCTTGGGTACCTGTTCTTTTTTTATGCTCTATTTAATCGATGAAAATAGAGTTTTAGACTAGAAAATAAAGTACAGCTTCTCTCGCATTTGCGGTAGTAAAAGCAACACCAGCATATCTTGTAGTTGCAGTTCCCTAGAGTCCTCAAGTGAGTCCTGAACCACTGCATTACAAAATGAAGGTTGCGCTCCGACTATTGAAAGTAGGATTACAAAGCAAATTAAAACCCTCATGAAATTTTTCCATCTTTTACTTAAACCCACTAATTACAACTTAATCTGTCCAGGTAAGGGAAGTGTATTCATTAGCGTATTCTGCACGTCTACTTTAATAACCTAAGGAGTTTAATGATCTTGCCTCGATATATGATACAATTCACCGTACATGATTTTAAACTATGCTCCCGTAATGATAAATTCCTATAAGTTGCTTATTAGAGGTATTTATACGATAATTTATTTGGGATTCAGAAGAGCTTTCTAAGGAGAGGATTTCATGCAAAATCCAAATACATTCTTCCGTTAGTTGCGATGGTGTCATGGTACAAACCATAATCTAGCCCCACGCAACGGGGAAGAAAATGTTTGATAAAGAAGAAATCATGGCTTGGGAATGCGAAATTGCAAGTGAAAAAACTTTTATCAAGAAAAAACGCTATAAGAACCCTCGAATTGAGAAACTAAAAGAGGTTCGAAAAGGGATCAAAGCCGTTCACTACGATAAAGAAATAAAATCCTGTCGTAATGATCATTACAGGATTTACAGAAACAAGATGACTCAATTAGTCCGTTCAGAGAATTTCGACATGATTGTCGGCTACAAAAGAACAAGCGGATGGCTAACATGGTAAATACTTATGCAACAACGAACCCAGCGTGAATGCCGGGTTTTCTTTTGTTTTATTGCGAAGTTAATTGAGCTATCGTTCTCTCGTTTAGTTTAAAGCGGCAATCTTTGCCGACGGATAAAACTCAACTCTTGTAATTATAATGACCGCTGTACAAAGAAAATAAAGCGATGTTGATTTGATGCAGTTTTACGAGTGAAAATCGTTTGACTTTAATAAATAAGTTATAGACTATTCAATATTAATAAACAAAAACCACTCAAAACACGAAAAGAAAGTGTTAGACTGGTTTTCGTTTATTGCACTATCGTAACCCGTCGAGCTTTTTTACAAATTAACTCGCTAGTTTTACTTCAATTTTTTCAACCCAAAGCAATCCTTTTAAAGCCACTGATGCGTATAATATAAAGATTGCGGCTTATATAACCGCAATTTATGCTTAATTACCGATTAAAGTTTTCTTGCTTTAAAAACGAAGGACATGGGAAACATTTTCGCATTGAAAGCAGAATGATACTTCTGTTCAACTTTACTCTCACTTTCAAGGGTTTGTTTATCAGTTTCTTCTATCATTTCCTCAATAAAAAATCCTGCTTTAGATAAAGCGTTAATATACGTTGAAATTTTCCTTTTGCTGAGTGAAACATCAAAGCCGTATTTTTCAAACGTAAAAAGATTTTCATCGTAATAAGAGCTTTTAACTACAAGATTATCTTCTTCAATTTCCATACATCTCATAACAGGGTGATCCCAGCTAAATATAAAAGTACCACCTTTTTTTAAATAGGATGCGATTAAATTAAATGTTTTTTGTAAATCGGTAGTCCAGCCGATTGCATATATTGAATAAACAATATCAAAATAACCCATCGGTAAACCTGGATTCACTTCCATGGGACTATTGAATAAATGTGCTTCATATCCGCAATCTTTTAAATAACGGGTTGCATTTTCAATTTGCTGTGTTGACATATCAAGTCCCCAAAGTTCTGATGCATTATGGTCACCAAGATATTTAAGAGAGTGCCCACTTCCACAACCAATTTCAAGAACTTTTTTACCAGACACATCACCAAACAAATGTAAATCTTCTTCGGATGGTATCAAGCATCCGAGTTCCGGGAGTGCAGTTACACCGAACCATTTGTCAGCAGTATTATCCCAAAACTTTTTATTTTGTTCTAAAACCCCATTATTATCAAGAGTGTTTTTTCTTGAACTTAATAATATATTGCTCATTTAAACATCTCCTTAATTCTTGGTTTCGAATGTTACCTATCGTAAAATATAATATCTTTTTTTACAAACCTCAAAAACGCATGTTCGCTATTTTGCATAGATTTACACATTCGCATTACAATGCCTAAATTTAGGATTTTCAGAAAATAATAACTCTGTTTATCTCTAAAAACCTTGGATTTCCCCATCTTTCCTCTGTTAGTATATTGAGCTAAACTGCCCGTCCCTCGGTTCAATAGAAAGGACGTTCCCGCGTCTTCACTTGGGCCACGTCCTCCTCATTGCATGCCTTTTTCCAATTATTAATTAAAGAACATACGCGGGTAGCATGTAATGCTCTAAAAAGAGCTTTATCTTAGTCTAAGCACTAAGAAAACACTTTATTTTTGCTTATAAAAGTCTAAGTATAAAATATCCGAAAACGGATAATTACTATACTATAAACCGAAAGGAGAGAGATTCGATGAACGAGATAGGGATTGGTAAGGTCACAATGAGAGGGATCGTTTTTAATGGACTTCACTATTCTTGTGACACAGCAATAAGACATCAGTGGTTTGAAAAGGCGAGGACTTCAGGGGAATGGATGGTATTAGTTATCTCTACTAAGAGCAACCTGGACAAAATTTTGTTGATCGAGCCGCATAGTAAAATGCTGCTAGTTTGCAATATTATTCAACCCAATAGTGTGTCAGGAGTGAAACTTGAAAAGTATTTCAACAGCATCCAAAAGCTAAAAGCAAAACGTTCTCTCAGGCCGCATAAAAAAACGCCGCGGGCCAATAATCCGAAAAGGAGTGGACCAACTGAAGGAACTCGTTGAAGAAGTTCAAGCTATTGTAAAAAGCTACAGTCAATGAATTCGATGAGCGTATTGAAATGGAACTGAAGTGCTATCCAGTTCATCTCACTGTTGCTACTCGAAAGGTATTAATCGAGTATATAATGAAGGATTGAACAACTCCAAATCCGTACAGAGTGAAATTTATAAGAGCTTGTTCCAGTCAGAATATTTCTAAAGCTCCTCCTCTGTGAGTTCTTTCGTTTGCCGGCGGACCTGTTGAATTCTCTTTATAGTCTGTTCCACCAAAGCAGACAAGAGTCGTTTATCCTCAACAGGTAACAATTCACCGTTTACAGAGAGGTCAATTCCTGAATTTAAGAGTTTCACTAAGTCCCAGCTCGCACCTTTAATAAAAGAGTAATCAATAGCCGGCAGAAAATAAATCTGACCGAAGGGGTCACGGAATTGTGGTTCTGGATATTCTGTTAGTCCAAGTAAATAATCTGCCGTTACCTCAAAAACATTAGCCAATACGGCAATCTGCTTATGATCGGGATTGGCGACCCCACGTTCCCAATTGGATATTACGTGTTTGGTTGTCTCCAATTTCTGCGCAAGCATCTCTTGAGTCCACTGCATAAGAGTTCTTCGTTCTTTGATTTTTTCCCCTATCAACGACACTGCTGGCTCACCGTCCTTTGTTTACATCATAACATTCAAAGTCGAAATAGTAAATTATTTAACTATTCTGGTTGACAAGTTAAAGAATATTCGTATATCATTCAAGTCAATAAGTATTTAACTCATTTTAAATCAGTGTAAATAAAAAATTAACAAGGAGGAAGGCATATGTCTAAGAGAAGAACGAGCACGACAGCTTTATCGATTGCTAGGCGAATTCGTGAGGGAAGAGGGGAAGGTCATTTTGCTGCCTATAAACCATGGCTAACCATTCATGATGTACCTTCAAACCGGAGTTGTAACACGAATCCTTGGGTGGAAGAGCCAGCGCCTTCATCACTATCTCTCGGAGCATCTAGAGCTCGCACATCACTATCAGATGGAATGGGCAGAGGATGTTATTGATATTCGTGAGCAGTTTCCATTATTGCCTTTGGGGAGGACACTATTCATTGCGCAAAAACTAGGCATAAGACATCCTGTGGATCCAAAAACGAAATACCCAATTGTGATGACAACGGATATGTTGCTAACACTTAAAAAAGGAGATGATATCAGCTTTTCTGCGCATTCAATTAAGCCGTCTAACAAGTTAAGCAAACGCGTAGTGGAAAAATTGCAAATCGAAAAGCAGTTCTTCAAAGACCTAGAAATCGACTGGTCGCTGATTACTGAAAAACAAATCAATTATGATCTTGTTCGCAATGTAGAATGGCTTCACTCGGCACGATCGATGGAAGGGCATATGCACCTTACACCTGAGCTCATAAAGCATATTGAACCATCCCTCCGTCAAGCAATCTCCCAAAGTCATTCCCCCTTAACGGATGTCACTATGGAACAGGATTTGAAGCATGGATTGCCCAAGGGTACATGCATACAAATTGTAAGGCACTTGATTGCTAATCGTTTCTGGATCGTCGATATGACAAAGCGAATTCTACCTACATTGCAGCCGCTTCAAATCCGCGCAGTCTGTCACCCGGGAGGTATTGTATGAACATTTTTGTTAACAATGTTATGAAGCGTGAGGAGAACGGCAGGCTGCTTGATTGCGAAAGGGTGCTTTGGGTAAACACAGAAATAGACGCGGTTATTACAATCTCCATTATTAACGATAGTGCTCTTCCCAAATACAAATCTCTCTCCAATATGCAGAATGAGTTGGATTCCGGGCAGCTTAATAAGCTGCAGTACGATCCCTATGCGAAGTTCATGGTTCCTGAGGATAAGCTCAGTAAAAATGAAATTAAGATTAGAGACCATGCCTGGGCATGCATTAAAGAGATCGTAGAAATCGAGCCTAACATATATGATTCAAAAGAACGGTATCGGATCATCAAGGATCTATGTGAGCGGACTGGTAAAGGCAAGAAGTTTATTTATAAATACCTTCGCTATTACTGGATGGGGGGCAAAAAAGAAAATGCCTTGCTCCCTCGTTTTCGGAAGTGTGGTGGTCCAGGAAAGCCTAAAAACCCCAAACAAAAAATGGGGCGGTCACGGCTAACTGTCATAGTTGATCCCGAACTGTCGGGGGTGCTAGTTGATGAGGAAACCAGAAGAATTTTTGATGATTTTATACGCGATGTCTACTTGAAGGTCAATAGACGAGATTCGGTCAAATTTACATACGTTGAGATGCTGAAAAAACGCTTTGAAGTCGAAACAAAAATTGTTCGGGGAGTAGAAATCCCAATCATCCTGCCTGATCATCAAGTTCCAAGTATCGCCCAGCTTAGGTATCACATTAGGACGAGATATATAAGACGAAAAAGACTGGTGGCACGTGAGGGGAAAGTTACTTTTGATCGTGATTTCAGACCATTGTTAGGTTCAGAAACAAGACGGGCTACAGGCCCTGGCCAGATCTTTGAGATCGATGCTACGGTTGCTGATGTTTACCTAATTAGCTCAGATAATGTCGATCAGATTATCGGAAGACCAGTGGTCTATATTGTGGTGGATGTATGGACGCACATGATTGTTGGCCTATATATCGGTTTTGAGGGACCTTCTTGGTTAGGCGTAACGATGGCCATTGAGAATACCGCAGTGAATAAAGTTGAGTTTTGTGCGGAATATGGGATTGAAATCACAGAGGACGAATGGCCTTGTCGTCATATGCCTCAACACTTTTATGCTGACCGGGGAGAAATGGAGAGCAAAAAGGCAGACTCTTTGGGGAAAGCGTTAGGTATTAAATTAAAAAATGCTCCTCCCTATCGGGCTGACCTAAAGGGTATTGTTGAGCAGCAGTTTCGCACATTAAATCTAACGCTTCAACCTTGGATGCCGGGTGCAGTAAAGAAAGAATATCGAAAGCGTGGAGGCCCTGACTATGTTCTGGACGCAAAACTAACCATAAAAGATTTCACCAAGATGGTTATTGAGATGATTCTGCATCGAAATAATTATCATTACATGGAACATTACCCTTTGGATAAAGCATTGTCCAAAGACAATGTAAAGCCTATTCCGAGGGAATTATGGAATTGGGGAATGCAACGTGATCACTTTTTGCATGAAGTACATCCAGATATTGTGCGCCTAAACGTGCTTGAGGAGGCCAAGGCAACAGTAAGCAGTGAAGGAGTCCAGTTCGAAGGCATGTATTACTGGTGTGATGAATTGGTGGAACAAGGGTGGTTCGTGCAAGGAAGTTCAGCTAAAACTGTCATAGCATTTGACAGACGAAATATGAACCATATTTATATTAAATTGCGTGACGGGAAAGAGTTTATGAAGTGTTATCTATTGGAGAAATCGTCTCGGTTTCAAGATTTGACCCTAGAAGAAGTGGAAATGAAGCGATTCGAGGAAAAGCTTCAAAAGAGTCTATATCAATCCACGAAGAACCAACAGGATGTAGATCTAAGCACCCGATTGGAAAAAATCAAAAAGGAGGCGGAGGAACGAGTGAAGGCTGAGAGGGATCCTTCACTGACAAAAACTGAACGTAAGGCAGATATCCGAACCAATCGAAAGGAAGAACGAGATAAGCTACGCAAGTTACAGAGCTTTGAGTTAAACAAGGCTAAAAGCACAAGTAATCATGAAGTAGTCATGAGAGAAGACGATGGTGACAACGAGACTTCTTTCTCTCCAGGGTCAAAGCTCGGATTATTATCAAGGATTAGAAAGGAAGGTTAAGATGGATCGAAAAGCTAATCTAGAGGCAATGTATCACTATACCCCGAGTCTTATTGGTCGTCAGGTTAATGCTGAATATTTGCCGCAAGAAATCACTGGATACAAAAATAACCCCTTCATCGAGTCCTTACCACCGATTTTCGAAGAAGAGTATGTGGGAGCTAAAACTGCTAGGTTTCCGGGTCATAATGAGGAGCAACGCAAGCTAGGTAAACAAACAAGGCTCCATTTAATACAACAGATTGCGGATTACGTCGAACCTTTACCTACCCATCTGCTTGTAGAACAACGGCTCTCGCGACTAATGCGACACGCGTACAAAGCGAGAAATCCATTGACACGGGAATCAGTTAAACAGTTCCATATTGGTTTTCAGAATATCCTTGAGTCCGGAGTGAATGATGAGGGCATCAATCTGGCGGGTATTCGGTCGACTGCATCCGGGTTTGCAATTCTCGGTGTCAGTGGACAAGGAAAAACCACTGCTATCGAAAGCTCGTTGCTACTTTACCCGCAGGTTATCCACCACTCGACGTATCAAGGGCAGCCATTTATACGTAAACAGCTTGTTTGGCTTAAACTCAACTGTCCTCACGACGGTTCACTGAAGGGATTATGCTTCAACTTTCTGCAAGCTGTTGACTCTGTGTTAGAGACAAACTATTTCAGGAAGTTTGCCTCATCAAATTCAGTCTAAAACTTATTTTTCAAAAGCTGACGATTTTCCAAATCGAAAACCGCGTAAAATCAACAACTCCAGTCTAATACTTTATTTTCTTTGGACATCAAAACTTAATTTGTTACTTCAAGACTTTATTGTCTACTTCAATACTTTAATGTTTACTTCAATACTTTAATGTCTACTTCAAAACTTTAATGTCCTCCAACAGCGTCTGTTGGGAGACATTAAAGTTTTGAAGTGCAAGAAGCCAGCAAACATAAGAGATAGCTGGCTTTTCATGAAAAATAGAAGACAAATAAAGTTTTGAAGTTGTTGTGTGATGGTCATCTTAACGGCCGATAAGTGATTAAGGAACAAATAGAATCTTGTCAATGAAATAGGAGGCTTCTTGGCGAAGCAAAGGTGCTTTGGAGCGGAAATCGACTGAACCGTCAGTATTGGTTATTGTGACTGGATCCGTAACTCCAGCAGCAACAAGCTTGCTTACTGCATTGATAGCCGATTCATCAGTTTGCCCTGCCAATCGCACCTCATCGCCAAGCGGCCAAGGGAGAGGAATGCGCGTTAAGATAACGGCCATTTCTTCCCGAGTTATCGTGCGATCCGGTTCAAATCGGCCTTCGGGCTCCTCCCCCAACCAATGCTGCTCGACCGCTGCCTGTATCTCTTTGACCGCAAAATGGTGTTCGATATCCGTATAACCGGATTTCGATTTGGAGGGCGGATAGCCGACAGCATGCAGCAACATTGTGATGAATTCCGCACGGGTCATAGGCGCCTTGGGGTCAAAGCTGCGCCCATCTCTTCCATTGATGATATCCAGCGAATGGAGCTTTTCAATAGACGGTTGGTAGGGGGTTTCTTTCGAGACATCGGAAAACAGCGCTTTTTCCTGTATTTTGGGCGAATAGGCTATCGGTGACTTGGCAGGTCTGTACATATTAGCAATACCGCCATCCTTTTGTTCAAGAAATGCTATTTTCTTCCCGTGGTCATCAATAAACAACAAGGGATCTATCTTTTTCAAAGTAGTCTTGCCATTCCCCAATTTGTATCTGTCTTCCGCTACAAGTTGTCCGTTATTGTACGTAATTCTAGTCACAAATGACGGGGTATGCAGGTCTTTGTATAATCCGACGTAACGCGCAGCTTGCAGTTCTGTCAGAGGTGATACCGATTCAGGCGTCTCGGTGCTCTTTGGATAATAATGGTCCATAAAGGCAGCATACAAATCCGAGCGCAATTCGGAATCATTATTATAAATGACGAACATTCCTGTTTTTCGCTCAGGCAGTAGCCATGTAAATGAGGCATGTCCGGGGATGTTCCCACCTTTGCTGACGACATACTGACCATTCGACAATTCATTGAAAATGCTTTCAAATCCATAGCTTGTAATAGGTATGGCCGGATGAGCGAAAACGGAAAACTTGCTCATTCGTTGAACACTTTGTTCACTTAACATTTGCCGATCTCCGGCCTTTCCTTTTTGCAGAAGCATGGTCATGAATTTAGCCATATCGCTTCCGGTGGACAACATTCCACCCTGAGGCATGTCCGTAGGATAAAGGCCATACTCCGGATATGGCGTGCCTTCCGGATCGTAAGCTGCAGCCATTCGTGCTTTAAGCTCTGGGGTTACAAGATTATGGGAAGAATTCATGCCGAGCGGCTGAAAGATGTTTTTATCCATGTATTCATGAAAAGGGAGCCCGGTAACTTGTTCCACGGCATATCCCGCCAAAGCAAAAGCATAATCGTCATACTGATAGGCTTCCCCCGGCGTACGGACGATGGTTGGCATTCGATCCATTAAGAAATCTCGAAGAGAATTCTCTTGATTGAGAAGATCGGGCGAGGCGTCATCGTCTTTTTCATATGGGAAATCGAACCCAGTCATGTGGGTCAGCATATTTTCCATAGTTAGCGGTTTACCTGTCGAATTGGGTATTCTGATACCTCCGAGATAAGATTGGATGTCCTGATCCAGCTTGATCTTCCCTTGGTCAGCAAGCTGCAACACAGCCGCAGCTGTTAGCGTCTTAGAAATGGAACCGATGCGAAAAACGGTATTGGAATCAACAGGGGTTTTGCTTTCTTTGTTTGCATACCCGTATCCTTTGGATAAAACCACTTGTCCATCCTGAACGACGACGAACATGGCACCCGGGACATTGAACTTCTCCAGGCTTTCCCCAAAGTAATTGTCCGCGAAAGCCTCCACTTCTTTGGGGTCAACCGGACCGCTTGGAGCAGCAGGAACAGCTGCAGGCTGAATCGCTGTGATTGTTTGCCCCTTAAGAGGGAGCTGTTCCGCACTGACACTATACCCTCCGACCAAAGCAATCAAGTAAGTCACAGCTAGAGACGTGCTTAGCGTTACAGCGAGCACTTTTGAAACTCCTTTTTTACGCATTAGAAAATCCTCCATCAATGAAATTAGTATAGGCTGGAAGTACCCTCTCAGTGTAACATGATGGATTATTTCCCCACACAGTCTTCCGTCTAGTTCATTCCCTTGACCAAGGTCAAGCAAAAAAGGATCAGACCGCAGCAGCGACCTGATCCTTTGCACTATTACACGCAATAAAGACTTGGAAAGCGGATAAATTGAAAACTACCTAATTACAGATGAGAAGGCTAATTTTTCAACTTCTAAAGTATTTTTTGCAGGCATTACCTTTAAAAATGGTAGCTAATCAATTATTCCTTTCAATGTCGTAAATGGGGTCACCTCACGAAACGGAAAATATAGTGCGTTAAGCCCGACAAGGTGATCACATATGTTCATAGAATCGGTGATTGAGCCATCAATAAGGGGAAGTACCACCTCATGATGTTTTTGAAACTCGGGGGTAAAGATCCATGTACAGTACATGGAGTTGATCGAGGACACAGTAACATGTAAAATTGATCCTACTCCTCTCCCCCCAAGGCTCCAGTAGCAAGTGCCTCTCCATGTTTACGTAACAAATTTTGAATCTTCGGGAACATAAAAAGGCTTGAACACTTTGATAGCTGTCCGAGCCATATAAAAAAATTATAATAAAAATTTGCATTTCAGGGATGACGATGTGGTTTCGATCCACGCTAGCGCTCACATTCAGAGAGTTTTCTTTTTCTGACTAATTGCGTGTATATATTTAATTGTAAGTCTCCATAACACTTTCCCCAACAAAAACATCAACACACCAATCACAATAGAAGTTAGTAAGAACTGCATTGGGCTTGGTGTAAATGCTCCAATTTCGATTGTGATTCCGGTAATATCATATCCCATAAGATACCCGGCAAATTTAATAATTCCGCCTATTGGTGTAATAACTCCACTTATCATTAAAGCAATGGAAAGAGTACTGATAATCGGCAAAACAAACATACCGATGGCGCCTGCAAAGCTGCTACAAAAAGCAAATACAGCGGCGAATTTACGCCAACTAAATTTACTGTTCTTTGAAATGGCATCACCTAAGTATGCTTTCGCTAATTCTTTTGGGTTTCCTAACCTTTCGATGATTTGCTCAGTAGTAAGACCAGTATTTTGCAACTCAAGCATTGCACTTTTGATTTCTTTTACAATGTCAATACGCTCGGAAGAGGACAAAGCTTTTAAATACTTTTCAATTTTTTCAAGATAGTTATCCATAATTTTATACTCCTTTAATTTCTGCTATAGCAATTAATAAATTATCCCATTCTAAAGACATAGCGTTTAGGTATTCGTTTCTTTTTTTTGTTATGGAATAATATTTTCTCGGTGGCAAAGCCTCTGTACTTTCTTGCTAAGATTAAGAAACATATTCTTCTTTCAATAATCTTCTAAGCAGAGGATACATAGTATTTTCTTTTACACCAACGATAGGATAATGCTCTAACTTACTTATGATTTCATACCCATAATATGGTCTTCTGCAGAAAGAGTAGCGTATTTATTCATTTTAAGGAGGATTTTGTTTTATTAACTTAATAGCGTTGGATTGCCGCCATAATTCCAAAAGCCCCGAAGTAAGTTGGGGCTTTTGGACCAGAAAGATATATTTTTAACTATAAAAACTATGATGAAATTTTTCCGCTTTTTTCGTTTTTCCTACTTGTTAAATTCCGCAAGTAAAATATTTTTAAAAGGATTAGGACTGTTATCTCTACCCAAACTGTTCAAACTAACGACCAACGTATGATTGCCTCCAAGTGTACCTCCAGCAATCGTAGAAAACCCTAGAATGCCACCTGTGTGCCCCCATATCGAGACACCATTTGGAAGCTTAATTTCAGAGATTCCAAGACCATATCCTTCGATTCCTTTTCTTCCTACAGGAACTGTAGTAAGCATTTGTTTTAGTTGCTCTTCCTTCAATAATTTTCCACCGAGCAAGTAAGAGAAGAATTTATTTAAGTCGTCAGCATCAGAAATCATATCTCCAGCCGAGCTACCTGCACTTGGATTATAATAAGTTACGTCTTTTATCTCACTTGCTTCGTCTGGTTGGGAATATCCCCGGGCATGCTTGGTGCCTGGAATAACGCTTGAATTTCCAGGTAGGAATGTATCCAACAATTCAAGCGGTTCAATAATCCGATTTTCAATTTCTTCCGAGTAGCTGTTTCCGGTTACTTTTTCAATAAGAATACCCAATAATACGTATCCTGTATTTGAATAAGACCAGCCCTTTCCTGGAACAAAGTCTGGGGGCAGAGAAATCCCTAACTTCACTATTTCTTCAGCCGTATACGATTTTTTTGTATCCATGAAATCAACGTCTTTGGATCTTGAGTATTCAGCGATACCACTTGTATGGTTCAATATCTGCCGGATGGTAATCTGATTACCATTATATCCGTTTCCTTGAATGACACCAGGCAGCCATTTTTCGATGGAGTCGTCTAGATTCAAGCGGTTCTCTCCAGCTAATTGAAGTACAACCGTTGCGGTGAACGTCTTCGTCACGCTACCAATGCGAAAGCGATAATCTGTTTCCATTGGTTTCTTGGTGCTCAGATTCGCTACCCCAGTGGCATAACCCCACTTTTTTCCACCATCAGAAGTTTTAGCAAGTATCCCCGGGAATCCAAACTGCAATGTATCCCGCATAGCTTGCTTGACGGAATTATGATCTAGTAGAGTGCTTGTTTGTAAAGATCCAGATTCATTTTGAGTGGGCTCTGCTTTTACAATTGAGGTTGGCGATGTGTACAGCAGGGAAGTTCCAGTTATTAAAAGGGCTAGACTTGCAAATGTAATTTGACTACGTACTTTCATAAGACATTCCTCTTCTCTATTCATATTATATGTTTGTAATCATCTGCATAATTGTTGTTTTACCAACGCCATTCTATCCTAACAAGCGGATCGCATACTGTATTCCACTAACACCATAATCGGACAACAACTTCGAGGCGAGCTCCTGTGCCTTTTCTTTTACTGTATCATTATTCGTTAAAGCAAAAGCAGGGGTGACCGGTATTGCAATAAGCATAGCGGTCATTACTGTAGAAATCATCTTCTTCATTATTAATTCCCCCTCGTATTCCTTCTAGATGTGACTTACTGAATTCATCATACAAGGAAGAACGCTGTTAGAATGAAAAGCGCCCTGAAACGCAAAAAACAATCCCTAAACAACATGTTGCCTAAGGATTGTTCGTTTAAAATGGCAGTAGGACCATATTATGAAATACTTTATGTTTTGTTTCAATGGTCATATGACCACCGTACTTGTCGCAGATTCTAGCTATGTTCGTTAATCCAATACCATGAAATTCCGGGTTTGATTTTTGGCTGTGCAAGTAAGCAACTTCATTCTCCATATGATTCATGATGTGAATGAGAAGGGTAGACTCGGTAGAATGTATTTTTATAAGAATGTACCTATCTTCTGCGATTTTTAACTTTTTAGAAGCCTCTATTGCATTATCTAGCATATTTCCAATGACAACACATAAGTCATAACGGTCAATATGGACTACTTGTGAACATAAGTTAATCTTTGTATCTATTCTTATGCCATTGGCTTGTCCAATACTAAGCGTATTAGTGACAAGAGCATCTATAACGAGATTCCCAGTATTAACCCGTTGATAGGCTCCTTCGACTTTATTTAATGTCGTCTTAATATGTTCCAGTGCAGTTGTTAACTCATTTCGCTTAATACACTCTTCAATATACAAAAACTGCTGATTCGTATCATGAATGATTCTTTTAATGGATTTGAAGCTGTGAACGACTTTTTCGTAATTCGCATCCTGATAGTCCATCTGATGTTGCAACTGAGTATTTTCATGCATGAATTGAAATTTATCAATGATCGTATCAAAAATATAGAAAATCATAACGTTTAAAAATAGTAATACAATGACGGATATGAAAGAATAGGCGTCCTTATAAGTTAGAATATTCAGTTGGTATATACTTACGATAGGAATAACCGAAAAAAATATGTAGTAACGATAATGCAAAGAGTAACTTCTACGTTTTGCAAGTAGTCGTATGATCTGAATGATAGCAAACATGATCATGCAACTGAGTAAAATAGCTTTCGTGTAGGCTATTTGATCATGTTCATTTACAGGGTCAAAGCTAAACTCAACTGAATATAGGGTATAAAAAAAATAAAGGGATATAAAATTAACGAGAGATATTAAAACACCGTAAAACATAGAAAAAATGATCTTTTCTTTAATTTCTACTTGATAAGATTGTGCAAAACTAAATATCATGAGCAATTGTAGAATCAAAGTTAAAATAGGAGAGATGGGAATAACCAGATAGAGGTAATCAAGCAACCCAAAGATAAGGAAGTAAATGAATCGGTTTTGTTTTTTCGCTGATTTATCAAAAACCGAGTTGAAGAAAAAATTATTTTGCACGCCCATCACAAGTATAATACTGAAGACAATAAGAAAATTATTTTGAATCATATCAATCGACCTTCATAATCATAAATTTGGTGTAAGTATCTTTAACCTCTTTAATTTTAGAACGGCCTATAGGTAATTCCAACCCATTGGACATGAGAACTACTCCGCTAGCAAATTTCTTCACATGAAGCAGATTAATAATAATGGAACGATGGATTTGTAAGAAGTTACAGTCTTTTAGGGCCAAAGCATAATCTGAAATGATGCCTTTACTTTCATAGGTTTGATTAGTGGTCGTAAAATGTAGTTTTCTTTTTATAGTTAAGCTTTTGGCAGCTTCAATACTAATGAGGTCATCATATTTTATAATGACTTCTTCATAGGATGACTTGATAACCATAAACTTTTTATCAAGCGCTTGAAAATATTGGCATACCTTGAGGATTTTCTCCTCCATGATCGATGAGGCAATAGGTTTTATCAAATACTGGAATGTCATGACATCAAAACTTTCCACCATATATTCAGGGTAGCTTGTCAGAAAAATAATTTGTTCATCCAGATTATTTAACCCTCTTATTTTCCGGGCTGTTTGAATCCCGTTTACCCCCCCCATTTCAATATCCAAAATTAAAATATGGAATGGAGTTTCATTGCGCTCATAATAGGATACCAACTGCTCTCCCGATCCGAATAATTCGATTTCAAATTCTATATTTGTTTTTATGGATAAAGTAATTAGGATGCTTTTAACAAGCTCACTTTGTTTTTCCTCATCATCGCAAATAGCCACTCTATACAAAAATGATACACCTCTCATTTCCAATACCTTTATTCTAAAACTCTATATAAGCATGATACAACCTTTTGACTTTGTATAGATAGCTTTTGGATGAAATGCAAATTAAAATCCCTCAACAGCAAATGAACGAGCTTCTTTTTCGGAGTTTCTTTGCATACTTATCCCCCTAAATATTCCCTTGAATGTACCTTACCAATTTTCGGAGGTGTTTTGAATGTCTTTTTTATAACATCCATATGGAGTTAAGCTGCAATTCCAAGCTGTTTTAGATCAGGTATTTCCTGAATATAAGGGTGTATTTGGAGATTTACATTCTGTTGTATCTTTGAAAACATTGTTGGCGTTCCCTTGAGCTAACGGGAGGATAGTTGAATGATTTCGCGAATAACTTAAGTCATGACGAATTTACGAAGTTCGCAAAAAAGACGTTAGCCGAAAGAAGTTCTTAGTTTAGGAGGAGTCTATATGATATTAGAAAAAGTTATAAATAGAATTGTAATACAAAGTGAATATAAGGATTTTGTTGATAAGTATATAGATAATATACTTACCGAATTTAAAGGTAAGATTCATAGCATTTATATGTGTGGCTCGATTCCAAAAGGAACTGCTAAACCTTTTAAGTCAGATGCAGACTTTACTATTGTATGTGTAAATCCCAAAGATAATGATTACGAAAGATTGTCAAATATTAAAGACAGGCTTTTGGAAGAATATCCAGTAGTAACTAAGATTGATACGATAATTTGCTCGATTGACGATGTATTAAGTAAACCAAATGAGTGGGGTTTTTGGGTAAAGATAATTTGTGTTTGCATATATGGTCATGACGTTGGTGAAAAAGTACCACCGATAATTATTTCTCCAGAGTTCATTTTAGACTTAAATACAGAGACCAAGGAGGAAGTAGATCGTATACATAGTTTACTTTCTAATGCTAGTGATAACACAATGAAAACTAGATATATTAAAGGTTACTCTAAGAGATTAATTCGTGCATTATACTCTTTGGTTTTAGAAGATACAGGTGTATGGCAAGATGACATTATTAAGATGAAGAATGCCATATTAAACTATTGTGAGATTGACTCCGCTTTAGTTGATTATCTGTATGCTTGTTACTTGGATAGTAATGTACTTGTTGAAGAGTTTCTGGGAATTGCAGATGAAGTATATAGCTATTTTGAGAACGCCTTAAATGCAATGGCTGCTTCCAGAACTTCCTTCGGCTAACACAGACTATTGAGCTAACGGGGTACGATAGTTGAACAAAGTGAGATCAAAGAAAGGGCCAACCCGCAAAAGATGGCCTTAAAACTTGCCGTTACAGACAGTACGGAGAACCGTACCACAAGTAACGGCAAGATTTTTGCATTAGAGAGCCTGTCCGTTGGCAATCATCTCCAGCTCTGTTGCAACTTGATCAAGGGGTTTCCGGGTATCAATTTCATATGTAGCTCCGGAACGTAATAAAGGCTCAACGGTTTTGACATAGTGGATAATCTCTTCACGCTCTTCGGATGTTTTACCGTAAGCGTTTGTCCTACGGGAAGCCACACGATCGAGGATGACTTCCAGAGGGGCGCTCAGCAGCACGATTGCATCGAAATTCGGGTAAAAATTCACTTGGTTGGATACAGTGCCAGATATGAATAAAGCGCTTTCAACGTGTTCCGCGAGCAACTTCTCGATGCGATCCTCGCGCCATAACCACCCGGAACCATCCACATACTCGCTCCACCCATCGTAATCCGTGTCGACAACTCGATGGCCTCTGCGAGCCAGTTCGTTCAGAGCCGATGTTTTCCCTGTACCTGACATCCCTGTTACCAGAATGATAACCTTATGTTTTGGTGCCGAATGTGTAGTTTTCATTACCAGCCTCCCAATTTCTTATAAAAAATGATTATGTCAATAGTAATATAGAATAAGAGGGCTTAGATGTCAAAACTTGCCGTTTCAGACAGCGCGGTGAACCGTACCATAGTTTACAGACAGGTCATTCCGCTAACGGAAAACGTTAGTTTAATGATACTAGCGGCAGTCTAAGACTTTATTTTTCAGTCTTGGCCTGCCGCTGTCTCATTTTAACAATCGGTCTAAAACTTATTTTTCAAAAGCTGACGATTATTCAATTCAAAAAGCGCGTAAGATCAATGATCCCAGTCTATAACTTTATTTTCACTTAACAGTTCATATCGTGCTGCAGCGTGTAGATCGTATCGTACGGAGATTCACCCGCCAGCATGTATGTTTTCCGAAACAAGGGGCTGTAACTGCAATTGAAAAAAGCTGTCCGGAAAGTAGAGAGTCTACTTTCTAGGACAGCTTTTTTAATACTCCACGTCATATCCGTTGTTAACGCGTTTTTTCTCTTTTTTGAGATGACACCTGTTTTCCTTATGCATTTATGATTTCAGTTACGTGCCGCATTAATCTTTTTTACAGATGTATAAACCATGAGTGCTGATTCCTAAAATGCTTCTCTCCCTGCACGTTTGGATGTGATAATCCATCCACGATTCAAACTCTTTCTCTCCAAGACCGTCAACATAATCTTGAATGGTGTGACTTATCCCATCCGTGCCGACATGATCAACGGCCGTGACTTCAAACCGACCTAAAAGCGCTTCAATTTCCTCTGGACATGTAAAAAAGGCATCCGTCCAAAAGCAGTCTTCATCTCCTTCGACGATGACGCCTTCGTTAATGACCTTATTAACCACGCTATCTCGAATAAATCGTTGGTCTCTCGTCGCCAACATCGGTATGACGGAGTACTTGTTGATATATGCAATAGCCAGGAGCCCGCCTTTTTTCAAAATCCGTAAGCATTCTCTTATGCAGCGGTCTCGATCAGCAGCATTGGTTAAATGGTACATGGGGCCGAAACACATCACAACATCGAATGTCTCGGAATCGAATCTGCTTAAATCGACGGCGTTCTCAACATGCGCTTCCATATTCAAGCCGCGTTGTTGGCATTTTTCTTTTATCGCTTCAATATGCTTCGGCGTGATGTCAACAGCTACAACCTCGTGTTGTTGCTCCGCGTAGTGAAAAGAATAAACACCCGTGCCAGCGCCAACATCTAAAATTTTTGCATGAGGAGGCAGAATCGTTTCCAAGACAATGTTGGTTGTCAAGAACTCGATTTTTCTTGAGTTTCTTGAGAATCTTGAAGCTTCGTCAATCATTTCATAATAATGGGCCACGTTATTCACCCGCAACATCCCCCCTTGTCATGTATAAAACAAAAAAACCGCCTCTATAAGAGACGAGATCGTTTCCCGTGGTACCACTCTAATTTGACCGTTAACGGTTCTCTCTTTTGATAACGGGGTAAATTCCCCGATGCACTCTACTTATTACTTTCAAGCGCATCTCTCCGAAGCGGGTTTCGTTATAAAGTGGCATCGGGCTTTCACCTTTCCCGACTCGCTGAAGCACACCCGACTATAACTACTCTCTTCATCATCGAATAATTTCTAGAAATTATAACCAATCTTTACTCTAATGGCAACAATCATTTTCCGTACTCTAGGGTAGATTTACGAAACAAACTTGTTAACTGCGTTCAAGGCTTGTGCCGCGCATTGTTGTTCGGGACACAATGATTGCAACAATAAAGATAATCAGAGCGGTAATCAGACCGGATTCTCCGATCCAAATCTCAGAGTGATTTCCTGTACTTGCACGCGTGAAAGGCCCTTGAATAATGGAGTTCCATGCGGCATGGATGATGACCGAAGGCCAGATGCTGCCGGTAATTAATCGCAGATGGGCGGTAATATAACTAAACGGGACGATACATAGGTAGATACCAAGTACG
Source organism: Paenibacillus tyrphae (assembly GCF_024158745.1). Classification (GTDB taxonomy): domain Bacteria; phylum Bacillota; class Bacilli; order Paenibacillales; family NBRC-103111; genus Paenibacillus_G; species Paenibacillus_G tyrfis_A. The sequence continues at coordinate 99,667 of NZ_JAMZAW010000025.1, read as the reverse complement.
GAGAGAAAGACGGATGTTCCTGCCACGTATAAACCGGCAATCACGATAGGAACGTGCCAGGTTGCCCAGATTAATCCACTGACTAAAATCGGATACTTCACTTTGGCATGGACCAATCGAGTCAGCATATAACCCCGCCAGCCTACTTCTTCCCCCATAACCGGAATCAAGTTGATCAAGCTTCCCATAATTCCGGCGACAACGACCATAAAAACGAAATTTAGCGGTGTCGGCAGATCCTGCAAACCAAGTGCGTGGTAGAACTTTTCGAAGATGCCGCCTACAGGAAGTTGAAATGATGCGATTCCGCTGAACCAGGCGATGGAGTAGGTAATCGCACAGATGATCATAGGGATCAGCAAAGCGAATCCAATGCCTTTCCATATTGGTGTACTGTCAAGACGAAATGATACGTCTTTAAACCCTTCCCGCAGCAGGATCCGGGCTAGAATGGAAGACAGGGCGGGCGTCAACATGCACACCGCAATAAGCGGGATGCTTTTCGTGATGATTACTACGGTATTCAAGATCGTAGAAGTGACGAGCAAGATGCTTAGAAAGAGTCGAAGTCCTGTTCTGGCACGTTGGATTTGCCCCTCGGTACCGAATGCTTCTGCAGGCGATGTCATTGTAATTCTTCCTTCCCATGAGTTATTGTATCGAATCGAATTCCTGCTATGCCAGCGGGTAACTTGGTCTCCGGTCGATTCGACAAGGTCATTATCATTCAAGGGCTGTCATCTTCGATAGTACGGAAAAATAACATTTTCTCGTGATACTTGTCAGACCATTTCATGATAGTTCGTAACTAGGAAAAGTGATCGTCCACGAGTGAAAATCGGATAAAGCGATTGACGCATTGTGCCGGTTTGCGAATCAATCTTGCTTTCCCAAATAAATCGAATGAGGAGTGGATGATGAAGATGAATACGAAAAAGATGTACGGTGGAATGATTGCCTTGGTTAGCGCAGCCTTAGTGGCTGCAGGATGCGGAGCGGAAAAGGGAGCCCGATCGATAGATGTCGTCAATTCGGCTCAACCGATCCAGAATCAAATCGTTCAATCCATCGAATCCCAGGCGAAGCCGTTAAAGACGATAGACCCGGCGGAACCCTTCGATGATCTGAAGCCGCTTAAAAACATGATTGGGAATGCCCAGTACGTAGGATTGGGGGAAAATACGCACGGAAGCTCCGAAATTTTTACGATGAAATTTCGCCTTGTGAAGTATTTGGTTACTGAGATGGGCTTTACGAATTTCGCCATGGAACAGGATTGGGGGGATGGTTTAAAGCTGAACGAATACATCCAAACGGGAAAAGGAAATCCTAGAGAGTTTTTGAAGCTGTTGTATCCGGCCGATGAAATTATAGCCATGGTCGAGTGGATGAAGGAGTATAACGCCAATCCATCAAACAAAAAGAAAATCCAATTTATCGGGCCCGACTTAAAGGCACTGGATCAAAGTGTCTACAATAAAGTGATCGGTTATGTTAAGCAGCATCATCCTGATATGTTGGACGAAGTGAAAGAAAGGTATAAAGAACTGCCGGCTGCGACTGGAAATCTGGAGACCTATACGAAGTTGACTCCCGGAGAGAAAGAAAGATTCAAGGTGAACGCGGAGAAAGTTGTTCAATTGCTCAATGACAGGACCAAACAGGCCAAAGTCGAGGCGGATTCATCCGAGCTTATCTGGGTGAAAGCAACGGCGAAGGCGATAGAGAACTTCACAACCATGATGATTCCCGCTGACTATCCAAGCATGTTGAAGCTGCACGAACAATATTTGGCCGATCATATCATATGGGCCCAAGAGGCATTGGGCGGTAAAACGATGGTATGGGCACACAATATCCATGTAGCCAAAGGTGTTATCGATCCGAGTTTATACCCGAATGGCTCCGGACAGTTTTTAAAAGATCGCTTAGGCGACCAATATGTCGTCGTGGGCAGCACCACCGCGGAAGGGGAATTTACCTTATACAGCAGTTACACTTATTCCAGCGGAGGCAAGCTGTCGACGGAAACGATTCCGCAGGATGCGAACAGTTTCAATTATACGCTTGGAAAGGTCCCACATGATATGTTTTTGTTGGATAATCGCCATCTTGAGGGACAGGCGGATCAATGGGTTAGAGAAAAGCGGCCGTTGCTGAGCCTGGGGGGACAACTCATTCCGAAGGCGCCGGTATACTTCGATACGTCCCTGCTGGAGCAGTTCGATATTGTTTTCCACATTCGCAAAACAAGCCCGTCCCATATCAAGTAAGACATGACGACAATCCGAAAATGTCATATGACGTTTTTACACTGGTGCGGCTGACGGAAGAAGCGGTACGTACGGATATTACACGGAGAGGAGCGATGAGCCCTTATGAAATCAGGATTCATCCAGAATGGTTATTTTTTCTCGTTACAGGTATGTTTTACTTTTGTTTTTACCTCGTGGCTCTGTCGTTCAGTTTAAGTCTTTCTTTTATGGTCGTCGGCATTCCGCTAGTTACACGCGTATTGCGAACGACTGCAGCCTTCATCCAATTCGAGCGAACGCAGACGAAAATTTATACCGATATTACGACGGACCCGTACGACAAAAAAGTAATAACGGATGCATCGGTCTGGGCTCAAGCCAAATTAGAGCTTACGGATCGCCGCAACTGGTCCGCCGTCTTCTGGTTAATGAGGAAGTTCGTAATCGGACTCGTTAGTCTCGTCAGCGCAGTCTTGCTCTATGTAGCACCTCTTGCATTCCTGTTGGCACCCCTATTATATCGATACATCGATATGAATGTCATTTTTATGCAGGTAGATACTTTTGGGAAGTCCCTCTTTATCATGGCTGTGGGAGCGTTACTTGCCGCAATCAACTTCAAGCTGTCTGAAAGTTTGGCGAAAGCAATCGGAGGTTATACGCGAAGCATGATTCGGCAGCTAAACTGCTAGCTTTCATATGTTGGAAATATATAGGTCCAATGGTCGGTGAATAGATCATGATTTGCTGAAGTCCATGGATCCTGGGAGACATGAGAATCTCGGAGACACCTCAAGAAATATGAGGAAGATTGTGGATTTTTTGCTGCTAAAGAATTCATTCTAATGGGCTAGGGCAAAATATCTTGAGGGATGAAGCAAGGAGGTGAGAATGAATGGCTAATAACAATGAACGTAAACGCGATGACGCTTCTGAAGTTAATACAACTAACGCGGCTGACACCGACACAGGAGAAGCTGTAGGTACTGTTGGTGGAGGTGCGGTAGGCGCCGTCGTAGGTTCCGCTTTGGGACCCATTGGAACCGTTGTAGGCGGTATAGCTGGAGCGGCGCTGGGGAACAAGGTTGGCGAGAATGCTGGAGGTAACGAAAATACTACAGGCCAAACAAAATAAAACGGGCTGGTTGAAAAAAGTTAACGGGGGCCGGGGAATCCCGGACCCCTATTGATATCCGGCGCATTCGATCCATGAAGAAAACTTTTCATGCATGGCTCTGTTTAGCAGCCGAACTGCTACGAAGCACCTTGATAATCGCGGAAACTTCCTCATTTCCATAACCGGCCTCGAGAGCTTTCGCAAAGAGCGGTAAAGCGTGTGCAGGAAATTCAGCATGGATCCCGGCTTCCTGTGCTTGCTGGACGAGCCGCTCCACACTATCCGCAGAGGTTTTGAGGGAGCTTTCGGGGTTTCCGAAATGCCCTGTCTGGATGACCTTCCCCTGATGCTTGGCTTCTTCCCCAAGTAACGGTGCAATAGCGGCGATCATGGAACCGAAGGAGTCCACCCGTTGGTTTTCCGATTCGAGGATGCGCGCCCCATGAGCAAAACCAAGCCATGTTCCCAAAAGGTAGGAGATAACAGCTAAAGCCTGCGCAGACGCAGAACCCACCGGCTCACCCAAATAAATCGAGCTTCCGGCAAGGATCTTGAGAAGCGGTTCGCTTGTTTGGAACGCGGTATGTGAACCCGAAAAGAGGATCATGGTCTCCGCTCCCCCAATATGGCTAAGCCACGCCTGAATCGCTCCGTCCAGATAGTCGGCACCTCGCTCCCGTGCCCAAAGCTCATTGTTTCGCGCTTCCTGCGGGGTACCCGTACTTAGCTGAACCAGAGTGCGGCCGGCAAGGACAGGGGCGACCTCTTTTGTATCCAGGATGCGGGCTGATGTCTCATAGTTGGCAACGCAGACGATAGTGATTGGACTCGCGCTAACGGCCGAAGCCGCGGAAGTGGCGAGTTGCGCGCCTTGCTGAACGAGCGATTCTGCCTTCGAGAGTGTCCGGTTCCAGACCGTCACTCGCTTGCCGTTTCTCAGCAGCGTCTGTGCGAGAGCCGTTCCCATAGGCCCCAAACCAATTACGGATACTTCACTCATAGGATTTCCTCCTTGTGCTATGTTCGACGAATATGTAATGAGAAATTAAATGATACTAAACTGTCTCGTATCATAAAATGAATGATACTATACCGTTTAGTATCGTGTCAATCGATTATTTTTTATCATGCCAAAAAATAAAAAAACCTCTGGAGCCTATAGGAAATAACCGCGGTTATTCCTATAGGCCCCAAAGGGGTCAATCAAGATACTGGTTTATCATCTGCGTCGCAATTTTTTTGAGTTGGGCTGCCGATCCGTCTAAACCGAGTACCGGGACGGAGGAATAGGCTCCATTGATCACCAGCAAAAGCTGATCTGACAAGTCCTCGTCAATCTTACCCGCCTTCTGGCTAAGATGAGCCAACCGAATGCGTAATGCGCGATTATATTCCAATGCCATCCGGTGGGCAGGATGATTTTCGTCCGAGAATTCGGCAAAAGCGTTGAGAAAGGGGCATCCCCGATAATATTCCGGTTTAAACAATTCAATAACGGCGTCGATTAGCGCGATCAGTTGGGCTTTTGAGGACCCTTCATGCTTAGCGACAGCCTCGTCAAAATGCTCCCAAATGTGATGATCATGCGCCTCAAGATAGGCAGCGATTAATTCATCTTTGGTGGGAAAATGCCGATAGAGGGTCGCTTTACTCAAACCGGACCGCTCTACGATGGTATCCATGCTGATGGCTCGAATCCCTTCACGATAAAACAAATCGGAAGCTACATCCAGTATGCGCTGGCGGGAAGAAGAGGGGGCTGCTGACATGGCTGTTCACCTGACCAATCGTTTATGATTCATTTTGTAGAACCTGTCTATATAGAGACGAAACGGTTCAGTATTAGAGTGTATCATGGAAATTTGCCATCAGCAAGGGCCAGGGACGGGCACGTCAATAGACCGCGTTGGTTAAAATTGACTCCAAGAATGATTTGGATTATATTCTAGTAAAGCCATTCTCTTCGCATTTATAAAGAAAGGAGCATTCGATCCATGAAGAAAAAAACGTTAAAGTTCATATCTTGTGGATACGGATACTCGACTGCTATTTTTTTCTAGAATCCATTTCACGGGTGAAGTGTGCCTGAAAATAATGGTAAAAAATAGCAGAAAACTTTAGAATGCGAGGTAAATTCAAATGGAACATGCCAAGATCGTTAGAAAAAATCCGGCAGGGATGCCTGCTCCGGTAGGGAACTACACCCACATTACGAAAATCCCCAGAAACGCAGAGCTGTACGTTACTTCCGGTCAAATCGGCGTAGACCGAAATGGCAATATTCCCGATCCTATGAACGAACAGATCAAGAATACGTTTGACAATATTAAAACTGTTTTGCATTCCGAGGAATTAACGTCAGAAAATATTATTAAGGTTAATATATGGGCTACCCAAAAAATCGATTGGGATTATCTCGATGCCGAGTGGGATAAGTTGTTCGGCAACAATTATCCCGCCATGACGATTGGTTACATTTCTGAATTAGGACTGCCGGAAATAAAAATAGAAATAGAAGTATGGGCAGCTAAAGTCTAAAGCAACTCTCTCTATCCACCCCCACGTAAAAGCCGTGCTTTGACGTGGGATTTTTATTAATCATTATTGGACGAATGGAGAAGAAAGGAGCAATGTGCATGAATTTTCATTTGAAAGAAGCGATTGAGGTTCTGGAGCGTACGCCGCAGACGTTGGAGTATTTTTTATCCGGTTTATCGGACGGATGGCTGCAGTGCAATGAAGGCGAAGGGACATGGAACGTCGTTGAAGTGATTGAGCACCTCATTGAGGGAGAGAGAACGAATTGGGTCCCGAGGCTGGAGTTTATTCTTCAAGAAGGCGAAAGCAAACCGTTTCCGTCATTTGACCGTTATGCCCACTTGAATGAAAAAGAGGAAAGATCGTTCGAGCAAAAGCTGCATGAATTCAAAACGATTCGAGCCTCAAATATAGCTAAACTTAAGGAGCTTGTCGACTCTGAAGCGCACCTCGAATTGACGGGCATCCACCCTGCATTTGGGGTCGTCAAGCTGAGAGAATTGCTCTCCACATGGGTTGTTCATGATTTAACCCACATGGCGCAAATCGTTCGGGTCATGGCTGAGAGATACCGGGCGGACGTTGGGCCATGGAAACAATATTTAGGGTTATTAAAAAAGGAATGACGGCAGCCGACATGGGAATCGGACAAGGATAGGTATTCACCTATGATTGCCCAGATGAGTATCTTATTGTTGAAGATACGTCATTTTGTACGGGGGAATCTATGTGGGAACCTTTGTTAATGTAGAGCCGGGTGTAAATTTATATGTGGAGGATATCAATCCGGGGGGAAGTAAGACCATTGTTTTTATACATGGTTGGCCGTTAAGCCATAAACAATTTGAGTATCAGTTTGATGTTCTTCCCGCACTGGGATACCGCTGTATAGGAATCGACTGGAGGGGGTTCGGCAAGTCGGATAAGCCATTGAGCGGCTACAATTATAACCGATTGGCGGATGATATCCGCACGGTAGTCGATGCGCTTCAATTACATGACTTCACGCTCGTTGGACACTCCACGGGCGGGTCGATCGCGATTCGGTATGTGTCCCGGTACAATGGCTACGGAGTGTCTAACCTTGTCCTTGTTGACGCTGCGGCTCCCATAGGCTTTACGCCGGAGACTGCCAATAAATTTCTTCATGAGACGTTAAATGACCGCCCTAAGATGATGCGGGAGGTCACGGACGGCTTTTTCTTTCAGTATATCACCGCTCCGTTCTCGGAATGGTTTTTTCAACTGGGATTACAGGCGGCAGGCTGGTCGACCGCGGCCGTCGTCGTTATGCTGAGAGATGAGAAGCTATATGATGATCTGCCGCTCATATCCGTGCCTACCTTAATCGTCCACGGCATTCATGACAAAGTCATTCCCTTTCAACAAGCTCAGGAACTCCATCAAAACATAAGAAATTCACAGCTTGTCCCGTTTCACTATAGCGGCCATGGCCCTTTCTGGGAGGAACGCGACAAGTTTAACCAGCTATTGAGTCATTTTATATTGCAATGAAAGGACCGGGATTCCTTGATAAATAAGGAGTTCCGGTCTATTTCTTTATGCTGGACAAAGCAATAAATACCCCTTTTTAGGTATGGAAGCGTGGCAGTGCCGGCTTTATTGTTAAACTTATGGACTGAGGCATGCGAAAGGCGAAAGCCATGTCCATGCCTATTTCTTATGGAGCAGCTAACATCGATGGAGGGGTCACTTGAATAGGTCGTATGTCATATATGCGTATGTATTGAGCCTGCTCGCGGCCTGTGGGTTTGGGATCATTGCGCTGGCGGTTAAGGGAGATCGGCTGTTGGCTTTCGATCACAGCATCTCGTCCTTGATCCAGAGCTGGGAGTCCGCGGGATGGACCCGATTCATGAAAGGGTTCAGTTGGATCGGTTCCACCATGCCGATTATCGTGCTTTCGCTCGGAATGATCATCGTGCTGTATGTTTTGTTAGGGCGGCGGAAGGAGCTTCTTTTGTTTATTGCGGCGATTGGAGGCTCTACGGCAGTAGGATACGTTTCGAAATCATTGTTCGCTCGGGAGAGACCGAACTTTCACCGGCTCCTGGAGGAAGATGGGTTTTCGTTTCCGAGCTCGTCGTCGGTTGCCGCCGTCGCTTTGTATGGTATTATCGTTTATTTGTTATGGAGCCATATCCGAAACCGTACGGGGAAAATCGCGCTTACGTCAGCGGCCATCTTCATGATGGTCTGCATCGGTCTGAGCCGAATTTATTTAGGGGTGCATTACCCGAGCGACGTTATCGGCGGGATGCTGGCAGGCGCGGCTTGGCTGTGGCTGGCGATCGCCGTGTACAAACATCTCTCCGATTCGCATGATAGAAGTGCCAAGTTATCCATGTAGTCTGTTTTGTTAACACAGCTTATGATTTATGGCAGAAAAATTAAGAGACCCGGGTGAAAAAATGGAAAATGCCCTTATTGCTTTTATCAGCATTATGGTCTTAGGAGGAGTTATCTTCTACAGCCTTTGGTGGGAAGGCGGGAATGTAGGCTTTAAATTTGCAAAGTGGTTTTTTGGTATTTTTTTTGCAGCGGCGCTGGTTGTTGGCGGCTACACCTACTTTATGAGTTAAGGATATGGAAGTTTAGCCGCATGAAGTAAACTATGGCACCAAGGGCAAGAACGGAGGATATGTGATGGAAGGCATGAATCAAATCAAGCGATGGATTGCGATCGTTCTTATATTTATGCTCACACTAGGATTGGCTCCCGGCGGGAAGGGGTTTGCTGCGGAGCAGCCTGTTTTGGATCAAGAGCAGGCAATTGGTATCGGAAATGTTTTTGTTAACCGCGATTATCCGAGATATCAAACCTTTACCCCTGCCATTAGCGGTAATCTCAATAAGATTGAGCTCAACATATTCGATTTTTATAATGGAACCGGGGCATTACGGTTGGGTATCTATAAAGAAGGCGATCTTGGGACGCCGCTTGCCACAGAAGAGTTAACGTCGTACAGCCCAGGCTGGGTAGCGTTCGATTTCTCCGGAGTATCGCCTTACTTGAAGAAAGATACGATGTATCGAATGGTTGCCTCTACGGAAAATGGAGGAAGCGGTGCGGGTTTTGGATGGTACACTAGCCCGGGCGATCCCTATAAACGAGGCAACTCGCCGTCGCCAGGGTACGACTTTTCCTTCAGGACCTACATGATTCCGGATTATTCGATATCTCCGGGGGAGAGTGAGGTTTCCAGCGCGCAGTCCAGTCTCGCAGCCGATGGGACAAGTCAGACGACGGTTACCGTGAAGTTGAAGGACGCGCAGGGCAATGCTTGGCCGACCGGAGGGTCGGCGGTTACGATCACGTCGACGTTAGGGACGGTTAGCGCTGTAACGGATAACTATGATGGTACCTACACGGCGACGCTGACGGCGCCGACAACGCTAGGTACCGCGACGATCAGCGCAATGGTCGGCGGCATTCCGATAGCGAAGACGGCAAGCGTCCAGTTCGTGCCGGGAGCGCCGTCGACCTCGACAAGTATGGTCGTTGTGGGCAGCGGTTCTTTGCCCGCAGATGGGACGAGTCAGACGACGGTAAACGTGAAGCTGAAGGACGCGCGGGGCCATGCGTTGACGAGCGGAGGAGCGACGGTCGCCATCACGTCGATGTTAGGGACGGTTAGCGCTGTAACGGACAACCAAAATGGCACCTATACGGCGACGTTGACGGCGCCGACAACGCTAGGCACCGCGACGATCAGCGCAACGGTTGGCGGCAGTCCGATAGCGTCGACGGCAAGCGTCCAGTTCGTGCCGGGAGCGCCGTCGGCAGCGACGAGCGCGGTGGAAGCGGGCAGCAGTTCCTTGACTGCGGACGGAGCTAGCCAGACGACGATCAGCGTGAAGCTGAAGGACGCGCAAGGCCATGCATTGACGAGCGGAGGCGCGGCGGTCGCGATCACATCGACGCTAGGCACGGTTAGCGCTGTGGCGGACAACCAAAATGGCACCTACACAGCGACGCTGACGGCGCCGACGACGGTAGGCACCGCGACGATCAGCGCGAGTGTCGGCGGCAGTGCAATAGCGTCGACGGCGAGCGTCCAGTTCGTGCCGGGAGCGCCGTCGGCAGCGACGAGCACAGTCGAAGCAGGCAATGCTTCCCTTACGGCGGATGGAGCCAGTCAGACGACGATTAGCGTGAAGCTGAAGGACGCGAAGGGCAATGCATTGACGAGCGGGGGAGCCGCGGTCGTTATTACGTCGACGCTAGGCACAGTTGGTGCGGTCACGGACAACCAAAATGGCACCTATACGGCGATGCTGACGGCGCCGACGATAGTAGGCACTGCGACGATCAGCGCGACGGTGGGCGGTAGTGCGATAGCCTTGACGGCGAGCGTCCAGTTCGAGCCGGGAGCGCCGTCGACAGCGACGAGTACGGTTGAAGCGGGCGCCGCCACCCTTGCGGCGGACGGAGCCAGCCAAACGACGATAAGCGTGAAGCTGAAGGACGCGCAAGGCAATGCTTTGGCGAGCGGAGGCGCGGCGGTCGCGATCACGTCGACGTTAGGGACGGTTAGCGCTGTGACGGATAAGCAAAATGGCACCTACACGGCGACGCTGACGGCCCCGACGACGGTAGGTACCGCGACGATCAGCGCGACGGTTGGTGGAAGTGCGATAGCCTCGACGGCGAGCGTCCAGTTCGTGCCGGGAGCGCCGTCGGCAGCGACGAGTACGGTGGAAGCGGGCAGCGTCACCCTTGGGGCGGACGGAACCAGCCAGACGACGATCAGCGTGAAGCTGAAGGACGCGCAGGGCCATGCATTGACGAGCGGAGGCGCGGCGGTTGCGATCACGTCGACGTTAGGCACGGTTAGCGCTGTAACGGATAAGCAAAATGGCACCTACACGGCGACGTTGACGGCCCCGACGACGGTAGGCACCACGACAATCAGCGCGACGGTTGGCGGCAGTGCGATAGCGTCGACGGTGAGCGTCCAGTTCGTGCCGGGAGCGCCGTCGGCAGCGACGAGCACAGTCGAAGCGGGCAATGCTTCCCTTACGGCGGACGGAGCCAGTCAGACGACGGTCAGCGTGAAGCTGAAGGACGCACAGGGCAATGCATTGACGAGCGGAGGAGCCGCGGTCGCGATCACGTCGACGTTAGGGACAATTGGTGCTGTAACGGATAAGCAAAATGGCACCTACACGGCGACGCTGACGGCCCCGACGACGGTAGGCACCGCGACGATTAGCGCGACGGTCGGCGGCAGTGCGATAGCGTCGACGGCGAGCGTCCAGTTCATGCCGGGAGCACCGTCGGCAGCGACGAGCACGGTAGAAGCGGCCAATGCTTCTCTGACCGCGGACGGAGCCAGTCAGACGACGATCAGCGTGAAGCTGAAGGACGCGCAAGGCCATGCCTTGACGAACGGAGGCGCGGCGGTCGCGATCACGTCGACGTTAGGGACGGTTGGCGCTGTAACGGACAATCAAAATGGCACCTACACGGCGACGCTGACGGCGCCGACGACGGTAGGCACCGCGACGATCAGCGCGACGTTCGGCGGCGCCGCGATGGCACAGACCGCGAGCGTTCAGTTTCTGCATGGTCAGGTGAGCGTATCCCGCTCAACGGTGGCCGCGAGCGATCTCGTCGTACGAGCGGATGGCAATAGCAAAGCCTCCATCTTCGTGAGGCTCAAGGATGATTACGATCATTCGCTCGCCGGAAAACGGGTGATGCTTCAAGCCACGGGCGGACGATCCGTTATCCAACAGGTTTATGGGTTAACCGATCAGGAGGGTCTGGTCACCTTTGCGGTGAGCAATACGGCGGCAGAGAACGTGACTTATTTCGCCAAGGATGAAGCAAGCGGTCTAGTGCTAGACCAAACTGTAAGCATTACGTTTACGTACGACCAGCCGCCGAATATCAAGCTGCAGGCGGACCCTGTCGCCCCAACCTTCGGGAACGTGACCGTTACCGTATCGGCATCGGTATACGGCCAGTTTAATCGCGTATCTTCGATCAAGTGGGCGGCAGGAAGCCGTGCCGTCTCGTATTTTGACAAGCAAGGCACGGAAATCGCGGACCACCGTTTTACGGTACAAGAAAACGGGATGTATTCGGTCTATGTGGCAGATACGGCCGGCAATGCGAACGTCAGTCTGATCGAGGTAAAGAACATCGTTCCTAGGAGCGGCAATGCGGATTTGGCCGGCTGGCAGCTAGCAGGCTTGGGCGGGACGGTGAAGTTCGATTTTAACCCGGGAGTTACGAGTTATACGGTAGATGTCAGTCATGCGGTGTATGGTTTGAAAATGACGCTGACCCCCTCGGATGTGTATTCTGCCGTTTATGTGAACGGATCGCAGGTAACCGGCAATGCGATGCCGCATGAATATTCCCTTGTGACAGGTAAAAACACGTTCGAGGTCAAGGTCAAAGCGCAGAACGGCTCCATTAAAACGTATACGCTCAGCGTGATTCGATCGGCGGCAAGCACGGACTCCGGTTCGGGTGGCTCCGACTCCGGTTCCGATTCCGACTCAAGCTCTACGAGTCCTTCGAGTGCGGCAAACCCACCGAGCCAGCCGGCACCAACCAATTCGCTGGCGATTTGGATCCATGATCAAAAGGTGTCCGGGATCGCCACACTTCAAGTCGATGCCGACGGAGCGAAGTCTGTCGAGGTTGTATTGGATGCGAATACGCTAAAGAAGGTGCTTGATTCACTATCCGCTGCGGCTAAAACGAATCTGGCGATTTCAATCGAGGATGAGGCGGGCAAAGTGGCGCTGCGGCTTCCCGGTAAAGCTGTTACCCTCCTCGCCGAGAAGGCGGATGGCCTTACTTTGAAAACCCGGCAGGGCCAATATCGCCTGCCTCTGGCTGAATTAACGCGTCAGGAGTTCGATTGGACGAACGACGCGGAAGTTCAGTTGACGATCGAGCTAGGCAAGAGCAAAGCGATATCGGGACTGCAGGATGCGGCGAATAAAGGCGGCTTCCAATTGGCCGCTGACCCGGTTCATTTTACCGTCCAAGTAGTTCGTCATGGCGAGAGAAGGGAGATTTCCGGCTTCAGCCGTTATGTGGAAAGAGTCCTTTACCTGCCTAAGGACTTCACTGGCAAGGCTTCAACGGTCGTCGTGTGGGACGGGAAGCTCGGTGCGCGTCCGGTACCGACGAAATTTACCAAAGTCGACGGGCGGCAGGCCGCCGTCATCCACAGTCTCACGAACAGCGCTTACGTACCGGTATCCAGAACGTCCAAGTTAACGGATATTCAAGGGCACTGGGCGGCTGCTGAAATAGGCAGTATGAACAGCCGAATGATCGTCGATGGCGTAGATGAAAGCCGATTCGTTCCTGAAGCGGAGATTACTCGGGCCGAGCTCGCCGCATTGCTTGCAAGAGCGATGGGGCTTCCGAAAGCCGGAGATCAAGCGGGTTTCCAAGACGTAAGCGAAACGAGCTGGTACAGCGGGGCCGTAGCGGCTGTGAAAGCTTACGGCATCATGGATGGTTTCGGAGACGGCACATTCGGGCCCGACCGGAAGGTATCACGGCAAGAGGCGATCGTGACGCTCGTTCGGGCGCTGCGGCTGGCCGATGCCGATTCGGCGGCAAGCCATCGCGCAGGGCAAGCGGATCTCACCGCCTACGCCGACCGCGATCAGATTGGCGGCTGGGCAAGCGACGCGATCCGGACCGCCATTCATGCGGGATTGGTGAACGGGTATGGAGATGAGCTGCGGCCGCAGAAGACATTAACTCGTGCCGAAACAGCGGTGCTCCTTTACCGGATGCTGCTACAAGCGGGATTCATCGATGGGTAAGCAGATGAAGAGACGGGCCGACGGGCCCGTCTTTTTATGCGTTTGGAAAACGCGCCCTTCCCCCTGCCTTTCGGCAAACGAGGGGTTGACTTGCTTCTGTGGAGGTTTCTAAAATAAGGTTTATCAAGGAGTACGCTAGGGGTGTAGGACATGAATCCTAATCTGGAATTCCAAGTGATGGACATAGTGAGTGAAGACAGTCGCATGAGGCTGTACCGGGGGATTCTAGTAGATTACGATCCATTGAACCCTGTACTTATCCGAACGGCCAAAAGCGAAGAAGGCGGTGCAGCCGAGAAAGGCTTTCTTCGTCATGAATTCGAGATCACCGAAAGTTTACAACTGGACGGTATCGTGAAGCCGATTACTTTGCGTACATTCGGGAGCTCGCTCGCTCTGGTGCTCGCGGACGACGGGAGAATCTCCTTAAGGGAGTACTTGAGCAGGAGCAGCGGCCTCGATCAAGGTACCTTTGTTCAACTGGCCGGCGCAATCGCCGCCATCGTCAAGGAGCTTCATCGCCGGCAGATTCTTCATCTGGATTTGCGGCCGGACCATATCTTGATTCATCCGGATACGCTGGACCTGTCTCTGACCGGCTTAGGCCACGCTCAACACATGGTCATGGACAATCCGCTTCGTCCAGATGACTTGCACGTTTTCATCGACCGGCTTCCGTACATTTCCCCTGAGCATACCGGCAGAATGCAGGCGCAGGTTGACGAACGAAGCGATCTGTACGCGTTAGGGGTCCTATTTTACGAGATGCTGACGGGGCAATTGCCGTATAAGGCTGCAGAGCCGCTGGAGTGGATTCACGCCCATTTGGCGCAAGCGCCGCTGCCGCTCATCCATCCGAGTCAGACCGTGGATTCGACGGTTATTGCTATCGTGATGAAGCTGCTGGAAAAAAACGCAGAAAACCGCTATCCTCATTGCGATGCTTTAATCGCCGATCTGAACAAAATCGGAGAGATGTACGAGCCGTTTAGGATGAAAGACGTGCTTTACGGCAGGGAAGACGAGATTTCGCTGCTGTCCCAAGCTTTCCAATCGACCTGCTTCGGCTCGACGGAAATTGTGTATGTCTCGGGTCCGGCGGGAATTGGAAAAACGAGTCTGTTGGAAGAAGTGTTTCTCCGGCAGAAAACGCACTTGCGTGAGACGTTCTATATCACGGGGAAGTTCGAGCAAATTTCCAAGGAAAGCCCGTATTACCCGATTATTCATGCTTTCCGCGGGCTGCTGCGCCATCTGCTGGGAGAAAGCTCGGATCGGGTCGAAGCATGGCGAAGCAAGCTTCGCGACGCTTTAAGCTCAAACGAAGCGATCATTGCCGCGATCATTCCCGAAGTCAAGCTGCTGATTGGCGATTTCGCAGCCGCCGAAGAGCTGCCCCCGGATGAAGCCAAAAAGCGGTTTATTTATGCATTTCGCAAATTCGTTCAAGCTCTGGCCTCGAAAGAGCATCCGCTTGTCCTGTTTATTGACGACCTGCAGTGGGCCGATACCTCGTCGCTGCAGTTGATTCATTCGCTTCTGTGCGACCCGGAAAGCCAGTACTTGATGTTTGTCGGCGCTTATCGCGACGCAGACCCGGGGCCGAAGAAGCTTCCAGGGTATGAGGAGGACGGAAGCGTTACCGAAGAGGTCGCGGTCCGCCATATCCCTCTGCGCGCGTTGACCTTGGAACAAATGAATCCGATTGTGATGGACGCGCTAAACTGCGATACCGATGAAGCCATGCCTCTCACCGAAGTGCTGTATCACGAGTCCGAAGGCAATCCGTTTCACCTCAAACAAATGTTCCAACGTTTTCAAGATGACAGGCTCTTGAGCTACAGCCAAGAGGACAGGCGCTGGCACTGGAGCTTGGGGCAAATTATCGAACGGCAGCCGTTCTTTACGGTTCATGAGCTGATGGAGCATAAGCTGCTTCGGATCTCCGGCGAGGCTCAAGAGCTGCTGCGGATTGCGGCATGCACGGGCAGCGAGTTTCACGCTTCTTTTATTGCGAAAGTTTCGGGGCGGCCGGTGGAGACCGTTGGTTCGGTGTTATCTTCGGCTCTCGATGAAGGCTTAATTGCGTCGTCAAGTCCGGACCGCTATCGGTTTCTGCACGATAACTTCCAGAAAATGTTATACAACCGGATGGATGACGAAACGCGGCAGCGTACGCATCTTTCGATCGGCAGATGGTTGAGAGAACTGGACGGCGAGCAGTCCGAAGATTTTTTCACGGCTGTCCACCATCTCAATATCGGTTCGGGTGTCATCGAAGACCGGCAAGAAGCGGTTCAGTTGATGGAGATGAATCTCGTTGCCGGGAAACGGGCCAAGGCGTCCACAGCCTTTGATATTGCGTTGATTTTCTTTAGAAAAGGGGCAGCCTTGCTCGGTGCCGGGGATTGGGACCGGCATTATGCGTTGTGCTTCGAGCTGCATGTGGAGCGGGCTGAATGCGAATATTTGTGCGGGAACCATGAGGATACGGAACGGTTGGTCGGCCAGCTGCTGCTTCAAACGCGCAATCCCATCGAACGGGCCAGAGTATGGATGATTCGGATCACGCAGTGCATTAACTTGGGCAAATATCAAGAAGCTACGGTTCTCGGCTTGCAGGGCTTGAAAGAGTTCCGGATCGACATCGCGCCCGTCCCTTCGAAGGCCGCCGTTTTTTCGGAGCTTTTGCGGGTGGAGCTATGGCTCCGGCGCCACGATAAACGGCTTGCTTTCCTGCCGGAAATGACGGATAAAGACCGAGTGGCTGCGATCCATATGATTTTTGCGATCATGGCTTCTACTTTTTTTACCAATAAAAACGTGTTTTTTCTGCTCCTATGCCAAGCGATACGATTGTTGTTGAAGTACGGGAATACCGCTGTTTCCGGCGCCATTTACTCGATGTACGGTATGTTTTTGGGAATTGCGCTAGGGAGGTATGAGAAAGGCTACGAGATGGCCAAGGTCGGTCTGGAGTTGTCCGAGCGCTACAATGTGACTTCGATTAAAGGGATCACGCATATGATTTTCGGAGGGGTGCTCTGCCAGTTCGTAGGGAACGCGGACGAAGGAGACGTATATTTGGAAAAAGCGCTCCGATTCGGCATGGAGTCGGGCGATTACGTGTATTCGAGCTATTCGATGGGCGCGCATATCAATTCCTTGTATACGAGAGCTCCGCTAGACGAGTTGTCCAAGAAGATTACCGAATATTTGGCCGTGCTGGCGGAAACGAAGGATGAGTTTGTGCTGCAAAATTTTCACCTGTACCGGCAATTTATATTGGCGCTGCAAGGGGAAACGGCAGGGCCCTGTTCGTTTAACGATAAGGATTTTGAAGAAGAACGGTTCTTGAAGCACATTTATTCCGAGGAGACCTTCTCGACGACTTTGTTTCAATACAATACGTACAAGACGCAATTATGCTACTTCAACGGCAAGTTCGACGAAGCCGCGCAGTGGGCGCAGCAAGCAGAGAAATTCGCCGCGTACGCCACCCATCTGCCTCATCTGCCGGAATGTTTGTTCTATGAGGCGCTTGCGCTGCTGTCCGATCCCGGTATGCCGCGAAGCGGGAACAACAGGGTGAAACGTGTGAAACGAATTGTCCGCCGATTTAAAACCTGGGTAGGATGGAGTCCGGACAATTTCTTGTCGAAGCTATGTCTAATTGAAGCGGAATGGGCCAAAGTCGCAAAACGTTACGCGGCAGCCGAGGCGATGTATGACAAAGCGATTCGGGAAGCCAAGGAGCAGGGGAATATCCAAATGGAGAGCGTAGCCTATGAATTGGCTGCCAATTATTACGCGAGTCGGGGAAGAGCGAAGATCGCCTGCTTTTATTGGCAGGCTGCCGTGGAAGGCTATAAGCAATGGGGAATCCGTGTAAAGGCTCAGTCATTGGAGGAGCGGCTTCACGCGCTGCGCGGCGCCGGGAAGGCCAAAAGCTTACTGTCCGACGAGCAGCCGTTCTTCAGCAGTCCTACGGCAGCGGATGCTGCACCGCGTGGCTTCGGCATCCGCCAGGAGGCTCAGGCCGCGGAGCGTATGGATCTGGTCGCCATTCTCAAAGCGACACAGGCTATCGCGGATAAGATGGATTTGGACGCTGTCCTGGTGGAAATTATGAGCACCTTGATGAAATATGCCGGAGCGCAAAAAGGCACGCTGCTTACGGAATCGCACGGCGAGCTGTATGTCCGGGTCTATGCGGATGACGAAGTGAACATCTACGGTACGCTTACACCGTTGGAGGATAACGAGCTATTGCCCGGCGGTATTGCGCGTTATGTCTCCAGAACGAAGGAATCGGTCCATTATACCGGGACGGAGGACAGCTGGCTGCTGCACAATCCGTACCTGCTGAAGCATCGGCCCAAATCCGCATTATGCATGCCGGTGACCGTTCACGGAGCGTCGATTGGGGTGCTTTATCTTGAAAATACGCTTGTGGCAGGCGTGTTTTCCCCGGAACGGATCAGCATCTTTCATGCCATGGCCGCGCAAAGCTTATATATTTGCGAGCTGCTGCGGTCGCTGGGTCAATTCGACAGCGAGCCGGAGAATGGGAAGGAGAGTCCAAGAACGCCGAACGCGATGGAGGAACCTCTTACGGAGCGCGAGATGGAAGTGCTCGCTTTACTGGCTACGGGATTATCGAATAAAGAGATTGCGGAGCAGTTAGTTGTGGCGGTCGGTACGGTGAAGGTTCATGTGAAAAATATTTTCACGAAGCTCAAGGTCAACCGGCGAACCAAAGCGATCGCGCAAGCGAAGGAGCTTCAATTGCTCGATTGAGTCGGTTCGAACTTATAAAGACTGGGAAATCCCTCGGCTTACCGCCGGCGGATTTCCCAGTCTTTTTGCATTAATTTTCGGGCACGACGCCAAGCTGCTGCATGAGCGTTAAATTGTCTTCCAAGTGCCAATCTTCAACGAGCTTCCCGTCCTTGATGCGCAGCACATCGATCGCCATGAACTGAATAGGCTTGCCGGTCGGGGTTTTGCCCAAGAACTCGCCTTTATGCGTGCCGGTGAAGGAAAGACGGGCGGTTACTTTGTCTCCGACGACCAATAAATCTTCAATTTTGCACTGCAAGTCGGGAACGGCTTTACGAAAATTGCGGGAGGCGAAGGACAAGCCATCCGGCCCTTGAGGCCGTCCCTTGGGCAGCGAGTTGTCGGTAAAGCCGGATGCGACCGCTTGCGAAAGGAACTCCTCATTGCCGGTGTTCCAGAACGCGTAGAAGCGCTGAGCGGTTTGCACCATCGCCGTAGCTTCTTTGGCATCCAACGACGGGTCGATCGTCATCGAAGCCGGCTGAGGGAGATCCTTCAACAGCTGAATGTCTTTTTTGGCCGGCGTTTCGGCGGCTTTCGCTTCATAATCGGCCGGTTTCGAAATGTTCCCGCACGCCGCCGTCAGCAGCACGGTCCCGAGGATGATCGCCATACCTGCGATCGATGGAATTGATTTTTTTGGTGCTAACATGATATTTCCTCCAAATCATAAATTGATGTGTAACGGTGAATCGCGAATCAAGCAGCCGCAGCGGATGAGACTGTAATCGATGGAGCATTACAGCTCATAGAAGTACCTCCTTACTTGTGAAAAAAGTGACTGACTCTACAGCGATATTATATATACATAAACTTCATTTAGGGAAGTAGTGATATTAATTTCATATAGTTTCCTAAAATGAATTAATGTGATATGACTGGGTTATCGGGGGATTTATATTGCCGTGACGACAAGAAGAAGTGACAACGAAAAGGACGATCTGGTAAGATAAACCTGCGTTGTCGGCCAAAGGAGAACGCAAAAATGCTGAATCTGGAGGTAGGTATGAACCATTGTCATTTGCTCGATATCGAGTTTGAATACGGCGGACAAAAGCAAACGATTACCCCGGTGCTGCTTCAAGACGAAGAAGATGTCATTCTCGTCGACTGCGGGTATCCGGATTTTGTGCCTCTTCTTGAACAAGCGGTCATCCGCTGCGGCTTGCGGCTCGCTTCGATCACCAAGCTGATTGTGACACATCACGATATGGACCATATGGGTCCGCTGGCCGCGTTGAAGCGGGCTTTTCCGCGGATCGAGATTATCGCCCACGAGGTGGAAGCGCCCTATATTGCAGGGACGAAGAAGTCGCTCAGGCTGGAGCAGGCCGAATCGACGCTCGACGTCTTGCCGGAAGAAGCGAAGCCGCAAGCGGAGCAGTTTATTCGCTTCCTGCAGTCGATCGAGCCGGCTGCCGTCGATCGGACGGTCGCCGATCGGGAGCGGCTGCCATGGTGCGGCGGGATCGAGATCGTGCATACGCCCGGTCATATGCCCGGGCATATTTCGCTGTATCTTCCCGCGAGCCGGACGCTGATCGCCGGGGACGCCGTCGTCATCGAGCAGGGGAAGCTGGACATTGCGAATCCGCAATTCACGTTAGATTTGGAGGAGGCCGTCCGTTCCGTGCGGCGATTGCTTGATTACGACGTGGAGCGGCTTATTTGCTATCATGGGGGAAGCTTCCATGGCGATGCGAAGCAGGCGCTGCGGCAGCTCGTTCACGAATATACGTCTTAGCGGGGCCATGCGCCCCGACTTCCCGGCGCGTAAAGACGACGGCGAACAACGCCGCAGTGACATGGCCCGAAGATTAAGGCTTGCAGTACCGTGCAAAATAAGCTATAGTCATAGTTAGATAATCTAACTATTTGGAAAGCAACGGTGAAAGGTGAGGGCATGGAAAGAAAAACGGCGAATGAATGTACAGCGGATCAACAGCTGCCTGCGCTGGGCATCGACCCTTATTTGGAGCTTATGGACAAAACGACAGCTCAAGATGCGGACCGCAAATCGATTCGCATGGGATTGGTCATGCTGTGGCTTAGCGACAACATCCTCGACGTGATGGACGTCGATTTAGCTCCTTTTGGCATTACCGAGAGCAAGCTGGATATGTTATTGCTGCTTATGCTGCATGAAGGCAGAGAGCTTATTACGCCTTCCGCCATCGCAGACCGGCTTGGAATCCGCCGGGCTTCCGTCACGGCTCTACTGGATTGGCTGGAAAAGCGCGGCTGGGTTTCCCGCGAACAAAGCGCCAAGGATCGCCGCATGATTCATGTCCGCATTACGCCGGAAGGCCGGGCCTTGGTGAACCAAGTACTGCCGACCTTTTGGTCGACCTGCGCCTCGCTGCTCGACGATTTGGATGCCGAGGAACGCAAGGTGTTTGAGAAGATTCTGAGCAAGCTGTATCAGAGCATCGAGAAAAAGGTGGGCGTAGGGAGATAATTTTTTTTAGAATAATAGTTAGATAGTCTTACTATATTGAAAGAGAAATTCGGGTGATGCCATGAAGGGGCGAAAACAGTTTGCGGAAATGTTCAAGGAGCTGCTTGCACATGCGAGCGGGCAATGGCCATTGATCTCGCTTGCTGGCGCAGCGATTGTCGGGATTTCCGTTCTTGAGTTTTGGATTCCTCAATTCACCAAAGTCGTCATCGATCAGCTCATACCCAACCGGCGATACGATGCGCTGCTTGAGATGGGAGGTTGCATTCTCGGTGCTGCGTTATTGTTGGGAGCTTTTCGCTTTTGCAGCAGCTATATGATGACGCTTGTTAGCCAAAGGGCCATTCTACGGCTGCGGAATAAGCTGTACCGGCATACCTTGAGCCTGGACTTGAAGTTTTTCGAGCGCAATCGTACCGGCGATCTCATGACCAGACTCACCGGCGATGTCAACCAGCTGCAGGAATTGGTGTCTGCCGATACGTTATCCATCGCGGCCGATTTTTTCACCTTTATCGCGGTTTGCGGTTATTTACTTTATGTCGATTGGGAGCTGGCGCTTCTGCTGATGAGCACGTTCCCCTTCCTGTTCTATACGTCGCGGTTTTTCAGCGGCCGCATCAAGTCGGCTTATCGGACGGTACGCCAGTCCTCTGCGGAACTGAGCAATCATCTTCAGGATACGTTGTCCGGAATTCGCATGATCAAATCCTTCGCTAACGAGCACGAGGAGGCACAGAGGTTCGCCGGGTGGAGCGAGCAGAACCGGAACGCTACAGTGGCGGCTTCACGGCTGTCGGCTTTGTTCTCTCCGATCATCGACGTGCTGAATTCCATCGGAATGGTCATCGTGCTGCTGTTCGGGGCTTGGCAGGCGATGCGCGGAAGGCTTACCGTCGGCGACATCGTGGCTTTCCTCGCTTACCTGCGTCTATTGCAGGGTCCGATTCGGTCCTTCAGCCGCATGGTGAGCCGAATTCAACAATCGGCCGCGGCCTACGAACGAATTCACGAAGTGTTGAAGACTGTGCCGGAGATTCGTAACAAAGACAACGCGATCGCTTTGCCGGCGATCCAAGGGGATATTTTCTTCGATGACGTGGATTTCGCGTATGAAGCGAACGTGCCGGTTCTGCAAAATTTTCATTTGAGAATCCGCGCCAACCAAGTGACGGCGCTGGTCGGCTCGTCCGGCTCGGGAAAATCGACCGTCGCCCATTTGATCGCCCGTTTATACGATGTGCAGAAAGGGGTGATCTTCATCGACGGTTATCCGCTGGACGAAGTCACACTTGAGTCGCTTCGCCGGCAAATCGGCATCGTATCCCAGGATGTGATCCTGCTGAACGGCAGCATCCGGGACAATATCGCCTACGGCAAGCCGGACGCGTCTCCCGAAGAGATCGAAGCGGCGGCGAGAGCGGCGAATGCGCAGGAGTTTATCAAGGCTTTTCCCCGCGGATACGATACGTTGATCGGGGAAAGGGGCGTCAAGCTGTCGGGCGGGCAGAAGCAGCGGCTGTCGATTGCCCGGGCGCTGCTGAAAAATCCGCGCTTGATCATTTTGGATGAAGCGACCGCGGCGCTCGACACGGAATCCGAGCAGTTGATTCAAAAGGCGCTTTCCCGGCTGCTTCCCGGGCGCACCTGCCTGGTCATCGCGCACCGCCTGTCCACGATTCAGCATGCGGACCGGATTGTGGTTTTGGAGAAAGGACAGGTCGTGGAAACAGGCACGCATGAAGCCTTGCTTCGGCGTTCGGGCAGATACAAGACCTTGTACGATATGCAGTTTCCGCAAACGGCCATCGAGACGGCTTGATCCTAATTTATTTGAAATTCAAAATTCGAAAGAGGTGCTTTATGTTGCAATTGGCCAATTCATCCCTTCCTAAGCGAAACTATTCTTTGATGACGGCGGTGCTGTGCTGGTCCGGTATGGCAGTGATGTCCAGCCTGTACGTCACCATTCCGCTGATCTCTTTGTTCGCCGATCTGTTTGGCATTACGCCGACCCAAGCCGCGGCTGCGGGAAGCGTATTTTCTCTCGGTTTTGCGATCGGCTGCCTGATCTATGGCGCGTTGTCGGACAAATACGGCCGCAAAAAGGTCATCGTGATCGGACTCATGGCATTGACGCTCATCTCCTTGCTGCTCGGCGTGATCGACAGCTTCTTCTGGATCATTGTGCTGAGGGGCTTGCAAGGCGCTGCGGCAGCTACGTTCTCGCCGGTGGCCCTAGCTTATGCGGTGGAAATGTTCCCCGCGGAAAAGCGGGTGACGACGATCGGGTTTATCAGCACGGGTTTCCTGGTTGCCGGAATCGTAGGGCAGGTCGTCAGCGGTTTAATCAGCCAGCAATACGGGTGGAACGCGGTATTTTATGTTCTCGCAGGTGCCTATGTCGTGACTGCGTTTCTCGTTGTCCGATTCCTGCCGAAAGGGGAAATTCAACAGGCAAACGCCAACATCTGGGAGCCTTTGAAGCAAATCGGCAGTGTGTTTTCGCAGAAAAATCTTATTCTCAGCTATGCTATCGCTCTGGTGCTGCTCATGTCGTTTGTCAGCATGTACACGGTGTTAGGCAGCTACTTGAGCGGACCGGACTTCGGGCTGACGAAGCAGGAAATTTTGTATGTGCGTTCCATCGGCGTAATCGGCATGCTTCTGTCTCCTTTGTCCGGGCGCTTGACCAAACGGTTCGGCGTTCGTGCCGTTCTGCGCGGCGGACTGCTGCTGGCAATGGCGGGCCTCGCTTCGTTGGGGCTGATGTCCAGCCTGCCGCTGCTGGTTATGCTGAGCTTGGTCTTTGTGGCGGGCATTGCGCTCTCCGTGCCGGCACTGGTTTCGCTCGTCGGCCAATTGGGAGGCAAATCGCGCGGGATTGCGGTTTCGGTCTACACGTTTATTCTCTTCGCCGGAACGAGCCTCGGGCCCATTCTCTCCATTCGTTTTATGGAAACCGGCAGCTATGCACTGACCTTTGTGCTGCTGGCGCTTATTCTGGGCATCGGCTTGCTGGCCGCATTGCTCATTCACCGGGAGACACCCGAGGAACCGGCGGCAGTCAGGAACTAAGGAAGAAATATTTCCCGATCCGTTCCGAACGGTTGACGAACTAAACTTGCGTTGTGTATCATGAAATTACGCTTAATTTCCAACTTCTCCGAGTTGGAAAGCGGGGGAACCATTTTTGTGGGGCGAATCGCCTTGTGCGCGTAGGGAACCATCTTTCCCGAGTCCGTCAGCTAACCTCGTCAGCAGTAGATGGGTCCATGCTTTCGTGCAAATTTTATGGCATGAATGACCCGTGATGCGGGTCTTCGTATAGGGATAGACCCGCGACAGTCAGCCAAGCTGCGGCACGTTGTGCCCAGGGATGCGCTGCTGTACGGGTCTTTTTGCTTTATTCGCCCATCTGCGGAAAAAGGGAACAAGGAGGTGTCCTGCGGTACTGCTGGTGTAGTTACATCCATGACAAGGAGGGTAAAAGCCATGCCACAGCCGAAATATATCACCGATATGGATAAGATTCCCCAAATCCCGCTTCAGGAGCGGGAGAAGCTTAAGCCCATTACGGAGAAATTCGTGTTTCGAGTGAATGATTATTACTTGAGCCTCATTAATTGGAACGATCCGAACGATCCGATTAAAAAACTTGTCATCCCGAACGAGGGTGAGCTGCTGGAATACGGCCGGTGGGACGCTTCCGACGAGGATACGAATTATGTCGTTCCCGGCTGCCAGCATAAATACCGGACGACGGCCTTGCTGCTCGTATCGGAAGTATGCGGCGCTTACTGCAGGTACTGCTTCCGCAAGCGGTTATTCCGCAACGATGTGAAAGAAGCGATGTCCGATGTCGAAGAGGGAATCGCTTACATTGCCCAGCATCCCGAAATTAACAATGTGCTCCTGACCGGTGGGGACAGTCTGATCCTGTCGACGGCACGCTTGGGCAACATATTAAGCAAGCTGCGGGCCATCGAGCACGTGAAGATCATCCGGCTTGGCTCCAAGCTGCCCGTGTTCAATCCGATGCGCATCTATGAAGACGAAGCGCTGCTGGATCTCATTCGGTCCTTCTCCTCCGCAGATAAGCGCATCTATGTCATGGCGCACATCAATCATCCCCGTGAAATCACGGAAGAGGCCAAAAGAGGGTTCGAGGCGCTGCATCGCGCCGGGGCTATCGTCGTGAACCAGACGCCGGTGCTGAAGGGGATTAACGACGATCCCGCAGTATTGGGCGAGCTTCTGGACAAGCTTTCCTGGGCCGGCGTTACGCCTTACTATTTCTTCGTCAATCGTCCGGTGGCCGGCAACAGCGAGTTTGTCCTGCCTTTGAAGCAGGTGTACGCTATTGTCGAGCAAGCGAAAGCTTTAACCTCCGGCCTGGGAAAAAGAGTACGTCTATCGATGAGCCATACGTCCGGTAAAATCGAGATTTTGGCGATCGAGAATGGAAAGGCTTACTTGAAGTACCATCAATCCCGGGACGGGGAGTACGGTAAATTTATGGTGCTGGATTGTCCGGAGGAGGCCGCCTGGTTCGACGATTTGCCGGGGAACGAGCGGTACTGGCATAAACCGGTGAAAAAGACGGACGCCATCGTTTCCGTGAACGAGCTGCCCGAGGTTCCCGCGGTTCGACGGGCGATCTCAAGTTAAACTAGCGAAAACAGCCAATCCTCTGGAAAATCAGGGGGCTGGCTGTTTTTTGCACATCGCTTCATGCTTCCGCGCGCTTCGCTTGAATACCTTGCGGAGCCGTCTTTTTCCGTCCCAAGAGGTTCGTGCCGATAACCCCCGCAATAATCATGACCGACCCGATCAGATGGTACACCGTCACCTCTTCCCCGAGAAACAGAGCCCCGGACGCGATCGAGACGATGGTCGCCAGATTGCTGAATACGCTCATTTTCGAAGCTTCCATCTTGGATAAAATATAGTTGGCCATCAGGGCGGTAGCAAGCGAGGACACGACGCCCAAATAAAAGATCGAGACAAGAAAGGTCCCGCTAGCCAGCGGCGCGACGAATTGGTCAAGCGTCCCCGCGGACGCGTGGCTGGCAAGCGAAACGATCAGAAACACGACGAAGCCGACGCCGAGCATAAAATAAGTGATTTCCGCAGGGCTGAACTGCTTCGAAAGCGAACGGGCCAGCACGCTGTATCCGGCAAAAGCGACGCACGTCAGGAACAGCAGGAAAATTCCGGTCATGTTCGCCAAGTCGATGCGGCTTCCTTTCATGACGAAGATGAAGACGACGCCGAAGACCGACAGGAAAATCGACAGCTTCTGCAGAACGGTCGTCGCTTCTTTCAAAAATACGGAGGCGAGCACCATCGTCACGACCGGGGTGAACGCGTACAGAATGCCGCCCTCGGCCGAGGTGGCGTGCTGCAGCCCGAACGCTTGCAGCGTAAAGAAGCCGAGCGGGTACATGGTTGCCAGCAGCAGCGCCTTCCACAGCGGCTTGCCGCGGTAGGTCAGCTTAACCCAGCCCAGTGCGACCGGAATCGACATGACCGCAAACGACGCGGCGAAACGAAACGTTAGCGTGTCGAGCGGCTGGGCCTCTTCGAGCGCGATTTTGGTAAACAGAAACGAGAATCCGATGATCGCCGCATTCAGTATGGCGAATACATAAGCAAGCTTTATTCCTTTTTGGTTCATGGGACAACCTTCTTTCCTGGACAGTCGGGTGCACGTTCGCTAACCCGTTACTTATAAGGTAAGGCCAATGGGGAAGCCGGACAATGTCATTTTGCTGCAACTGTACCGATACAGTCGATCGGATTCGTGTATAATGTGGGTAACAAGGAGGCGCGTGATGAAAAAGTATGTCTCGATCTTATCCGATATGGAGCATAAAATCCGGGAGGGGCACTTCGGTCCCGGTCGGAAGCTGCCGTCCGTCCGCAGCGCCGCGGAGGAGTACGGCTGCAGCGTCAGCACGATTATCCGGGCGTATGCCGAGCTGGAAAAGCGCCACGCGATCTATTCGGTCCCGCAGAGCGGCTATTACGTAGTCGAGAAGTCGGGAGATTGGCGCAGCGGCACGGTCAGCGAAACGATCGATTTTGCTTCGGCGTCGCCGGATTTGGACGTGTTTCCGTATTTGGATTTCCAGCATTGCCTGAACAAGGCCATCGATACGTACAAATACTATCTGTTTACCTACGGCGATTCGCACGGGCTGGAAACGCTGCGCCAGACGCTCGTTTCCCATTTGGCCGGCGATCAGGTGTTTGCCAAGGCAGATCGGATTCTCGTTAGCTCGGGCGTGCAGCAGGCGCTGGAAATTTTGGCAAAGATGCCGTTTCCGAACGGAAAGACGACCGTTCTGGTCGAGCAGCCGAGCTACGATTTGTATTTGCGCTTTTTGGAGGCAGAGGGCATTCCGGTTCGCGGCATCGCGCGGACGGCGAAGGGGATCGATTTGCAGGAGCTGGAGGAGCGGTTCCGCAGCGGCGGAATTAAATTTTTTTACACGATGTCGAGATACCACAATCCGCTCGGCACCTCGTACAGCGCGGAGGAGCGGAAGGCGATCGCCCGGCTGGCTGGCAAATACGACGTGTACGTCGTGGAGGACGATTATATGGCGGACCTCGGCGCCGAGCGGTTCGACCCGATTCACGCTTATGACCGGAGCTCGCACGTCGTTTATTTGAAGAGCTTCTCCAAAATCATTTTTCCCGGCCTGAGGCTCGGAGCCGTCGTGCTGCCGGAGCGGCTGCTGAAGACGTACCATAAGTACAAAAATTACCCCGACACCTCGCTGCTCTCCCAGGCGGCGCTCGAAATTTACATCAAGAACGGCATGTACGAGCGGCACAAGCACAAAATATACGGCTTGTACGAGGAGCGGATGCGCAAGTTGAACGAGGCGTTGCGGCGGCATAACGAAGCGGGGCTGATCGAAGCCGCGGACGTCCGTTCGGGCGTCTATGTCCAGTTCAAGCTGCCGCGGACGGTCAATATCGAGCGTCTGATGAAGCGCCTCGCAGAGAGGAAGGTCAACGTCGTTTCCGGCAAGCCGTTTTATTTGGCGGATTACGCGGAGCGGGAGAAGTTTATCCGCATCAGCGTTTCGCGGGCGCAGCGGGAGCGGATCGACGAAGGGGTCCGGGCTATAGTTGAGGAGGTGCGGCGGGGGAGCGGGTGGTAGAGCGATTGGGGAAGGGGATCCTGCCAGGAGGGGGGACCTCCCGGCAGGAAGCGGGGGAGCGGACTGGGCCGCCCGGGCCAGTATGTTGAGTACCGATTTGCATTTGCACTTTGAGATTTTTGCTAATGGGTTGCACGGCGATCCTGTTCCGTATATTGGACTGCGCGACGCGATGTTAGAGCTTCTGAACTTTTTCGAAAAAGACATGCTCAAGCTAAGTCGGTACATCCAGATTCCGCGCGAAGATGCTTTGCAAAGTATGAAACTTGAAATGATCGAATTGTTCAAAATGAATAATGAATGTTGACAAGTAGAACAGTGAAAATCCCACCGATAAAAGACTAGCTTCGGTGGGATTTCTCATTGCATTTATTTCTTCTGTTTTTTCACACTGTAGTATCTACCGATTGGTTAAATTTTAATAAACCGGTATAAACAGTTTCTCCGGTCCATCTTGGGTCATACTGATGGATAGATACGGGGGAGCCAGAATCTACACGTTTCCAAATTTCGTGAGCAGGATAAGCGTCATGTTTTCCAAGTACCTTTACGCGGCCATCCCGGTATACTCTGATATCGTATTCCCAATCAATATCCGGCGACGGGTTGAATGTAGGAATATTTACGGCAGCTTTAACGTGAATATCCACATACTCGTTATTCGGGCCCCATGTTTTGTAATTTAATTGAATACCGTTAGAAGAAGCTCTATCTGTGATCTCACGAAGAATTTGTCCGGTCTTTTTATCGACCGTCCTCTCAGTTGTTGGCCCTACACCAGGGTAGTGTGTCACGCTACCATTGTTAAAATTAACGACTAGATGAGAAGCCAACTTCCATTTATGGTCGTTGTTTTCCGTGTAATAGTCGAAACCACGATTATTACCATTATACAAAATTTCCACAGCGGATGTTTGCATAAATTGAATCCAAGCGTCTGGAATAAACGCTGTAATACGAACCTCTACGATATTTGCCATTTATAAGTCATCTCCTTTTGGTAACTTAGAAGATAGATAACTGGACGCACAATGCCAAGGGCCGTCCTACCCTAAGCATTGTGATAGATCATTCTACCTTCACTATTAAAGGTAATTACGCTGAATTGTTTACAACCATATGTTATGTTGTTGTGTAAAAAAATAAAAAAACCCTAACCGTTCGAGCCGGAAGGGGTATGAACTACAAGAACTTTGAAATTATTATGGGTTTCTGAGCATTTCTTCTTTCCATTGTTCTTTTGTGCCAATGAAAAAAAGATACACGGATTGATCTTCAAAGGTACCATCTGAGCGCTGAACTTCTACAACTTTTGCGCTCCGGGATTGAATCATATCGGATGCAAGCTTATTGCGGTTACCTTGTTCATCAAGGTAATAGATCTCCATTACGCCCGATGTTGAAGGATTGGATGTACGCAAAATACCATTGGCAGGAATTAAATTGACGTAATCACTTCCCTCACGAATAAGTGGAGGGCTATCTTTTTGATCGTATACAATCTTAACCCATCCCGTATAACCGTTAGGTAATACATAAACATGTTTATCCTGATTATTAATTCCGTAATTTGCGATAATAAATCCAAAAATTGTTATTGCAATAAAGACTATAAGATAAAGTACATATATTTTTTTAAACATTTATAATCACCCACCAATATTCTTTTTATCAAAATAATACCATGAGTTTACAGGATTTCACAAGAATACGGGACTCTTGCGACCATCCCGGCCGGAGTCGGTAGGTTTCGGCCCGTTCCGCTCGGGCCTTGTCAGGCAAGACAGAGAGTGACATACTTCCCACTAGCTTCCGCTATTGGGGGATTGTTTTATCATTTCATTTTCGTTCAGGGCATCGTCTAATCTCTTACTGGCCGCGAGGACTTCGGGATCGGAAAGCTCTTTCTTGGACAAGGCGTTCAATTCGGCCCTTAGCTTCTCAATCTTCATAGGTCGGCATCCTGTTCGTCGGGCGGAACCGTTCAGGTGGTCTATGACCCTGCGGACATGATAGAAGTGACGATCGAATACGAGGGATCATACGCCTTGGAAAGCACGTGAACTGGTCATCGGGGAGCGATCCGGAAAGCGGCCGGTCCTGCCGGATCATATGCAGAAAGAACCTGCGGACACCTCGCGTCTTCTGCGCGGTAATAGGTCTTGTTTATGGTTGGGTCACTATGTTTTTTTTGAGTTTTATCATTACTTTATTCGCGAATATTGCGGCTGGTGGCATATCGTTTGGGGGAGGATTATGGTATTTTCTTACATCCATTATCCCTGTCTCCATTATTGCTGGTATTTCAGGCTACTTTCAGGCTTTCAGGAAGGTTCGTCTATGGGTATATTGGATTTTATGTGCTTTTTTAGGTTTTCTAATTCCCCTATTCATGGGGTCAGTTGGTGCTGCATTGATGCTGATTTTAGAGTATGGCTTTGATCGTGTGATGTACTCGTCAGCGAATGATATCATGCACGATTACTTTAAACTAGCACCCCAATATGCCTTAATGGTACTACCAGTTACGACCCCTTTTTTGGCTCTTTGGCTTAAAGGAATGCAAGCTTTGCTGACCTATATTGAAAATAAATCGTAGGCGTTAGAAATTACTTAAAAAGAGACTAACCTCAACATATGTGGGTTGGATCAAAAGCCTCCTGCCTTAACGCACAATTTTACGCCACTGATGCGTTGTCTCGCAGGCAGGTAGGTAGTTCATGGAAGTCGGCACTTTGATTGAAAGTAGCAGAGGTAGACGTCTTTTAATATCCCCCAAAAAAGCGTAAAGGTAGACCTTACGCTTTTTTGGGGTGTTCATTAAACTACTCGTGCACCAAGATATAGGGGAGCAGCACTAATTGCACAAA
This sequence comes from Paenibacillus tyrphae, assembly GCF_024158745.1. Classification (GTDB taxonomy): domain Bacteria; phylum Bacillota; class Bacilli; order Paenibacillales; family NBRC-103111; genus Paenibacillus_G; species Paenibacillus_G tyrfis_A. The sequence continues at coordinate 68,582 of NZ_JAMZAW010000025.1, read as the reverse complement.
TCATTAAGGTAAATTCAACAGGTTCGGTACTGCCGCTATCAATATCAATCTCTATCAAGTCCACAGCGTTATAAGCGGATACCCAACCTTTAGAACCTATACCCCCATAGCCATTAACTACAGGAATTACGGCTCCGCCCCTAGAACCAAGCGAGACTCTAAAGGTACGACGATAACTATATGGATTTCTGATCGATAAACGTACAACAAGTTGCTGTCCGTACGAGCATTCGATTTTTCCATGGGAGTTACCCCCCGAAATGGTTACAAGATCATTTCCTCCAGAATCATCACCATAATACCCAAATCTATGGTATCTACCGATCGAGCTATCACCATCGATCGTGCCGAAATCTAGAATATTATAATATCCGTATCCCAACCCACATTCTTTATCACCAATTAGCTCTGCAAATTTCGAAGTTGCAGATGAATCATATTGGTACGCTAAATCAAATATAACAGCATCGGCAGCATAGCCCAACGTACTGGTTATATTTATCCTTGCAACTACGCCAAAATTGTGACCTGGAGCCACTTTAAAGTTAAAAATGGTCCCATAACCGTAAGAGCCGATTGTAATAGAAATTGGCGAATACTCGTTTAGGTAGTTTATCCATGCGTTAGAATCTGAGGCATCTTTTTGGCTTGTTTGTCCCCAATTAGAGGAATTTACATTGATGGTAAAATTGTTAGGATTATAAATGGTGATAGCAGATGTGATACTGTTTCCCGTATCATTCTGATGCCATGTATAAATCTGTCCATTACCAGAAACTTGTTGTCGATTTAACCAGCACCCTGAATCAGCAATAGCAGGAGGAGTGACCGATTCAGGGTTATTTGAGTAGAACAAGAAACCCCCAGAGAAAGAAGCACTTACAGAACCTGTTGCAATAGAAGGTTCTCGATCCCAACTCGCAAACGAAAAAGTAGGACTAAATTCATTTAGTACAATCTTCGCCATTTAAATCCTCTCCTTTTTAAAAAACCAGGGAAATTAAGGAAGTGATGAATGTCCTCAGGACCACCCAAAGTCGTTAAGACATAGTCGTATAACTTCCTTTTCACTAATAAAGGAGATTTGATAGTGTTAAGTACGACTTAGCAAGATTTTTTACAAGAGGATAAGACTAACTCTTTTCGAGAGTTCTTTGTATTTCCCCATTTTCATTAAAAAAACAGTATAAGGTGGCAAGTAAAGTGCTTATTCAAAGCAGATAAATCTACTTTTGAATAGGCATTTTTTATCAAATTTTAGAAAATTGAGAATATTGTGACACAACGATATGGTCTAACGCGTATTAATTATAAGATTTATATCCACCAATATGATAAAATATAAAAAAATGGGAACAAATGTTCCTATGTTGTATATATATTAAAAAAATGGTTGTTATTGTAATAATAAAAGTGCCTATATTTTTAGATCCCTCAAATTTTGATATTAGGGTGAGGTGGTAGTATGGTTCATGGCAGAGAATATAATGAATGTTTGCAAATGTTGAAAAGAATTGCTTGGAGACTACAATATCGGGCTAAATGTCAAAGAAAGAAAGAAATTACAATTGCCCCAGACAATGTTCTATACTCGTCATTTAAAAATCAAACGGATCTACTTTCAAAGCTTTATGTTGAAGAACTTGTAGGTCTTATTCCTTCCGATAATGCTCGGCGTGTTATTAAGAAAATCTATATCGAAGATAAGACAGAAAAAGTGGTTGCTTTAGAACTTAATATGACGCAACAGGCGGTGAATAAATGGAAAAAGAGAGGTTTAAGTATGATCTATCAGAAGATGATTTCTCACAAATATTAGATAAAGCGAAAAAAGGAGATAAAGATAGTATCCAAAAAATTTTAGAAATTTTCGAAGATGAAATAAAAAATTTGGCTAAATTTATCTTTATGCCTGAACAAGATGCAATACAAACAATAAAACTAAGGTTTCTAGAGACTATTCTACCTTGCAATAACTCTCTGAAAAAGAAGGAGTGAGCTACTTGGATCAAGAAGTATTAACCATTTTTTCAACTGCAGTGGGTAATTTAGGTTTCCCTATTGTTATAACAGGTTATCTTCTCCTGCGTTTTGAAAAGAAAATGGATCGTTTAAATGAAACAATACAAGAATTGTTAAAATTTAAGCGTGAAGAAATCAGCCGGAGAGAAGGTAAAGTTTAAGTAATTCTCTTTGGAGAGGATTTAACTACACCGGGTTCGAGGATTGACAGACACTGAAGATGACTGTAAAAAAAGAGAAATTTTTTTCATTAAAGCGGGCAAGTAGGGCTGCTTTTAATCCATCAAGCGGGGTTAGAATGAAGGCAGATTACTAGCTTATAATCGAAAAAACTCTCCTTACAGTTTGAAAATTCCTTTCAACTGTAAGGAGAGTTTTTTTAAAAGAAATTCCAAAACATACATGATAATAAAAGGACAGTACATATTGCCCCTATTGCAATAAAAATATAACCGAAGAGTCTCTCCAGTTTTTTGTGTAAAACTCTCTTGAAACAATGCTAACATATATAGTGACCGATCCGGTCAGGGAAGAAGACGGAGAGCTGAAGGAGCATTTGCCCCCTGAACACGTCCTGTCCATTTACGGGTGATATCCATCGTGGCTAAATACAGCATCTTGAGAGAGACTTCGTCCGAAGGGAAAATACTGTTACCCTTGGTTACCTTGCGAAGTTGCCGATGGTAGCTTTCGAGCATGCTGGTCGTATAGATCAGTTTACGGATCTCTCCTCACACGTCCTCAAACCGATCCAATTCAACTAGCTTCCTCCGTTGCAGCCTTGTAAATTGGCTTCAGATCAGCGGTGATCTTTTTTTGATCCTTGTAGAAGCGCGAAAACCCAGTTAACCCACATGCGGTATTGGACGCGCTCGAAAGGATAGGGAAATAATTCCCGTGGGGAGCAATTTCCTCCCCTTTTCCTCACTTCTATTTTAGCCGAATTTATGAAAAATCAAAAGGACCTTGCTTACATCTGGCCTTGCCGTATACGTTCCAAATTCGTCATGTCGAGGATGAAGGGAAAGAATACTTTTGGGCTAACGTGAAAGAGTTGGACGGCTGCCTCACATCGGGCAGCACATGGGACGAAGCGTACCGGAAGCTACAGGACGTTCTTAAAACCCACATCCAAAAATAAACTGGAATACGGCGATCCGACCCCGGAGCCGCAGGAATGATTTCAGCGAAAAGATTCTCCTCCGACTAAGCGGATCAAGAAGGCATTTTATTGAACCAATATATGCTGTATAAGTTGCAAATGAAAGAGTCCCTGACCAGTTTAATCGACTGGCGGGGACTCTTTTCATTCTCTCAACTTTATTTTGTGAAACTACTTCAATATCCATTGGATCAACCAAATGTCCAAGTGTCTTCTTATAGAATCTGTAAAGTTCTACCGGAGTCCCTCCATCAATTCGTTTATAAATCTCATGATTCGGGAAACCATCGTGTCTTCCATTAAACGTTACACTTCCAGTATTTCTATCAACAGAAATGTTGTATTCCCAGTCAATCGCAGGAGAAAGTTCCGGCAAAGCAGAATTTCCAGCCGAACCTCTGATAGATAAGGACGCAGACGTTGGGGTTAAAACTGTATTGTTATACGTGATATTCGCGTCACTTGTCAACGGATAGTCTTTAATAAATTCCTGTCCGGTTGCCCTATTTAGAATTTTCGTTCTAGTTGGTCCCACCGCTTTGTATACGTTAATTGTGGAAGTATTCCAATTGATTACAACATGTTGAGCCATTTTAAAGAGTTTAATATTATTTTCCGTCCAGTAGGTAAAATCACGGTTGTTTCCTTCACCATAATAATTGTTATAAGGATCAGCAGTAACGTATAACCAATCTTCAGGGATAAACGCTGTTACACGCAATTCCATAATACTTGCCATTTATATCATCTCCTATCGGGATTATAAGATGAATGATAAGGGCGCATAACATAAAGGTCGTCCACCCTTAAATGCTATGTTGATATCAATCACCTTCACCCATATAGGTAATCAGGATTAGTTTTCTACAACCGAACGTTAAACTTTTTAATAATGTCCGATCAGTGAAAGGAATCTCGGTCATTTATGCCACGACATCGAATAATCTTAGAATAGGTCAAATCTGCTGGGTCAAGTAATTAACATTCAGCGTAAGAAGCGAAAGACGCTTAAAATAATAAAGAGATCGCGACCCAATAATGAATGATATTTGATAATATGTGAAATGTGTAGTTTATTGAGAAATAATGTTAATATTAAGATTGATTTACTTGGGAGGGATCAACCATTTGTATTAAAATGCGCTCTACGTTAGTAGGTCTTATTTACGGTTTGGTGACTATGTTTTTTTTGAGTTTTATCATTTCTTTCCTCGGGGATTTCGCGGCTGGCGGCATGTCGTAAGGGGGAGCGTCGTTTGGGGGATGGTTATGGTTTTTTGCGACATCCCTTTTTCCTGTCTCCGTTATTTCTGGTATTTCAGGTTACTTCCAGGCATTCAGGAACGTTCGTCTATGGGTATATTGGATTTTATGTGCTTTTCTAGGTTTTATAATCCCTCTATTCATGGGGTCAGTTGGTGCTACGCTGATGCTGATTTCAGAGTATGGCTTTGAGCGTGTGATGACCCCGTCACCAGAGATTACAGCGAATGATATCATGCATGACTACTTTAAACTAGCACCCCGATATGCCCTGATGGTACTACCAGTTACGACACCCTTTTTGGCTCTTTGGCTTAAAGGAATGCAAGCTTTTCTAACCTATGTTGAAAGTAAGTGGAAAAAGGAGACCCTGTGAGCCGTAAGAATCGAATCTCCTTCGAACCGGCCAGATCATGATGAGTTAATGCGCGTAAACAAGGTCACGGTGCCTTAAGATTCCCAATTTTCGAATTAAAAATGTCACAAAATAAAGGGCCTATCAAAAGTAGCTGCACTTTTGATAGGCCCTTTATTTAATCTTATACTGTTTTTGTAATGGAATGCTCCATTGGGGCATACAAAGACAGCAGTGTCTGCTTTCTAAATCTATAAATCTCAACTGGTGTACCTTGATCAACACGCTTATAAATTTCATGGTTAGGATATCCATCGTGATATCCTTGAATAGTTACTTCTCCATTTTGCTTAACAGTAACGTTGTAATCCCAATCGATTGTAGGAGCTAGGTTAACACGTGGATTCTCAGATGAACCACGAAGCCAAATTCTTGCTTCGGTACCGTCAGAATTAAACGACCAGTTGTAATTCATATCATTAGTATGCGTTTGCCCTTCCTGATATGTTACGTCTCCCGTTATATAGTTAAGAGTCTTCTGTCTTGTTGGACCAACTGCATTATAAACATTAACGGTTTTGTTGGAAAAGTTTACAACAGCATGCTGAGCCATTTTAAAAAGGTGTGGCTGGTTCTCTGTCCAATAAGTAAAATCTCGATTATTACCTTCGAAATAAATATGAAAGCTTTGATTGGTGGTAAAATGAATCCACGCGTCATCAATAAATGCTGCGACACGAACTTCTACAATATTCGCCATGAAAAAACATCCCCTTGAAATAAATTAGAAGATGGATGATAAGGACGCAAAAGATAAGGTCCGTCCTAACCTTTTTATCTTTTGATTTGATCATCCTACTTCACTATTTAAGGTAAATTAAGACTTGTTATTTACAACCAGTTAAAAAAATAAACCAACCCCATGTTCAATTATGGGGTTGGTTTATTATTCCATTTTTCTTTAGTCCCAACAAAAAAGGTAAGTTTCTGAGGTGTTTTTTCTGTTGTTCCGTCTGTATTCCCAGTTCCCCCTGAAGAGGTCTTTAATCCATGGATCATTTCTGCATTTTCTGGAAAATCGGTCCTTTTCCCGTCTGCTTCAATATAGTTAAAAACCATGGGTCCTGTAATGTTTTTACTAGAAGTCATTATTTTCCCAGAAGAAGGAACCTCATATATAATAAACTGATTCTCTTTTTTCAATGCAGGATACCCCGGTTGTTCGTATATAACTTCCACCCACCCCGTAAAACCCTTTGGTAACAAAAATTTATGGGTAGGCCTCTCCGATATGTTGAAGAAAAATATCCCCCCCACAACAAGACAAAGCGTTAGTATCGCAACTAAGCCAATAACACCTTTACTCTTCATGAGATTATCACTCCTTTGTTTTCAACCCATTAATTATTTAGACGCTTATTCTTAGCATTATGTTTCCATTAAGGGAGGAGGTGCATCCGAGTTAAACAGAGCTATTGGTATGATCCGTGGGACGATCTCGATGTTGACATCGGCACTGCTGGTACACCCTTTCTGGTTTAAAATTTAAAGAAAAGTAGCGATGTACATTAGATTCAGCGATTGGAAACATGCACATCATCACATGCGAAGCGCTGCGTACCCGATTACTAGGGCCGCGGGGGAGAAGAAGCCGCTCCTTCGGGACCGATAGTATCCGGGTGTCTATTTTTTGCTCTGTCCGAGCTTGAGAACTAGCGTTTTTTTAATCTGAGCCCTTGCGCGACCAGCGAGAACAAGACGACGCTGAAGGTCAGCAGATCTTATCCCGTATCTGGAGGCGTCTGGGAGATTTGTATAATAGCAATCGAAAAGAAATCTAGCTGCCGCTTCATGCTATAATAGGTGTAGGCAAATTGTGTATCTTAACACCAAGGAGGATATGTAATGGGAACAGGTAATCCGGTAACGATAACAGTGGAAACGATCGTTCATTCTCCCGTCGAAAGCGTGTGGAACTATTGGACGGATCCGAAGCATATCACGCAATGGAATAAGGCTTCCGATGATTGGCACACGCCATACGCCGAGAATGATCTGAGGGTCGGCGGTAAATTCCTCTCGAGAATGGAAGCCAAAGACGGCAGCTTTGGATTTGATTTCAGCGGAGTATACGACGAGGTGAGCATTAACGAGAGCATCTCCTATACGATCGCCGACGGTAGAAAAGTGAAGATCGTTTTTATTCGCCAAGACAACGACACGAAAATCATCACATCGTTCGAAGCGGAAGAGACCAACAGCGTCGAGATGCAGCAAGCCGGGTGGCAGGCGATTGCAGACAATTTCAAACAGTATGTGGAAACCGCTAAAGAAGAATAAGATCATTCGCAGCCTTAGAAGCGCATGCCGACATCGGCATGCGCTTTGCGTAGTGGTTATTGTTCCAACACCTTTTCAAGCCCGCCGCACCAATTACTCCAGCCATACTTAGCTCCATTGAGCGCTTGAGCATTGGAGATTCCGGTTTGTTCGAGATGAAGGTTAACCTTTCCATCCCCTAAATCCTGCAGCGTCCAGGTGACCGTATGTTTCTCTCCTCCGCTGGCCCAAGTATAGGACAACCGGTTTGGTGCGTCCACGATAAGCACTTCGCCGTCAACAATTCCATCCCACCATTCGGTCGGCTGCGTGCGAAACTGAAAACGGTGTCCTACGGCGGGCTTAAAATCATTTTCCATCGCCTGACCGGTGTGGATGTTGACCACCCACTTGGCAAGCTTGCTTGAATCGGTTAAGGCGGACCAAAGCTTCTCGATCGATGTCGTGTACTGAAAATCCAAGGATAATGTTAAACTCATTCTTCTTCCTCCTCTAATAGTTGGTTCAAGCGCAACATATTCATACTCCAGAACTTGCTATAGAAAGCCACCCAATCTTGAATTTCTCTGAGTGGAGAGGCATTAAGCCTAAATCGCGTTTCTCTGCCGACTTTTCGGTCAAGGACCAGTCCGGCCTCTTTAAGGATTGTCAAATGCTTGGAAACCGCTGTCCGGCCCATTGGAAACTGTGCCGTTAACTCATGAAGCGGTATCTCCTCTTTCTCTGCTAACAGACGAATCAGTCGGCGCCTAGTTGGATCTGCAATCGCGTCAAACACATCCCGCAACGGGTTGTTCTCGCTCACAACACCCTCTCCTAAATATTATTTTCTGTAGTAGAAATCTATTGGCGGTACGAAGGGACAGCCGTTAATTTCACCACCTCCTTAAAGTCTGCGGCTCTTCGGACGTAACGCCCACGAGGCGATATTTAGTGCAGCATATGAAAGCGGAAGGATCATAGCAAACCCGTAATCGCCATAATCGTTAGCAAACGCATGAGATAAAGCCGCACCAGTCATTAAAAAGAAGATACCCGCGTGAACCCATTCTTTAAGCCGAGGAAAACCTGGCACAACAAGAGCGATGGCTCCAAGCACTTTCCAAATCCCGAGAATGGTCAAGACGTATAAGGGGTAACCAAGATTCGTCACTAACTCGATGTTTCCCCCATATTGCATCAGTTGCCCGATACCACTTAACATAACAGCTGCTGCGAGTAGTAATGTGACTGTCCAATAAGCAATCATTTTTCCTCGGGGCTGGGTTCCTACTTTCACGGTTGTTTCCTCCTCATAATTGTTTCAAGTGAAGCTTATTCAGGTTCCAAACTTTCCAAATGACTAACTGCTAATTGGACACCATTCGGTGACGATTTGATTATAGGACACCATTCGGTGTCGTGTCAACAACATTTTTAAACTCAGCATTAAAAAGCCTCAGTGCGATAATGCCGAGGCTTTATGATCATGTCTCCACTTCCCATTCCGCACACACAAAAAAAGATCTCCTTGTCGGAGACCTTCCGGTTTAGCAGCTCTTTTGCCGATATCCGTTCTATCCATCCGGCACAACCCGATAAACGTTTTTCTTCCCTATATTTTGCAAAATGCAGGTTGGCACACATGACATTTTCAACACATCCGTTATCCCTTTTGCATTTTTCGTCAAGGTTAACATCAAGATTGTTCCTCGCAGTCTAGCGGTATGCCGGGGAAGTTCGGTGGATACGAAATTTCCTAGAGAAGACGCCGCTACCCGATTTCTAACGAGTCCGTCGCTGTCCTTCACCTTAAACATTCTTATCGGATGCAGCACATGGGGATGCGCTCCCAGCACGACATTCACACCATTCTTAAACAACAGCCGCATGAGCCGGATTTGGTTGCGGTCGGGATAAGTTCGAAATTCTTTCCCGAAATGCAGGCAAGCGATGATAAAATCTGTTCTACTCTTCATGCTGCGCACGTCTGCTATCATTTTTTTCCGGTTTAGCCTGTTGACTAACCACGGCTTCGGCACGGGGATCCCGTTCGTTCCTTTCGTATAAGCCAATATTCCGATTTTTATTCCCTTTACGTTAACAATCAGTTTCCGGCGGGCTTCCCGGGCGGAGCGATACGTGCCCGTATGTCGCAGACCGTGTCGATCGAGGACGTTTAATGTCCGCTTCAAACCGGATCGTTTCCCGTCCATACAATGGTTATTGGCTGTGCCTAATACATCGAAGCCCAAGTTCCGGAGCGTAGCAGCGAATTTGTCCGGGGAGCTGAACAACAGTTTTCCGGGCTCTTCGCGAAAATTTTTGCCGGAGAAGGTTGTCTCCAGATTGCCTATCGTTAAATCGGCTTTCCGCAGATAGGGTTTCACTTTGGCAAAAATAGGGGCGAATCCGCCTTCCCGCGCGGCCGAGGCGATCATCTTCTTTTTCATCAACAAATCCCCGACTGCAGCGATTGTGATTTTCGTCAATCCACCCACTCCTTTCATGATTACACCTTATGCGATGGACAAGCGAAATGCTTGTAAGTTGGGCACCCTCGGTACGGCCAGAAGAAAAAGCCCAAGCCTGGATCGGCTTGAGCTTTCGCATTCTAACCCTCTATAGGTTGACGCTTCTTAAACAAATATCTGCATAGACGATCACATCCTGCATAGACCGTACCCACCATGATGGTACTGGGGCTGGGGTCCGACAGAACCAATAATCGCATCGATTTTATTCTGAGGAATGGTAATAAAACGAGTTTTTCCTGAGTGTCTTACTCTTAGAGTTAGTACAAATACGTCAAAACAAATAAGAGTGCCAGTGAAAGTACGAGCATTTGTTACAACTCGGATCTTTTCCTTTTTGAGCAATAGCTTTCGCAGCAAATTATGATTAAATTTAAATTTTCCTTTATTCGATGCCATCGCTTGCTCCTCCTTTATATCACGATCGATTACAATGTATGGGAGAATTGGACAAATTGTTTGGGGCCGACTCACACATTTTTCAAAAAAGCTTCCGCCAGCGTAATTTTCCATAAGTCTACAAAATCGTCGTATATATGACGAATTTCGCATAATGGAAGGGAGGGACAGGTACGATACACCGGAAGCTAACATCGTCTCTTCACCAAAGGTTAATATTCGAGTAATTCCCTTTCGCAACCTCCATCCTATGCAAAACGGAAAAAAGCTTGTTTCATCAAGAGTGGCCGAAGGTTATGGAAGAATCGAATTTTACTATATGTAAACATCAACCTCGTTATTTTAACAACTGTAAATTTTTTATTTATTTTTATGGAATATTGTGGTAATATTGTTTTATATTTTTAGGGGAGGTTGGTTTTTTCGTGCGGGTCGTTAATCGCTCTTTGCGTTGGGAAATTGAAGACCAAATGAAGCTGCATGGTTATAATATCAATCAATTGGCGGAACTCTCTGGGATTAACCCAGGTAATCTAAGTATGGCCTTGAATGGCATTTCCCGATCAATGACGATAAACCAACTAGATGCCTTGGGCAATGTTTTCGGAAAGGTGCCTGGATGGTTGTATGAGCTGTACACGGAAGAATGCATCTCCGAAGAAAGATTGTCCCGGCCACGGTTAGTTCCTTATTTGGTACGATGTGCGGAAGTGGGCCGAAATGATTGTATTGACGCCGTCGTATCTAAAATTCTCGATAACCCGAAAAACGTTAAAGTCATCTTTGCGGCAGCAGAGAAGCTATTTCATAAGGGGAAACAAAAAGAATCGGAACGCTTTTATGAGCTTGTTATGGAGAACGTCAAAGACAGCTTTTCTGAGATGCTCGCGATGAGTCACTATAGGTTATTTACGGTCACTCAAGGTACGGATGCGGAAAAGAATTGGAAGGCCGTTATCCGATTTGATCCGTTTCGAAACCGGTTACCGGAGGGCTTTCGTTTGGACGCGTTATTCCAATTAGCGCGAGTTTGTTTTTCATTAAAAAAGTGGATCGAGGTTGAAGAATATGCGGGCGAGCTGGTGGAGCTAAGTACTGTTCTATGCGGTGATGAAGAGGTAGCGCCTAAACGGCATTCCGTTTATTATTATGGTATGGGACTTCTGTATAAAGGTCTTGTGCTTGAAATGCAAGGGTTCTATGAGCAGTCGAAGAAATATGTGCATAGCTATGCTAATCTGGAATGGTTCGAACCCCTCGATGAATCTGGCCAGAAAGAAGTGGAACAGTTTAAGATTTGGGGGAAAGCGAATTTATACACGCTTGAAGTGCTATCTGGAAACGAAGGTATTATTCACGAATATGCCGATTATCTGGCGAGCCTTAACCGGTTAAATGACATTGTGGCCGGGCTGATTGCTATCATTACGTCTGCGAATACATATGGGTTCAATGTTGATCATATTTTGGCGCGTTTTTCTGGATCAATTGAACGTTTCGATATATTTAACAGTAATCTAATTCTTTCGGATCGACATCTTCAATATAGGTATCAAAAAGCTATTTATGAGTTCAGGCATGGCCGAATTCAAGAGGGACTCGATGAGACACTACGTTCTCTTTCCTTGGCTAACGATATGAAAAGGTATGAAGATGGTTTTCAATGTGTCTCGTTATTTGAAACCTATCGAGAACGGGCATCAGCTCAGCAATTGAAGACGTATCGGTCAGTCGTGGGGGTGAGAGAGGAGGTGTAATTTGAATGAAGGCTTATTTCCTGGCTCTGGTCATCGCATTGGGGCTATTTGGTACAGCCGGGCCTTTTGTGCCAGGTCCAAGTGACGGCTCAATGATCAAACCGCTTGACCAACATGGTTCCGAAGGTTAACATGTTGAACAATCAACACCCATCCCTTGAAGCATTCTGCCCAAAGCAGAGTGCTTTTTTTTTGTGTAAAGAAAAATTCTTCATAAAATTTAAATGCCCTTTATTTGGAATATTAGTATTATAATTGAATTCGAGGGATGGGTGATATAAATAAAAGCTAAAGTGGAAAATCAGAAAATTACAGCGGCAATTAGTACGGTTAGTTGAGAAAAAGGGTTCGTTTTCGGATAAGGAGGTGGTGAAACTCAGCCAGCGTTTAGATCGGTATATTCTGATGGCGCAAAAGTCTTCTTCTAAGCTGAAGCTGAAGGGGTGTGGATGATACAGTATGAAAAGTTATTGGTCGGGGAAAGTGAGGAGCGGATTGTCTATTGCCCGGATCGGCGCAATCTTTGAACGATTATACGGCATTAAGGATTTACATGACGCGGTATACAGGGCATCGACAGGTGCCGGGTTTGCCGCCCGAAGATTGGCCGAGCTTGGTTATAGCGAGGAGCAAATTGAAAAGATTTTACGCGAGCGATTGTTCTTTTATCGGGCAGACAAAACGGGACACTAGCGGCCCTAGATTACCGGAAGGTCATTGCCGACAACTATTGGTGCAAGCTAGTACGCCGTCATTACTAAAATAATGGTCAGCCTCAGCTTCGATGTATTTAAGCGTTGAAGGCGTACTAATGCTGAGTGCAGCAAGTGTGTTTATTTCAACTTCTTGACTAGGTAAACCACAAGATAACCTAGCGCCAAGATCCCTACACCTATCAAGCAAATGATTACACCTTTTAGTTCTAAGGTTCTTGTAAATAAATATAAAGCAAAAATCCCCAACAAAAACGAAGAAATCAAATTAATAATCATATTTCTCAATAATACCAACGCTCCTTTTATGTAAGATACTATATTATAATTTACACTATTTTTAAAATATGGTATTTTTAAATATGTATTTATGGCGGTTTATTGAAGTAAAGGAAAAATTGAAAAAATTTTGTTGGCGTTCATGGCAACAATTATGCTAGTGCTTCCGATCACCAGACCTCTGGCTTGGGGATCAAGTTCAATTTGTGGATAGTAGCGGCCATACAACCCATACCGTAACGGTAGATTCCTATGGGGGCGGCAATCTGTATGTATCTCAACACTCGACTAATGATGACAATTACGCTAATTGGTTTAGCGGTGGAGATCTTAAGCAAATCATTAAAAAAGGCTGGATAATGGCACCTCAGCTTATGTCTATTCCATTAAAATCAAATATGCCTCGAACTAATTTGAGTGGAATCGGAGGAAAACAGAATGAAAAAAATTCGTTGTAACAGCAACCATTTTATGTTGTGTAGTTGCAGGTGCTATCGGTACTTCCGCAATCGCAAAGATTGATCCATTTGCAAAATCAGCGAGACTGATGGAACTCGAATCTAAATATGACGCTAAAGTAAATCAGTTCTATGCAATGCCAAATCAAACTAAAGAGGAACAAGATGCTGTTGTTGCAGAGGACAAAAGGATCAAACAGCTCGATATCGAGAAAGAAAAATTAAGACGAGAAACGGACCCGGATGATGAAGCTCATTTCTTAGTGCAATTGGATTCGTACATTCTCGGTATGGGCACGGGAGTAGTTGAACTGAAAGAGCGCGCAGAAAGAGAACAAAATCCGGAGTTTTTAAAACAAGCTGAAGAAATTAAGAAAAAAATTGAAAGATTTGAAAAAGAAAAAGAAGCCTATTTAAACGGGGAAAAAACAGTAAAAGAATTACGTAAAGAGCTAAATCTTCCGGTAAATAAACTGTAAATAAAAGATCGTCTCCACAAAAAAACGGCTCTTGTTCACATCCTTTGCGGGCCAATCTTTGTTAGTTGTCCTCTAATTTGTAGGGGATTTTTCAACATATAAGAATGTTTAAGTTTCTTCACTGAACTAAAGTATAAAGGGTACTGACGGTTCGTATGGTACTGATGCTCGAAGATCCACTATTATAGAACCTTGGTTCTAAGAATAGGACGGTTAAACCTACATGAATAACATCATGAAATATTTGCTTTTTTTCATAGCCAACTGTGTGCTAACCTACTACTACATTTTCCCTGAACCAAGCTATGCGAAGTCCTTATTGTACTCTGTTCTTATGACAATTTTTATTGCTATTTTAGATGCAATAAAGAAACAGCCAAAACCATGATTGCTTGAAACCATGCAGAAAACGGCCCTTGTTCAATTTATGGCAAGAGCAGTTTTTTGTTTTTTTTCATTCTGGGGGTTATGGCTATAAGAAAAGTGGATAATCCAAGGTAAAATGTAATGTTGATGGTCGCCCTGTAAAAATATAAATCAAACTAATTTGAGTGGAATCAGAGGAAAACAGAATGAATAAAAAATTCGCTTTAATAGCAACTGCTTTATGTTGTGTGGTTGCACTCAGTGCTATCGGTCCTTCTGTAATCGCAAAGATTGATCCGTCCGCGAAACTGGCAAAATTAGCGGAGCTTGAAGCTGAATTTGCTGCTAAACAAAAAAAGTTCTATGAGATGCCAAATCAAACCAAAGAGGAACAGGATGCTGTTGTTGCGGAGGGCAAAAGGATCAAACAGCTTGATATTGAAAAAGAAAAATTAAGACGAGAAACGGACCCAGATGATGAAGCTCATTTCTTAAACGAATTGACTTCCTCCATTTCCGCTATGAGCACCGGAGTAGTTGAACTGAAAGCACGCGCGGAAAGAGAACAAAATCTGGAGTTTTTAAAACAAGCTGAAAAAATTAAGAAAGAAATTGAAAAGTTTGAAAAAGAAAAGCAAGCCTATCTAAACGGGGAAAAAACAGTTAAAGAATTACGTAAAGAGCTCGATATTCCCGCAAATGACCTTAAATAAAAAGAAAGCAATTCGTTTCCACAAAAAAACGGCTCTTGTTCATCATCATAGGCCTTTTTCTTTATTTACGGAAAGAGAAAATCATTAGGGTAATAGCAACTCCAATTAATATGAAAAGTATCAGCGCCAAAATAATATGCAATCTAAATTTATATAATTTATTCCAAATAAATTTCGCCTTGGGTGATTTTTTTGTGGAACAAATCACTGCAAGAGTTACGCATATCAGTAATGCATATGTATGTAGATCCCTCACGACACTGAACTACGGGCAGAAGCGTGGATATAAATGTTAATCATCCACCCTGCCCGTTAGCACAGCGAGGCTGCTGATCTGATGCGGTTTCTAATATAACGTGGGAACTGGAGGACATGAAACAGATCTGATCAATCTTGGATCTATTCCATAATAAGACCAGAACAGCCCATTCCAACGATAGCCTGAAACTTCTCCATACTCAACCCGAGTCGGGTAAAACCAGAAGCTGTCACCGTTCCATAACCAGACATAGGTGTATTGAAATACGCAGTCAATAATATAAGATGTAGCAGGTTCTTCTGGGACGAATGGAGGAGGGGGGGACACCGGCATATATGCCATTTGACTTCACTCCTTATGAAGGGGTATCGGTGTTTCTGTAAGTGATAAGGCATCTTATGCAGGAGCCCACCCGCTTGCTAATTGCTCGAATCACTCCAACTTGCAGCTGAGGGCGATTTTCCGTTAATGGAAGCTCCCGAGGCACGCTGTAAAGCTATGATGTTTATACATAGTATTTTAATTGGAATAGTAAGAAAAATTCATTGTAGGTTCACCGATCATATGGTAACATTTTCATAATCCAAAGACTTCGTTGTAGCGAAGGAGGTCGCGTGAATGAAATTTGTTTTGTCCAGCCTTGTGATGAATTTCCCCAACGCCGTAACGGGGGAAGCTTTGACGGCGCAGCAGAAATTTCAGAACGTACTGAAGCAAGCGATGCTCGCGGAGGAGCTCGGCTTCGACGCTTATGGCGTGGGCGAGCGGCATGGCGCCCCGTTCCTGTCTTCCTCGCCGCCGGTGATCCTGAGCGCTATCGCGGCCAGAACCTCGCGAATCCGCTTATTAACCACTGTAACCGTCATGAGCGTGCTCGACCCGGTGCGTGTGGCCGAAGACTACGCCACGCTTGACCACCTCAGTGGCGGTCGGCTGGAGCTGATCATCGGCAAAGGCAACGATCCCCGCCACTATCCGCTTTTCGGTATCACCGAGGAGGAGCAGTGGGAATCGCTGTCGGAACGGTATGCTCTGCTCAAGCGATTATGGAATGAAGAGAACGTCAGCTGGCAGGGGCGCTATCGCCCGTCGCTGGACAACGTGACCACACAGCCAAGACCTCTCCAGCAGTCTATTCCCGTATGGCACGGCAGCGCATCCAGCACGATATCCACCGAATTGGCCGCAAAATACGGCGAGCCGATCTTCTCGTCCAATACGTTCCATCCCCAAGCCAAGTATAAAGCGCTAATCGATCATTACCGCGAACGCTGGGCCTATTACGGCCGCGATCCGAAGGATGCCGTCGTCGGCGCAGGCGCAGGAAGCTTGTATTTGGCCAATACCTCCGAGGAAGCGGTCAGACGCTTTCGCCCTTACTACGACGCTTTTACCTCCACAGCAGCAGCCCAGCATAACCAATCGCCCTTCCGGGATCTGGAGGATAACATCAAGAACGGCCCCGTTCTGGTCGGGAGCGCAGACTTCGTGATTGAAAAGATTCTGAATTACCATCAGGCCTACGGACATCAAGTGCTCAGTATTAGTGTGGACGGATTGACGGAAGCGGAGCAGCGCGAGCAGATGGAACGGTTCGCGGCCGATGTAGCCCCGGTGCTGCGGCGCGAGATTCCAAGCACCGTCTGGGAAAGCCAACCAGCCGCGCCGCAGCGGGACATCGTTTCCGTTCAGCAGGCATAGAGCTGAGAGCACGGACTTCATTCCAGCAACCGGGAAGAAGCCGTGCAGAAAGCGGCGGAAGCGGGGCTACGGTAGATGGGGGAGTGCGGTTTACGGATGGGGCAGAACGGTTAATGAAGCTTATCGAGACAAAAACAACGAATAAAGGCGATAGTTTTTCGGGAAGCTTGTAAGAGGTGTAACGCTCATACCCATTCTGCGATAGGAGTTGTGGAACACAGTGGCAAATGAATTTCTAAACTTGGCGAAGAAAAGGCGGACCATTTACACATTAAGCAAGGAATCGACCGTTCCGGACGACAAAATCCGGGAAATCGTCAATGAAGCGGTGAAGCACACGCCTTCCTCCTTCAACTCGCAAAGCGCACGGGCCGTTGTTTTGTTCGGAAAGCATCACGATAAGCTGTGGGACATTACGACGCAGGTGTTGAAGGCGATTGTGCCGGAAGACCAGTTTGCTTCGACCCAGCAGCGCATGGACGGGTTTCGCGCCGCCTACGGCACCATTTTGTACTTTGAAGATATGGCCGTGGTCGAAGCGCTGCAAGCCCAGTTCCCTACTTATCAGGAGCGTTTTCCGACCTGGGCCCAGCAGTCGTCGGGCATGCTCCAGTATGTCATCTGGACCGCGCTGGCGAACGAAGGCTTGGGGGCATCGCTGCAGCATTATAATCCTCTGATCGACGAGAAGGTGAGAGCGGAGTGGAGCCTGCCGGAAACGTGGGAGCTTATCGCCCAGATGCCGTTCGGCAAGCCAACGGCGCCCCCTGGCGACAAGGAGTTTAAACCGTTGGAAGAGCGTGTTAAAATTTATACTTAAAAGAGCCTGCCAGCAGCAGCCGACCGGCGTGGAGGCTAGGTCCTGCCGGTCTACCGGCTGCGAAGGGAAGTCTGTACGATCGGGGGCAATGAACATGGATGGGAAGAAAGCAGCCGGCGAGAAAGCGGCGGAATACATAAGCGATGGGATGAGAATTGGCCTTGGAACCGGATCAACGGTATATTGGACCATTCTCCGAATCGGCGAGCTTGTTAAGGAAGGGCTGCGGATTGAGGCTGTGCCGTCCGTCCAGACCGAAAAGCTGGCGCGAGAGGTAGGCATTCCTCTTCTCTTGCCTGCCCGGCTGCAAGCGCCGTTGGATCTGACCGTGGACGGTGCGGACGAGGTCAGTCCGAAGGATGAGCTGATCAAGGGCGGGGGAGGAGCCTTGCTGCGGGAGAAAATGATTGCGTCATTTTCGGACCGCTTCATTGTCGTCGTCGATCATTCCAAATGCGTGCCCGTTCTGGGCCGGTTTCCGCTTCCCGTTGAAGTGGTGCCGTTCGGTTGGGAGATGACAAGCAGGCAACTTGGGCAAATGGGCTGCGAACCGGTTCTGCGGATGAGGGACGGGGCTCCCTTCGTGACGGATAACGGCAATTACGTGATCGACTGCCAGTTCGGATCGATTCCGAATCCCGGCGAATTGACTGTGGAGCTGAACAAGCTGCCCGGAGTCGTGGAGAACGGGTTGTTCGTCAACATGGCGGATCTGATCGTGGTAGGGCATCCGGACGGGACGGTCAGAACGAAGTCCGGAACCTGATTTTTTCTAAATTGACTATTGACATAGATCACAAAATGATTTATCTTTAAATCAAGATAATTAAATTAAAGATATAAACAAGGAGGAATTCGGGGTGCATAAACGGTAGCGAACGAAAGGGTGGAGTGATTGGGGAAAGCGTAGGCCGTGCGTTTGGGAAGTAGGATGGCTTGCTTGGCATAAAGGTGAAGGCTTGGAAGGATAAGGCCGTGAGCAATGCGGCATTTGTCCGCGAGGCATAAGGTCGTAAAGCAAGCCAAGAATGTGGCGCCGAGATGACGTAAGCTATGCGGGAATATATTTTTAAGGAAACTACGCCAAATATCTTAAAATTAAGAATAACAAATTAAAAATAATGGAGGATGATGATGATGTTGGCACTGGGATTGTTGTTGGTTCGGTTGGTGATTGGGCTGCTGTTTATCGGGCACGGGGCGCAGAAGCTGTTCGGCTGGTTCGGCGGCTACGGTCCGAAAGGAACCGGCGGGTGGATGGAGTCGGTCGGCATCAAGCCGGGCGTCGTCATGGCGGTACTGGCCGGACTGATGGAATTGCTCGGAGGCGTCCTTTTTGCAGCCGGTCTGCTTACCCCGCTGGCTGCGGTGCTGATTGCCGCGACCATGCTTGGCGCGATCGTGAAGGTGCACGGTCCGAACGGCCTCTGGTCTACCGCCAACGGGTACGAGTACCAACTCGTGCTGCTGGTTGTCGCTATCGGCGTGGCTCTAACGGGCGCCGGCGCTTATTCGCTGGATGCGCTGCTTAAATAATTTGGCACGAATCATGAGATGACTAAGTCATGAATTAACCAAAAATAGAGGAGGATTTTCTTATGACATTACAAACATCCGGTATTCATCATATTACGGCTTTTGCAAGAGATCCGCAGGCCAACGTTGATTTTTACGCAGGCATTCTGGGGCTGCGTCTGGTGAAGAAAACGATCAACTTCGACGCTCCTGAGGTATACCATCTGTACTTCGGCAACGAAGCGGGAAGCCCGGGAACGATCATAACGTTCTTCCCGTGGCCGAACTCGCGCAAAGGCCGGGTCGGCGGCGGTCAAGTCGGCATAACGACGTATGCCGTCCCTACGGGCGCTCTTGGGTATTGGGAGGACCGTCTCGCAAGCTTCGGGATTGCCGTAACCAAAGCAAGCCGCTTCTCGGAGACATTCCTGCAATTCGAGGATAATGAAGGGCTGCGTCTGGAGCTGGTTGAACGGGAGGAAGGTCCGAACAGCGGCTGGTCGTTCGGCGGGATTCCGGCCGACAAAGCGATCAAAGGCTTCGGAGGCGCCGTTCTATTCAGCACCGACCCGAACAAAACGACGGACGCACTGGTACGTCTGCTCGGCTTGGAGAAGGTCGCGGAAGACGGCGAGTATGCCCGCTTCCGGTCCGCAGGGGAGCTCGGCAACGTGATCGATGTCCCGCTCGCGGCTGTGAGCCGGGGCAGCGAAGGTGCGGGCACCATTCATCATATCGCCTGGCGTGCGGCGGATTTCGAGCAGCATGCCCAGTGGCAGGGCGAAGTGCAGAGCTACGGCTACCGCCCGACGTCCATCGTCGACCGCCAATATTTCAACGCGCTCTATTTCCGCGAGGCCGGGGGCATTCTCTTCGAGATCGCGACCGATCCGCCGGGTTTCGCCCGTGACGAACCTGCCGAAACGCTGGGAGAGAAATTAATGCTGCCCGCGTGGTATGAGCCCCAACGCCCCGCGATCGAGGCGAATCTGCTGCCGATTCAAGTGAGAGCATTGGAGGGGAAACGCCCATGAAGCATATTTTCGAAAAGGGCCGCCGGGAAGAAGTGCCGACCTTGGTGCTCTTTCATGGTACGGGGGGAACCGAACGGGACCTGCTGCCGCTGGCGAAGCGCATATCGCCGGACTCCTCCGTACTCAGCCTTCGGGGCAATGTGCTGGAAAACGGTATGCCCCGCTTCTTCCGGCGGCTCGCCGAAGGCGTATTCGACGAAGAGGATCTTGTCTTCCGCACCGGGGAAGTAAGCGAGTTTCTGGATCAGGCCGCCGCGCAATACGGGTTTGACCGCAGCCGCCTCGTCGCGGTAGGCTATTCGAACGGAGCCAACATCGCAGGCAGTCTGCTGTTTCACTACCGGAACGCCCTGCAAGGTGCGATTCTGCACCATCCTATGGTTCCACGGAGGGGCATCGTCCTTCCGGATTTGTCCGGTATCCCGGTCTTCATCGGAGCGGGGACGAACGATCCGATCTGCTCGGCGCGTGAAACCGAGGAGCTGGAGGGATTGCTTAGCGGGGCGGGAGCTTCGGTGACGGTTCAGTGGGAGCGGTACGGCCACCAGCTTACGCCGATGGAAGCCGATGCGGCCGCAGCTTGGTTCGGAGAACGCTTCGGGCGGTAACCCAACGAAGGAAAAGA
Organism: Paenibacillus tyrphae; assembly: GCF_024158745.1. GTDB lineage: Bacteria > Bacillota > Bacilli > Paenibacillales > NBRC-103111 > Paenibacillus_G > Paenibacillus_G tyrfis_A. Next base: position 47,809 of record NZ_JAMZAW010000025.1, on the reverse strand, counting down.
TTTGCCATGATGCAGCCAGCAGGCCTTGGGCCGTCTGGAAGCAGGGAGAAACCTTGCTTTCGGGCGCCGAAGGCCTTTTTTGATGTACTCCTAGACTTGCGGGAACGGAGGAAGTCATGTAATATTGGTATATACCAATATCGGAAGACTATCCGGGCGCGATGCAGGGGAAAATTCATCGCGCCGGCGGACTGCGAGCTGGCGGGCATACCGCCGGCTTACCGGAGCGACAGAAACGGCAGGAGTGAGCGGCTATTATTAAAGCGATTGTGTTTGATTTCGACGGTTTAATCGTGGATACGGAATCCGCATGGTTTGACTGCTATGCCGAGGTGCTTGGCGGCTACGACATCCCCTTTCCTACAGAAGTATTCGCGGCCTGCGTCGGGTCGCACGGAGGGCAGATCGAGGCCTATATCCGGCAAATGGCCGAAGGACGGACGGAAATCTCCGAAGTAAGGAAGGCGGCAGCTAAGCTTCATGCCGAAAAGATGAAGACGGTCGCGCTGCGCGACGGGGTAGCAGAATATATCGAAGCGGCGCAACGGCTGGGGCTGAAGGTGGGGCTGGCTTCCAGCTCGGATCGGGCGTGGGTGGAATCGTTCCTGAGCAGATTCGGTTTGCTCGATTCGTTCGAGGTCGTCAAGACCAAAGACGACGTCGCGAATGTGAAGCCGGACCCCGAGCTGTATCTCAAGGCGATCCAAGCGTTGGGAATCGAGGCGCATGAAGCTCTGGCCTTCGAGGATTCCGCGAACGGAGCAGCCGCCGCAAAAGCGGCCGGTCTATGGTGCGTCATCGTTCCGAATCCGGTTACCGAGCAACTGGCCTTTGGCGGCGTGGACGGCCGTCTTCGTTCCATGGCCGATCGTCCGTTAGAGGACGTCATCGGAGAATTGCAGGATTCTCCGCTTCCTTGACCGTATTTACGGTCATCTGCTATTGGGCCGTCAACTTTGACGGTAATTCGCTAATTAAAAGCATGACAGGGGTTCAATATGAATAAAACAGGAGACCATGTCCCGTTTTATCAACAAATTAAAAATTTGTTCATTCAAGAAATCGAAAGCGGGAAATGGAAGCAAGGCGACAAGCTTCCTTCGGAGCGTGAGTTAGCCGCGCAGTATCAGATCAGCCGGATGACCGCGCGTCATGCGATTTCCATTTTGGAACGGGAAGGCTTCGTGGAGCGGGTCGTCGGATCGGGCACGTTCGTGACGAACCGGCGGATTCAATTGGATTTTGTCGAATTCTCCAGCTTCTCCAAAACTATATTGAGCAAAGGTCTTCGGCCTTCGACGAATACGGTCTACAAGCGGAAGGAACTGGCCAACGGCTTCGTGGCCAAGATGCTCGGGATTTCGGAAGGAGAGGAGATCTGGTCGCTCAAACGAGTCCGCTTTGCCGACGAAATTCCCGTTTCCATCGAGCTTTCGTATATTCCTTACGCCTACTGCCCGGGAATCGAAGCTCACATGAATGTGGAAGACATTTCTTTGTATCAGGTGCTGGAGGAGCATTACGGGATCAAGCTCGTCCGCGCGGACCAGACGATGCGGATTTCCCTTAGCGACGAAGCGGAAAGCAAGCTGCTGCGCATCGGCAACGACAGCCCGTGTATTCTGGTCGAGGCACAGGCTTTCGATAAGAACGACAAATTGATCGAGTTCTCGCAGGCGCAGACCCGCGGCGACAACGTCAGGTTCTTTTCGAAGCTGAATGTGAAAAACAACTAAATTTTTTATATTTAATGGTATATACCATAATGGAAAGGAACGAAGCTTCGGCTTTGTTCCTTTCTTTCCCTTTTTGCAGGAGGCGGCATTTCGGGAAAATCGAACGGGAGGTTCTTGTCATCTTCGGCGCCGGTGCTATACTTGGTTTTTAGGCTTGTTTTGAGGAACATTCATCGAGGAATAGGGGACATGAAGGCAATGGCTTACAAAATCGTATTTTTTGATATCGACGGGACATTGGTCAACGAGAACAAGGAGGTTCCCCTGGATACGGTCGAAGCCGTCCGGGCGCTCAAGGCAAACGGGGTGGAGCCGGTCATCGCCACGGGGCGCGCCCCCTATTTTATTAAACCGTTGGCCGAACAATTGGGGATCGAATCGTTCGTTTGCATGAACGGCGCTTATGCCGTTTACCGGGGGAAGCCGGTCTATAAACGGGTGATTCCGAAGGAAAGCATCGAGGCTCTGGTTAACCTGGCGGCAGGGCACGGACACTCGCTCGTCTTTGAAGGGGAGCACGCGTACTGCTCCGATCGGGCGGAGCATCCTTTTGTGACGGAATCAGTCTTGTCTTTGAAAGTAGAGCTTCCCGGACATGACCCGGAGTTTTGGAAAGCCAATGACATTCTTCAGATGTTCCTCCACTGCGAGAGCCATGAGGAACACTTGTATCAAGGGCTTTTGCCGGAGCTCAAGCTGATTCGCTGGCATCCCAAAGCGATGGACGTGCTGCCGGCCGGCGGGTCGAAGGCGCAAGGGATCGAGGCGATGCTGGAGCGGCTCGGAATAACGCCGTCCGAGGCGGTAGCGTTCGGGGACGGCTTGAACGACAAGGAGATGCTGGAATTCGTAGGCCTGGGCATCGCGATGGGGAATTCGCATCAGGAGCTGCTTCCTTATGCCGATTATGTAACCAGCCATGTGGATGAAGGCGGTATCCGCAACGGATTGGCGAAAGCCGGATTGATCGCTTAAAAGAAGGACGTGCGCGAAAAACATTTTATGGTACAATGGCTTGGAGAATGCGCTATGGAAGGAGCAGCGGCGCGAACCATGAGATGGGAGCATGGCGCTTGATGAACATTCAGATCGTATTGTTCGACGGGTTCGGTGAGCTCGTCGCATGGGCTCCGTTCGAGGTATTGAAGCGGGCGACTTCCGGCGTGGATCTGGCGCTGTGGATCATCGAGCGATTCGCCGGGGCTTCGATCGCGGCCGCCGTCGAACACCGGATGGAGTACGAGCGGCGAGGCGTCGTTTGGAGGGCCTAGTTGACGGATGGTGAACGGGAAAAAGGGCGCGGGCGCCTTGAAACTGATGTCCAAGACGCCCGCACCCGCTTTTAATCTCCTGCTCCGTACGAGCAGCAGGGTGCCGCTGGAGCTTCTTTATGCTAGCTTTCTTAGTGAGAAAGCGACAACATTTCCTTCATATCCTCTTGAGCGTTGCCGATCAGCTTCAGTCCGAATGTGTCGACAAGCACGTTCATGACGCCCGGATTGATGAATTCCGGCGGTTTCGGGCCGATGCGGATATCTTTGATGCCGAGGCTGAACAGGCCGAGAAGGATCGCGACCGCCTTTTGCTCGAACCAGGAGAGCACGATGCTGACCGGCAGGTCGTTCACGCTGCATCCGAAGGCGTCGGCCAGCGCCAGAGCGATCTTGACCGTGGAGCCGGAGTTGTTGCACTGGCCCAAATCGATATAGCGCGGGATACCCGTATCGGCCACGGTGCCGTAATCGACGTCGTTGAAGCGGAATTTGCCACAGGATGTCGTTAGGATCACGGTATCGTTAGGCAGCGAGGTGGCGAGCTCACGGTAATATTCGCCTCCGCTTCCCGGGGCGTCACAGCCGGCGATGACGAAGAAGCGTTTGATTTTGCCCGCTTTGACCGCTTGAATGATTTCCGGGGCCAGGCCGATCACGGTCTCGTGATGGTAGCCGGTCATGAGCGTCTGATCCGATTCGATCCGGGCTTCCGGCAGTGACAAGGCTTTCTCGATCAGCGGGGTGAAATCGTCATTGACGATTTTTGTAACCCCTTCCAGACCCGCGATATCGTAGGAGAAGAAGCGGTCGGCGTAGGTGCCCTTGATCGGCATGACACAGTTCGTTGTCGCCAGGATGGCGCCCGGGAACTTCTCGAACAGGCGGCGTTGGTCGTACCAGGCTTTTCCGATGTTGCCCTTCAAGTGCGAATACTGCTTCAGCTTCGGATAACCGTGGGCGGGCAGCATCTCGGAGTGCGTGTAGATGTTGATTCCTTTTCCTTCGGTCTGCTTGAGCAGCTCCTCCAAAGCGTACAGGTTATGCCCGGTAACGACAATGGCATGCCCTTCGATGCTGTTCTGCGGCACGGCTACGGGCTGCGGTATGCCGAAGTGCGTCGTATGCGCCCGGTCCAGCACATCCATGATCCGGACGGCCGCCGAGCCGACCTTCATGGCCATGTCGATATGCTCCTGCAGGTTGAAGTTGGAGTTCGTCAGCGTCATGTACAAAGCTTCGTGCGTAATCCGGTCGACCTCCGGGTCGGAATAGCCGAGCTGTCTTGCATGTGTGGCATAGGCGGCAATGCCTTTCAAAGCGAAAATCATCGTATCCTGCAAGCTTGCAATCGTTTCATCTTTGCCGCATACGCCGATCACCTTACAGCCGCCTGTCGGGGTCTGTTCACATTGATAACAGAACATCGCGAATCCCTCCGTTACGTTTGGTTTGCTATGTGACAAGAGTAACACGGGGAAGCACGGAAATATGTGATTGAAAGCACATCAATGATGGCAAAGTCGCAACATCCGAGTCCGCCGCGGGCGGTAACCTACATTACTTATTTACTAAAGGAGCGTACGAGCGTGTTTGGCATTCATCATTATTTCTTGTTTGTAATCGCTGGAATATTGCTTATTATGACCCCAGGCTCGGATACAATGTACATCATTGCCAGAAGCGTGGCGCAGGGCAGAAGAGCGGGCATCTGGTCCACCATGGGGATTGCGGCCGGTACGCTTATCCACACGCTGCTCGCGGCGCTGGGGTTATCTTTTCTTTTGGCGAAGTCGCTGTTGCTGTTTACGGTCATCAAAATGATCGGGGTCGCTTACCTGGTCTATCTCGGAATTACGATGATTTTGTCGAAGACCTCCGCCGTTGCACCGGACACCGGATCGTTGGAGCCGATGAGCACGCGCAAAATTTTCCTTCAGGGCATGATTACAAATGTAACCAACCCGAAGGTGGCGTTGTTCTTTATCGCCTTCCTTCCCCAGTTTGTGGACAGTCAGGCCCATAGTGCGGTGCCGTTCATGATTCTGGGCGCAACGTTTATTTTCACCGGAATACTGTGGAGTATTCTCGTTTCATATCTCGCTTCTTTTGCGACGGGAAAGCTAAGGAAGAACCCCAAGATCGGCCTGTGGCTGAACCGGATCACCGGCGGCGTGTTCATCCTGATGGGAGCCAACCTGTTCCGCGCCAAAATTTCCAACTGACCGCATAACCCAAATGTCCATTAACGTAAAAGAAAGAGAGCCTCAGAGTGAAGCTCTCTTTTTATTCGGGCTTATATTTGCAAAACCAGTTTGCCGACGGTGTTCTTTTCTTCCAAGAGAGCAAGAGCTTCTGCCGCGTTTTCCAGAGGATATACGCCGTGAATCTCGGCATGGATCTCTTTTCTTGCCAGCATGCTTAACGCTTCCCGCGCCGCTTTCCCGGTCTCTACGGGATTGCTGTCGCTGTATCCGCCTAATGTAAAGCCTGCGAGCTGACGATTGGAAAACCATATTTCGTTAAAAGAATGCGAAACATCCTGTTCGCCGCTTGCGTTTCCCACGACAACCAACTGCCCCAACGGACGAAGTACCTCTAAGCTTTGTTTACGCATCGTTCCCCCGACCGGGTCAAAGACGGCATGAACGCCCTTCCGTCCAGTTGCCTTCAAGGTCTGTTCAACAAAATCTGACCGGACAAATAATTCGTCATATCCGAAGGAAGCGGCCAGCTTTACTTTCTGGGAGCTGCCGACGGTTCCCAGTACCTTACCGGCTCCCAAATGTTTGGCTACTTGTCCCAAGAAGCTGCCCAAACCGCCGACAGCCGCATGAACGAGTATGTCGTCACCCGTTCTCATTCTATACACATTTTTAATGGCCAGGTAAGCGGTCGTCAGATTTACAATGGAGGCTGCCGCTGTCGCCAAGTCAAGGTCAGCCCCTAATTGATCCAACGGAACCGTAAGATCCGGCCGCACGTTCGCCATGGATGCGAAACCGTTAAGATGATGCAGTGTCATCGAGGCAACGGGTTGACCTACGTAGAACCCCTCTACGCCTTCCCCGATGGCGCGTACATATCCCGACACTTCCAACCCGGGCGTAAGCGGCATCGGAAAAACGGAAGTGAACTCTCCCCGGCTCAGCAAAACTTCGAAATAACCTACTCCGGCATACGCAACGTCTATGGTAAGCATACCGGGAGCCGGTTGCAGATCCGGTTTCTCGTGCAGTTTTAAACTTGCAGGTCCTCCTGGTTGATCGATTACGATAGCTTTCAAATTCGATAACCTCCTTGATTGGGAATGAATTCATTGTATTCCCCGTCACAGGAGGCAACCAGTTTTCGTTTATACAGGTATCCGGACTAACAGGCTTATTTCCGCAGATACTCTAATCTTTGTTCGGTATCGGTACCCGCGATGGGAGTAAATATACAGCAGTGAAGGTCTGCATTGCCGTTAAGATTGGAAAAGGAATTCAATTCAAAAAATAATCGCCCCGCGGAAGGATGATCAAACGTGTAAAGTACGGCTTTCTTTTGCTGAACATTATGCAATCGCCATAACGTCTGGAACTCCTCGCTTTCCAGGCACATCTGTTGTACGAATTCCTTAAACCAGCGATCACCGGTCTTTTGGTCATAATTCAAGCGAAATACACCCAGCGTATAATCTGAGAACTCCTTCCAATTCATCAAATGCTTGCGCAGATTTGGATCTCTAAATACCAATCGTGTCATCACGCGCTCAGCAGAGGGAATGGCATGGAAATCCGTAATAATTTCGGTAGCCATTCGATTGAAAGCCAACACTTCGGTTCGATGATTGGCGATGATCGCCGGATAATTCAATTGGTCGATAAGGGTCTGAAATGCCGGATTTATTTCCTCAGCGTTCGGATCAGGATCCCTCTCTCCTTCGTAATTAGCCAACCGAAGCAAATGAAGATGTTCCTCTGAAGACAATTGCAGGGCTCTGCCGACACTCTCGATGACTTCCCTGGAAACGGAAGCGACTCTGCCCTGTTCCAGCCAGGTATACCAAGTGATGCTCACTCCCGCAAGCTGGGCAACCTCTTCTCTGCGTAATCCCGGAGTTCTTCTTCTTCCAAAGCGGCTGGCAATTTCGATACGATCCGGTTTTATCCGTTCTCGGCGGGATTTTAAAAAGTGTCCAAGTGTTTTGATTTTTTCGTTTTCCAATTTATCCACACCTTTATTACGATCTGTCAGCTTTTATCCACAATCTTCGTAAACGCACAACCCTCTAAAAAAATATTCGTCAGAATACGTGTAACCCCCTTTTTTTATAACGTGTAAAGATAGGCTAAACTGCCGTAAGTTGAATAAGTTGCTGTCAGTCTAAAGCTTGATTTTCACCAACAACAAAAAGATCGTCTCCGGCCGCAAAGGTTGGCGGAAGACGATCTTTTTCATGGTTAGGGCAAGTGTAATTTTTCACGATTTGTGGATAACGTGGATAATATGTGCATAAGTCTGTGTATAAGTGTTTCGCCACGCGTCAGGTGACATGGGTCTGTGAATCGAGCCGTATGCTTAGCTGCAAGTGGTGTTAGCTTCTGACGTTGAGCAGAACTTTCCCCGTACTTTGGCGGCTTTCCACCCACTCGTGGGCTTTGGCGGCTTCGGCCAAAGGAAAGCGTGCGCCGATCTTGATCGTCAGGCGCCCGTCGGCCAAGTACGGCAGCACCCGCTCGGCGACGCCGCGCAGCAGGTGGGGACGCTTACTCCGGGTCGTGCCCAAGCTGAACCCGAGGACAGAACGGCAGCTCGCGTGCAGGTCCGAGGTTTTAATGTTTCCCGCAGGACCGCCCGAATTGCCGAAATGGACCAGACGGCCGTAGGGAGCCAGGCAGAGCAGGCTTTGCTCCGTCACGGTTCCTGCTATCGAGTCCAGAACGACGTTTACGCCTTCCCCGTTCGTCAGGTCGTTGACCTTCGCCGCAAAATCCCCCTGCTCGTAAGAGAGCACATGATCCGCGCCCGCCTCCAATGCGATGCCCGCCTTGCTCTCGCTGCCGACGGTTCCGATCACCTTCCCTGCGCCCAGGAGCTTCGCCAGCTGGATGGCCGTCGTGCCGACGCCGCCTGCCGCCGCGTGGATCAGGACGGTCTCGCCCGGCTCCAGTCTGGCAATGTCCGCGAGCAGCTTATACGAAAGGAACGAAACGATCGGGCAGGCGGCCGCCGTATCGAAGCTAAGGCTGTCCGGAATGGCGAACGTCAGATTTTCGTCCGGCGCGATATATTCGGCATAAGAGCCGTGATGAGGAAAAGCGATGACGCGCTGTCCGACCTGCAGCTGCCGGACCTCGGACCCAATCTGCTCGATCGTCCCCGCCGCATCCAGTCCCGGAATGAACGGAAGAGTCCCGCCCTTTTTCCCGTATCTGGACTTGATATCGGCAAAATTGACGCTGGTCGTCTCCACGCGGATCAACACTTGGTTCGGGCCGATGCTCGGCTTATCGACATCCGTGTAGCTCATATGCTCCGGACCGCCGAATTGCGTTACCTGAATGGCTTTCATGGCTTGCTTCCTCCTCTGTGGGCAGATGACAAGGAAGACTTCGCCGGACCGCCCGAAAATTCCTTTTTTTGGGGTGGGTGGGACGAAGGCAGTCAGGCGGCTACTCGAGAAAATGATCGATAAAGCGGCGGGCGGTTCTGGACAAATAGCGGTTGTTCAGCCACAGAATGCCGACGTCGGATTGAAAATCGGCATCGGCCAGCGGAAGCGTCCGGATCGACGGAAGAGGGAACGCCGTCATGACGGACTTGGGCAGCACGGTCGCTCCGAGGCCGGCTGCGACCATCGCGATGATGACCGCGACGCTGGAGCACTCGCAGATGATGCGCGGCTCGAAGCCGTGACGGCGGCACTCGGTGACCACCCGGTCGTGCATGCCGGTCGTCCGGTCCGTTTTGAGCGTCAGAAACGGGAAGTCCGCCAGCTCCTGCATGCGGATCGTCTCCTGCGCCGGGTCCGGCAGCCACTTGCCGGGGATGACGACGACGAACGGATCGGACGGCAGCGGTCGTACCGCATACGACTGCGACTCGGAGGAAGCCTCGAAAGGGAGCCGGGCGACGATCAGCTCGACGCTCCGCTTCTCCAATTGCTCCCCGAGTAGGAAATGATCGCCCTCCCAGATGCGGAAGGTGACCTCCGGGTACTTCTCCCGGAACGTCTCGATGCGCTGGGGCAGAAGCGAGATGCACGAGACGACGGCGCCGATGGATAGCACGCCTTGGACGCTCTCGTCCAGCTCCTTCACTTCCTGCATCGATTCATTGAACTGGTGCAGCAGGCTTTCCGCCTTCTGCCGCAGCAGTTCTCCCGCATGGGTCAGCCGCAGCCGTTTGCCGTCCCGGTCGAACAAGGTCACCCCGAGCTCCTCCTCCATCAGCTTGAGCTGCCGGCTGAGCGGGGGCTGCTCCATGTTCAGCGCCTTGGCCGCGCGCGTAATTTGCCCTTCCTTCACAATCGCCAAAAAGTATCTCAGCTGACGCAAGTCCATCTCGGGTCGCTCCCTTCATTCATACCTTCAAGGTATCGTTCTCCAATAAAACAGATATTTTCAATATATCGGAAGAACTGATACCATTCAACTAATACAATAAGAATATATCTTTGAAGAGGAGATGCGAAGAATGGCCCTTACTATCGAAGTGGAGCTGACTCAAGCCCCAAAACAAAAGCCCGATGTAAGCCGAATCGGGTTTGGAACCGCATTCACGGACCACATGTTCATGATGGATTATGAGGAAGGCCGCGGGTGGCATTCTCCCCGCGTCGTGCCGTACCAGTCGATTAGCTTGGACCCGGCGGCAAAAGTGTTTCATTACGGCCAGACGGTATTCGAAGGGCTGAAAGCGTACCGTACCGCGGACGGACGCATTCTGGTGTTCCGTCCGGATCAAAACTTCAAGCGCTTGAACCATTCGAACGACCGGATGAGCATTCCGAACCTGGACGAGGAGCTGGCGCTGGAAGGTTTGAAGAAGCTGGTCCAGACGGACCGGGAGTGGGTACCGGAAGTCGAGGGTACCTCGCTGTATATTCGTCCATTCATCATTGCGACGGAGCCCGTACTGGGCGTTGCCGCTTCGAAACGGTATATCTTCATGATCATCATGTCGCCGGTCGGAGCGTACTATGCCGAAGGCATTCGTCCGGTCAAAATCCATGTCGAGTCGGAATTCGTCCGCGCCGTCCCTGGCGGAACGGGCAGCGCGAAGACGGCCGGGAACTACGCCGCAAGTCTCAAGGCGCAGGAGGAAGCCGCGCTGGAAGGGTATTCGCAGGTGCTGTGGCTCGACGGCGTGCATAAGAAGTACGTGGAAGAAGTCGGGAGCATGAACGTCTTTTTCAAAGTAAACGGGAAGGTCATTACCCCGGCGCTGAACGGCAGTATCCTGAAAGGGATCACGCGCGATTCGATGATTCAATTGCTGCAAAGCTGGGGCGTTCCGGTCGAGGAGCGGCCGGTCAGCATCGAGGAGCTGTACGAAGCGCACCGGGCAGGTACGCTCGAGGAGGCGTTCGGCACGGGAACGGCAGCGGTCATCTCCCCGGTCGGCGAGCTGAACTGGCGCGGCGAGAAGCTGGTCATCAACGGCGGCGAGACCGGCGAATTGTCCGCGAAGCTGTACGAGACGCTCACCGGCATTCAGAGCGGGAAGCTCGAAGATAAGCTCGGCTGGATGGTGCAGGTGTAAACTCGGGACGGCATGAAATGGTTATGGTTCATTTCTCGGCTGCATAAGGCCTTTCTCTGAATTTCGTGTATAATATAAAGGTTCGGAATAAAGGTTCGGCGGTTGAGAAAGGATGATACCATGTTCACCATTACCGGTTACAGCGTAGAGCTGGTGAAAGATCCGTTCGGCATTTTGTCCGGCAAACGGTACGAGTTTATACTGGATATCGAAGTTGAAGAGGATGACGAGCTGTACTCCGAGCAGGGGTTATATGTCCGCGTCATTTACGGCGTGGATGGGGACCAAGCCAGCATCGTGAAGCACGAAATTTTCGAGCGGACGACAGAGCAACTGCTCGATTTTGAATTGGAAGACGACGAGCTGGAAGCGGTAAAAGCTTTCTGCGAGGAGCATGTCGGGGAAACGGAATAAAAAATGCAAGGAAAAAGCGCGCGGCGTAACAACGTCGGCGCTTTTTCTTTTGCAAGCGAAAAACCCCCGATGCTCTTCGAGCCGCCTTCATTAGACGGTTTAAAGGTATCGGGGGAATTTCCTTAGAGCCAAGCTCGACGGGCATGACCCGGCTTCGCGGCGATTACGAAATCTTCTTCGCCCAGCGCAGGTTCGGCTCCTGATTCGGCACGAACGGAATCTCGAAGTTTTTCGACTTCAAGTAGTTTTTTGAGGCGAAGTAAATGGGAATGACCGGAAGATCTTGCATAAATAGATCTTCAGCCTGATGCAAAATTTCAAAACGTTTGTTCTCGTCCTGCTCGGTCTTGCCCTGCGTCAGAAGCTCGTCATACTTCGGATTGACCCATTTCGTCTGGTTGTTAGGGCTGCCTCCGAGATACAGGTCCAGCAGCGCGAGCGGGTCCAGGAACGTTCCGGACCAAGACATCCGGGCGATCTGGAAATTGCTTTGCTTGAACGTATCGATATACGTTTTCCACTCTTGGTTTTCCAGCTTGACGTCTACGCCGAGGTTTTCTTTGAACATCGCCTGCAGCGCTTCCGCGATTTTCTTATGGCCGTCCTGCGTGTTGTACTTCAGCGTCACAGGGGGCAGCGTCGCCCAGTTTTCTTCCTTCAAGCCTTCGGCCAGCAGCTTTTTCGCTTCGGTGGCATCGAATTTCAAGTACGGAGGCCGTTCCTCGCGGAAATCTTTGCCGGCAGGCGTCTTAATCCCCTCGGCTACGAGTCCGTAAGCCGGCTTCTGTCCGCCTTTGGATACGTTATTCACAATCGACTCGCGGTCGATCGCAAGAGCGAAGGCGCGGCGGATTTTCGCATTGGTGAACGGCTTCTGCGTCACGTTAAACGTGTACACGTATGTCGAGAAGTCCGATTGCAAAGTGAAGTCCTTGTTCGACTTTTCCTGCGCCAGCACGTCGATGGGAAGCGTATCGATCAGATCCAGCTCGCCGGATTTAAACATTTGGTAATACGTGTTCTGATCGCCGATCATTTTGTAGTTGATCGTTTGCATCGTCACGTCGTCTTTGTTCCAGTAGTTGTCGTTTTTCTCCAGGACGAGGCTGGTATTGTGCTCCCATTTGGAGGCGGTATAGGCGCCGTTCGAGACGATATCCTTCGCTTCGGCCGCCCAGTTTTTGTTCGCGTCCACCGTCGGCTGATACACCGGCAGGAACACCGGATTGACGGCGACCTTCGGGAAAAATTTGGTCGGCGCGTTCAGCTCGACCACGAACGTCTTGTCGTCCTTGGCGGTTGCTTTGACTTGCTCGGCGGTGCCTTTGCCTTTGTTGTACTCCTCGGCGCCTTTGATGTAGTACAGGTAGAAGGCGTTGGTCGCTGCCGTTTGCGGGTTCAGCACGCGTTTCCAGGAGTACTCGAAATCTTTGGCCGTGACGGGCTTGCCATTGGACCATTTCAGGTTGTCGCGCAGCGTAAAGGTGTACGTTTTGCCGTCGGGCGAGATGTCGACCTTGGCGGCACTGCCCGGAACCACTTCGCCTTTTTTGTCGAAGGTATACAAGCCTTCGTACAACGAATTGATGACCTTGAACGACGTGTTGTCCGTAGCAATCGCCGGATCGAGCGTATACGGCTCCCCGGACAGGTTCGCGCGAATTTCCTGCTTGATGCCTGCGCCGCCCGCCGATGGGGCCGCTCCGCCTTCGGGCTTCGCCGCATCCTGCGTATTGCTGCATCCGGCCAGCGCCGGTAAGGCGGCGATAAGAAGCGCGGCGGCGGTTAATGCGAATTTTTTCATGTCTCCCATTCTCCTTTTATCCGAATCTGCAAGCTATGTAAGAGGTTCAACCTTCAACCAAATGGCAAGCGACCCAGTGATCTTCTTTCACCTCTCTCCATGCGGGAAGTTCGCTTGCGCAAAGTTCCCGGGCAGCGGGACATCTCGTATGGAACGGGCAGCCACCGGGAGGGTGAAGAGGGCTCGGTGGATCGCCTCGCAGGACGATTCGTTCCCGCGTCCCTCGCTGCGACGGATCGGCGACGGGGATCGCCGACATGAGCGCTTGCGTATACGGATGAAGCGGCTCGCGGAACAGCTCGTCGCTGCCGGCCAGCTCCATCATTTTGCCTAAGTACATCACGCCGATGCGGTTGCTGATATGCTGAACCATATGCAGGTCGTGGGCGATGAACAGGTAGGTCAGACCCTCCTCCCGCTGCAGATCCTCCAGCAGGTTGACGACCTGCGCCTGAATGGACACATCCAGCGCGGAGATCGGCTCGTCCGCCACGATGAAGCTCGGCTCGACGGCCAGCGCCCGCGCAATGCCGATGCGCTGCCGCTGCCCGCCGCTGAACTCGTGCGGGAACCGCTGGGCGTGCTCGGCGCGCAGGCCGACCTTCTCCAGAAGCTGCACGATGCGCTCCTGCCGCACTTTGCCCCGCGCCAAGCGGTAGGCGTCGATGCCCTCGGCGATGATGTCGCCGATCTTCATCTTCGGGTTCAGCGAGGCGTGCGGGTCCTGGAAAATCATTTGCGCCCGCCGGTCGAACGCCCTCCGCTCTTCGCGCGTGTGGCCCGCAAGGGGCTTGCCCTCGAAGCGGACCTGCCCCTCGGTCGCCTCGTAGAGGCCGACGATCGTCCGGCCTAGCGTCGACTTGCCGCTGCCGCTTTCGCCGACTAGGCCCAGCGTCTCGCCCCGGCGGATGGCGAAGGAAATGCCGTCCACCGACTTGACGACCTGATTCGCGCCGGACTTGAAATGCTTCTTGACGTCTTGGACTTCCACCAAATAATCAGACATGCCCGTCCCTCCCTGCTGCCACAAGCTCCCGGACGCCGTCCGCCCGGCTGTCGTTCAGCCAGCACCGCGCCGTATGCGTGTCCGACAGCTTCTCCTCCGCGGGCAATTGCTCGACGCAAATCTCCATCGCGTACGGACAACGGGCCGCGAAGGGACAGCCCTTCGGCGGGTCGAACAAATCCGGCGGCGCGCCCTCGATGGGGATCAATCTTTGTTTTTGCCCCGTGTGCGGCTTCGGGATCGATTGCAGCAGCCCCCACGTGTACGGATGCTTCGGCTGCGAGAAAATATCCTGCACCGTGCCGCTTTCGACAACCAGGCCCGCGTACATGACGACGACGCGGTGCGCCATCTCGGCGACGACCCCGAGGTCGTGCGTGATCATGATGATCGACGTGCGAAGCCGGTTTTGCAGGCTTTGCAGCAGCTCCAGAATTTGCGCCTGGATCGTCACATCCAGCGCCGTCGTCGGCTCGTCGGCGATCAGCAGCGCCGGGTTGCAGGCCAGCGCGATCGCAATGACCACGCGCTGCCGCATGCCGCCGCTGAATTCGTGCGGATACTGGCGAAGCCGCTTCTCCGGGTCCGGGATGCCAACCAGCCGCAGCAGTTCGGCCGCACGCTCCGCCGCCTGCGGCTTGGTCAGCTTCTCGTGCCGCAGCAGCCCATCCATAATTTGTTGTCCGATGCGCATAGTCGGATTTAGGGATGTCATCGGGTCCTGAGGGATCATCGCGATCTCTTTACCTCTCACGCTTTTCCACTGCCGGGCCGACAGGCCGTTCAGCTTTCGCCCTTGGAACACGACCTCTCCCTGCGTCATTTTCCCCGGTGGAGAGATCATGCCCATGATCGCCTGCGCCGTCACCGTCTTGCCGCTGCCGCTTTCTCCGACGACCGCGAGCGTTTCCCCGGAGGCGACCTCATAGGACACGTCGCGAACGGCCTGCACGGAGCCTCCGTACGTGGGGAACGAAACTTTTAACTGACTGACTCTTAAGACGGGGTCCATCCGGCCGCCTCCTTAGCTTCGATTTTTCGGGTCGACGGCATCTTGGAGTCCGTCGCCGAGCGTGTTGAAAGCCAGCATCGTGATCGAGATCATGAGCCCCGGGAAAAAAATGCGCCACCATTGTCCGCTAAGTACGACGCTGAGCGCGTCATTTGCCATCGTGCCCCAGCTGGCCGACGGCGCCTGGACGCCGAGTCCGAGAAAGCTGAGAAACGACTCGGCAAAAATCGCATTCGGAATCGTAAACGTCAGGTTGACGATCATGACGCCGATCGCGTTCGGGAGCAGATGCTTGCGCACAATGTGAAAATGCGAAGTGCCGAGCTTACGCGCCGCCAGCACGTATTCCTGCTGCTTAAGCTGGAGAATCTGCCCCCGGACGAGCCGGGCCATCCCGATCCAGCCGGTGACGGTGAGGGCAATAATAATCGTTCCGAGCCCCGGCGGCATGACCACCATGAGCAGAATGACCACCAGCAGGTACGGAACGCCGTACAAAATCTCCACGATCCGCATCAAAAAGTTATCGATCCGGTCGCCGAGCGCGCTTCTTCCGGCCATATATCCGGCGACCCCGCCGACCACGACGCCGATGACCAGATCGATCAAGGCGGCGACGACGCCGATCAGCAGCGACACCCGCGCCCCGTGCCACGTCCGGGCCCACATATCGCGGCCGAGATCATCCGTGCCGAACCAGTGCTTGCCGGAGATCGGCAGGTTCCCTTCGGTGAGCGACTGCTTGCTCGGGCTGTACGGCACAAGCTGCGGGCCGATGATTGCCAGCGTGACGAGCACAAGCAGCAGCGTCAGTCCGAGCAGGGCTAGCTTATTTTTCGCCAGCTTGAGAAACACCTCGCGCCAGTAGCCGAGGCTCGGACGCTGCGTCTGCGGCTCGAAGCGGCTGCGGTCCACCGGGCGGAACAAACGGTCCTGCGCTTCGCTTGGCGCCAATACCGGGTCGTTCATACGTCTACTCTCCCTTACTCGTCAGCTTGATTCTCGGGTCGATGACCCGATAGGACAGATCGATCAGGAACAAGGTAACGACCAGCACGAAGCTGTAAAACATCGTCGTCCCCATAATGACCGGATAATCGCGGTTAAAGATGCTGTCCACAAAATATTTGCCCAGCCCCGGAATGGCGAAAATCTTCTCCACCACGAACGTGCCCGTAATCAGAGAGGCGAACAGCGGTCCGATAAACGTAAGCACCGGAAGCAGAGCGTTGCGCAGCCCGTATTTGATCACGACCGTCCAGTCCGACAGCCCCTTCGCTTCGGCGAGCCGCATGTAGTTCTGGCCGAGCACCTCCAGCATGCTGGCCCGGACGAACCGCGCAATAATCGCAAGGGGCGCCAGCGACAGCGCAATCGACGGCAGAATGCTGTGCTGCCACGTTCCCCACGAGGCGACGGGCAGCCAGTGCAGATTGACCGCGATGTACTTAATGAGCAGCGGAGCCAAAATAAAGCTCGGCACCGAAATCCCGATAATGGCCACGAACATCGACAAATAATCGAGAAGCTTGTTGCGATGCAGCGCCGAAACGATGCCCAGGGCCACCCCGGCCGTAAGAGCGATCAGCATCGACTGGAGGCCGATCAAAGCGGACGGGCCGATGCCTCGGGCAATCAGCGTGTTCACGCTGCTCGATTTGGACTGGATGGACGGACCGAGGTCCAATTGCATCAGATTTTGCAAATACAGCACATATTGCCGGAAAAGCGGCTGGTCCAGATGGTACTTGGCCCGCAAATTCGCCAGCACATCCGGCGGCAGCATCTGCGAATCGGCCGCGAACGGATCTCCCGGAATCAGATGCATCAGAAAAAAAGTTAAAGTCGCGATAATCCACAACGTCATGACCATCGTCGCCATCCGCCGGACCACATACATGGAAAAAGCCTCCTTGCTTGCTCATTCTCGCTCAAGTCATTTTAAATAAAATCTAACGGAATACTGGGATTTTGTGCATTATTCTTACTTGAATACTTGGTTATAAAGCATGGTATTGATATTATTGGAAATAAAATTTCTTGTCAACCACTTTTTATCGTTTTTTTTGCCAGATTTCATAAGCTTTTTTACAATTTATATTCAACCTATGGATAATTCATAAAATGTAATCGCTTGCTTTTTCATCCGGGCATCCATCGTGAAGTGAAAATAAATGAAGTACTAGACGAAAATAAGCCTTTTCACATGGTAATCGGTAAGTTAATATATCTGTAAAAGACAACCAATTCTAACGACGAACTAAAGATTCGCGTACTAGTCGTTCGTAACCTCAAGAGGAGTGTCCGCCCATGTACCCAAAATATCAAAAACGTAACACCGCAGCATTTACCGCAGCTTCGTACTTCGCACTGGCCGCAGGCATATTCTTATATTGTCTCGGCATCTACAATGCGGATTGGGAATTAAACGTAAAAGGGTACTACTTGTTATGCATGTTCTTAATCATCATCACAAGTATTGCGACCCAGAAGGTGGTCCGGGACAATGCCGAGGACAAGGAGCTAAGAAGCGAAAATCCAAAGCATCGTATGCGTAACACTCCCGCTTTCACAGGAATGGCAGTCGCAGGGTTGGTCATCGGATTCGCTATGTTTTTCATCGGTTTGTTTAACGCGCCGTTCGAATTGAACGTAAAAGGCTACTACATTGCCGTTATGCTGCTGATTTCCTATAGTGCGATCGGGGTGCAAAAGGTTACCCGCGATAACGCCGAGGACAAAGAGATTTTGGATAATCAAAATATGAATGGCTAATTTCATAGCGATATTTTAACCCGTCTGCACACAGGCGGGTTTTTCTGATTTTTGTACAATGTTGAGCCGGCGGCGGCTTCCCGGATTTGGGCGACGAAACATGAATCCTTTGGCATTTCCCATCTAAGATGAAAAAATGATAATATGGAATATAGTTCCAAATCAACGAAGGGCGAAGGAGGCTGAATGAATCGTGGCACGTATTTTATTTATGAATGGCGGGGCGGAAGGACATGTGAACCCCACGGTAAGTGTCGTGCAGGAGCTGGTTCAGCGCGGAAATGAGGTAGTTTATTTCACGACGGAAAATTTCAAAGAGCGTTTGGAGAAGGTAGGGGCCGAGGTGCGGGCCTACGATTTTTTTCGTTTCTTCGAGGGATTCTTGAGGCATGACAACCATCTGCTCGGCAGAGTGGGCGGTATGCTGGAAGGGGCAGAGGCACTCATTCCCTTAGTCCTAGAGGAGGCCAAAGCCAGACCGTTCGATTATATCGTACACGACTCCATGTTCGGGGGCGGGCGGCTGATGGCTCATTTGCTCCAATTGCCGGCGATTAACTCCAGCACGTCTTTCGCGCAGACGGAAGCGCATTTTCAGCGCTTTATAGAGCATCTGGATGCTTCTGCTTCTTCCGGTTCGGCCGATCAGGCGCAAGCGGACTTCGACCGGTTGACGGCCAAGCTTAGGCGCGACTATGGCTATGTTGTCCACTCGCCTTATGAGGCGTTCTTCAACCCCGAGCCGATGACGATCGTATATACATCCCGATTGTTCCAGCCGAGGGGAGACGACTTCGACGACAGCTACAAATTTGTAGGCCCTTCCGTGTCCGCGCGTCTGCAGGCAGAGCCCGAGATGCCTGAGCTCGCGGGGAAATCCGTCATTTACATTTCGCTGGGGACAGCGTTCAACAAGGACGATAACTTTTACCGAAACTGCTTCAAAGCGTTCGGCGGTTCCGACAATACGATCGTCATGTCGGTCGGCCGGGAGACCGAGATCGAGTCGCTCGGCGCCATCCCGGACAATTTTATCGTCCGTCCTTATGTGCCGCAGCTTGAAGTGCTTCAGCATGCCCGTTTATTCGTTACCCACGGCGGCATGAACAGCACGAACGAAGGCTTGTCGCACGGACTGCCGCTGGTGCTGGTCCCGCAAGGGGCCGATCAGCCGAAGGTGGCCGAACGTGTCGCCGAGCTCGGAGCGGGCGTCGCGCTGGAGAAAACAGGGCTAACGGCCGACCTGCTGCGCGATACGGTGAACCGGGTGCTGGAGACGCCTTCCTACCGCGAAGCGGCAGCCCGGGTCGGCGAATCGCTGCGCTCGGTAGGCGGCGCCCGGCAAGCTGCGGACGAAATCGTTAAGTATATCTCGCAGGTAAAAGTGGGGTAAGGCGCTGGAAGGAAGGGTTACTGCACTTATGACAAATGAGCTTCTCCGGTGTTATCCGGGAAGCTCTTTTTTTACTTTTCACTTCATGTGGAAGATCTTTGAAAGTTTGGTAGAGCAATATAGACGAGCATGTTATAATCGACTCTATGGACTATGAATAGTGGTGGATGTTTTCGGACCACGGTGCAGCCTCCTGAAAGGGGGTGACGCCGATGGTCAACCTTGTGGCGTTTTATGATGTGCTGCGTTGGATCGTGACGGTGCTAAGCCTTGTGTTTGGCATCCGTAAGCTCTATCGCTGGACGCGTCGTAAGTTTCGTAACAAGCGAAAACCCACCGAATAATAGGTTGACGGCCTACGGTGGGTTTCGCTGAACCAAAGATTTTGTTTTAGCGCGCCGTGGTGATCCACAGCCTTTCAGGTCCTAAGAGTCTTTACCGTTCCAGCGGTGAAGGCTCTTTTTAGTATACGGGTGAACTCGATTTTCTTATACAGTTAGCTTCTAAATAACATTGATGTTATGTTTATTTTATCACGGCACTTTACGTCATGCAACGTATAACTCCCTATGTCTCGCTATGTCTGGCCGAGCGTGTTGCCGAGCTCGGAGCGGGCGTGGTGCTTGAGAAAAGAAGCAAGGATTCTGCACTCATACGAAAAGGAGCTTTTCCGTTGGTCACGGGAAGCTCCTTTTATTACGCCTCTTTTTTGCCTTCAGGTTCATATTCAATTAAGTCGGACAAGGTACATTGGAAGGTATCGCACAGCTTAAATAACGTTTCTAGCTTTGTTGTTTCGATATTCGTTTCCCGGTATAGCTTATTGATCGAATTTCTACTGATTCCCGATAACCTCATTAAATCGGATATATCATCGATTCGATGCTCCGCCATGAGCTTTCTCAAGTTTAATTCAATAGGAAATTCCCTTCAACAATTCATTGGTCATCGTGTGAATGAAATTACGGAATATCTTATGGCAACAAATTCAACCTACAAAACGCTTTCAAATCAATGTACCCAACACTTTATACAAATACAAGAATACCTGCCAAGCGATCTTCAACAAACTATGTTGCAGTATGAAGAGACATTGCTCTTGCTTCAAGCCGTCATTGAAAATCATATTTATACACAGGGCTTAAAGGACGGGATGGATTTGCGCAGTTTGTTAAAATAAAGAATTATTCTTGAGCCGGAGGTTATGCCATGCTTCTAGGCGATCAGGAGGGGGGGCATTTTAGGGAACCAGAATGAATACTAAAAATGCTCAGTCCCGCCATATGAAAACCCCTGCACATCAAAGCATGGCAAGCCATAGCTTCGATAGGTAGGGGTTAAGTATTACCGCAGCCTCCGTACGCGTTCTTTGCGCAGCAAATAGACGAAATAAGGAGCGCCGATGATCGCGGTCATGATCCCGACCGGTACTTCCCGCGGAATCACGATAATGCGGCCGAGGCAATCGCCGAGCAGCATCAGGTCGGCCCCGATAAGCGCGGCGAGCGGGATGAGCCACTGATGCCGGCCGCCAACGAGGCTGCGGGCCATATGCGGCGCGATCAGCCCGACGAACCCGATGGCTCCGACCGCCGATACGGAAATCCCGGCGAGAGCAACCGCCAACAGCAAGAGCCAGAAGCGCTGACGAACGACGTTTAAGCCGAGGGAAGCGCTCGTCTCATCTCCCAATTGAAACACATTCAGCTTCGCAAAGCTCCCCCAGGCGAGCGGCAGGAGCACGGCGATCCAAGGCAGGAGAGAAAATACCTCTCGCCAGCCCCGGCTCCACAGGCTGCCCGACATCCACAGCAGCGCCATGTTGACGTTGGTCGGATGAGTCACGATCAAGTACTGGATGCCGGCCTGAAAGACGGCGCCGACGGCTACGCCGACCAGAGCCAGAGACGCAGGGCTTAACGTCAATCTGCGGCTCAGCAGCGTGAGGATCACAAAGGCCCCCATCGCTCCGGCGAAAGCCGCAGCCGGAATGACGTACCCCGGCGATTGGGGAAACAGGAAGATGACCGCCGCCGCCGACAATCCGGCGCCTTTCGTAATCCCGATCACGTCGGGACTGGCGAGCGGATTGCGGACCAAGCTTTGGAGAATGACGCCGCTGACCGCAAGCCCGAACCCTGCCAGAATGCCCACGATCACCCGTGGCAGCCGAACCTCATGAACGATAAAATAAAACGGGCCGTTTGCGGACAACAAGCTCGGTCCGATATCCCGCACGGGAACGGAGACGGCTCCGACCGCGACGGATACCACGGCTAACAGGATCATAATCAGCAATGCGGCGCCAAGGGCGATACCTTTTCTCACCGGTGGGTCCCTCCTTTGCGCCGGGCCAAATAAACGAAGAACGGACCGCCGATCACCGCAGTGACAATGCCTACGGGGGATTCGAACGGAAACGCGATCATGCGGCTGAGCAGGTCGGCATAGACGAGCAGCGAGCCGCCAAGCAGCGCGGTGAGCGGTACCAGGACGCCCAGACGGCTGCCGACCAAGGCGCGGGCAATGTGGGGAACAATCAGGCAGACGAACCCGATCGGCCCGCATACCGCGACCGCCGATCCGGCCATGAGCAGGACGAGCAGCACGGCGATGCCTCGAACGACCGCGACCCGTTGACCCAATGCGGCAGCAATTTCATCGTCGATCAGCAGCAGGCGGAAGGAAGGGATCATGACGGCAAGCAGCAGCAGACTGCCGAGGAAGAACGGCAGGATCATGCGCACCTCCGGCCATCCCGCCTGATTCACCGACCCGACGAGCCAGAAGATCATGCTCTCCGTCGAATACTGATTCAGGATAA
Source organism: Paenibacillus tyrphae (assembly GCF_024158745.1). Classification (GTDB taxonomy): domain Bacteria; phylum Bacillota; class Bacilli; order Paenibacillales; family NBRC-103111; genus Paenibacillus_G; species Paenibacillus_G tyrfis_A. The sequence continues at coordinate 25,825 of NZ_JAMZAW010000025.1, read as the reverse complement.
TCAGACCTTCCGTCAAGGACGCGAGCAGGAAATGAACCGTAATCCCCGCCAAAGCCAAGCGGACATACTGCTTATGCTCGTTGCCGGTCAACGACCAGACCAGCAGCGCCCCGGCCGCCGCTCCTGCAAAAGCGAACAGCATCGAGCCCATAATCGACAGCTCCGAAACCGCCAGCAATCCGAACACGACGGCCAAGGACGCCCCGGCGTTAATGCCGAACACATGCGGGGACGCGAGCGGGTTTTTCGTGGCGAGCTGGGTCAGCAGCCCGGCCAACGCCAGCAGCATGCCTACGATGCATGCTGTCAGCGTGCGGGGCAGGCGCAGCGTTTGGATATAGAGATGATTTTTGTCCTGGCCTTGATAGGTCAGTGCTTCATACAGCGTGCGCCACGAGATTTGAGCCTGTCCCCATTTCAAGCTGAACAGCAATCCCGCGGCCAAGATGAGAATCGAAATAGAAAAAAGGAAGAGCAGAAACCGGGTCCGGCTCTGCTGCTTCATAGGTTGGATAGTGCGATCCATTCAAGTTATTCTCCTAATTGCTTCACGATATCTTCCGCGATTTTCTCCGATCCGAGCATGCCGCGGGACAGCGACCAGTCGCGCCGTTCCACCGTAAACACTTTGTTGCCTGCGACGGCGTCGATTTTTTTCCATAGCGGGTTGCTTTCCCATTGATTCACGATCGTCACTTTATCAGTAGGCATCAGGAACAGCACTTGCGGGTTCGTTTCGACAAGCTGCTCCAAGGTCAGCTGCGGATAAGCAGCGTCGTTCTTAACGGGATCGGTGAAGCCCAGCATTTTCACAATGGAGCCGGTGTAAGAGTGATCCGAGTGGGCGAAGAAGCCTTTCGGATTCACGACAGCCGGGAGTACGGTCGATGCAGTGCGGCTGATTTTCTTCTTGGCCTGCTCCATTTTCGTCTGATGCTCCTGCAGGCGCTTTTTCCCTTCCTCTTCCTTGCCAACGGCTTTGGCTGCGATCATGTAGTTTTTCAGCATTTGGTCGTAATCGGCTTGAAAATCGTTCAGCACGAGAATCGGCGCAATGGCTTTCAGTTGGGTCAGCGCATTTTTGTGCTTGTTGATATCGACGAGAATCAGGTCGGGCTTCAGCGAGCTGATTAATTCAATGTTCGGCTCGTAGCGGGACCCGACGGAGGTATATTGTTTCAGCTGGCTTTTGACGGAGTCCATGAACAGCTCGGGCGTACCGTCGTCGGCAATCCCGACCGGCTGCACGCCAAGCGTCACCAGCATATCGGTGAAACTGAAATCCATCGTCACGATGCGTTCGGGCTTCTTCGGCAGGGTGACGGTTCCGGTCGCGTCTTCTACGGTGATCTTCTCGTCTTTTGGAGCAGCGGATTGTCCGCCGGTTTGGCCCGGTTGGGCTTGATTCGAAGCCGGTTGGCCGCAAGCGGCAAGCGCGATGACGAAGACGAGCAGCAAGGTGGTGCGCAGTGTGCGGTTGATCCAAAGATGCATGTTGCTATCCCCCATGATAATGATAATTATTCTCAATTTATTGTAGTCGCATCTTCGTTCTTAGGCCATGTCCAATTTTAGGATGGGGCATGTTATATTTTTAGATTTCGGACCGGTTTCGTTGAAAGGCCGTCGGGGAACAGCCCACTTCCTGCTTGAAAATGCGGCTGAAATGAAAATAGTCCGCGAAGCCAACCCGCTGCGCAATTTCTTTGGCGGGCAGACGGGTTTGCAGAAACATCTGCTGCGCTTTCTGGATACGGAGACGGCGCAAATAGTGGGTCATTGTCGTTCCGGTATGCTTTTTGAACAACACCGTGTAATGTCCGTCGCTCATTCCGGCCCGTTGGGCGAGCATCGGGAGCGTGAGCTTCAGCATATAGTGCTCGTTGATATAGGAGAGGGATTCCTTGATAGCGAGGTCGGACGACGGCTCCTCTTGTCTCATGTGCGTTTCGTACAGAAATATAAACAAGATCCGCTCCAGAATGAGACGCTTTCGGAACAACTGCACGGCGTCCTCCTCTTCGGAGTCGGTGCGGATCTCCTCGGCGGTGCGGATGAGCTCGTCCAGCATGTATTTGATCTTCACTTCGCTGTGCGTACGAAGCGGGCCATGGAGCGTCCAAGCGCTGCTCTCCGGGAATACGCGGTAGGTGATGAGGGCGTACTCGGCCTCCTTCGTCTTCGGCACCTGAAGGTCGAAAGGACCGTGCACCGGATGGCAGGCGAAGCCCTGCGTGACGACGACCGGCTCCTGGCTTTGGGCCGATAAAGTAACGTGTCCGCGGAGGACAATGATGATCCGGTGGTTGTCCGGGCCACAGTCGATGAGCCGGGAAGCCGTGCCGGATTCGACGGTCTCGAACACCGGAATCATCGCGGCAAGTTGTTGAAAATGCATAGAGACGCAGCCCTTCTCCCGTCAAAGTTTATTTCGCAAAGCCGGCTACCCTTGATATTGACATATTTATCATGGGAGATACAAGAGGGGGAGGATGGAAGGTGGGGGAGCTGGCGAAAGTTCGGAGAGTGGGCAGCGAAAAGGGAAGTGAAATCCGTAAAGTATTCCGTATATTTTTACGGGTCTTCGCGATATAATTAAGTAATTAGGGTAATTATTACTGGCAAAGGAGATGATCAGATGGATACGTCTATGTTTAAGCCAACATTCCATGTTGACCAGTTGATTTCTTCTTCGGAAGCGTCAAAGAAATTCGGCGAAGTGCGGAAAAAAGCCAAATCTTTGCCTCAGTATATTACGGAAAACGGGAATGTAGATACGGTTATCCTTAGTTATGAGCTGTTTGAGTCTATGTTCCAGCGCTTGAATCAACTGGAACAACGAGAGCTCCAGCGCGAGGGGACTCTTAGTCATGATCCGGAAACAACTGAATCGGATAAAAACATTCATGCAGCGATGCGCCAAGCGCAGGCTAGTCTGGCAATCGAAGGGCTTATTGTGCCAGAAGATGGTCAGGAATTAGTCCGTAAGCGACTAAGGGGGGAGGTTTCTCAAGCTGACTTCTTGAAGGCGGCTCTTGAGATCGCGACCCGTGAATGATTTAGTCCAATCCAAATATTGCTATCCCGGCACCGATGCATTGATTAATTATGCAGGAATTCGTGACGAAGAGCAGTTGAAGGTTTTCGAAAGCATTGTGACCGCAAACCGATTAGCTCAGTTGATTCTAACGCCGATCCCTGGAAATTTTGACTTGACGCATTTAAAAAGCATCCATCAACATATTTTCCAAGACGTATATCCGTTTGCCGGTAAGCTCCGGACGGAAGATATTGTGAAAGATACTTTCCGGTTTGCGCCTACGCAGTTCTTGGAATCGTCTGCGACTGATTTGTTCCGCGACCTTGCCGAGGAGAAATTTCTAAAAGACTTGTCGATGGCGGACTTTGCAAAGCGCGCGAGTCATTATATGGCGGAGATCAATGTTCTGCATCCATTCCGGGAAGGCAACGGTCGTACGCAGAGGGAATTTATCCGTCAGCTCGCCGTGAATGCCGGTTATCAGCTGAACTGGTCAAGGGTGGATAAGTCTTTGGTCATGCAAGCTTCCATTCGCTCCAAGGTAGATACGCAGGACCTCTCCGATGTCATAGGGCATTGCCTGGACAAGATGAACTAATTGTTATATAAGGTTAAAAATTAGTACGGTGAAGCAATCGAAAATAAGCCGATGTTAAAGGGATAGGCCGCCACGCTTTGGTTGGCCTTTTTTCCATTTCCGACTCGAGGGGCTGATAATTCATTAATATGGTTTATATTCAATATTAGGTATTTATAGCAAATAAATACCAAGCGTGCTACAATGAAATCGAACATCGGAGAACATGGAGGTATTGAAGACAGGGAGGATGAGGAATGAACGCAACGCCTTCAGGAACGTTTCCGCTGACGCAAGCGCAGAAGCGGATTTGGTTCATGCAAAAGATGCATCCCGATTCCGGTTTCATGAACTTTGGTTTATCCGTAAAAATTTTAACGTACGTATCTCCCGAGTTATTGAAGAAGGCTGTCGCCCAATTTATTTTGGAAAACGACTCCATCCGGCTTTCGATCACAACCTCAGCTTCGGACGATCCCGGCATGCCTCGACAGTATATCAGCCCGGACGATCCTCCCGACATCCCGCTTCTTGATTTCCGCAACGAGCAGGCGCCCGATCAAGCGGCACGCCTGTGGATTGACGCTGCGACCAGACAGCCTTACCCGCTTGAAGCTTCCCGACTTTATGATTTTGCTTTCCTCCGCCTTTCCGACAACGAATCATGGTTGTATCTCAAATGCCATCATATCCTTGGTGACGGTACCGCTCTCGTACAAGCCGGGGCCGACATCGTAGACCTTTATTTGTGCTTGGCCCGAGGGCAGGCACGGGATTTTCAAAAGAAGCCTTCCTATCTCGAAGCGATGGACCGGGAACGCGCGTATCTGGAATCGGATCGGTATGCGCAGGACCGTCAATATTGGGATGACAAGTTCCGGACGCTGCCGGAACCGGTTTCTTTGGCCCGGACCGGGAATCCGACGACGGGGAGCCTGGAAAGCGGCCGCTACGGGTTCGCGATCGACGGCAGCCGGAGAGAGCGTGTCGATACCTTCTGCCGGGAGTCCGGGGTCAACCCTTCGGTTTTCTTTCTTGCCCTTTTCTACGCCTATTTGTACCGGATGACGGGCCAAAGAGACATTGTCCTCGCCAGTATAACCGGGAATCGGACGAGCCCCCGGGACAAACAGACCTTCGGTATGTTCGCGGGTACGGCTGCTTTGCGCTACGAAGTCGATCCGCAGCATGCTTTTACATCCCATTGCCAAGCCCTTGCCAAAGCATATACCCGCATGCTGCGCCACCAGAAATACCCCTACAACCAGCTCGTGGCCCGCACGAGAGAGCGTCATCCGAACGCAGGGCCGTTGTATCATATCGGGACGGAATTTCAAGTGATGAATTTCAGCAAGGAAGACGAGATCAGTGTTGCGAGTGAAATTCATCTCAGCGGATCGATCGCGGATGAGTTGCTTTTTCACGTTAAGGATCATATGGAGTCCGGTATGTACCGGCTGGATTTCGAATACCGGCGGGCGCTGTTCGGCGAAGACGAAATCGCGGCGCATGGCGAGCGGTACATGAAGCTGCTGGACGATGCGCTGTCCCATCCGGAGCGGACCGTGGCAGACCTGCGTCTTCTATCGGAAGCCGAGGAGAGGCGGATTTTGAACGATTTCAACCGGACGGAGCGGGATTTCGGACCGCAGCGTACGTTTGCTGAGCTGTTCGTCGGGCAGGTCCTGCGGACGCCCGATGCGGTCGCCGTCGAATTCGGGGAAGAGCGCCTGACGTATCGCGAACTGGAACAATGGACGCGCCGGTTGGCGTACGGATTGCGGAATCGGGGCGTTACGGCGGAAAGCGTCGTCGCGGTGATGTTGCCCAAGGGGGCGGAGCTTATCGCGGCGATGATCACGATTCTTCGCGCAGGCGGAGCGTATTTGCCGGTCGATCCGGATTATCCGGCGGAACGGATCGCTTATATGTTGAACGATTCACAGGCTCAATTTCTGATGACCAAAGGGGAGATCGGACAAACCGTCGCAGGCGGGATATGCGAGGTCATTCCTGTTGAGCCGAAGGAAGCGCAGGGAGGTGCGGTTGAAGAGCTACGGGAGGCTCACTGGCCTTTGCCCGGGGAGGGCGATCTCGCTTATATCATCTATACCTCCGGCTCCACCGGGCAGCCGAAGGGGGTCATGATCGAGCACCGGGGACTTGGCAACCTCATTCATGCGATGAAGGAGAGGCTGGGGCTGTCCGGCCGTACGAGGATTTTGCAGTTTTCGTCGTGCAGCTTCGACGCTTCCGTGGCGGAAATTTTCCCCGTGCTGTGCAGCGGCGGAACGCTTGTGGCAGACACCCGCGAGGCGATGCTGCCAGGCAAGCCGCTGGTCGAGTTGATCGGCCAAAAAGCCGTCAATCTGCTCATGCTCCCGGCATCCGTACTCGCTATGCTGTCGGAAGTCCCGGGCAGCATCGGCGCCTTGCGGACATTGGAGACGGTGATCTCGGGGGGCGAGCCTTGTCCTTCCGAAGTGGCTGCCGCATGGAGCGTCAATCGGCGCTTTATCAACGCCTACGGACCGACGGAAGCTACGGTGTGGGCAACCGGTAGAACGTTCGACGGCGGCAAGCTGCCGCCGGATATCGGCCGGCCCCTTGCCAATACGCAGGTATATGTGCTGGACGAGAACCGGAAGCCGGTTCCGGTGGGCGTCACCGGCGAAATGTATATCGGCGGCACGGGACTGGCCCGCGGGTATTGGAATCGTCCCGGGCTGACGGCCGAGCGGTTCTTGGAGGCGGAGCTTGGCCTGCCTGTGCCGGGAGCCGTCCGCTTGTACCGGACGGGAGACTTGGCCCGCTATTTGCCGGACGGAAGTCTGGAATATATCGGGCGAGCCGATCATCAGGTGAAAATTCGCGGCCACCGCGTCGAGCTGGAGGAGATCGAAACCGTGCTCGGCCTGCACCCGGAAATCCGGCAAGCCGTGGCTGTCGTGCACGACGACGGAAGCGGCCGGCGGCTGGTTGCTTTTGCGGTCCCGGCCAGGGGCGGGGCGGACAAGCCGCAGACGGCGGAATTGCGGGCCTATTTGCAGGAACGGCTTCCCGCGTATATGGTGCCGCATTTCGTCCGCGTGGTCGACCGGCTGCCGCTGATGCCGAGCGGCAAAGCGGACCGGGCGGCTTTAAGCAAGCTCGGCTACGAAGAGTCGGGGGCGACTGAAAGCGCAGCTCCGCTCAACCAAGCGGAAGAGGTGCTGACGCAGATCTGGAAAGAGGCGCTCGGTTTATCGCGGGTGGGCGTTCAGGATCACTTTTTCGACTTGGGCGGTGATTCCTTCCGGCTGCTGCGCGTGCATCAGAGCGTCAGGGAGGCGCTGGACGATTCCGTGACCGTCGTCGACCTGTTCCGGTTTCCCACAATTCGTGCGCTGGCGGGTCACTTGAACCGGAGCCGGGGGACAGCTGGGGAGGAAGAAGTGGTCGGAAACGGTGGCAGAAGCACAAGTGCGCACCGCATAGCATTCCAGCGAAAGGAAGAAATGGAAAGGCAGAAACGGCTTAGAAGACCGTTAAATAAGTAGCGAAGAGAGCGGAATCGTTCTGGAGAAGCGTCAGCGGTCGCCTTTGTCTCCGGATTCTACCCGCCTGAGGGGTTATTGAATCGAAGAATCGGGGGACAACAGCGACCGGAGAACGATCTGCTCGCGCAGCGGCCTCTTTTTCACCGGTCTCTTAAAAAGCAGGGAGGTAAAAGAGCTTATGGAAGCGATTGCAAAAGACGGGGAACTGCGGGGAATTGCGATTATCGGGATGGCGGGACGGTTTCCGGGGGCCGGCGATTTGGAGCAATTTTGGTCCAATCTGCGAGATGGGCAGGAATCGATTATCCCCTTCAAGGAGCCGGAGAAGAACCGGGTCCATGCCGCAGGGATTCTGGAGGAAGCAGCCGACTTCGATGCCGTCTTCTTCGGAATGACGCCACGGGAAGCGGAAATGACGGACCCGCAGCACCGGTTGTTTCTGGAATGCGCCTACGAGGCCTTGGAGTCGGCGGGATACCCTCCGACGAGGTGCCCCGAGCGGGTCGGAGTTTATGCGGGCAGCGGCCATTCGGATTATCTCCAGCATGTGCTCAGCCATGAGGAGCTTGTGGAATCGTTCGGACCGTTCCAGATCGGTATCGGCAACCACCCGGACTTTCTCGCCACCCGCGTTTCGTACAAGTTAAACCTGAGCGGCCCGAGCGTCGCGGTGCAAACGGCCTGCTCCAGCTCCTTGGTGGCCGTCCACATGGCGTGTCAGGCGCTGCTCACGTACGAGTGCGATGTGGCGATCGCCGGAGGCGTCTCGGTCAAAGCGGACCAAACGGCAGGCTTCGACTACCAGGAAGGGGGCATTCTGTCGCCGGACGGGCGCTGCCGCGCGTTCGACGCCAAGTCCCAAGGCACGGCGGTCGGGAACGGAGCAGGGGCCGTCTTGCTGAAGCGGCTGGATGAAGCGGTGTCGGACGGGGATACGATTCTGGCCGTGATCCGCGGTTCGGCGGTCAATAACGACGGGGCGCAGAAGGTCGGGTATACCGCCCCGAGTGTGACGCGGCAAGCCGAGGTCATCAAGGAAGCGCTGGCCGTCTCGGAGATCGACCCGGCGACGATGACGTATATCGAGGCTCACGGCACCGGCACCGCGCTGGGCGATCCGGTCGAAGTGGCCGCCTTGACGGAGGCGTACCGCGAGGCTACGAGCCAGAAGCAGTACTGCGCCATCGGGTCGGTCAAAACGAACATCGGCCATCTCGACAGCGCCGCCGGGATTGCCGGACTGATCAAAACGGTGCTGTGCCTGCAAAATAAAATGCTGCCGCCGAGTCTGCATTATACGGAGCCGAATCCGAAAATCGATTTTGCGAACAGTCCTTTCTATGTGAACGACCGGCTCAGGGAATGGATGACGGACGGGAATCCCCGCCGGGCCGGGGTAAGCTCGTTCGGTATGGGGGGCACGAATGCGCATGTCGTGCTGGAAGAAGCGCCCTTAGTGGAAGTGCGGTATCCGGAGGTGGGGGCTGCGTTCGCCAATACGGAGACGGAGGCCGGAACCAGGAACGGGACCGCCGATTGGAACGTCATCGTCTTGTCTGCCAAAACGGCTACGGCCTTGCGCCGGAAGACGGAGCGGTTGATCGGCTATTTGCAAACGAACCGGGACGTTCCCTTATCCGATGTGGCCTATACGCTTGCCGCGGGCAGAGAAACGTTCGCCCGGCGGCTTGCGGTGGTCGGCCGCGATTCCGGGACGGTCGCGGACGGATTGAAAGCGAAGCTCGCGGACCTGTCGTCGCCGTCCGGCCGGGGTGCTCAAGAGCCCGCGGGCGGCAGCGAATCGCCGCTGAGCGTGACTTTTATGTTTACCGGACAGGGGGCGCAGCACATCTATATGGGCGCCGAGCTATACGAATCCGCGCCCGTGTATCGCGAGCAGGTGGACCGGTGCGCCGAACGACTGCGACCGCTGCTCGGCTTGGATCTGCGCAATGTGCTGTATCCGCCTCCGTCTCAAGCGGAGGAAGCGGCTTCCCGGCTGCGCCAAACCGCCCTGACGCAGCCTGCGCTGTTCGTCCTTGAATATGCTTTGGCCAAGCAGTTAGAGGCTTGGGGCGTTCGTCCGCAGGCGATGATCGGCCACAGCATCGGCGAGTATGTGGCCGCTTGCTTGGCAGGAGTCATGACCTTGGACGATGCCTTGACCGCTGTCGCCGCACGCGGAAGTCTGATGCAGGAAATGGACCGCGGGGTGATGCTGGCGATCACGCTGTCCGAAGCGGAAGTGCGGGAGCTGCTGGGCGCTGCGTCCCCGGAGCTGTCCGTGGCTGCCGTGAACGGCCCGATGTCCTGCGTGGTGTCGGGAACCTTCGAGGCGATCGAACGGCTGGAGCAGGCGCTTGGCCGCAGGAACGGCGTATCGAAGCGGCTCGTGACCTCGCACGCCTACCATTCGGCGATGATGGAGCCGATGCTCGAACGGTTCGCAGGTGTCATGCGGGGGATTGCGCTGCATGCGCCGCAGCTTCCGTACGTCTCGAATGTGACGGGAACGTGGATTACGGCGGAGCAAGCGACGGACCCGATGTATTGGGTCCGGCATTTGCGGGACACCGTCCGCTTCGCAGACGGAATCGGCCTGCTGTCGGAATCGGGAAGAACGGCGTTTCTGGAGATCGGTCCGGGACAGTCTTTGACCTCGCTGGTCCGGCAACAAACCGCCCGGAGCGCGACGCCCGGGGCGCTGGCGGTCAATACGCTGCCTCCGGCGGCAGCGGGCAAATCCGCGTATGCCAGCGTCTTTCAGGCGCTGGGCGAGCTGTGGTCCGCAGGCGCGGATATCGATTGCGCCGCATGGCATGAAGGGAAAGTTCGCCGGCGCGTGCCTTTGCCGACGTATCCGTTCGAGCGTTATCGCTACTATTTGGAGAAGAAGGTTCGCGCTGTCCCTGCCGATGCGGTCGCAGTCGCCGGACAGGAGCGTCGGGCGGACTTGGCCGACTGGTTCTACACTCCGGTATGGAAACAAACGTTCCTGCCTCTGCAACCTCCGGCTTCCGGGGATGCAGCGTCGCACAAGCGGACGTATCTGCTGTTCCACGACCGGTATGGGCTGGCCGAAGCTTTGAGCGAGGGCTTGAAAAGCGAGGGCTTGAAAAGCGAGGGGCACGATGTCATCACCGTGCTCGAAGGCAGTGGATTCCGGCAAGTGGAGGAGGATGTTTTTACGGTCCATCCCGCACAAGGCCGATCCTACGAGGAGCTGCTGCATGCTTTGGCGGCACAGCAGCGCTTCCCGGATGCCGTCGTCCACCTCTGGAACGTCGTCGAACCAGAATCGGAGGGGGAGGGTGTCCCTGTCCCCATTGCACAGCGTTACGCCCGGTCGCAGCAGCTCGGGTTCTACAGCTTAATGCATTTGGCCCAAGCGATCGGCATGCAGGCGACGGCGAAGCAGACGGAGCTGATCGTGCTGACCGGCAGCCTGCAATGGGTCGCCCACGAGCAGGTACGGAGCCCGGAGCGGGCGACTTTGCTCGGGGTGCTGCGGGTCATTCCGCAGGAGTACGCGCAGATTCGGGCGCGCACCGTCGACGTGAGTCTGACCGATCTCGCTTCGGCTTCCTCCGGGCGTTTGGTCCGGCAGCTGCTTCAGGAGATCGAGTATGGGGGAGAGGACTTGATCGTTGCGTACCGGGGGATGCAGCGATTCACGCAAATCTACGAACCGGTCAAGCTGCCGGAAGCCGATCCTGCGGACGCTGCTTTCCGCGACGGAGGCGTGTATCTGGTGACGGGGGCCACAAGCGAAATCGGCTTGCAGCTGTGCGAGGAAATCGCCCGGACGGCGAAGGTATCTTTTGTGCTGATCGGGGAAGCGTCGTTCCCGGACGTCTGCGAATGGGAGCATTACTTGCAGCGTGACGGGGAGTCGGACGATACGGCCAAGATCATTAAGCGAATTCACGTTCTGGAACAAAATAGAAATCCTCTGCTCTTCGCCAGCGCTGATCTGACCGATGAAGCCGGGCTGCGGGACATTGTGCGGGATGCGGAGCGGCGGTTCGGCGCGATTCACGGCGTGCTGTTCGCCCAGGAGCCGTACGGCTCGGGCTTGATCCAGTTGGGCGACCGGGAGCGGTCCGAACAGGTCATTGCGCCTCAGGTGCTTGGGCTGCTCACGTTGGAATCGCTGCTGCGCTCCCATCCGCTGGAGCTGATGATCGTGTTCTCGCGCACGATCTCGTTCACCGGCGGCGTCGGACTGATGGATCAGTGTGCGTCCCATCATTTTGTCGATGCGTTCGCCAAGTGGCATGCGGCCGCCGGAGGCCGCACCGTCTCCGTGAACTGGGGCATGTGGCAGGACGACGTCTGGGTCCGGAAGCAGACGGAGCTCCCGGCGGACGTCAAGGAGCATATGCTGCAGATGCAAGCGCAATTCGGCATTACCGGAGCGGAAGGGCTGGAGGCGATCCGGCGCATCGCGGCCAGCGGCCTGTCCCAAGCCGTCGTGTCCACGCAAAGCATTCACGATGCGGTGGGCAGCGGATGGCTGCATGCCGCAGGCCACGCTGCCTCGGATAGCCGAAATAGCCGGACGGACACCGAGCACCGGGATGGCGAAGCGCCTCAAGAGCCCCCGCAAACCGAGGCGGAGCAAAAGATCGCGGCCATCTGGGAGACGCTGTTCGGGATTCCCGGCATCGGTAGACGGCAGAGCTTCTTTGATCTGGGCGGCAATTCGCTGCTTTCGATCCAACTTGTCGCCCGGCTGCGCCAATCGTTTCACGGCGACATCCCGATGGATGTTATTTTTCAGTCGCCGACCATTGCCCAGTTGGCCGAATCGATTGCGCAGACGCAGGTCAAGCCGGAGGAGCTGGACGAAATCGAACGCTTGCTCAGCGAAATCGAAAATATGCCGCAGGACGAGCTGATGCAGCTATTAAGCCGCGAGGGGTAAGGAGATGAGGAAATGAGCGGCATTCACGAGCGGCTGGCGGCGCTGTCGCCCGAGCAGCGGGCGCTGCTGGAGCGGCGTCTCAAGCAGCAGGGGCTCGCGGCGCCGGATACGGCAAAGCCTGGGCGGGGACAGACTGCGGCGGAAGCGGCCTTTGTTCCGAAGCGCAGGCGCAGCGAAGCGGCCATGGATTTCAGTTTGTTTTTCTTCTCCGGCGACGGCTCGACCACGGATCGTCATAAATACGGGCTGCTGATGGAATGCGCGGCGTTTGCGGACAGGCACGGTTTTAAGGCGGTGTGGACGCCGGAGCGGCATTTTGAGGAGTTTGGAGGACTGTATCCGAATCCGTCAGTGCTCAGCGCGGCGCTGGCGGCGGTAACCGAGCGGGTCGAGCTGCGGGCGGGGAGCGTCGTGCTCCCGCTGCACCACCCGGTTCGGTTCGTCGAGGAATGGTCGGTCGTGGACAACCTGTCGGACGGGCGCGTGTCGGTCGCTTTTGCCACGGGCTGGCATCCCGCCGATTTTATCCTCGCGCCGGTGCAGCACCCGGACTATTATGTCCACCGAAAGGAAGAGCTGTTCAAGTCGGTCGAACAGGTTCGGGCTCTATGGAGCGGGGAGGCGGTGCCTTTTACCGACGCCAGCGGAGCGGTGCACCGAATCAAGACGCTGCCCCGGCCGATCCAAAACGAGCTGAACCTGTGGATCGCCACGAACGGGAACGAGGAGACGTACCGTCAGGCCGCCGAGATCGGGGCGGGTATCCTGACCGGCATTCTCGGGAACGGCTTTGCCGAGCTGGAGGGCAAGATCGAGCGGTATCGCGAAGCGCTGCTGAGGCATGGCTACGATCCGCAGACGAAGAAGGTCGCGGTCATGCTCCATACTTGCCTCGGGGAGAACGACGAAGTGGTTCGGGCGAAGGTGGAGCGGCCGTTGAAGGAATATCTCAAGACCTTTTTAAGCCAGCAAAGGCAAATTCTCGCTGACTACGACGGCATGACCGACGCGGACTTCGAGGTAATCGTGTCCCGCGCTTTCGATAAGTATTACCGCGAAAGCTCCCTGCTCGGAACGCCGGACAAGTGCACGAAGCTGGTAGAGACGCTTCGCGACATCGGCGTCGGGGAGATTGCCTGCTTGATCGATTTTGGCGTGGACCGGGAGACGGTGATGGAAAGCTTGGTATGGTTATCCGAATTGCAGCGGAAATTCGCCTATGACAAGGAGCTGATCCCATGAAGAATCTGACCGACCGTATCCAATCGCTGACGCCGGAGCAGCGGGCGCTGTTCGAACAGCGGCTCAAGCAAAAAAACTTGAATGCGCAGCAGCTAAGCCCGAATCCGGTGGCCGCAGCGATCCCACGGCGGAACCATACGGGCCCGAGCCCGCTCTCCTTCGATCAGGAGCGGCTTTGGTTCTTTAACCGGATGCACCCCGAATCGCACGCGTACAACGTGTACGGGGCCGCCCGTTTGAGAGGAAAGCTGCATCATGGGGCGCTGGAGTACGGCATCAACGAAATCGTCAAGCGCCACGAGGCTTGGCGGACCGTATTCGGGCGCGTCGATCCCGTGCAGACCGTGCTGCCCGAGCTCCGCGTCAGCGTCCCCGTCGTGGACCTGCGGGATATCCCCGGGGAAGAGCGGGAAGCCGTCGCCCAGAAGCTGATGCGCGAAGAGGTCCAGCAATTGTTCGATCTGGAAAAAGGGCCGCTCATTCGCTTCAAGCTGTTTACGCTGTCGGATACGGAATGGACGCTCGTCTTGACCATTCATCACATTGTCATCGACCGGCTCACCTTCTCGATCTTCTTCGAAGAGCTGATGGCGCATTACAAGGCCGCGCTTGAAGGCGTTCCCGCCGAGCTCCCGGAGCTGCCGATCCAGTACGCGGATTATGCCGAATGGCAGCGGAATTACTTGCAGGGCGAGACCCGGGAGAAGCTGCTCGCCTTCTGGAAGGAGCAGATGAAGGATTGCGAGTACGTTCTCGACATCCATACGGACTTCCCCCGGCCGCCCGCGATAACTTACCGGGGAGCGCGCGTCTTCCTTCGGTCGTCGAAGGAGACTTTGGACGGATTGAAAGCGATCGCCAAGCGGGAAAACGCTTCGACCTTCATGATCGTGATGGCGGCGTTTAAGGCGCTGCTCTACCGGTATACCGGGCAGGCCGACATTCTGGTCGGGACTCCGCTTGCCAACCGCAGCCGGATCGAGATGGAAAAAGTGATGGGCTACTTCCTGACCATGGGCACGCTGCGTTCGCGCATGTCGGGGGAGGTGAGCTTCATCGACCTGCTGCGGCAGGTTCGCGATACCGCCAGGGAGGTCTACAAGCATCAGGAGCTGCCGATCGGTCTGCTGCTGGACGAGCTCCGGGTTCCGATCGATCCGAGCCGCAACCCGCTGGTGCAGGCGGTATTCGTGTATGTGGACGTGCCGGAGGAAAAGTTTGCGCTCCCCGAGCTGGAAGCGGATATTCAGATGATCGACGGGGAGACGGCAAAATACGATATCACCATCGGCTTAACCGAGACGGAAGACGGATTGGATGGCTTTCTCGAATATTCCCCGGATCTGTTCCGCCGGGAGACGTTCGAGCGCATGAGCCAGCATTGGGAAGCTCTGCTGCACAGCATCGTGCGCAATCCGCAGCAATCCATTCACGAGCTGGCGATGCTGTCGGACGAAGAACGGCATCAACTCTTAGACGAATGGAACGAGACGGCACAGCCGTTCCCGGACGATGCTTGCATTCATCATCTGTTCGAGAGACAGGCCGAGCTTACGCCGGACGATCCGGCCGTCGTGTACGGGGGCCAATCGATGACGTACCGGGAACTGAACCGGCGCGCCAATCAGGTCGCCCATGCTTTGCGGAAGCGGGGAGTAGGCAGGGAGAAGGCCGTCGGCTTGATGATGGAGCGCTCGTTCGAAACGATTGTGGGCCTGCTCGGCATTCTGAAAGCGGGGGGCGCGTACGTCGCCATCGATCCGGCTTATCCGGCCGAGCGGATTCGCACCATGATCGAGGATTCGGGAATCGAAGTTCTGCTGATTCAGCCTAAGCTGGCGGATGCGGGAGCGGAGTCGGTCTCGGCGGTGCGTCACAAGCTCGTGCTTGACGGCGGCGCATGGCAATCGATTTCGGAGGAAAATGCGGACAATCCGCGCATCGAAGTGGATGCAGGCGATCTGGCCTATGTGATGTATACGTCAGGATCGACGGGCAAGCCGAAGTCGGTAGCGATCGAACACCGCAGCGTCTGCAACGCGGTGGAAGCGGCTATCGGGCTGTTCGGCTTGTCCAGAGGCAGCCGGATGCTGCAGTATGCGTCGACGACGTTCGATACGTCGGTCTTGGAGATTTTCGCGACGCTCGCTTCGGGTGCGGCACTCTGCCTTGTCAGCCCGGAAGCGACGGCGGGAGGCGAGGCGCTGCACCGGCTTCTGGAGGAGCAGCGGATTACGGCGATGGTGCTGACGCCGTCCGTCTTGTCCACGCTCACCCCGGAGCGGCTGCCCGATTCGCTGCGTATCGTAGGATCGGGCGGGGAAGCGTGCACGCTCGACATCCGCGCGTGGCTGTCGGATTCCAGACGTTTGCTGAACCTGTACGGCCCGACGGAGGCGACGATTTTTGCGACCGCTCACGAATTCGACGCGGACAGTCTATCCGCTTGCATCGGGCGTCCCGTCGCCAACACGCAAATTTATATTTTGGACGAGAGCTTGCAGCCCGTGCCCGTTGGCGTGCGCGGGGAAATGTATATCAGCGGAGCGTGTCTGGCCCGGGGCTACCGAAACAATCCCGAACTGACAGCCGAGCGGTTCGTGGATCATCCGTTTCGGACGGGCGAGGTCATGTACCGGACGGGCGACTTCGGCTGCCGACTGCCGGACGGAAGCGTCGAGTACCTTGGGCGGCGCGACGATCAGGTGAAGCTGAACGGCATCCGGATCGAAATGGGAGAGATCGAAGCCGCGTTGAACGGGCATCCGGCGGTCAAAGAAGCTGCCGTTCTGGCCCGGCAGGTCGTGTCCGCCTCCGCATCCGGCAAAGCCCTCTGCGCCTATTACGTCGCGGATCGGGATTTGGATACCGCGGAGCTGCGCGCGCTGCTGTTGAATCGGCTGCCCGCTTACATGATCCCGGCTCATTACATGAGGCTGGACGCTTTTCCGCTGACGTCCAGCGGCAAACTGGACCGCAAGCGGCTCCCGGAGCCTTCGGCGGTCGGCGGCTCAGCAGCGGAGTTCGTTCCCCCGAAAGGCGAGCTGGAAGAGCTGATGGCTTCCGTGTGGCAGGAGGTGCTGGGAGCAGAAACGGTTGGGCGCGAAGATAACTTTTTCCATATGGGAGGAGATTCCATCAAGGCGATCCTGATCGCATCGAGATTGTACCGCAGAGGCTGGGACCTTGAGATGAAGAACATATTTTTGACCCCGGTGCTGAAGGAGCTTTGCCTCGATCTCAAGCCGGCTGACGGGCAGGTGCAGATCTCGCAGGACGCCGTGGAAGGAGCGATAGCGGAAACGCCGATCGTACAGTGGTTTTTTGACCGTGACTTCGCTTCTTCGGCCCATTGGAATTCGGCGGTGATGCTGCATTCGGAGACTGCTTTGGACGAAACCGCCTTGAAGCGGGCGCTGGAAAAGCTGGCCGAGCATCATGACGTGCTGCGGTCCGTGGTGAGGGGCGAAGGGGGCCGCAAACAGCTGTATAACCGGGGACCGGCGGAGCAGCCGCTGATCGGTTTCGAGGTCGTGACTCCGGACGGCGGCGATTCGATGGAATCGGCCGTTCTGGCGCACGCCAATCGGCTGCACGAGAGCATCGATCTGGCGAACGGCCCTCTGATGAAGACCGCCTTGTTCCGGACGCCGCAGGGCGATCATCTGCTGCTCGTCGCTCACCACTTGGTGATGGATTGGGTGTCGTTGCGAATTGTGCTGGAAGATTTGGAAGCGGCTTACGGGCAGGCGCTGAACGACGGGAACATCGTCATGCCGCCCAAAACGCACTCGTTCCAAGCCTGGGCGGAAGCCGTACAGCAGTACGCCTGGAGCGGTGAAGTACTGCGCGAGGCCGACTATTGGGCGGCCGTCGAGAGTACGCCGTGCGTGCCTGTGCCAAGGGACTTTGAGGCTACGGGCGACCGGGTGAAGGACGAGGCTCAAGTGATGATCACGCTGCCGCCGGAAGAAACGGAGCGGCTGCTGAAGCAAGTCCACCGCGCTTACAATACGGAAATCAACGATATTTTGCTGACCGGCTTGGGCCTGACTTTGAAGGAATGGATGAATACGAACCGGATCGTGATCCATCTGGAAGGGCACGGTCGGGAGAGCGTCATCAAGAATATGAACATTACCCGCACGGTCGGCTGGTTTACGTCGCAGTTTCCGGTTGTGCTGCCGATGGAGCACACGGACGATTTGGGTTACCAGATCAAATCGGTCAAGGAGCATTTGCGGCAGCTGCCGAATCACGGGATCGGCTATGGCTTGTTGAAATATATCACGCCCCGGGAAAGCTTGCCGGGCTTGACGTTCGCGCAGCAGCCGGACATCTGCTTCAACTACCTCGGTCAGATCGATACTGATCTGCGCAAGCGGTGGTTCGGTCCGTCGTCGTGGCCGGTCGGCCGTCCGATAAGCCCGGAAGCCGAGCGAATGGCTTCGCTCTTCATCACGGGCTATGTGCAGGACCGGAGGCTTCACATCGCGATGGATTATAACCGCACCCATTACCGTCACGACACGATCGCCGCTTTGCTGGATAAGCTCCAAAACCGTCTGCTGGACCTCATCCGCCACTGCGGGGAGCAAACCGCCGCCGAAGCCACGCCCAGCGACTTGGGCTATAACCGGCTGACGCTGCAAGAGCTGGATCAGCTCTACGATCTGGTCGATACGATCGAGTAGCCCTTTACGGCTGCGGCGCAACAGGAGGAACTGCCTATGAATTCCAAGGACAAAATCAAAAAAATCTACCCGCTGGCTCCTTCGCAAGAAGGGATGTATTATCTCTGGCTCTCGGATAAGGAGTCCCGGCACTCTTTTGTACAGATCGAGGCGGTGCTGCGGGGCGAGCTCGACGTCTCCCGGCTGGAGCAAAGCATGGACGCCCTCGTGAAGCGCTACGATATCCTGCGAACGGTATTCGTTCACGACAATTTGCCGCGTCCGCTGCAGGTGGTGATGAAGGAGCGGAAATTCCGCCTGCACTTCGAAGACGTATCGGAGCTGGCGAAGGAACGGCAGGAGGCGTATCTGCGCCAATGGAAGCAGGATAACAAGGCGCGGGGCTTCGACCTCAGTAAAGATCTTCTCGTTCGAATGGCCGTGTTCCGGACAGGTCCGCAGGAGTATCGGTGGATTTGGTGCAATCACCATATTATTTTGGACGGCTGGTCGTTCTCCCGGGTGTTCCAGGAGCTGCTGGACAATTACCGCCTGCTGCAAGACAAGCGGGAGCCTGTGACCGTGGAAACGTCCCCTTACAGTCATTACCAGGAATGGCTGGAGAGACAGGATAAGAAAGCGGGAATCGCATATTGGCAAAAGACGTTGGCCGGATTGGAGCGGTCCCGGGGCGGTTTTCCTGTGATAGCGCAGGCCTACTCTTCCGCTTCGGACCCTTCGGGCAAGCCAGCGGTCAAGCCTGTGGTCATGAGCGTCAACGCGGAGCTGGGCCAAGCCCGGATGGATCGGCTTCAGCAGCTCGCCAGAACTTGTCAGGCGACGATCAATTCGGTGTTTCAGGCGGCATGGGCAATCGTGCTGCGGCAGTACATGCAGAGCGACGACGTCGTGTTCGGCTCCATCGTATCGGGAAGGCCCGCCGAGGTGAAGGGGATCGAGGAGATGGTGGGACTTTTCCTCAATACGATCCCCGTCCGTATCCGGCTGGACCCCGAACAGCCTTTCGCGGAATGCCTTCAGCAGGTGCAGCGGCAAGCGCTGGAGTCGAAGGCGTACGATTTTGTCCCCTTGCAGGAGATGAATCAGGCGACAGATGTGAAGCATCGCCAACTAGATCATCTGATGATCTTCGAAAATTTCCCCTTCGACCGGAGGTACGTGGACAATGTCGAGTCAAAGGACGGCTTAGGCTTCGAGTTCGCAGATATTCGCGCCGAAGAGGCGACGGAGCATTTCAATATCTACGTCTATCCGCAGGATGCCGCCATGAAGTTTAACTTCAACGCGTCGCTGTATGAGCCGTGGCTGATGCAGCAGCTCAAGGACCAATTCATTGGCGTGCTGGATCAGATCATGGCGGATGAAACGGTGCCCGTTGACCGGATCGAAGTGCTGACGCCGGAGGATAAGCGGAAGCTGCTGGGAGGCTTTTTCCAGTCGGTCCGGTACGAGCAGGCGGATCGGACGCTTCATGCCTGCTTCGCGGATCAGGTCGGCAAGACGCCGGATCACCCGGCCTTGCTCTGCGGCACTCGCACGCTCACATACCGCGAGCTGCATGAGCGTTCCAATCAATTGGCCCATGTGCTGCGGCTCAGAGGGACGCAGCCTGACGACCGCATCGGCCTGTGCGCGGAACGTTCCGTGGAGATGATCGCGGGCATGCTTGGCATTCTGAAGGCGGGCGCGGCCTTCGTCCCGATTCCGCCGGATTATCCGGCCGACCGGCAAGCCTATATGATCGCCGACAGCGGCATGAAGCTGCTGCTGAGGACTTCGCCGCTGGGGGAGATTCCTTTTGCCGGGGAATGCATCGATCTCAGGGACCCGGAGCTTGGTCACGCAGACCGGGAGGAGCCGCCTGAGCTCAGCGTAAGCCGCCATTTGGCTTATGTCATCTACACTTCCGGGACGACCGGAAAGCCGAAAGGCGTCTTGATCGAGCACCGGGGAGCGGTCAATACGGTCTTGGCCCGCCGAGCGGAATACCCGTTCGACGGGACGGCCCGGGTGCTGCAGTTGTACTCGTATGCGTTCGATGCCTTCCTGTCCTGCTTGTTTACCCCGCTGCTGTCGGGTTCGACGGTGGTGCTGGCTACGGATGAGGAAGCGCGGAATCCGCTGGCGCTCCGCGACCATATTCGCGACCGGCAGGTGACGCATCTCGACTGTGTGCCTAGCGTGTACACGGCGCTGGTCGAATGTCTCGGCGAGGAGGACGCCCGTTCCTTGCGCGTGGTGACGTTGGGCGGGGAGCGGCTGCCTGCCAAGCTGGTGAAGCGGAGCAGGGAGCAGTTCCCGCATATCGAGCTGGTGGACGAATACGGTCCGACGGAGAACAGCATCGTGACGACGCTGGAGCGGAACGTCGTGCCGGATCGGCCCTTATCTATCGGCAAGCCGTTGCCGAACACCCGCGTCTATGTATTGAACGACGAACGCGGCTTGGTCCCGTTTGGCGTGAAGGGCGAGCTGTGGATCGCGGGCAAGGGGCTGGCGAGAGGCTATCTGAATCTCCCGGAGCGGACAGCCGCGTCGTTCACGGCCGATCCGTTCTATCCCGGGGAGCGCATGTACCGTTCCGGTGACCTGGCCCGCTGGCTGCCGGACGGGCGATTGGAATATATGGGCAGGAAAGACGAGCAGGTCAAAATCCGGGGCTACCGCATCGAGCTCGGAGAGATCGAAAGCGTGCTTCGAAGCCACGAGCGGCT
The DNA here is from genome assembly GCF_024158745.1 of Paenibacillus tyrphae. GTDB lineage: Bacteria > Bacillota > Bacilli > Paenibacillales > NBRC-103111 > Paenibacillus_G > Paenibacillus_G tyrfis_A. Next base: position 5,092 of record NZ_JAMZAW010000025.1, on the reverse strand, counting down.
GAGTGAAGCAGCGGTGACAGCCTGGGACGGGGCGAGCGGTGATACCGTGCTGTGCGCCTATTACGTTTCGGCCGCCCCGGTCTCTGCGGAAGAACTTAAGGCATTTGCCGCGGCACGGCTACCGGCTTTCATGGTGCCGTCTCATTATACGGAGCTCCGCGGGATGCCGCTGTCGTCTAACGGCAAAATCGACCGCCGGGCGCTGCCGCAGCCCGACGTGATGGTCCAGGAATCAGCGGAGTCGCGGGCGCAGGCCGTCCCGAGCAATCCGTGGGAGCATCGGCTGGCGGCGGTGTGCAGGGAGATTTTGGAGAGGCCGGAGATCGGCGTCACGGACGATTTCTTCGAAGCGGGCGGCAGCTCGCTCCATGCGATGCTGCTCGTGTCACGGGTCCAGCACGACTATCGGACGGAACTTCCGCTGCACGTCATTTTGGAGTCGTCCACGATCCGGGGCATGGCCGCCTTCTTGATGGATAACAGCAAGGCGGAGCCTCAGCCTATTGTGCGCTTAAACAAAAAGGAGCGGCGCAAAACGCTTTTCTGCTTCCCGCCGATGGGCGGTCTCGGGATCGCGTATTATGAGTTCGCCAAGCAGATGGACGATTGCACGATCTATGCGCTGGATTATATCGATCATCCCGACCGGATGGAGCGCTATGTCAAGCTGATCTCCGCTGCGCAGAGGGAAGGCGATTATACGTTCCTAGGCTACTCCGCCGGAGGAAATCTGGCGTTTGAGGTGACCAAAGCGATGGAGGCGGCCGGGTACCGCGTGTCCGATGTGATCATGCTGGACGCTTTCCGGAAGACTGAGCCGGAGCCCGTGACCGACGAAGCTCTGCAAGCGATGTGGGAGAGGTATATCGCTACCCCCGTGATTCGCGAGTTCTATAAAAATTTTCGCATCAACGAACAAGATCTGGAACGCTTGAAGCAATATTCGTTCTATATTTATTTGCTGGATAATATCGGCACGGTCCATGCGGACCTGCATGTTGTTCACTCCTCGCAGCCGGAGGACGAGCTTCGTCATCTGCCGAAGGATGAGGCCGAGCAACAGTACCGGAACTGGCAGGGGGCCACTTCGGGCCGGGTGGCGTATTATCAGGGCGTCGGGGGACACGAACGGATGCTGGACCCGGAGCATATGGAAGCGAATGTGGAGATTATCAAGGGTATTTTGGGTTCGCCGGTTGTGCGGTAGCGTGTGGGCTTGGAGGCTCGCATCGGGGGTTCGTTCCCGGTGCGGGTTTTCTTTTTTGCGGGGGCACGGGCTACATGAGCCCGTTTTCCCGTAGGCTGAAATGCTTTCCGTCCGCGACGATAATATGGTCCAGCAGCTCGATGCCGAGGATTTCCCCGGCGTTCTTTACCCGTTCGGTCAGCTCTAAGTCTTCCTGTGACGGTGACGTATCCCCGCTTGGATGGGAGTGCGCTAGAATGATGCTTGCGCTATTGCTCAATATGGCGGATTTGAACACTTCCCTCGGCGTGACGAGTGCCGCATCGAGGGTTCCGATGGAGACGACTTCGAGCGCGGTTATTGTGTTTCTGATGCTTAGGCAGATGAGCAGACAGTATTCGCGGTCGACGTCGCTTAAGTACTCCGTTACGAGCGTATACGCGTCCTCGGGGCAACGGATCTTGTCGGTTTTATAAGGGTATGTCGATTCGCGAACCATGCGTAAGCTAATCACATTGAGCCGTTTCATGGCGTTTGACCTTGAGTCGTTGAGGTGAGTAAATTCATTTCTTCAAGCAACCTTTCTAATGAAAATGTAGCTAGCCGTCGTATTCCATAAAAAGATTTAAAGGCGACTGATCCGTTAATGCTCGTAATTACGTGAGGTATGTTAAAGTCTATTAGGTGCTTACTTCAATGAGTTTGTGACTAAGGCTGTGGTTGTGAAGCCTTCTTTATCGCTATTTCCCTGCACATTAATAAGTCAACCTAGATGTGGTATAATTGGGAGAGAAAAAGACTGCACATTTCCAATTATACTCGTATTTACGAGAAAGTAAATATATTTTTCGTATTTACGAGCTAATTGTTATAAAAGGGTGTACCTATGGAAAAATTCGTGTCCTCAAAAGAAATTGTCGAACGCATTGAATATTTGATTGAAGCCAACAACATTCCCAAGAGCGATTTTCTGAAGGAAATGGGAATCAGCTCAGGCAACATGGGGGATTGGAAAAGTGAACGGTCCACACCCAACATTCATAAGCTGGTTAGAGTCGCGGAGTATTTTAAAGTCACCTTGGATTGGTTGGTTACTGGTAAAGATCGACATGTAAAAGAGGACGACTTGTTGGGAGAAAAGCTCCAATCGGTCGGCTCCGTGCAAGAGCTTTCGGAGGATGAAAAGGCGTTTATCCGCGAGTATATTGAATTTACTACTTATCGGAAGCAGGATAAGAGGGAATAAGAAGTTTACGGCAAAAGAGAATCCAGCACCGTTTAGGGGCTGGATTTGTTGTAGTTTTAATTTTTATAAGATTACAGTGAGGATAAAGGTATGAATGACAAAAACAAAATGAGCACCGATTGAAAGATTAGAGAAATTCGTTTTAAATAAGGGGTTTCGAGAATTTGTATGATCTAACTTCTGGTATAAAAGGTTTACTATACATTTTAAGATTATGCGCGATCAAACGTAAAATTAAGTAGTGGCAAGTTCTCCAAAATATGTACATTATTGAATATATGATATAATTGATACATAGAAAGATTATTATTAGGAGGGAAGGTCTTGCTCAATCTTCACGATGATAATGTACGTAATACTATTGAAGAACTGTCTAATATTATAAGGGCAGAGCATATTGAAAACGTTAGTTTTTTAGACTTATATGCTGGAAGAGAAACTATCAAAAATATTAGTAATATACAAAATCAGGTTATTTATGGGAGACGGGGGACTGGTAAAACTCACTTATTAAAAGCATTCCAAGAACTTTTAGTAACGGATTTTCAATCTGAAAAGAAGTTGCCAATATATATTGACCTCAGAAAATTGCTTCCTTTAATTCCTTCGGGAAACAATGACCCTGTCCTACTTGGTATCCTAATTTTCAAATACATTATTCAAGAAGTTTGCGATGTATTGGTTGAAAATGTGAAATTCATTTTTGATTTTAATCATTTTGAATTTAGGACTGATAATACAGAGAGCGAGAAGTTGCAATGGCTAGCTGAAAAACTTAAGAAACTGAACTACAGCTTTGATGGAAAGGAGTTTAAAAAATTAGATGAGTTTAAGTTAAATCAAGAGGAAATAAGCAAGCTAGTTGGTTCATTAAAGCTAAATAAATCCCCTGAATTCAACGCTTCAGGTGAAAAACAAATAAAGGATACTACTGAAACTAAGAAGGGGCTTTACCTATCATTTGCTGATATTTCAAACATTTTATCTGACATACCAGAAGGGCTTGATTTAAGAAGAATAATTGTTTTGCTTGATGAATGGTCTGAAATTCCTATTGAATCACAACCATTTCTAGCTGAGTTGGTAAAAAGGGCATTTATAACGAGTAAGTTTTCTTTCAAAATAGCCGCCATTCCCTTTAGGACGAAACTTGGGTATAGTACGGAATCCAAATTTTTTGGTCTAGAAGAGGGTGGTGATATATTTGGATTTAATCTTGATAACAGGCTTGTCTATGAAGTCAACAAGCAACAAACCCGTGACTTTTTCAATGAATTACTCTTTAAACATATTACATCAATAAATCAAGATATACATAAGATATATCTTGACCCGAATACCAGAAAAGCCAGCACCGGTTTCATAAACGAGTTTTTTGCGACCCAAGCCCTGAGAGAAATCTTGTTGGCGTCAGCTGGCGTTCCCAGGGATTTTATAAATCTTTTTATTAACTCATACGATAAATTTTTACTAAATACGAGTAGCGCAAATAAGCGTATTGGAGTAAGGCACATTCGTCTAGCAACTATTGATTGGTATAAAACTGATAAAAAAGAACGTGTTGACAATAATTACCATGCAAGACAACTTCTTGAGAAAATTGTAAATGAAATAGTGCTTAAAAAACAGAAAACACATTTTCTTATTCCAGATAAACACGCAAACAATGTTTACTTGCAACAACTCATTGATTTAAGAGTTATTCACTTAAGAAAAGTAGGATACTCCCATCAAGATAATAAAGGCGTTTCTTACAATGTTTATTCAATAGATTATGGGTGCTATACAAGTATTAATATTCCTCAATCTAGTTTGGATTCTGCTCTACTCTCTGATTTGGACACAATTGACAACTTCAGAGATATAAGACGGGTTTCATTAGAGGATGCATTTTTTAATGACTTTTTGCTCCAGGTTGGTGATGCATTTAATTGCAAGCATTGCAAAAAACCAATTGATGTAAACCACCTCGCGTACAAAAAACAAAAGTTATGTAACAACTGCTTTGAGTCTGTTGAAGAACCAGTAGCTGCTAATTAATTTGAAATACAGAAGAACGGGTGTACAGTTGTTTTGTATATTATTTAGAAAAAACTTTTCATTACAGACAGTAAACCGTATCAAAAGTAGTTACCAGAAATGTGTAGAGAGCTGTATTATAGATGATTTTTGCCCCTAAAGAGGTTTAGGGGTATTTTTGTGCGACCAGATGCGACAATGTTTTCCACTTCATGGTATGATTATACTAATGTGTTCACAAATCTTCACGAATGCAGGATGTAATTACTGGTAGACCTTTGTGAGTAGAACGTTAGCCGAAATATTATTCAAGGGAGGCCAGCGATATTCAATGTCTATCTCAGATAAGACTAGAAAAATATTATGGGGTAGATCGGGAAATAGATGTTCCATATGTAGGTTAGAATTAATTATTGATGAAACTGATAAAGATGATTCATCTATTGTCGGCGAAGAATGTCATATTATTTCTGGACAGTGTAATGGACCTAGGTATGATCCAGGCCGTTCCAAAGATGAAATAGATTCTTATGAAAATTTAATTTTATTATGTCGGATTCATCATAAAATGATTGATAATCAACCTGAAACGTTTACCGAAACTATTATTAAACAAATTAAAATAAACCACGAGTTATGGG
>NZ_JAMZAW010000024.1 GCF_024158745.1 Paenibacillus tyrphae | reverse complement strand
CCACATCTTCAACCTGTAATGCAAGTACTTTTTTTAAAGTTTTTTTTCGAAACTCTTCAAAAGCTTGTCCTTGCACCAGTTTGCGATGCCCCAGCTCACGGCCGGAAGACTAATATACCATGGCTCAAATCGAAAATCAACCCCTCTTTATAAAAAAGATACAAACCAGCGTTGGTTTGTATCTTAAGTCAGAAATATCGCTTTAAATTCCGGTGGCCGAAGCTGCCGACAGCTCCTGCTGAATTTCGTCGTGAATATGACCATTCGTAGCCAGGACATCGCGGACATGCAAGCTGTACGGCTTGCCTTCCGTATCTGTAACCTTGCCGCCCGACTCGGAAATGAGCAGAGCTCCGGCAGCCATATCCCAAGAATTTAATCCGATTTCCCAAAAGCCGCTCAATCGCCCTGCAGCTACATAGGCCATATGCAGAGCCGCAGATCCCGCCACGCGAAGATTCCTTACTTTAGGAGCCAACGCTTGAACGCCGCGCATGTTCACCGGCAGGGCGCCCGCCCGGTCCGCAGGGAATCCGGTGGCAACCAGACTGTCGATAAGCTTCGTTTCGGAAGAAACTTGCATGCGCTTTCCTTTGAGATAAGCGCCTTTTCCTTTCTCGGCGACATACAATTCGTTATGAACGGGATTGTAAACAACGCCGACAATGACCTCGCCTTTATGAGCAAGCGCCAACGATATGGAGAAAAAGGGAAAGCCGTGAACGAAATTCGTCGTGCCATCCAGCGGATCGACGATCCACAAATATTCGGCGTCTCTCAGCTGCTCCAGCGCTCGCTTGGAAGCTTCGGGACCAGGAGCGACTCCTTCCTCGCCCAAAACAACGTGATGAGGAAAATGCGTCTGTATCAAATTGCGAATCATCGTTTCAGCGCCCTTATCCACTTCCGTGACAAGATCGTGGGACGAATATTTGGTTTGCAGCTTGTTGAAGTCTCCGAGTTTGCTTTGAATCCATTCTCCCGCTTTGGAAGCGATGTTAATTGCGACCGCGGTAAAGCTTTTGCTGCCGACAGCAAAGGAGGGGATGTTGGAATTGGTCATTACTAATCATTCCTTTTCTATACCAATGAATAGAAGTATTTTTCAATCCTAGTGACATGGCAACAGATCGAATAGTATCAGTATAGTTAATATACGTAAAATATGCTACGGAGTTTCGTCCAGATAGGCAATCAAATGTGACAAAACCTTGATTTTTCCAAAACACCTAATTTATACAAGAAAACCACCCGCCGATATGGCGGATGGTTGTGTTATAAACCGGAGTATTAAACGCCGACAATATGGTAACCGCCGTCGACATAGATCACTTCTCCCGTAATCCCGCGGGACAGATGGCTCATTAAGAAGAGAGCCGTATCTCCAACCTCAGCGGTTTCGGTCGTGCGGCGCAGGGGCGCTTTTTCCTCGACGGTTTTCAGGATGGAGTTGAAATCTTTGATGCCTTTGGCTGCGAGCGTGCGGATCGGGCCTGCCGATATGGCGTTCACACGGATGTTATATTGTCCGAGGTCATTCGCCAAATAACGTACACTTGCTTCGAGGGCCGCCTTGGCGATCCCCATGACGTTATAGTTTTTCATAGCCCGTTCGGCGCCCAAGTAAGTCATGGTCATAATGCTGCCGCCTTCGGTCATAAGCGGATAAAGCTTCTGGGCCACAGCCACCAGGGAGTACGCGCTTATATCATGGGCTAAAGCAAAGCCGTCTCTTGACGTATTGACGAACAGCCCTTCCAGCTCCTCCGTGCGCGCAAAAGCGATGCTGTGCACAATGCCGTGCAGGACGCCAAACTGTTCTTTCAGGGCTCCGGCCAGCTTCTCGATATCTTCGTCCGAAGTAACGTTGCATGGCAGGACGACGGAGTTCGGAATCGTATCGGCCAGCTTCCGCACCCGCTCCTCGACCCGTTCGCTTTCATATGTAAAAACAAGTCTTGCACCGTGGCTCGCCAAAGATTGCGCAATCGCCCAGGCAATGCTGCGGTCGTTAGCGACCCCCATGACCAATATATTTTTGCCGGCAACCAAGTTCATATCCATCAGTTCCCCTCTCATCCATAAAATAGGGTTTGGACAACTTTCTCCCTTCTCAAGGTACTTTATTTCCACAAAGATTTCAAGAGTTCGGATATGCCGAAATTACAGCTCAAACGAGGCTTGGGACAATACCGTAATCCCTTCTTCCCGACCGATCGCTTCCATAAGATGAAACAGCGCCTCATCTTTCTTCTTAGCTTCAAGCATGATATCGAGCCGCGGCGTTGTCGGGGCGATGGCACGCAAAAAAGGCATGAGAATGCCGGTATCGATGAAATCGGCATGGCCGCGGGGATCTTTTTCGCTTTTGGGACTGGAGACATGAATTTTGGGCGGCAATTCGTGCGGAGGAGTCGCGGTATCCGCCTGCGCTTTCTGACCCTGCCATGTCTGCCGAATCCTCGGCCACAACTCTTCCGCCGCCTCTTCGCTCCGGTTCACTTGGTCGTGATGAATATCAAGCACCATCGGAACGCCGACCTCCTCGCATACCTCCAAGGTTTCGAGGGCGGTAAACGTCTTGTCGTCGTTCTCCAGCGTCATCCGCTCCCGAATCCGCTCCTCCAAAGCATCGAAATTGCGAATGAACCGTTCTCTTGCCGTTTTTTTGTTGCCGTACGTACCTCCGATATGAATGTTGCATTTGGCCGACGCGCCCAGTCCCATCGCTTCCAGCATGCGGACATGACGATCTAGATCGGCGAAAGAATGCCGCAGCACCTCCTCCCGCGGAGTGCTTAATACCGTAAAATGATCGGGATGAAAGCTGATTCGCATCCGATGCTCCTGGGCATAACTGCCAATTTCCGCAAACGATTCCGCCAGCTCTTCCATCGGGTCCCAATCGCTAAGCATCTCGTGGCCGACTAAGGGAATCAGCTTGGAGGAGCAGCGGTAAAGCTCGATGTCATGCGCCCGGTTATGCTTTAGAAGCCGCAGCGTGTTGTGAAGGTTCTCGGCGGCAAGCCGTTCCAGCTTGCGCAGCGCCGCATCCCGGTCGTCAAGCTTGGCGAAGTTGGTATAAGTCATCGTTTTGGAAGGCGAGGCATTCTGGACAATCATGGACATCGCTACGTAACCAAGACGAACGATCACGATACAATCACGCTCCCGAGAGTTAACTACTCCATAGCTTGTCCCCGGAAAGAAAAAAGCACCCTCTTCCATGACTGGAAAAGGATGCTGCCCTTGATGGTTTATGCACCATAATATTATGCAGGGTCGGCCGAATCTGCAGTCTACGCCCGCTCTCCGAAAAACATTTCGTGTGCCAATGACGTCTGGATGCGCGCTTCCTCTTCGTTCAGCTTGCGAACCAGCTCCATCTCGACCTGCGTCACTTCTTCGCCCTGAAAATTAATTTCGGCGATAGAGGCCAAAATTTTGACGATGGCAATGGCTTGGTTATCCGGCGTATAGGCGATGACTTTCTGTCCGGTAGGAAACACGCGGAAGCCGCTCTTCATCATTTTGCCGCGGCCGTACTCCAGCAGCTCGAACAGCTCTTGCTCGGATTTGAACTTGCATACAGAATTGAACTCGGTTTGAAATCCCATGAATTCGCTCCTTTCAGCCGTCTTTTAGCTTAAGCATATCGAACCTAGGAAGACAAAAGCAAGTCCGGCGGTTTGATCTATGCTAACGTTAGTCCAAGGTATACTCCAAGCGCTGCTTCTCGGCGTGACGCTCTAGCGCAAGACGAATCAAGTAGTCGATCAGCTCGCCGTAGGGCTTCCCGCTCTCGCGCCACAGCAGCGGATACATACTATGAGGAGTGAAGCCCGGCATAGTGTTTATTTCATTAATGAAGATTCTGTTGTCTTCTTTCCTCAGGAAGAAATCGACGCGGGACAAGCCCGAACCGTCGATAGCTGTGAAAGCCCGAAGAGCGAGCTCCCTGATTTCTTCCGCCGTCTCTTGCGGAATTTCCGCAGGAATGATCATGGACGAGGTGCCGTCGACATATTTGGCCTTGTAATCGTAAAACTCGCTGGAAGATACGATCTCACCGACGACGGAAGCTTGCGGCTCGTCATTGCCAAGTACCGCCACTTCCACCTCGCGGGCATTCACGAACTCTTCGACAATGACCTTGCGGTCGTAACGAAACGCTTGATTGACGGCGGCAAGCAGCTCTTCGCGGTTGCGCGCTTTGCTTACGCCGACGCTCGATCCGAGATTGGCCGGCTTGACGAAGCAGGGATACCCGATCGAGATTTCAATTTCCATCAGGAAATAGCTGTTGTCTTTTTCCCACTGGCTTCGCGTGAAGTGGCGGAAAATACATTGAGGCAGGCCTTCCTGGGCGAACATTTTTTTCATGCTGATTTTGTCCATGCCTACGGACGAAGCCAGCACCCCGGCGCCAACGTAGGCGATATTCGCCATTTCAAGCAGCCCCTGAATGGTGCCGTCTTCGCCGAACGTGCCGTGCAGCAACGGGAATACGACATCCAGCGGGGCAGACGGCGCAGAAGCGCCCGACACCTTGATCGGCGCGTCGGCGGAAGCCGGCCGGGCGGCAAAAAACGGCTGAAGGGCAAACTCTCCCGAAGATTCGAACGAGCCATCGAACGCAAGCGCTTCGACCGATTCGGCCGGCGCCGTAAGCTGCGGTCCCGAATGCCAGTCCCCTTGCTTGGTTATGTAAAACGGCTGCACCTCGTACTTGTTCAAGTCGAATGCTTTGATGACAGCCAGTGCCGTTTGGAGCGAAACTTCATGCTCCCCGGATTTGCCGCCGTAAATCAAGCCTACACGTATTTTGTCGCTCATAGAAACCTCCGGAAGTATGTTGATCCAAGCCGTCTAAAATCATGAAAAAGCGGGCTCCGTGCATGGCCGATGGCAGAAAAGCGAAGCCTAAGCTACGGCACTGCTAAATTCGGAAGGATTAAAAGGAATCGGATAATTGCAGGAAACGGTAGCGCGTTCGCTTCGTCCAAGCCGGGGAATCCGTATAGCTCCAGTACCGATGCTTGCTGTTGATCGTCTGAGCATTGACAAGCGGCATGCCGCTTGGGTCCTTGGCGGTAACAATGGTCGTATGCTGATACCGGCCGTCGCCGTCCCAGTCGTAGCTTATGATATCGCCCAAATCGAGCTGCTGCGGAGTCGCCACTTCTTGGGCCCGCAGCCCTCTGCGGCTCGTCAGCAAATAAAACTGCAGACTTTCGGCTACGGCCCAACTGAAGCTCCAGTGCTCCTGACCGCCGACCCGGCCTTTGTACCACCAGCCCGAATCCCTTTTACCAGTATAGTTCATAGGCGCTCCGCCTGCAAAGATGCATTGGGACACGTAATTGCTGCAGTTGACCTCAAAAGCAAGATAGGCCGGATTGGTTCTGTCCCACCACTGGTCGGCATAACGCACCGCTTCGAGCCGGTTGTAAGGGGTGCGGGTGGCGGCTTGCTGGAAATGCGAAATGATTTGAGTATTCAAATACGGTACGGAAGGGGCACGCATTAACCCGACGGCGGCAAACGAATCTTCCGCCTGCATGATCCCGCCCGCTACCGGAGGTTTTAGACGTATAGCCTGCTCCGTCTGAAGATATTCGATATGCACAACGGACCAGCCGTCCGACGCCGGGGAAAGGGTGATCCGTTCCTGCTCGATCCGCTGCTCTTCTTGGAGGGCCTGTCGAATCTCGCCGACGGTCGTCCGTCTGAGGGTTATGTCGGCTACGATGCCGTCTCCGCGTTCCGCCACTTGATCGACGGTGAGCCGGGTTTCGCTTTTGGTCGGTATGAATTGCCGCTGGCGGTCGGTGTCCGCCCGCCGGGCAAGCCTCCCGGTCTGCGCACGCAAATAGGCGGCATCCTCCACAAAGGGCAGCATCGGTTCCACGGAATAATCGATGTCCATTTGATTGCGATGATGTACATAATCGTAGAGGGTCGTTTTCCAAGACACGGCATCGGTCCCCTTTCATCGGAAGCCTGTACGGCTAAGATCGATTTATTTCAATAGAGCAGAAAACATTCATTCCCATGGTATGCGCGCCGCCGTATAAAAATGAGCGAAATCAACCTTTACGAAACGGCCTTTCAGCATGTATACTATAGCTATGGCTAATAATGAAATCAAGTTTCATACGATGAAACAAGATCCATGCAGCTGATTACTTGTCTAAGGAGGAATAGCACCATGTCTAAAAAAGACCAATTCTCGGTCCGCAAGCAGCTGAACGTTGGCGGTCAATCGTACAACTACTACAGCCTGCAGGCGTTTGAAGCGCAAGGCAACGGCCATGTGCAAAATCTGCCTTTCTCCATTAAAGTTCTGCTTGAAGCGGCGATCCGTCAATTCGACGGCAAGGCGATCACGGCAGAGCACGTGAAACAAATCGCCGGCTGGGCTTCCGAACGCGACGCCAACAAAGAAATTCCGTTCATTCCGGCACGGATCGTGCTGCAGGACTTCACCGGCGTACCGGTCGTCGTCGACCTGGCAGCCATGAGAGATACGATGAAACGGGCGGGCGGCGACCCGAAACGGATCAACCCGCTTGTTCCGGTCGACCTCGTTATCGACCACTCGGTTATGGTTGATGCCTTCGGTTCCCCGGACGCACTCGAATATAACGAACGCATCGAATTCGAACGCAATGAGGAGCGCTACCGCTTCCTGCGCTGGGCGCAAACGGCGTTTGACAACTTCCGCGCCGTGCCGCCGGATACCGGTATCGTTCACCAAGTTAACCTTGAGTATCTCGCATCCGTCGCAGCAACGAAAACCGTTGACGGCGAAACGGACGTTTATCCGGATTCCCTCGTCGGTACGGACTCCCATACGACCATGATCAACGGTCTGGGTATCGTTGGCTGGGGCGTCGGCGGTATCGAGGCCGAAGCAGGCATGCTGGGCCAACCGCTGTACTTCGTAACGCCGGAAGTTATCGGCTTCAAGCTGACCGGTACGCTGGCGGAAGGCGCTACTGCAACCGACCTCGCACTCACCGTAACCCAAATGCTGCGTAAAAAAGGCGTTGTCGGCAAGTTCGTCGAATTCTACGGCCCAGGCCTGAGCAACATCAGCTTGGCAGACCGTGCGACGGTAGCGAACATGGCTCCGGAATACGGCGCAACGATCGGTTTCTTCCCGGTTGACTCCGAGTCCTTGAACTACATGAGAGGCACGGGCCGCAGCGAAGAGCAAATCGCGCTTGTCGAAGCTTACTATAAAGAGCAAGGCATGTTCCGCACCGATGCAACGCCGGATCCGGTGTTCAGCGATACGCTGGAGCTTGATCTCGGTTCGGTTGTTCCGAGCTTGGCCGGTCCGAAGCGTCCGCAAGACCGCGTTGAGCTGACGAACATGAAGGAATCGTTCAACAGCATCATCCGCACTCCGATCGAAAAAGGCGGCTACGGCTTGTCCGACGAGAAAATCGCGGAAACGGTCGAAGTGAAGCATCCGAACAACGAAACGAGCAAAATGGGCACAGGCGCCGTCGTTATCGCAGCGATCACTTCCTGTACCAATACGTCTAACCCAAGCGTTATGCTGGGCGCCGGTCTCGTTGCGAAAAAAGCGGTAGCTCTCGGCCTCAGAAAACCGGGCTACGTGAAAAGCAGCTTGACGCCGGGCTCCCTGGTCGTTACCGACTACCTGAAAAAAGCCGGTTTGCTCGAATCGCTCGAAGCGCTCGGCTTCCACGTCGCCGGCTACGGCTGCGCAACGTGTATCGGTAACTCCGGTCCGCTGCCGGACGAAGTCAGCAAAGCGATTGCCGACAACGATATGACCGTAGCTGCCGTACTGTCCGGCAACCGGAACTTCGAAGGCCGCGTTCATGCTCAAGTAAAAGCCAACTACCTGGCTTCTCCGCCGCTGGTCGTTGCTTACGCTTTGGCCGGTACGGTCAACATCGACCTGGCGAACGATCCGATCGGCTACAACCAAAAGAACGAGCCGGTTTACCTGAAAGACATCTGGCCGACATCGCAGGAGATTCAAGAAGCGATCCAATCCGCAATGAGCCCTGCGCTGTACCGTGAAAAATACGCTAACGTATTCCGCTCCAACGAGCGCTTCAACGCGATCCAAGTTCCGGAAGGCGAGCTGTACGAATGGCCAACTTCCACGTATATCGCGAACCCGCCGTTCTTCGAGAACCTGGGCGCCGGACTGTCGGACATCGCGGATATCCGCGGAGCCAAGACGCTTGCGCTGCTCGGCGATTCCGTCACGACGGACCATATCTCGCCTGCGGGTAACATCAAAGTCGATAGCCCTGCCGGCAAATACTTGATCGAGCATGGCGTGAAGAAAGAAGACTTCAACTCCTACGGTTCCCGCCGCGGTAACCACGACGTCATGATGCGCGGTACGTTTGCGAACATCCGTATCCGTAACCAAGTGGCACCGGGCACCGAGGGCGGCGTAACGACTTACCTGCCGACCGGCGAAGTTATGTCCATCTATGATGCTTCGATGAAGTATCAAGAGCAAGGCACGAACCTCGTCGTTATTGCCGGTAAAGAATACGGCACAGGCAGCTCCCGCGACTGGGCGGCAAAAGGAACGTTCCTGCTTGGCGTGAAAGCCGTCATCGCGGAAAGCTTCGAGCGGATTCACCGTTCCAACCTCGTCGGTATGGGCGTGCTTCCGCTGCAATTCTCGGAAGGTCAAAGCTGGACATCGCTCGGCTTGACCGGCAGAGAAACGTTCGACATTACGGGTCTGAGCAACGACGTGCAGCCGGGTCAAAAAGTATCCGTCAACGTCACGCGCGAAGACGGCTCGAGCTTCAGCTTCGAAGCCATCGTCCGTCTGGACAGCTATGTGGATGTCGATTACTACCGCAACGGCGGTATTCTGCAAACCGTCCTGCGTCAAATCATGGCGTAAGACGAAGCCTTCCATATACAAAGAAGCCCCAATCCTCCTCGCGAGGCCTTGGGGCTTCTTTTTTTGCAATATGAAGCAGCTCCGTCGATTACTTCAGCATCTTGCCCATTCGGCGGGCGGCCTCCATCAAGGCAGGCGCATGCTCCTTCATCTTCTTGAGCGTCAGCCGGTTGGCCGGCCCCGACACCGCGAGAGCGGCAACCAGCCGCTGGGCGCGGCCGAAGATCGGCGCCGCAACCGCCGCGGCGCCGGGTTCGCGCTCCTCGACGCTGGTGGCGTAGCCCAGCGTCTTCACTTCCTCCAGCTGCTGCAAATAAGCAGCTGGGGATACCGCCGTCGGCCAGGACGGATCACGCAGCAGCAGCTGCTGCTCGTCCGAATCGGCGAAGGCGACGAGGATCTTGCTCGACGCGCCGACGGACAGCGGCAGTCTCGCCCCGATCGGAGCGACCCGGCGGATCGCCTGGTTGCTCTGAACCGCCTGCACGCGGACGCGCTCCATGCCGTCGCGCACGTACAAGCTGACGGTCTCGCCGACTTGGTCGCGCAGCCGCTCCATCTCCGGCAGCACGATCAGCGCCGGGTCGTCGCTGTGTGTCAAATTGGCGCTCAGCTCCCAAATCCGAAAGCCGAGACGATACCGCTCCGAGGCCGGATCACGGATGATGAAGCCTTTGCCTTCCAGCGAGGCCAGCAGCCGATGGACCGTGCTTTTGTGCAGCCCGACCCTTGCGGAAATTTCCGTTAAGTTCAAATCTTCCGCTTCCGTAAAGCAAAGCAATATATCCAGAGCCCGTTCGACAGCACGAACGGTTAGTTTGCCATCTTCGACCATATTCCCACTCCCCGAAAATCCGTTTCACTGGTTGAAATCTATTATAGCCGATTTACACGCGTTTTCCTATATGATGGTCGTTTCTTCTTCAATAAAATATTGTTTTTCCAGTAGTTGTAACAACAGATGTTACAGGGAGATTACAGAAAGTTTACATTTTTCGCGCAATATTGACGCCCGGCCATTCTCCCTATACTATAAAAATATAAGGATCTTACAAGCCTTGAATTTTCGGATCTGACCGCAAATGTATATCGCAAGTTTTTCCCTCCGATCGTTCGGATAAAAGCTCGCGTTTTCAAATCGTTATCTGGGCCGTATCCGACGTCATCCGCTACAGGCAGTCATCTTAGTTTTAATGGGAGGGATCCGGCATGGAAACCAATTCTTATTCACCCGTACCTTTAAACACCACTACGGTTGAAAGCGCTATCAAACGAATGACCTTCCTCAGAAGGCATCGGGGTCTGCTTCTTGCTCTGCTGTCCGTTCTGCTTCTGCTGTTCAGCTTAGCGATGGCCTTCCACGCTTATATTGCCTGGACGCTGGTCCGGCCGCATATCGATCCGCTGCGTTCGAATCCTGCCGCCGCCTTCGGCGCCGCTTACGAGGACGTGCAGTTTCCCAGTCTGAATGCCTCCTCCAACCTGTCCGGCTGGTACATACCGTCGAGCGCAGGAACGGCAGCTGCCCGGCAAACGATTGTGTTCTCGCACGGCTACGGCGGGAACCGCGAAGAAATCTGGGTGCCCATCTACGACTTGGCTAAAGCAGCCCACGATATGGGCTACAACGTGCTGATGTTCGATTACGGCTACGTCCAGCCTCAGTGGAACGTGACAGGCGGTTTGCGCGAATCGCAAGAGCTGTTGGGCGCCGTGCAGTACGCGAAGGACCGGGGAGCCGAAAAAGTGTTCGTCTGGGGCTTCTCGATGGGAGCCGGTACGGCTCTGCAGGCCGCGCTGCAAACAAAAGACATCGACGGGATGATTCTCGACAGCACCTTCGTGCTCGAACCGGACACCCTGTACCATAACATGAAGCAAGCGGCGAATTTGCCGAAGTTTTCTCAAAGCCTTGTGCACATGTTCTTCCCGCTGATCAATGGCGTCAGCTTGAACCAAGTGCCTTACGACAAAATGAAAGAGACGCAGTATTCGATGCCGATCTTCTTCATCCATGGCAAGAAAGATTTGCGGGCCCCGTACGAAATGGCGGAAGGCATCTTCCAGAAGCAAAAAGCGGACTCCGGCTCCTCGCTGTGGCTGCTGGAGAACGACGGGCACGAGCTGATCTACCGCGCTCACAGCAAAAGCTATCTGCAGATGACGACCGGGTTCCTCCGTACGTTGTCCTCCGCTCCGGCACAACCGCAGAAATATAATAAAGCCCGTTAGATAAATCAAACATAGCTGTACACCTCCCTGAATACAATGTTCCTGTAGCCTCCGGCCGCGAAAGCCGGATCAAGCAGAACGACGGGGAGGTTTTTGCGTATGCTGTACGTTTACGGTTCCCTGATGCCGCTTAGGGTTCTGGAGGAAATTCGGTTCTGGAAGATGCAAGAGAGAGAACATACGGTCGTCATCCGCGAACTGGTGCCGAAGCTCGAACCGGAGTATGCCGCTCTGCTGCAGCAATGGGAAGGCGTGCTTGCGCAGACGGAAGCCGCCAGCCAGCAATGGATCGAAGCCGTGCTGCGGGCCAAGCCCCCGGTCAGTCCGTATATCGTCGACAAAGTTAACGAGCTCCTCTATGCGTCCATTGCCCAATCGAAGGAATTCATCCGGCATTTGTTTTTCATTCTGGAACGAAGCCGTCCGGTTCGGGCAAATCCGGTCGTCCAAACCGTGTTCTTGCACATCATACGCGAATCCGAATATTTCCTCGGCGTTCTGCACGCGGTCCAAAGTACGTCAGAAGAATACGAAGAGTTTCGCGCCGAGGATGCAGCCGATGCAGCCGATACGGCCACGGTGCACCGTGCTCCGGACGAGGAGCAAGCGCACATCCACTTATGGCGCAGCGAAAGCGAGCCGCCTCCCATCGACCTAAACCAGCTAACGGCGACGCAGGAAGGCACGTGGGCGGGAGAACGGCCTCAGGCCCCCTATTCGAGGCCCGTACCGATCGGAGGCCACAAGCTGCCGCCTCTGCCCTATGCCTACAATGCGCTGGAGCCGTATATCGATGCGGAAACGATGCGACTGCATCATGACAAGCACCACAAAAGCTATGTCGACGGGCTGAACAAAGCCGAGAACATGCTTGCGCGCGCAAGGGAAACGGGCGACTTTTCGCTGGTCAAGCATTGGGAAAGGGAAGCGGCGTTCAACGGAGCGGGACACTACCTCCATACGATTTTCTGGAATGTGATGAAGCCGGGCGGTGGCGGAAAAGCCACGGGGCCGATCGCGGCGGAGATTAAAAAGTCGTTCGGCTCTTACGAAGGGTTTCGCAAGCAATTCAGCGCAGCGGCGGAGAAAGTGGAAGGCGGCGGCTGGGCCATTCTGGTCTGGAGCCCGCGCAGCCACCGGCTGGAAATTTTGCAGGCGGAGAAGCATCAAAACTTGTCGCAATGGGACGTCATCCCGCTGCTCGTGCTGGATGTATGGGAGCACGCGTATTACCTCAAATACAAGAACGAACGGGCCAAATACATTGAAGCTTGGTGGAACACGGTGAATTGGGACCATGTGAACGAACGATTTGCGGCTGCCCGCCAATTGATGTGGCTGCCTTATTAAACATAACGAATCCCCGGCTGACAGAAATCCGGTCCGCATGCGAAGCCAAAGGCAACACACTGCGAACCGCGTCGGTCCGGGGATTACTGCATTCATGTAGGGGTATTCCTTGTCGAAGGGCTTATCCCAAGGCGGAAGTGGCGCGGTTCTGGTTGCCGGAACCCAGCATCGAAACGAGCCAGGGAATGAAGAACAGCGGATACAGCATCAAATAGACATTCGGGGTCCACCATGCCGGATCGAATTCGCCGCGAACGGCCCAGAACGAAATGGCCAGCAGTCCGGAGCTGAATGTTAAAACAAGCGAGATCAGCGACCAGCCGACCCACGCGCTCCGGCCTTTTCCATGCAGATACAGGCTATACAGACCGGTGAGCGAGATGAACAGGTCAATGGGCATAAACGACCAGTTCCATGCCACCAGAATCGGGTTGGTGTAGTCGTTATACAGCCATTCCGGAGGAATAAGCTTCAGGGCGGTAATTCCCCAATACAACAAAAATCCGATGTCTGTGATCCAAAATAACACTCTTAGCGCCTTAAGCCGCATTTTTATCCCCCTTTTCCTATGGCTATTTAATCCTGTGCCTGCTGCTTTGACGCAGGGGCGCTTTCCGATGGAGCACCGGCCGAGCTTCCGTGAGCCCCTCCGCCCAAGTTCAGTCCGATGACGCCGAGGATGATCAGAACGATAGAACCGGCTTTTAACAGCGACATGGATTCGTTAAAATACAAATACCCGATCACCGCAATGACCGCCGTTCCAAGACCCGACCATATCGCGTAGGCCACGCTCACGTCAATTTGCTTCAGCGAGAAATTGAGCGCGGTAAACGCCAGCAAGTAAAAGACGACCATGAGAATCGACGGGGTCAGCCGCGTAAAGCCTTGCGAAAATTTCATCGAAATCGTTCCGGCGATTTCGAGGGCAATCGCAGCCCCTAAATATAACCAATACATCTGCACATCATTCCTTTTATATTATTACTCCATTTCCTGACCCGGACCTTCCGGAATCAATCCTTGCACAAAAACGTCGGCCATCGTTCGGACCGCCCCCGCAAGCGTGCAGTCCGTATTCATTAAAAAATCCGCGTCAAACAAGGAGACGGACGCTCCCTTCATCAGTTGGATGATCGTCGGCACATGAACGGGCCGAAAGTGTCCGGCCGCAACGCCTTCCTCGATAATCGCCCTGACGGTTCCCCACTCTTCCTGAAGCAGCCTGTCGACTTTCAACCATTCGTCCGGAGCGAACCGCTTAAGGTCCGAGAGCAGCCGATGGTCCCCAAGCTGGAGCCCCTTGGGAAGAATCGTCAAAATCGCGCTCAGCTTCTTGGCGCAGGACAAGCCTTCGTCCCGGTAAATGCCTTGCTCGATTCGCTTTACTTCCGAAACCGCCTCATCGACGAGCGTGCCGACGATATGCTCTTTGGATTCGAAGTGCTCGTAAATCGTACGCTTGCTGGTGCCCAACTCGGCGGCCAAATCCGATATCGTAAATTTCAGCCCCTTCCGCTTCATCAGCTCCATGGCGGCTTGAAGCAAACGTTCGCGCACAGACGATCCCTCTTCCTTAAGTTAATCAATCATTCCAATTGGTACCCAATTATTTTTATCAGTACCAGCAATGGTAAAGTATACTTCTCTCACCACCGTTCGTCAATGGTTCGTCCCCCGCTCTTCTCTCGCCGAAAAAAGAAAAAGACGCAGGTTCCCCTGCATCTTCTTCGCTAATTCAGTCCTTGATAAGCGATAAAAACTCCGAGCGTGCGGGCGCATCCGTACGGAACAGTCCGCGAACGGCGGAGGTCACGGTTTTGCTGCCCGGCTTCTTGACGCCGCGTGCGCACATGCACAAATGCTCGCCCTCGACGACGACCATGCAGCCGTGCGGCTCAAGCTCCGACTCGATAATGTCGGCGATTTCCGACGTAATCCGCTCCTGCACTTGGAGGCGGCGGGTGACCGCTTCAACCAAACGGGCGAACTTGCTCAGCCCGGCAATTTTGCCGCTCGGAATGTATCCGATATGGATTTTGCCGAAGAACGGCGCCATATGATGCTCGCACTGGCTGTAGTAGACGATATCCTTCACAATGACGAGCTCCTCGTGCTTCTCGTCGAAGGCAACGCCTAATATATCCTTCACATCTGCGTCATAGCCTGCAAAAATTTCTTCATACATGCGGGTAACCCGCGCGGGTGTGTCAAGCAAACCTTCCCGGTCCGGATCTTCGCCGATCAGGTGCAAAATCTCCCGGATATGATATTCGACTTGTTCCCGATTATCGGCAACACGGCTGTTTTTGTATTCTTTGGCCGGCATGGGTTATCCTCCTCCTGAATTCGTCCGGAGTTTCCGTTCCAATATAGAAAGAAAAGCCCGCAACCAGGCTTTTCGGGCTTACGGACGAAACTTTTGTTTCTTCATCATGGTTTGCATTTTTTGCATCTGCTGCTTGTTCAAGTTGTACCCCATTTGCTTGGCCATCTGCTGCAGCATGTCCGGATTGCTCTGCATTTTTTCAATCTGCTTGCGCAAGTACTGCACGCCGATAAAAAATCCGGCCGCACCTCCGGCAATGAGGGCAATAACCGCGGTAATGACGTAACCCCACATAATCGTACCTTCACCTCAAACGATGGATGTCATTTCTTCATCATAGCATGTCAAAGCCTCGGTTACAAACACCATTTTTACGCTACATCAAGACACTCTCGATAAACACGGTCGTCTGTTTGGCCAAATCGACTTCCTTAACCTCCATGTCGTCTCCGCCGCCCTTGACCACACGGATGACGGGCCGGCCCGGCAGCCCCCGGTGCTGACCGACCACGACGCCGGTTTCCCGGGTGGACAGCTTGACCGACGTGCCTGTCGGATAAACCGACACCGTACGCAAAAACTGGATCACGATCTCCCGGTCCAGCTTCTCGCCCGCCAGCACCATCATGCGCTCGCACGCATCGTGCGGCAGCATCCGCCGGCCTTCGGACAAATCAAACAACAGGTTGTCATACGTGTCCGTCACGGCAACGATGCGCGCATACAGATGAATTTCGTCGCCCGGCAGCTGACGCGGCACGCCTTGTCCGTCCATCGTCTCGTGATGTTGAAAAGCGACGTGCGCAATCAGCAAGCTGAGCTCCCGCTTATGCTTCAATACTTCAAAGCCGCGCCACGTATGATGCTTTCTCGGATCGCCGCTTTCATCGTCCGTCACGAGCTCAAGCTTGCCGACATCGTGCAGCAGCGCGCCGATAGCCAGCTCCTTCAATTGCGTCGTCGACAGCCCCATGTTGATGCCGATTAGCGTCGACATCATACAAACGTTGATCGAATGCACATACATTTCGTTGTCGTGCGTCCGGATATCCGACAGCTGCACCAGCACTTCTTTGTTTCTCATAATTTCGTCCAGCAGCGTATCGATGCTTACCCCGATATGCTTCGTGTTGAAATCTTTCCCGGACCGGATCGAATCGAACGTCTCTCCCATCCGCTGCATCACGGCCCGCTTCGTCTCCTCCGAGACGAGGTCGGCCAGCTCGATATCGTCAAACTGCTGGTCTTTAATATAAATCATCGTCACGCCGATCCGCTTCAGCGTCGTGATCATAAATACGGTTAGCTGCACCCCTTCGGATAGCAGCACCGCCCCGTTCGCGGAAAAAATCGTCCGTCCCAAATATTGCCCGGACTCGACGTTCTCGATATGCACGTATCTCACGCTAGGGCCCCTTTCCCCGAAAAGCCTTCATGCTGAAGCAAAAACGTCTTTATATGCAGTCCGCCGCCGTAGCCGACCATCGCGCCGCTTGCGCCGATCACGCGGTGACAGGGCACGATAATCGGGATCGGATTACGGTTGTTCGCTCCCCCTACGGCGCGTACCGCTTTAGGCGAACCGATCCGCACCGCAACGTCTTTATACGACCAGACTTCGCCGAACGGGATATCGGTCAACGCCTTCCATACTTGAATTTGAAACGGCGTGCCGCGCAAATCCAGAGGCAGGTCGAACGTTCGTCTCGTACCAGCAAAATAAGCCTGCAGCTGCTCCACCGCCTCGGATAGCGTCCCGGGGTCCCTTATCCAGTCGCCCGTGCCGAACCGCTGCTCGGACCAAGCGCGAAGCTTCGATTCGACATCGGCGAACGCGCCGAATTCGATCTGACACAAGCCGCCTTGCGGCCCGGCATTCCAGCCGAGCGTCAATATGCCGATCGGTGAATCGATTTCATCGTATCGGATCGCCATCCTGCTCATCCCCCTGTCGCTCTCCCGTAAATTGCGCGCGCGCTTTGCCGATCTCCCGGCGGGCGGCCTCGTCCCGCTCCGTCTCCCAAGCGGCGTCCAGCGCCTCGCGCGCAGCCTCGCCTCCGATGCGGCCAAGCGCCCAGGCGGCCGTGCCGCGAATCTCGGGGCGCTCGTCCTTCCGCAGCAGCTCCGAGAGCTGCGGCACGCTGCTTGCGTCCCGGAAGTTGCCCAGCGCAAGAATCGCGTTGCGTTGGATAGGCTTGCGCCCGCGCCAAGCGGCGGCGCTGTGGCCGAACCGCTCTTTGAACTCGCGGTTCGACATGGAGAGCAGCGGCAGCAGCAGCGGCTTGACGATCTCGGGGTCCGGCTGCAGCTCCGGATGATGTCCGGCGTGAATGCCTTTATTTTTGGGACAGACGATCTGGCACGTATCGCAGCCGTACAGCCGGTTACCGATCTTGCGCTTCAGCTCGTCGTCCTCGATGAACCCTTTTGTCTGCGTGAGGAACGAAACGCAGCGCTGCGCGTTAAGCTGCCCGGGGCCGACGAGCGCTCCGGTCGGACAGGCATCGATGCAAAGCGTGCAATCGCCGCAGCTCTCGGTCACGGGCGTATCCGGCGGAAACGGCACGTTCGTGATCAGTTCGCCGAGGTAAACCCATGACCCCCATTCCGGGGTAATCACGGAGCAATTTTTGCCGACCCAGCCGATCCCGGCCCGCTCGGCCACCGCCCGGTCGACAAGCGCCCCGGTATCGACCAGACTTGCCGTGCGCGCTCCGGGAACCCGTTCGCGAATCCAGGCTTCCAGCCTTGCAAGCCGGTTGCGCAGCACATGATGGTAGTCCTGCCCCCAAGCGGAGCGGGACAAAATGCCCCGATACGCGCCCGGCTCGGACCGCGGCGCATTTCTCAGCTTCGACGGATACGCCACCGCGATCGAAATTATGGACCGGGGCTCCGCAAGCGTCAGGCCCGGGTCCACACGCTTCTCGATATCCGGCTCCTCGAAGCCGGATTCGAACCCTTTCTCGCGGTGCCGGATCAAAATATCCTTCAATTCAACGAACGGGTCGGCGCTCGCAAAGCCAATCTTATCAATGCCAAGCTGCTCCGCATCCGCTAGCAGCTGCTGCTTGAGCCGGCTCCAGTCCGCTGGCTGCAGCTCCTCCGCCGCCGCAAAACGTTCGCTCTGCTGCTCTGTTCCCGCCCTGCTGTCATCTTTTTCCATTACAGGCTCCTCCACTTTTGCGGCGGCCATACGATCCATTCCGCCCGTCCGATGACCCGGGTTACGGGAATGGCGCCGAAGGTGCGGCTATCGTAGCTGGCATACCGGTGTCGGTTGTCCCCCATGACGAACAGATGGCCTTCGGCAACCGTATAAGGCTCGAAGCGCCCGTCCTCGATACCGGAATCCGTGTACGCTTCCTGCACCTCGCTGCCGTTGACGTAAAGCTTGCCGCCCCGGATATGGACCTCGTCCCCAGCCACCGCTACCACCCGCTTCACCAAAAAAGGATGCATGGATTCGCTTCCCGGCGGCTCCTGAATGACCACGACGTCTCCGCGCTTGGGCGGCGTTCCGGCGTAACGGATCGTTTTATTAATAAACAGCCATTCGCCCTCTTCCAGCGTAGGCTGCATAGATTCCCCTTTGACTGTGGACAAATGAAACACGAATTGATGCATGAGCACGACCAAGGCCAACGCGAATGCGAACCACTTCATCCAGCCCAGCAGCTCTCGTAAAGGGTTGGAGCTCACCGGGCTTTCCGACGAGCTTTCGGTCCGTTCGCTTTCGTTGTTGCTCAGAGAAAAGCTCACATCCTAACCCTCCGCTCCGCGTTCTTTCCACTGCTCATAATAGGATAGGACCAGCTCGTCCCGAAACGGCGCTTTAGCGCTTTTCACGCGCCCCAGCAAATGCTGCAGGCCCTGCTCGACCTTGCTCTCCACAACGGTGGAATAATGATAGGCGAGCTTGTGCCGCTCATATTCTTCCCGATCGACGACATGCACATCGCCCGCCGGCATGCGAATCACGTCCAGATCGTAATCGATATAGGTAATGACACGTCCGTTCACATAAGGCGGGGAAGCGACGTTGCAATAGTACCGGACGCCGGTTTCCTCGATCAGCGCGACTACGTTAAACCACTGCCCCGGGATAAAAAAAGACACTCCGGGAATGCGGCTGACCCATTCTTTGCCGTCGGCCTCGACGATTTTCGTCTGGCTGTTAATCAGCACCAGCATGGACTCCGCCCGATGGGATTCATGCAGCAGACGTTCCGGCACCAACCAATTTTCAAGCCACATGCGATGCAAGTGCCCGTCGTGTTTAAAGCTTTTGATGACATGCGGGGTAAACGTCTTCATGTGGTCCAAACCCTTCTGCCTGCGGTTTTCAACTGACTGTCGTACTTCTTACTCTTGCTACTAGCATAAACTTATGTTGCACCGCTTTCAAGAGCCGTAATCTTCGAATAAACAAAAAAAGCATAGCCGGGAAACCGAGGGCTCCGGGTATGCTTGTGTGATTCGTTAAGCTTGATTCGGCTCGATATCAGCCGTTCACAATGCTGAGCCGCTGCGGAAACCGGGAAAAATCTTCCGCCTGATAGCCGGCTTTCTCGTATACGGGAATGACCACTTCGTTGTGCGCATCGATGGTAACCATAATGCGGCGCACTTTGCGTCCTACGAAACGCTGGCGAAGGGACTCGATCAAGGTCTGGCCGATTCCTCTGCGCTGATGATCCTGCCCTACGGCAATGCGATAGTAGTAGCCGTCCTGTTTATCGATCGTTCCGACGATGACCCCGACGATCGCACCTTCGTCTTCCGCGACAAGGACGAGCTCGCTATCCCAGGACAACTGTCTGGCGAAAGCCGACATCGTCTCCTCGTAACATTCCTCTGAAAGCACATTCCTGAAAAGCTCCGTGACTGAAACGTAATCGGACAATTTAAACGTACGAACCAGATACGAACTTACAAGCATGTTAAACTCTCCCCGCCACTCATATGGTAGATAATAAAATACGACAAATAACGCAATATTCCTGCTAATTTTCAAAAAAACGATAAAAAATCTTCATATTTTTTTCATTTCCTCTTGAAAGCGTTTAATTTTAAGCGTTTGCAAAAAGTTCGGGTCGTTTATTGTCTGTTCTTTGCAAATCGTGCAATCTCCGGTCAACGGCGAAAAAGCTCCCTTCCGGCATCCGCTGCCTTCGGGGAGCTTTTCCTGCGAGCTGCTCGCAGGAGCGTTATTTCTCCATCTGATCCAAGAGCCGGTGCAGAACCGTCACGGCCTGGGCCCGCGTCGCTTGTCTATTCGGCTCGAAGGAGCCGTCCGGGTTGCCTTCCAGCAAGCCCAGCCCGGCGGCCCGTCCTACCGAATCCTTGGCCCAGTCGCTGACGGCCTCACGGTCCGTGAATGCCGGTGCGTTCGGCGGCAATTGGGTCTCGGCCCCTCGGACATAACCGTACGCGTTCATCAGCATGAGAGCCATTTGCTCGCGGGTGACCGGCGCTTCCGGAGCGAATGCCGTGTCGCTGACCCCGCTCACGAGCTTGGCGGCCAGCGCTTGGGCCAACGCATCGCGATACCACGCATCGTGGGGCACGTCCTTGAACGGCAGCTCCTTGGCGCCTGGCGGCAGCTTGAGCGTCCGTGCGAGCAGTGCGGCGAACTGAGCCCGCGTCATGGTCGCCTCCGGTGCGAAGGCCGTCTCCGTCATGCCGTCGGCGATCTGCTTGGCCGCCATCCGTTCGATGGTCGTCTTTGCCCAGTGAGCTGCAATATCGTCAAACGTCCGGTTCCATTCCATGACGGCATAGGACGAGAAGTGGCTCAACCGGACTTGAATCGCCCCGTTCTCCGCCTTGCCGCCGACATATTCCCAGCGTCCGGCTTGAGCGTTGTAAACATAAATTCCCGTCTTGGCGGCATCGCCGATCTTGGCTGAGTCATACCGCAGCAGCACCGTCACATTCTTGTTGAACGCTTCGATCGTCCGATCGCCCGCCTGAAGCGTGAAATCGAATACGGGAGAAGCGAGTCCGGCATAGGCCGGTTTGCCGGGAGCCTCCTGCGACATGGTAACGGTTAGCTTAACCGGAGTCGCTGCGCTCTCTACGGCAAAAGCGTCCGGCGGAATGGTCAGCGACGCTTGATCGGAACGAACGACGAAGGCCGACCCGGCTTCTGCCGCTTTAAGCCATACCTCGCCCGGCAGTTCCACGATGATTTGCTTCACGGCACTGTCGGATCGGGCGCCGGCGTCGATCGTAACCGGGGCTCCTTTGGCAGCGGCAAGCTGTTCCAGCAGTTTCGCTTTGTCCGGCTTCACGCTCAGAACGGAGCCGGATTCGCTTTTGCCATCGCCGGAAGCTGCAGGGGCACCGCTCCAGCCGCCACCGCCGCCTCCTCCGGCGCAGCAGCCCGAGCTGCCCCCTCCACCTCCGCCGCCGGCAGGAGCCGGCTGGATGATATAAGCGTACTCGGCGGTCTCGCTCCAGACGCCGTTTTTCATCGCAGCGGCATAAAACGTTGTATTGGAGCTGATGGTTAAAGGCCCCTCCAATTCGATGGAATTCAATCCATCATACGTTATATAGATTGCGGCTCCGGGTGTCGCCGTAGATAACGTTACGGTTTGGGGACCGGTGTAAGTTCCCGAACCGATCGAAGCTTTCGGCCGATCCGGAAGCTTGGAAAACCTTGCAGCGCCGGATTCGATGAATTCATTGCCACTACCGGGCGCATCGTTGGCCTGGATCGTAATATCGTAAACGTCGTCGGTCACGGAAAGCTCGACCGGGCCGCTCCATTCCCCGTTGACCAAAGAAACGGTTTTGTTCTGTTTGTAACGATCCTCGTGATTCACCATCACCGTAATTTCGGAGGACAGGTTCCGAAGCAGGGTCCCTTTATCATCCAATGCCTTTACCGTCACGTTGGCTTGCCGCCCGTCCGGCTCCGGCACTGCCGTCATACGGAGACGCGGCATTGTAAAAGCCCGTTTGCCGTTCATTAGCCCTCCGCCGTAATAATCTTGATACTTCGGAGAGTAATATGTCCCCAAATAATATCCCGCGATCGGTGGTACACCCAGCTTTTGGCTGCTGTCAAGCAAGATATGGTGCACGTCCTGCGAGCTCAAATTTTTATTTTGTGCTTTAAGCAAGGCGGCCAGTCCCGCAACCATCGGGGACGAATAAGAGGTCCCGGCACCGCTGGCATAGCCCCCGGACAGCGCCGTCGAGTAAACGCCGGTTCCCTGCGCAACCGTTGTTATTTTTCCAATGTTGGAAAAATCGGAAATCGTCAACGCATTGTTCGCTAAGCGACTAACCGAGCCAACGGAAACGACACCCTCGTAGCGCGCCGGATAGACGGTCCAGGCAAACCTCCTGTAGGAGTTGTCCTCACGGGTCGGAAAATCCACAGGCTCGCCGAAAAGCCAATGGTTGCTCTCGTTGCCGGCCGCTGCGACAATAACCACATTCCGGGCCAGGGCGTAATCGACGGCTTCTTTCAGCATTTGGCTGTTTTGCGGCATCCCCAGGCTGATGTTGATCACGTCTACCTTGTTGTCTGCCGCCCATCGGATGCCTTGGGCTACGGCGCTGCTCGGAATGTAATCTTTATTGTTAGCGTCTTTCTTCCCTACTTTCACCGGAACGATCCGTGCGCCGCCGGCCGCTCCGGCTATGCCGATGCCGTTATTGGTTACGGCTGCGGCGATCCCGGCGACCATCGTACCGTGTCCCGAATCGTCGACAGGAGGCTGGCCTTCATCAAGCGCATTATATCCCGCTTCCAAGCTCCCGGCGAGATCCGAATGATTCGGATTCACTCCCGAATCGACGATCGCGATACGGATCGAAAACCTGTCCTGCACGCGCTCCCAGGCATAGGTCATCTCGGTTACGCTGAGACCCCACTGGCTCCCGTTCGCATAATAAGGGTCATTCGGTTGATAGATGGTGGAGGTCACGGTCGGCGAACCGCCCCCGCCTGCAACCTGATCGGGCACCTCCGTCACCGCCGGATCGGCGTATTGCAGCAAATATTCGGGCTCGGCTGCCGCCACGGCAGGGTCTTGTTTATAGCGTTCGACAGCGGAAAGCACGTTCTCTCCCGGCGCCAGCGGCATTTCGACGAACGAATCCGAATCCCCGGCCGCAAGCAGTCCGGCAGAGCCCTCGCTCCGGGCTTGCTCCTTGTATTTCACCCACACTTTTCCGGAATCTACGTTTGCCGGCTGAGTTACAAGGGACGACGGCATCGAAAATGGCGGAAACGAGGACCGTGCATCCAAATTTCCCTCCGCTGCCTGTACTTTTCCCGAACTCCAAGCCAAAAAAGGCGACAGCATTATTGCCGTCGCTAACGTTACGTGAAGCCATCGCTTCTTCATCCGCATTTGCTCCCCCTAGCAATCTCCCTGTTGACAACTCTACTAAAACTTACCACTCTAGTATATGACGAAAAAAATAGTTTCGGCAACGAAAGATTGCGAATTTTGCCGAAACATTAGATGTAACCGTTTCGTATTAATTGGTAATTTCCTTAGAATGGGAGCGAATCAAGATGAACAAGCATGAGCCCTCTAATCCGAACGCTTCATCGGCAGCGGGAAATAAGAAGCTGATCAGCCTGTTTGTAGCGGCTGCCTTGGCTGCAAGCGCCGGGTGCTCCTCGCCTCCGCCTGCGAAAGCCCCGCTGCAGACGCCCCCGCCTCAAGGCGGGATCAATCCGCCCCCTGCCGCGACCAGCCCGGGTGCTGCGGCCGGCGCCGGAGCTGCCGCCGGCATCGGAGCCGCAGCCGGTGCGGCAGCTGGTGCGGCAGCAGCTCCGGCAGCAGACTACTGCCGGGACGACAACAACGACGATGAATGCGACGACGGTAGCGGACGCATCAACCGTTCGGGCAGCAGCGCCTATTTCTACGGCGGCAACACTTACTATCGCCGATCCGTCACAGGATCGAACGGAGTGGTTGCTTCCCCGCCAACCGTCACGAAGCCGGGCGGCAATGCCGTCCAGCCGCAAGGAAACGGCAATACGCCAGCCGCCCCGTCCAAGAGCACGCCGGAACCGGCGAATACGCCTGCGCCTACAACCAGCGGACGAACAGGCAGCTTCAACACGAAGGACTCCGTTTCGTCCGGTTCAAGCACTGGCGTGAAGAGCGGCAGCAGCTCGGGAACGACTAGCGGCGACTCATCCGCCTCTTCTGCGGGTACGCCAGGCAAATCCGTATCCGGCTCGTCGGCATCTACCGGTTCGTCCGGGTCTTCGACAAGCAGCAGCTCGAAAGGAAGCTCCGGCTCGTCAAGCTCATTCAGTTCGTCCAGCGGCATCTCTTCAGGAAGCTCCGGCGGGCACGGCGGGATCGGGAGCTCCAGCTCCAGCAGTGGGGGTTAAGCTCGGGAGGCGGAACTGCCTCCTCTTAGGCTGTTGAGAAAATGGTCATTATAAAAATAGAAAAACATACGGAGGTGGGGTATCCACTGGAGAAGCGATAGCGGCCGCCTTTGTCTTCGGGAAATATCCGCTAGTCAAGCGGTTTCAATCAAATTTCCCGATGACAAGAGCGGTCGGAAGTGGATACCCCCCTCGTACACCTCTAATACCTTAATGACCACTTTCTCAACAATCTCGGGAGGCAAAACTGCCTCCTCTTTTTTTTGCATAAAAGTCCGAACGGCGTGAAACGATAATCCGGTAATCTTTGGCTTTGCACAGACGGATGCAATATCATGCGGCAATCGTTCGGATTGCATTGGAGGAGGAAGACGATGACAAACGAGGCGACGAAGTCCGGTATTATGCGCCGGATTGACGAACTGAACGATGTGCAGATGACGAAATGGACGTCGGAGGAGCTTCATTACCATCAACGGGTCATGAGCGACCTGTCCCCTTGGCTGAACGCTCAAGGCACCGCCATGCTCGGGCAGATCATCCATGAGATCGAACACCGCGGCGGAGAACGGTTCCGTGGGGAGGATGCCCCGGCCACGAATACTTAATAAACATAAGTGTTGATTTTATATAGAAAATAGGCGATAATAAATCTTGGAAATCTCATATCCTCAGGAGGTAGATAGAAGATGGCACACCAATTACCGGCACTTCCTTATGCGAACAATGCGCTTGAGCCTCACATCGACGAAATGACCATGATGATCCACCACGATCGTCACCACAACACATACGTTACGAACCTGAACGCTGCGCTTGAAGGCCATGCCGATCTTCAATCCAAAAGCGTGGAAGACCTGATCGCCGATCTGAACAGCGTACCGGAGAGCATCCGTACCGCAGTCCGCAACAACGGCGGCGGCCATGCGAACCACTCCTTGTTCTGGGAAACGATCGGCCCGAACGGCGGCGGCGCTCCGAGCGGCAAGCTGGCTGACGCGATCAACAGCGAACTGGGCGGCTTCGACAAGTTCAAAGAAGATTTCGCTAAAGCGGCAACGACCCGTTTCGGCTCCGGCTGGGCTTTCCTCGCTGTGACCAAAGACGGCAAATTGAAAGTGTACAGCCTGCCGAACCAAGATAGCCCGATCATGGAAGGCGAAACGCCGCTCCTCGGTCTGGACGTATGGGAGCATGCGTACTACTTGAAATATCAAAACAAACGCCCTGACTACATTGCAGCATTCTGGAACGTTGTCAACTGGAACGAAGTCGGCAAACGTTACGAAGCGGCTGTGAAATAATTGGCTTTGCCCGCAAAGGACTGCGGAGGTTCTCCTCCATGCAGTCCTTTTTCTATCCTCGGCATGTATCGCCCGAACCACGTCCTCTAAGACTGCCCGATAGGTATATCGAAGGCCCCTTTCCCCCGAAGCCGGAACGTAGTATGATAGACAAATAGGCGAATTTTGGAGAAAACGGAAACCGTGACCGAAAAACGCAACATATTTGATCGGGAAAGAGTGAGACTCATGAGCAAACTGATCACTCTCCTGCATGATGTGCCGCTGTTCCAAGATTTGTCGGTGGCCGAGTTGGAGACGATCGTTCCTCTGTTCGTGGAACGGAAATTCAAAAAAGGAACCATTTTGTTTTTCGAAGGAGACGTCGGTGAGGAATTTTATTTGATTCATTCCGGTGTCGTCAAAATTTACCGAATCGACAATTCCAAGGAAATTATTCTTTCGTTGTTCCGGGAAGGCGACTTTTTCGGGGAGATGTCGTTGGTTCAAAAAGGGCTCAAGCGCTCGGCGACGGCGGAAACGCTGGAGGCCTGCTCACTGTATACGCTGATGCGTTCGGATTTTCAGCAGTTTATGGAGCGAAGCCCCAGGCTGTGCCTGAAGCTGATGGAAGTGACCATGGAACGGCTGCGCAAAGCGAACGAGAAAATATACGACCTTACGTTCCTCGACGTCCGGACCCGCACGATCAAAACGATTTGCCGGTTGGCGGAAGAATACGGCCAGCCGAAAGCCGGCGGCATGTTTATCGATATGAAGCTGACGCATCAGCAATTGGCCAACATGGTCGGTACGGTGCGCGAATCGGTGACGAAGGTGCTTCAGGAGCTGCAGGAAGACGAGCACATCGCGATCGACAAAAAGCATATTCTGATCAAAGACATCCAAGCGATGAAAAAACAGATTTACTAGATCATCGCAAGAAACGCCAGCCCGGGATGAAGGGAAGACCTTCGTTTCCAGGTTGGCGTTTTTCATTGTGTCCAGGCTGTCTATGTCATTTTTTACATTGCCATTTATCTTTCACATTTGGAAAAGAAAAGCGTGATTTACATCACTTACGTATCTGGCCGTGTTTCCTATAATTCAGCTATAAGGACATCGTGGAACAAAAAAATGTGAAAAGGGGTTATGAGCGTATGGCAAACCTGAAAACAAATGAACCGAAGCAGCGGAATAGCGGTCTTCTGCTAGTGGCAATTCTCTTTTTTGTGATCCTTTGCTCGCCGCTGTTCTATTTCATGTATCACCTGATGATGGGCAACGAAGCGATGTTTATCTACAATCCCTATAAATAACAGCAGACTAGGCACTCTCCTGAACATCTCAAGGGAGTGCTTTTTGTTATTACCGGCCAAAATACGCGTTCAGGATGCGCAAAAAGACGTTTGGGAACGCGTACTGCTCCATCTCCTCGCGGTTTACCCAGCGATAATTCGACGGCAGCGGCACGGGCAGCAGCAGCGCGGAAGATTCCTCCAGGCGGCCAGAGTACACGTCCATCTCCCAGCGGATGTGGCTGAACGTATGCTCCGCCTGCAAGAGCCAGCCGACCGGACCGAGCCCGAGGCCGTCCCCGGCCAGATGCGCCGCCAGCGCGGCATGGGCCGCGGCGGGGTCTCCGCCTTCGCCGCGCGCCTCCGCGGCTGCGGGCGCTGTGGGAATCGCCGCATGCGGCAGTTCCCACAGGCGCGCCAGCAGCCCTTCGGCCGGCCGCTGGCGGATCAGTACCCGGCCGGCGTGCTCCGCCGCGCCTTCGATCACTACGGCGTAACGCCGCTCCGGCCGCGGCGGCTTCGCCTTGGTCTTCACCGGCAGCGATTCCTCCATGCCGGCCGCCCGTCCCGCGCAATGCGCCATGACCGGACAGGTCAGGCAGCTCGGCGACTTGGGCGTACAGACGAGCGCGCCGAGTTCCATCAATGCTTGGTTGAAATCGCCGGCCGCCCCTTCCGGAATCAGCTCCTGCGCGAGCTTCTCCATGCTGACGCGGGTGCTCCCCTTCATGATATCGTCTTCGATCAAAAAATATCTCGACAGCACGCGCATTACGTTGCCGTCTACCGCAGGCTCGGGCTTGTTGTAGGCGATGCTCAGAATCGCCCCGGTCGTGTAAGGGCCGACGCCCTTCAGCGAGGACACCTCCTCCTTCGTGTCCGGCACTACTCCGCCGTAACGCTCCCGCACCTCGCGGACGGCGCTTTGCAGATTGCGGGCGCGCGAATAATAGCCCAGCCCCTCCCAAGCCTTCAGCACTTCGTCCTCAGGCGCCTCGGCCAGCGCTTCAACGGTAGGAAATTTATCCATAAACCGGTTAAAATAAGGAATGACGGTGTCGACCCGGGTCTGCTGCAGCATGATTTCGGATACCCAAATATGATACGGATTCCGGCTGCGCCGCCAAGGCAGATCGCGCTTGTGCCGCCGGTACCAGGATAACAGCTCGGTGGAGAAATACTGCTTTTGCTCTGAACTGGACATAAGATCTCCTTCTCTTTGCACACGTTTTCGGGATATAATGGGAATCAATACCCCCGAATAAACGGCTGTACGGCTTTTTTTGCAAGGACAAATACGACGTTTACCAAGGTTGAAGCGAAGCTTAAGAAGGAAAGGACGGACGCCGATGCTGACTCCCGGAGAGCTGGCCTCGCACCTGAACAAGCTGGTCATCTCGATTCTGCTCGTCGGTCATCAGAAATGCGAGCCCGACTGGCGCCAGAAGCCGCGGACGATCAAGTACCACTCCGTATGGCTGGTCATCAAGGGCAAGGGCACCTTTACGATAGGCGGCACGCATTATCCTGCCGAGCCCGGCAAGCTGTTCTGCTTTGCCCCCGGCATGATTGTCGAACGCACGACCGATCCCGAGCAGCCGCTCGAATACTATTTTCTACGTTTTCATTATACGGAAGTTTACGAGGAGAAGGAACAGTGGATTTCCCGCAGTGCCGCCGAAGCGCGGTTCCCGTTGGAGGGGATGTACACGGTCACCAATACGCCGCAGCTCATTTATTTGATGGAACAGCTCCATATGCTGTGGAAGCGCCGGGGACACATGACCGCGATGCGGCGCAAAATCGTGCTGCAGGAGTTTTTTCTGACATTGGTCACCGATTTCCGCGCGCAGAAAATCGCCGGCGATACGACGGCGGCGATCGAGCTGACGCAGGATTACATGGTCGGGCATTACCGGGAGCCCCTTACGCTCGAAGGGCTGGCGCAAATGGCCGGGCTCAGCGTGAGCCACTACTCCCGCCTGTTCAAAAAATACATCGGCTACAGCCCGATTGATTACCTTACGCATTTGCGCGTAGACCGGGCCAAGGAACTGCTGGTGCTGTCGGATTACCGGTTGAAATCGATTGCCGGCAGCGTCGGATACGCGGACGAGTTTTATTTCAGCCGCATTTTCAAAAAAGTGACCGGCTTCTCCCCCCGCGAATATGCCAAAAAACACCGGTTCACACCGGCAAAATAATACCCGCGGAACGCTATGGACGCACGGTGTCCGCCAAGTCGGCGCCAGGTTTGACTTTCGCCCCCCGAAAGGTGTACGCTACCTGTAAATGCCGCCGAAGGTTCGGAAAACCGGCGGTTTTGCAACGTTCGGCAAAGCGAGGCGATATCGATGAAACAAGCGAATGCGGCAGGAAGCCCCATCGGCGGAATCCGGACGGACAAGCTGTCTGCCGAGACGCAGGCTTGGAGGGCGGCGGCCCCTTATTCGGCTTATTTATACATTTGGGGAATGGCTTGGATGGCTTCGGCCATCGTGACGTTTGTCGGGCAATGGCGGGATTGGGAGCTGCTGCAGCCTGTCCTGTTCTTGGTTGCGCTCCTATTTACGGCGGCGGTCTTTCTCCGCCAGCGGCGCACGTCTTCCGAACGCCCGGCGCAGAGCGGGTTCCTGGGCGCGCTTCTCGTTGCAGCGGCAGCCGTCGCGGTCGTTTGGCTGCTCACGAGCGGTCCTATAGGAATCGATCCGTTCTATTGGCCGGTGCTGAAGGGGCTTGCGCTTACAGTCGCCTATCTTGCCCTCTTTCCGCGGTTGGGCTGGGTGCTCGGGGCGTTCGGGGCGTGGATGCTTGCGCTGACGATTACGGTAGTATGGATGTATCTCGG
The DNA here is from genome assembly GCF_024158745.1 of Paenibacillus tyrphae. Classification (GTDB taxonomy): domain Bacteria; phylum Bacillota; class Bacilli; order Paenibacillales; family NBRC-103111; genus Paenibacillus_G; species Paenibacillus_G tyrfis_A. Next base: position 99,869 of record NZ_JAMZAW010000024.1, on the reverse strand, counting down.
CTATGCGCCTGTATTGATCGGGGGCTTCGGCGGCCTCAGTATGGTTACGCTCGGCGCGATGATTCGTATGCGAGACAAGGAGATGAGTGCAGAATGAAACGATGGAAGCAATGGACAGCCACTGTAGCGGCTTTGACGGTTTTGGCGACGGTAACGGCATGCACGGCGAATAGCCCCGACCCGTTCGGCGGCGGCAAGAAGGAAAGCGGCCTCACGGCGGAACAGGCGATGGCCGGCGCTTCCGAGCAGGTGCAGACGGTCTACAAGCAGAACTGTCTCTCCTGTCATGCAAGCAATCTGGAAGGCCGCATGGGACCGAAAACCAACCTGCAGCAGGTTGGCGGACGGATGACCAAAGAACAGATCGTGAAGCAGATCGAACAAGGCGGAGGCGGCATGCCTGGCTTTCAAGGAAAGCTGAAGCCGGAGGAAACGGCGGCGCTGGCCGAATGGCTGGCAAGCAAAAAATAAGTCGCTTCCTGTCCCTGCCACTCCAAATGCACAGATAAGGAAAGCAGTCCGCTCCTGTGTAAGTTGTCAGTTACGTCATCAGCTATTGGTTCGTTTCGGTTCGCTCCGCCACGGCATAGGCCATCGCCAGCGTTTCGCTATGCGTAATGCTCAGATGAATGCGAAGCGTGTCTGCCGTTACGGACTGGAAGGCCGGCATCCAGGCGGCTAACCGTTCCCAAGCCGCCTCCGACAACCGGCATACCGGCTTGCCCTTCCCGTCCGGCAGCACTTCCATGTCCTGAAATCCTACTTCTTTTCCGATTCCGCAGCCGAGCGCCTTTACGACCGCCTCCTTGGCAGCGAAACGCCCGGCCGCGAACTCGGCCAGCCTCCCGCCTCTTACAGCCGCCAGTTCCCGCTCTGCGGGCGACAATACCCGTTCCAGGAAACGCTTGCCGGACGGCTGCTCCAGAATCTTGCGCATCCGCGCAATTTCGAGCACATCGGTACCGATGCCGATAATCATAGCCATTATTCCTCTCTTCGTCCTCTATACGCGTATATCTGCAGCTGTCAGTCGTACTCCGTTTGGCTTTATCGTATCCGATCGGAAGGACAAGTTCAAGAAGGTACGCAGCAAACGATTTCCATATCGCCGCGATCAATTAGCTATTCCCTCTTGACTTTACGCTCGGGAAGAAGTTAGAATATTGAAACATCAGGCAATGACCAAAGACAAGATTCTCTGCAAGGGCTGCACAGAGAGAGGAGTCCCGGCTGTAAGCTCCTCCAGCGACCGGCATAGAATTACCCCTTTGCAGCTGTGACGCTGAACTTACGATCCTTACCGGCGATCGCGAAAATAAGCGCACCGTCTCATCCCCGTTACCGGATGGCCATGAGGTCCGGCGTGATTCCTTTCGTTTTGGCAGCAGCCATGACGCGAAGGGCAGCCGGTCGAATTAGGGTGGAACCACGAGCTGAACGCACTCGTCCCTTGGGCGAGATGCGTTTTTTTGCGTTCACATCCCATTTGACCGGAAACGGAGGACGAAAATCATGAAGATTCAAGTGAAGCTGCCGGACGGCTCGTTCCGGGAGTACGAAAAAGGAACCACAATCGAGCAGGTGGCCGAATCCATCAGTCCCAGCTTGAAAAAACAAGCCGTAGCAGGCAAAATCGACGGAAAGGTCGTCGATTTGAACCGACCGATCGAAGCGGACGCTTCGGTTGAAATTGTGACGCTCGACAGCAAAGAAGGCTTGGAGGTATACCGTCACAGCACGGCGCATCTGTTGGCCCAGGCCATTAAACGCCTATACGGACAAAAAGCGGTGAAGCTGGGAATCGGTCCTGTCATCGAAGACGGATTTTATTACGACATCGATATCGAAAAGCCGCTATCCGTCGACGATCTCTCCTCGATTGAACAAGAAATGGAGCGAATCGTCCGGGAAAATGTGCCGATTATCCGCCGCGTCGTCAGCCGGGACGAGGCCGTGCAAACGTTCGAAGCTTTGGAAGATCCGCTCAAGCTGGAGCTTATCCGCGATTTGCCGGACGAGGCAGTCCTTTCCCTGTACGAGCAGGACGAGTTTGTTGATCTGTGCCGCGGGCCTCATTTGCCGTCCACGGGCCGCATCAAAGCGTTCAAGCTGCTGAGCGTCGCCGGCGCCTACTGGCGGGGTGATTCCAATAACAAGATGCTGCAGCGCATCTACGGTACGGCTTTTCCGAAGAAGGCGGAGCTTGACGAGCACCTGCATCTGTTGGAAGAAGCCAAGAAGCGCGACCACCGCAAGCTTGGCAAAGAGCTCGGGCTGTTCATGTTCTCGAGGAAGCGCCGGGGATGCCGTTCTTTTTGCCAAAAGGGATGACGATCCGCACGGTGCTTGAGAACTTCTCCCGCGAGCAGCAAGCGGCGAACGATTACGACGAGGTCCGCACGCCGTTCATGATGAACCAGCGGCTGTGGGAGGAATCGGGACATTGGGACCATTACCGGGAGAACATGTATTTTACCGAGGTGGACGAGACGAAGTTCGCGCTTAAGCCGATGAACTGCCCGGGCCACATGCTTATTTATAAAAACGAGCTTCATTCTTACCGGGAGCTGCCGATCCGGCTTTGCGAATTCGGCCAGGTGCACCGGCACGAATTTTCCGGCGCCCTGAACGGGATGATGCGCGTGCGCACCTTCTGCCAGGACGACGCGCATCTGTTTGTCCGCCCCGACCAGATTGAAGAAGAAATTGGCAGTGCCATCGACCTGATCGGCGAGATGTACAAGGTGTTCGGCTTCCAGTACAAGATCGAGCTGTCCACACGGCCCGAGGATTCGATGGGCTCCGCCGAGCTGTGGGAGCAGGCGGAAACGGCGCTGCGCAGCGTGCTGGAACGCCGGGGAATCGCCTACAGCCTCAATGAAGGGGATGGGGCCTTCTACGGGCCGAAAATCGATTTTCACATTTTGGACGCGCTCAAACGAAGCTGGCAGTGCGGGACGATTCAGCTCGATTTTCAAATGCCGGAAAAATTTGACCTGTCCTACATCGGCGAAGACAATCAAAAGCACCGTCCGGTCGTCATTCACCGCGCCATTTATGGCTCGATCGACCGGTTCATCGGGATTTTGACGGAGCATTACAGCGGGGCGTTCCCGCTCTGGCTGTCGCCGGTGCAGGTCAAGCTTTTGCCTGTGTCGGACGTCTATAATTCGTACGCCATGGAAGTCAAAAAGGCGCTTGCCGAAGCGGGCATCCGAGTGGAAGCCGACCTGCGCAGCGAGAAACTCGGCTACAAAATCCGCGAAGCCCAGCTTGAGAAAGTGCCGTATATGCTGGTCCTCGGCGAGAATGAGCAAAGCTCCGGCACCGTTGCCGTCCGCAAACGGGGCGAAGGCGATTTGGGCCCGATGCAAGTGCAGGAGCTTGCGGAACGGCTGCGCCGGGAAATTCAGGCGAAGCAAGCTTAAAATGATAAAAAAAGCATGCTACCCGTGTAGGGTGAGCATGCTTTTCTCGTTATGGGTGAAAAAACGGCTAAATGCCGGGAATCGGCACCCGTTTGTGCTCCGTCTTCAAATATTGCTTTTCCAGCTTCTCCCGGGCTTCAGGCGAAATCGTTTTGCCTTCCAAGTAATCGCTGTTGTCGTCGTAAGTGATGCCGAGCTCGTTCTCGTCCGTCTGCCCTTCCCAAAGGCCGGCGGTAGGCGCTTTATCCAGGACGCTGGCCGGTACGCCCAGCTCGCGGGCAAGCTGCCGCACCTGACGCTTGTTCAGACTGCTCATCGGAGTGAGATCGACGGCGCCGTCGCCATACTTGGTGAAAAAGCCCGTAATCGCCTCCGACGCGTGATCCGTGCCGACCACGAGCAGATTCAGCTCGAAGGCAAGCGCGTATTGCACGACCATCCGAGTTCTGGCTTTGACATTCCCTTTGCCGCCGCGGCTCAAGTGCTTGTGTACGCCGATCGATTTCAGTCCGTACTCGGCTTCGAGCGCGATCTCGTTGACCGCTTCCCCGATGTTCGTCTCGATGCGATATTTCAAATCGAACGCTTCCGCCGTCGCATAGCTGTCGGAGATGTCCGCCTGCTCCCCGTAAGGCTGAAACACGCCGACTGTTTTGTATTCGCGTCCTTTCTCGGTTGTCAGCTCATCCGTAGCCCGCTTGCACAACCCCGCCGCCACGGCGCTGTCGATCCCGCCGCTGATGGCGATCAGAAGCCCGTCGACGCCTGCTTTAAGCACATATTCTTTTAAAAAATCGACCCGCTTGCGAATCTCCTCATTGACATCGATCACCGGCTTGACGCCAAGCTTTGCAATAATGTCCTGCTGCAGACTCATCGTCTCCACACCTCTCCACGCGAATAGTCGCGACTTGCGGAGGCCGGACAGCCATTTACGGTTTCAATTTCTGACCGCCCGGTCGTTCCGCTTGTCAATTTTGGTTACATTATAGCACGATCCGGAAATTACAAAAACTCCCGCCTGACGCTTCAAGCGCCGGCAGGAGTCGTTAGGAGGACTAACCTCTTATTTGCAGTAGGTTTCGAACGCGCCGATCAAATCGTTGGCGATCATTTCGGCGGAACGGTCTTCGACTTGATGGCGTTGGATGAAATGGACCAATTGGCCGTCTTTCATCAGCGCGATCGATGGCGAGGACGGCGGATACGGCGCAAAATATTCGCGCGCCTTGGCCGTTGCTTCTTTATCTTGACCCGCAAACACCGTGTAAAGGTGGTCCGGCTTCACTTCGTGCTGCAGCGCTTTGGCTACGCCCGGACGGCATTGGCCGGCGGCACAGCCGCACACGGAATTGACCACGATCAGAGCGGTCCCTTTCATATTATCGAGAGCCTCGGATACTTCTTCCGGCGTACGAAGCTCGGTAACTCCGATGCGCGTCAATTCGTCTCTCATCGGCTGAACCATATCTCTCATGTATGCTTCAAATGACATGGACATGTTAAGCTTTCACTCCTTTGAACTAACATAAAGGTATATAAAGTTTCCTATGTCCATTATACAACGGCATGAGTCGAAAGCAAGGCATTCTTGCCAACTTCTCTCTACAGCACGCTCCGGCTTGCACTGAAACTGCAGCCGGAGCACACTTTCCGCCGTTATTTTTTATCGGCATCCTTCTCGTCGGGCTCGCCGCTCGGATACGCTTTGTAGGCCACATCTTTGTCCGAATGCATGAACGGGTAGCCTTGCGGTACGATTCCCTGCTCGAAGAGCTCGCGGTTTTCCGTCGTCTGAAAGCCTACGTCTTTATACGGATGCACCCATTGGTCCCCGGACATAATGGCCGGATCGGTCTCATCGCTCCATTGTTCAAGCGGGGATTGGTCCGATTGGTATATGTGATCTCCGATCAGCACGCCGTATTCGTTCACGAACGCCTCGCGCGGACCACGATTTTGATGAAATTCCTGATGAAAATTAATTTCAAAAGGATCAAGCTCCGGATCGTTCTTGGCGTTATACGAAATGCCGGTATCGACCTGCTCGTACGATGCGTTTTTATCCCGATTTTCCTTATCGTTCATGAGCTGTTCCTCTCCTCTGCCCTGTTCAGGTGGACGGACGGTTCGGACCGTTCAGTTTTTTATTCCGAGTTTCGGCTGCATCACTATCGGCTCCGGCCTGATTGGCGTTTGCCTGCCGCTTTTGTTCCTTGGAATCTCCAGATCCCGATTGCTGTTGTGCCATCGCGCAGATTCATCTCCCTTCATGATGATGTTAGTATGCGAAGGCTTTGCCAAAATAATTAGCCGGGCGGATGCAAAAATTGAAAAACAAAAGAGGATTTCGATAATGTCTCGAACTGGTAGCCTTGCTTTTTCAACCAATCGATCGCTTCCGGGAGCGCCTCCACCGTGGTCGTCTTATGGTCATCGTCGTGCATGAGCACGATGATTTGATTTTTCCCGCGGCTGTTCGTCCGTACGGATGCCAATATATCCTGTTTAGGCAGTGTAACTGCGGCGGCATCTGTCGAACTCACGTTCCAATCGAAGTATTGGTATCCAATATTAGTCATTTCCCGGGCAATTTTCGCCATGATGTGACGTCCGCCCGCTTTGCGGCTCAAATGATTGTCAGAACCTCCCGGAAAACGAAAAATATCCGGTCTGACTCCTGCTGTTCGAGTCAATAAATCGTTTAATTTTTCCGTATCCTTTCGATATGCCCCGATGGAGGAATAAATGTAGCTATACTTGTGCGAATATGTATGATTTCCTAAGTTATGCCCTTCGTTCACGATGAGCTTGTAGTACGATTGAAGCTCCGGAGACGATTTTCCCGTAACGAAAAAAGTTGCCTTAACGCCTTTTTCCCTTAAAATGCACAAGATATGTTTGGTTTGGCGGGAGGGTCCGTCGTCGAAAGTGAGGTAAGCCTTTTTCTTCCTGCTCCCCTGTTCGGGGGATGGCTGGTCCGTTCCGACGATAGCATAGGGCTTTGCCGCATACTCGGCGATCATCTGGAAGCCGGATAGGATCGGCTCCTCTTCACCGTACGAAGCCTTGCCGGCAATAGGCTTTTGCCCGGCGCTCGTATGGAGTTCTCCCTTCTCAGGGCTGCATCCGGCCAAAACGCACAAAATCAACCATACCAAACAATAAAAAATAGAAACAGCTTTTCGGTTTTTTAGGCTCATGAACATCATCCCTCCGGCCATCGCAGGTCTACCGCTTTCTAAGCTAGTATGACTCTTCTGGCTCGGGAGGAATGTGTGTTATTATGTGGAACAATTGGAGGGATTGGGGATAGGCTTTCACACAGGAGGTTCATAACGGAGCGCGGACCGCGAGCACCAAGCTGACGGAGGCTTGGTCCAAGCTCACGGTTTCCGCGCGAAATCCATGGGTCTCAAACCAAGCGATCAACCGCTGCGATTCGGCATAATGCTCTTCGCCGGGAGCCGTTCCGCTTGCCGCATATAGATCATCAGGGGCATCCATCCAATCCACGATGGCGATGCGCCCCTTCGCTTTCAATACCCGGGCCATCTCGGCCAGTGCGAGCGGCTGCTGCGCTTCCGTCAAATGATGGAATGCAAAGCTGGTCACGACGAAATCGAATTGTCCGTCAAACGACGGAACGGACAGCAGATTGCCGATTCTTGTCTCCAGAGCCGGCAATTGCATGCGGCAGCGCCTTAGCATTTCGGCCGATTGGTCGATACCGACCATGCGCACGCCGCTTACGAGCAAGCGGGAAGCAAAACCGCCGGTACCCGTTCCGATGTCGAGTCCCCACTCGCCGGGCTGCGGAGCAACCCACTCTGCGGCCTGGGCCAATATGCGCGAGTAAGCGGGCTCCGTCGGCACATGCGGCCCCAAGCCGGCGCTGCCGTTAAGCTCCCATTGCTCGGACAGCGCATCGAAGTTCCAGAGATCGGCCCATGAATCGCGAATCGACTTGCTTGCCTTGGCCCGTTCGGCCAGCGCATGCCAACGGTGCCGAAGTGATACCGGCTCGTCTTCCGTCCGCTCGATCATGCCGTCCAACAGGGCAAGCGTCTCCCGAAGCTGCAGCCACTGCCCGTAAAGAGCCGAACGCTGCAGCTCCAAATAGCGCCGGACCTCGTCCGTTTCCGCCCGGTCCGTCCGCTCCAGCACGGTCCGAATATCGTCTACGGCAATGCCGGCCTCCCGCAGCGCAAGAATCGTCTGCAACCGCCAAGCGTCCTCCTCCGTAAAGCGGCGGTAGCCGTTGTCCGGATGTTTGGCGGGCGACAGGAGGCCTTTTTCCTCATAAAATCGGATCGCCCGGGTCGAGACGTTCAGCCGCCGGGCCAGCTCTTGAATTTTCATCCTGTTAAACGTCTCCTTCCCGTAGATCAACCCAGATTGGTCTCCGCATCCGCTACGACAAGCACATCGATATGCCGGGAGCGGCGCAGCAGCTTTTTCACGACCGAGCCCTGCATCGCTTCCTTCCAGGAAGGCTTGCTGGATTGGCCGATAACGAGCTGCGTCGCCTGACAAGCATCGGCCTTGGCAGCCAGCACTTCCGGCAGACGCCGCCGATGTTCCGCCCGGTGCACCTCGAAGACGCCGCCGAGCCGCTCCGTCAGCTTGCGAAGCTGCTCCAAGCGGGCGGACAGCTCGCTGCTCTGCGCCCCGCTGCCGAGCTGGACGAAGGCCACATGCCATACGGCTTTCAGCCGATGAGCAATGCGAAAGCCGCGCCGGATCAACCGCTCGGCCTCCGGAGTGACGTCCACGCAGACAAAGATCGATTCCTGTCTGCGCCATGGACCGCGAAGCGAGCTTTTTCGCTCGTACGATTCCAGCCGTTCATCCACGTCGTCGGCAATTTCGCGCAGAGCCAGCTCCCGCAGCGCAATCAAATTCACGGTACGAAAAAAATGACCGAGCGCTTGATCCACCTTGTCGAGCGCGTAAATCCGCCCCTCTCTCATACGCTGCTGGAGCGTCTGCGGCGCGACGTCGATCAGTTGAACCTCGTCGGCCAAACGCAAAATATGGTCCGGCACCGTCTCCCGGACACGAACTCCGGTGAGCTTCTCCACCGCGTCGTTCAAGCTTTCCAGATGCTGTACATTCACCGTCGAGATGACCGAAATGCCTGCCGATAACAGCTCCAGCACATCTTCGTAACGCTTCTTGTTCCTGCTGCCCGGCACGTTCGTATGCGCCAGCTCGTCGACCAGCACGACCTCGGGCTTGCGCCGAATGATCTCGTCGGTATCCATTTCCTCCAGCTTCGTGCCGCGGTAATCGATCACCTGCCGCGGGATCGTCTGCAGTTCGCCGATCTGCGCCTGTGTCTCCTTCCGGCCGTGCGTTTCCAGCAGCCCGATCTGCACGCCGATCCCCTTTTTCAGTAGATCGTTGCCTTCCCTCAGCATCGTATACGTTTTGCCGACGCCCGGAGCCGCGCCGATATACACCTTGAACCGGCCTTTGCGAAGCTGCTCGATCTCCCGTTCGACCTCATCCGAGCTGAGCCGGCGGTACAGATCGGACGCTTTCTGCCGCTTGGTCTGCTTGGTCGGCAGAATACGCTCGCCCTCATGCGCTGCCCGGTCCGCCACAATAAAAATATCGACATTGCGCGTCCGTTTGAGCATATCGTGCACGATGGACCCTTGCCACAGCTCCTGCCATAACGTCTGCTTGGAGTGCCCAAGGACGATGCGCGTTACACTATGCGCCAGCGCATAGTTCACCAGCACACCGGGCAAGGAACGGCGCCCGCACAGCGGCAGCTCTTCGAACACCCCGCCGACCTTCTCCGCCAGCTTGACCATCGACCGTTTGAATGCCGCTTCTTCTTTGGATAAGTCCTTCTTCCGATCAACAAAAGCAACGACAAGCAGGTCGCCATTCAGCCGCTTCGCGATCTGCTGGCCCCGCCGCACATAAATCGAGCCGTTCCAGTGATATTGAGCGGATACAAGAATGCGTTCGGCCGCGCCCGACGGTCCGATCAGCCCGAGCTCTTCGCGGTGCTTCTCCAGCGAATCGTTGACGCCTTCCGCCACGAGCCGCAGCGCCAGCTCCCGGAGCACTGCGAGATTGCCCCGTTTGAATACGCCCGCGCCCTTCTGCGCCTTCACACTGCCTTCCTCGACGCGGCTCAAAATCATCTCCGGCGTCGCATCGATCAACACGACTTCGTCGGCCAGCTCCAGCGTATCGGACGGCACCGTTTCCCGCACCTCGATGCCGGTTAGCTTCTGGGCCAGCTCCGTTGCGCCCTCCAGCTCGTACACATTGACCGTCGTAATGACGCTGATGCCCTTGCTGAGCAGGTACCGGATATCCTCGAGCCGCGTCGGATAAAGAGCCCCTTCACGGTTCTGGTGCGCCAAGCCGTCGACCAGCACGACCTCGGGATTGCGCTCGGTGAGCGCTTCCAGATTCAAATCCTTCTTATCTACGCCGTCTTTCTGCCAGTGGATGCTGGACACCCGCTCCAAATCGCCGATCTGCCGCATCGTTTCCGGCCGCTGCATCGTGGAAACGGCGCAGATGACAACGTCGATTCCCTGTTCCTTCAGCAGCTGTCCTTCCCGGAGCATGTGATACGTCTTCCCCGACCCGCTTACGGCCCCGATATACACTTTCAGCCGCCCTTGATGAAGCTTGGAGATGGACCGTAAAATTTCCTCTGGTGTTTTTCGCTTGAACGTTTCCGTCCCCATCCTGAGTTCGCCTCTCTTCTCCCACGGCGTCAGACGAACATTTTGACCGTTCCCAGCACCAATCCGATCAAAAAGCCGCATAGCGCGCCGTTGACCCGAATCCACTGCAAGTCGCTTCCAATTTTATCTTCCATTAATGCAATCAGTGTCTCATTGTCGAACCGGTCCACATTCTCCCGGATCAAAGCGCCGATTTTGGAATGGTTCGCCTCCACCCAGCGGCCAAGCTGCTCATGGACCCACTGCTCCAGCTTCTCCATGCCCTGCTCGTCTTCCCGAATCCGATTCAGCAGCTCTTTCAGAAAAGGAATCGCATAGCGCTCGGCAAACTCCGGCGCGCGCACCGTTTCCACCAGCCGCTCCTTCAACTGCTCCACCCATCGCTCCGTCCGGGCGGTGAGGTCCAAGTTATCCAACAGCCGGATCTTCCAAGCGTTTAACGTATCCTCCGTCTCCGGATCGGCCAGCCAACGCTCCAGCCGAACGCGCAGCTCCGCCAGCAGCGCCAGCCGGTTTTTGTTCCCCTGCCGCTTCATGTCGCGGATGGCGTTCCACACAAACTGCTGGATCATCGCCCCAAGCTTTTCTTCATTATAGAAGCCGAGAAACGCATTAACCGCGAGCTGCATAAATCCGTTCGTCTGAAGCCCATGCATCGCCTGCGCAGCCATCGCGCCGAGCCGGTGCTGCGTTTCTCTCGTCAATACAAGCTGCTCGGCCAAATCCAGCAAAAAATCAAGCGCCTTCTCGTCGCCCTGATGCTGGTACACTTGATCCAGCACTTTGCGGAGAGCCGGTGCGGCCTCCAACGCGTCAATGCGCTGCCGGATTTCCTTCTCCAGCAGCGCGGGTATACGATCCCATGGGATATAGTCCAGCAGCCGCTCGCACAATACCGCGATGCTCTGCTGCGTCTTGTCGGATTCCAAAACCCGGTCGGCCGCTTCCAGCCCGCGCGAAACGATCTTCAGCCCGCCGAGCTTGCTGCGGATGCTTTCTTTGCTGATCAGCTCCTGCTCGACGGTGGTAATGAGCGCCTCCGTTACCCGCTTCCGGTTATTCGGCAGCAGCGCGGTATGCGGGATTGGAATACCCAGCGGATGGCGGAACAAGGCGGTCACGGCAAACCAATCGGCTAGCCCCCCTACAAGTCCCGCTTCGAATCCGCTTTGCAGCAGGCGTACCCACGTATGATCCGCCCACGGTATGGTCGCCGCGAATCCCGCGGCCATGACGCCGAGCGACACGGCGGCGGTATGTTTGGCTTTTCCGGACAAGACACAACAGCTCCTTTTACACTACTTTTTCGTCATCATTTCGGTAAGCGCCAAGTTCAGCTTCAGCACGTTCACGCGAGGCTCGCCGAATACGCCGAGATCCCGCCCTTCCGTTTGGCGCTCCACTAACTTCCCGAGGTCCGCTTCGCTGATCCCCGTCAGCTTGCTGATCCGCGGCACTTGCGCTTGGGCGGCCTTCGGGGAAATATGAGGATCGAGACCCGAACCGGAGTTGGTCAGCAGGTCGATCGGAACTTCGCTGACCGGCACGCCCGGATTAGCCGTCTTCCAGGCCTCGATCGATTCCTGCGTCCGCTTCACCAGCTCGGGGTTCGACGGCGCATAGTTATTCGAGCCCGAGGCATCGGCTTTATAATCAATACTCGATACGCGTCCCTGAAAATATTTCGGATCGCTGAATTTTTGCCCGATCAGTTCGGAGCCGACTACAGCGCCGCTGCGGTCTTGAACCAGACTGCCGTTCGCCTGAGCCGGGAAAATCGCCTGCGCGATTCCGGTCGAGACGAGCGGGTAAATAAGACCGCATACGACAATAAACACGAGCGAAGCGCGTACGGCAATACTGAGCGAGAAGCAGGCCGTTTCGGCCCCTTCATGATTGACGCGGCTTACCATAAGGAATCATTCCCTTTCTATATATCATATCTCCAAGTTGTTTTCTCTACAAATCTTGACAGTGAAAAAATGAACGATGGTCTTTACCTATTAAATCCAGAGATGAACCGCCAGATCAATCAGCTTGATGCCGACGAACGGCACCAGCACCCCACCGAGCCCGTACAGGAACAAATTGCGGCGCAATAGCTGCGTTGAGCTCATCGGCTTGTAGGTTACGCCTTTCATCGCCAGCGGAATCAGCAGCGGGATAATGATCGCGTTGAAAATAAGCGCCGAGAGAATCGCCGACATCGGCGAGCCGAGCTTCATGATGTTCAGGGCTTCCATCTGCGGAATCGCCAGCGTGAACATCGCCGGGATGATGGCAAAATATTTCGCCACGTCATTGGCGATACTGAACGTCGTCAGCGCGCCGCGGGTCATCAGAAGCTGCTTGCCGATCGCCACGACTTCGATAATTTTGGACGGATCGGAATCGAGATCGACCATGTTGGCCGCCTCCTTCGCCGCCACCGTCCCGCTGTTCATCGCGAGGCCCACGTCGGCTTGCGCCAGCGCCGGCGCGTCGTTCGTCCCGTCGCCGGTCATCGCAACCAGCTTGCCTTCGGCCTGTTCGCGCCGGATGACGGCGATTTTGTCCTCCGGCTTGCTCTCCGCGATAAAATCGTCCACCCCGGCCTCCCGGGCAATCGTAGCGGCCGTCAGCGGATTGTCGCCCGTACACATGATCGTCTTGATGCCCATCTTGCGCAGCTGCTCGAACCGCTCCCGCATGCCGGGCTTGACGGTATCCTTCAAATAAATCAAACCGAATATTTCGCGGTCCACGGCCACCGCCAGCGGCGTGCCGCCTTCGGAGGCGATCGCATTGCCCTTCGCTTCCAGATCGGCCGGAATGATGCCGCCCTGCGCCTGCACCCACTTTTTCACCGCATCCACGGCGCCTTTACGCACCTTGCGGCCATCCGTCAGGTCGATGCCGCTCATCCGGGTCTCGGCCTTGAACTCGATAAATTCGCCGCCCTCCGCAAGGGCTTGGTCGAACGAAAAGTTCTGCTTTTTCATCAGCTCCAGCACGGAGCGGCCTTCCGGCGTCTCGTCTTTGACCGAGCTGATCGCAGCCCACTCCGCCACCGTATCGGAATCCGCCGAGCCGACCGGCACGAACTCGCTCGCCATCCGGTTCCCGAACGTAATCGTGCCCGTTTTGTCGAGAATCATCGTGTTGATGTCGCCGGATGCTTCAACGGCTTTCCCCGACATCGCCAATACGTTGAACTGGGTCACCCGGTCCATCCCGGCGATCCCAATCGCCGACAGCAGACCGCCGATCGTGGTCGGAATCAAGCAGACCAGCAGCGCGATCAGCACCGGGATTTGCAGCTCAATCTCCAGATAGCGGGCAATCGGGGCGAGCGTGACGACGACGATGAGGAAAATGAGCGTCAAGCTGGTGAGCAGCGTGTTCAGCGCAATTTCGTTCGGCGTCTTCTGCCGCTTCGCGCCTTCGACCAAGGAAATCATCCGGTCGATGAACGATTCGCCGGGGTCGCTCGTAATGCGCACCCGGATCTTGTCGCTCACCACCCGGGTCCCCCCGGTTACCGAGCTGAAGTCGCCTCCGGCTTCCTTAATAACCGGAGCGGATTCCCCGGTGATCGCCGATTCGTCTACAGACGCCAGCCCTTCGATCACTTCGCCGTCGCCGGGAATCATTTCGCCTTGGGATACGATGACGATATCGCCCTTCCGCAGCTCGGTGGAGGGAACCTGCTTCACGCCGGCTCCTGTCACTTTGTTCGCGGTAATTTCCTTCTTCGATTTCTTGAGCGAGTCGGCCTGCGCCTTCCCGCGCCCTTCGGCGAGCGCCTCCGCGAAGTTCGCGAACAGCACCGTGAACAACAGGATGACAAATACGGTGAAGTTGAAGCCGACGCTCTCTTCCGTTCCGAAATACCCCGGCAGCAGCGTCATTAACAGCACGACGAGCGTGCCTACCTCGACCACGAACATCACCGGATTTTTCATCATCGTGACCGGATTCAGCTTCACGAAGCTTTCTTTTATCGCATTCCGGACGATAGGTCCGGACATCATGCTTTTTCGATTCGAACTCATGGGTAACTCCCCTCTTCCTTCGCGATCTTCACGTTTAACGCAGCGTCAAATGCTCGGCCACGGGCCCAAGCACGATGGCCGGCAGGAACGTCAGCGCCCCGATAATGAGCACCGTTCCGACGAGTATGCCGACGAACAACCCGTTGTCCGTACGGAACGTACCGACCGTCTCCGGCACCCATTGCTTGCGGCTGAGCGAACCGGCCACGGCAAGCAGCGCAATCATCGAGATGTAGCGCCCGAACAGCATCACAAGACCGGTCGTAATGTTCCAGAACGCCGTATTGTCACCCAGACCCTCGAAGCCGGAGCCGTTATTGGCCGCCGATGACGTATATTCGTACAGCACCTGCGAGATGCCGTGGAACGACGGATTCGTGATCGCCGCTTGGCCGAGCTCGGTCGCAAGCGCAATCGCCGTCGGCGCCAAAATAATAAACGGATGCGCCAAAATCGCAATGGCGATCAATTTCATCTCGCGAGCCTCGATCTTCCGCCCCAGAAATTCCGGAGTCCGTCCGACCATCAGCCCTGCGAGGAACACGCCCAGAATCGCGTACATGAGCATATTGACGAGGCCGACGCCTTTGCCGCCGAACACGCAGTTCAGCATCATCAGCGCGAGCGGCGTAATGCCTCCGAGCGGCGTCAGCGTATCGTGCATGTTGTTGACCGAGCCGGTCGTCGCCGCCGTCGTCACGGTCGTAAACAAGGCCGACATGGGGATGCCGAAGCGCACCTCTTTGCCTTCCATACTGCCTTGAGAAGCGTCCATGCCCAGCTTGTTCAACGCCGGATTACCGTTTAATTCGGACGTATAGACGAGCGACAGGAACAGCAGGAACAAAATGAGCATTGCGGAGAAAATAACCCAGCCCTGCTTCCGGTTTTTCGCGAACAACCCGTAGGTGTACGGCAGCGCCGCCGACAAGCACCACATCGATAGCATCTCGATCACGTTCGTCAGCGGATTCGGATTCTCGAACGGGTGCGCCGAGTTGACACCGAAAAATCCGCCGCCGTTCGTTCCCAAGTGCTTAATCGATTCCAGCGACGCAACCGGTCCGATCGCAATTTGCTGCTCCGCCCCTTCAAGCGTCTGCACGGTGATCGTCGGCTGCAGCGTCTGCGGCACATGCAGAGCTACCAGCGCCAGCGTGACAACGAAAGCAAACGGCAGAAACACACGGGTGTGCGCTTTGACGAAATCTTCGTAGAAGTTGCCCAGCGTCTTGCCCTTGGTCGTAACGCCGCGGATAAAGGCGATCGCCACGCACAGTCCCGTCGCCGCGGAAGTAAACATCATCATAGTGATCAGAGCCATTTGCGACAAATAAGAAAGTCCCGACTCCCCGCTATAATGCTGCAGGTTCGTGTTCGCCATGAAGCTGATGACCGTATTGAACGACAAGGTCTGCTCCATATTGTCGATGCCGTTCGGATTGAGCGGCAGCAGCTTTTGCACCCTTAACAGCAAATATCCGAAAGCAACCAGCACAATATTGGTTGCGATAAAGCTGAGTCCGTACGTTTTCCATGTCATCCCCTTGCGTTCGCGCAGCCCGATCAGCTTGAAGATCGGCCGCTCCACCCATCCGAACAAGCGGTCCGTACGATTGGCCTCGCCAGAAAAGACATGATATAAATAAGTGCCGAGCGGCTTCGCCAGCAGCACCAGAATCCCTATGACAATGGCTATTTGCAAAATACCCACGGGGTCCAAACCTCCTTTAATGAACAAGCCGAATCCGGATCGTTAAAACTTCTCCGGATGAATCAAGGCATACGCCAAATAGATGAATACGAATAAAGTCAATCCTCCGATGACGATCATCGTCCGTCCCCTCCCGATTCCTCGGTTACCCGGCTGCACCAGGTCAGAAAGCCCCAGAACACCACGTAGGTTCCAGCCAGCAGCAATACCATGTACAAGTCCGCCACTTCCCAACGCCTCCTTCCGAGCGGTTGCGCTCGATTACTCCAAATGGCCGTCTATCAAAAATCCGACATCGTCGCCGTTCGTATAAATGACATGATGCGCGCCAAGCCCCTTATATACGAGCCGGGGGCTCGGATTGCTCGTAATCAGATAAATCGGCCCGTTCGTCCACGTCCGGCAAATCTGAATGTACCGGCACGACAAGTTCAGGCTTTTCTCGAACAAAAACACCCGACTGACCGCAAACTGCGGTACGGTCCACGACTCGCAGCCCGACGTATCGATCGTCACCACGTTCCCGACACCAAGCTCGGTCAGCCTCGTATGCTCGGCCTTGCTGTTGGCAACGGCCGCGAGTCGAAGCTGCCGTCTTTGCAGCTCGCGGATAAAGTTTTCTCCCGCCTTATTCGGCGCCGACACCAGAATATAGCCGGATGATGATTTGGTCATTTTTCCTCGTTTTCCTCCTATCACTCCAGGAGAAAAGGCAACAAAAAAGAAGCCTTGGGCAAGAGGTGACTCTTCCCGCGGCTTCCAAGGCACGGTAAAACAAACCGTGTCTTATGAGCTCACGACAATCGTTGCCTCTCTCTATACGCTTACGAGGTTAGCTGACGGATTCGGGCGTGAGAGTCGCCCTACCCCAGTACATGTTTCACATGCACGATGAGGATTCACCCCGTGGAATAGGAACGGCGCGTTTAACGCCCCGTCCTGTCCCGTTGGTTCCCCCGCTTCCCGGCGAGCCGGGAATTCAGCGATATACTGCATGGAATGGCTGCATTTTTATAAGTCTGCGAATGGAACTGACGTTCCGTTTTTCCAAAAAAGACAATAAAAAACCACAGAGGCAGGAGCCCTGTGGTCGCTATACGATCACAAGCTTCATCATCCTCTCTCCATTCGAACATAGGGCCGCGGCCGGCCGCTAAACGGCTGTTCGATCCAACGCTGACGAGGTTAGCTGACGGATTCGGGCGGTGAGAGTCGCCCTACCTCAGTACATGCTTCACATGCACGATGAGGATTCACCCCGGGGACGCATGGCTTTCGGCTCTCACACCGGCAGCACAGGCTTCCCTTGTGGTTCCCCCGCTTTCCGCACGATGGCGGAAATTAAGCGATAAGAATTTGGAAACTGTAAATTTATGAATTGAATATTACGCTTGTCGGAAGCAACTGTAAAGAACGGTGGGAATGGCTCTGGAGCGAAATAGGGGAAGTTCAGGCACATAAGAGCGCTTTCTCAGATATGGTTCTTTTCCAATCTCTACAAATCTCACTATTTCTTCGTTTTTCATAAATCGTGATCTTTTTCTCAGCACTCCGTTCCCGGCTACAGCCAGATTCCGCTCTCAATCCGCGCCAAGCCATGGCCGGAGGCGTACATATAAGCAAACGCCTCGTAGGTTACCGCTCCTACAAACACTTGAACAGACTTCAGCTCGAAGCGGTACGGCGGGTTCAACCGGTTAAAGTTCGATGCCAATTCCCGAACGGTTTCAAACGCGATATCTCCCATCGCCAGCAGCTTGCCGCTGACCTTGTCTTCCCCGGAGGTTAACGCGGGAAAACCGAGTCCGGTATCGTACAGAACGCCTCTCACCCAAGCCTCGTCGCTCAGCAGCTGAGAATGCCTGGAAATAAACGGGTTGTCTTTGTGATTCAAGGAAACGACGCCATACACGAACACATTCAATTCCGCAACCTCTTTTCTCTGGAATGCCGTTTGAGCTTAACTATAGGGGAAAACTGTTAGAAATGTGTTAGGGGCGGAAATTTTTTCCGGAATCGACGGCTGCGCGGCAAACAAAAAAGGCTCCGTCAGCGGATCTGTCCCTGACCGAGCCTTCTTTGGCCGTTTAAAAACACCGGTTACCCTTCCTTACCCCAAAGCAAATCCAATTTCTGTACATGATGCTGCGCATACTAAAACAATGAAAGCCCTGCCTCTCTTCCATCCTTGCGGCTCCGAAGACCGCGCCAGTGTGAATCAGTGTTACAACAATTCCTAATCATGGGAGTTCCTTGAATGAACGATTAAACATGTGCGGAAATAACGCTGCTTTCTCGAGGAAAATCTTCCGTGTAGGGGTTGTATGAGGGTTTAAGTATATTCTTGCGAATATCGAATAAATTTACCATAGCTCGTCCCGGATGTCAACCTGTCAATTCGTTTGAATCTAAAAATTAACCGAGTTTTCGTCATTTTCGCACGAAAATGAACAAATTCGCGGCAAATGGGGGGATTTTCGTTAATACCTCTCGATTCGGAGTCCGCACACCCCGTGCATACCCCGGAGTGCCCTGCTCGCCGTTTGAGCGCCGATAGGCGTTCCGAGTATAATGGATTATAAGCAATCTTTATTTTTGTCTATTATTTGAACGCTTAAGGGAGGTGTACCTATCCACCTCACGCAGGGGATAGGGAATATTTGAGTAGTGACCCGTTACCTTTATTGTTTAACGCGGTTCTCATTATCGTCTTGGTGCTGCTGAACGGCTTTTTTGTCGCCGCGGAGTTCGCCATGGTCAAAGTAAGAAACAGCCGCATTGATACGCTCGCCCAAAGCGGCAATGTGAGCGCGCGGTTCGCGCAAAAAATTACGGGCAACCTGAACGCTTATTTATCCGCCTGCCAGCTCGGCATTACGCTTGCGTCGCTGGGACTCGGCTGGGTCGGTGAACCGGCTATCGCCGCTTTTCTCGAACCGATCCTTAAAGATTGGCTCGGCTTAAACCCCGTCGTCATTCATACGATCTCCTTCTTAGTAGCTTTCTCGCTTATTACCGCGCTGCATATTACGCTCGGGGAGCAGTTCCCGAAGACGTACGCGATCCGCCAGTCGGAGAACGTGACGCTTTGGTCCGCGCTGCCGGTGATCATTTTCTACAAGCTGATGTACCCGTTCATCTGGATGCTGAATGGCGCGTCGAACTGGATGCTGAAGCGTGCAGGCATTGAGCCGGCCACAGAGCACGAATCGGCCCATACGGAAGAGGAAATCCGCGTCTTAGTGAAAGAAAGCCATAAAAGCGGCTTCATCGACAATACGGAGCTTACGCTTTTTGACAATATATTCGAGTTTACCGAAACGAACGCGCGCGAAATCATGATCCCGCGGACGGAAATGGCCTGCTTGTATGCCAATCTGCCGTTCGAGGACAACATGGAAATCGCGCATCGCGAAATGCGCACCCGTTATCCGATATGCGATCCGGATAAAGACAACATTATCGGCTTCGTGCATATCAAGGACTTGATGAAATCGAACGGTGCGCTGATCGAACTTCGCTCCATCGTGCGTCCGATCGCCAAAGTGCCGGATTCGATGCCAATTAGCAGGCTGCTGAAGCTGATGCAGTGGAAAAAAGTGCAGATTGCCCTGCTCATCGACGAATACGGCGGAACTTCGGGCATGGTGACGCTGGAGGATATTCTGGAAGAAATCGTCGGCGAAATCCAAGACGAGTTCGACCCGGATGAGCGGGCTCGGGTGGAGAAGAAAGACGAGTTCAACTACTCCATCGACGGTCTGATGTTAATTGACGAAGTGAACGATCAATTCGGTCTGGAAATCGAGTCCGAGGACTACGATACCATCGGCGGGTGGATGTATTCGCAAGTGGAGCTTCCGCCCAAGCATGGACAGAGCGTCGTCTACCAGAACGAATTCGAGTTCGTTATCGAGGAAACGGACGACCTGCGAATCGCAAGGCTCGCTGTCCGCAAGCTGCAATCGGATTCGCAAACGCAGTCGGCATAAGGCATAATAAATGGATCATTTGAACGCAAAAGAGAGGCCCATTTGTGGACCTCTCTTTTTATGTTGAAGATGGGACGATAGAATTGACGCCTCCGCGTCTCGCGTAAGAGTGGTGAAGCATCTCTTCCGGCAGTTGCAGAAACAATTCGACGTACTGCTTATCGAACTGCGTGCCGCTGTGCCGGAGCAGCTCTTCCTTTGCTTCCTCCAGCGACATTCCTGATCGGTAGGGCCGGTCGGAAAGCATGCTGTCGAAGGAATCGATGATGGTGCAGATCCGGGCGAACGCCGGAATGTCCACTCCGCTTAAGCCGTACGGATAGCCCGTTCCGTTCCATCGCTCGTGGTGAAATTCGACGATGTCGATAATCACCCGCTCTTCCGGCGCATGAATTTTCAATATATCCGCACCCAGCACCGGATGCTGCTTCATCATCTTCCATTCTCTTTCCGTCAGCGACGTATCCTTTTTTAGAATCGAGTCCGGCATGTAGATTTTCCCGATGTCGTGCAAGCAGCATCCGATCACCAATTGCCGGGTCTGCGCAAGATTCAGGCGCATCACCAGCGCCATGCTCTTCGCAAGCTTCCCCACCCGCAGACTATGCTCATAGGTATCGACGTCCTTTTCCATTAACCGAACCAACTCTTGAGTGACTAAACGATCCCGCACGCGTTACCCCTCCTCAGCCCATGTATCGCGCCCCGCCGAAATCCTTCAAGCCCCTCCTTTCCCTAGTCAGGCGTGGTACAATAGAGTTCGTACAATTTGTGTTGTTCGAAAAAGAAAGGAGACCCTATGCAAACCCTGCTCGCTCAAATCCATCTTCCCGAACAATGGAAACCAACCGAAAAATACACGGACGAACAAATCGTCAACATGTTTCTGACGACTTGCTCCCGATCCCCGTATACGATGAGAAATTACCGCAACGCGATCGCCAAATTCCGCCGCTTTATCGGCGATAAATCCTTACAGGACGTGACCTGGCGGGAAATCGAGGTCTATAAAATCGGCCTGCTGGAAGGGCTGTTAAACCGCACGAACAAGCCCCAAGCTCCGGCGACGGTGGCCATAAATATCGCGCCTCTGCGCTCGCTTTACAAGTGGGGCAGCGACCCGAACATCGGCATGTTCAAGCATAACCCGACCACCTGCATCCGCATTCCCAAAATCCCCGTGAACAGCAAAAATCATTATTTGACGAAGGCCGAAGTGCTTCGTTTGTTCGAGCAGTTAAAGCAGCAAGGGCTGCGCGATTACGTCATCGGAGTGACGCTGGTGCTGCTCGGCATCCGGGTATCGGAGCTGGTTTCGATCCAATGGAACCATTTTCACACCGACCCCGAAGGCGCTTCTATGTGGCTTACGATTCATGGCAAAGGCGATAAAGAACGTGAAGTCAAGGTGCCGCATATGCTGTGGACGCTGCTTCAAGCTTATGATGCAACAAGGCCAGGGCCGTCCGGGCAGGAGGACAAGCTGTTCCCTCTATCCGTCCGCATTGTCGAGAAAATTATTAAGAAAGCCCGCGAGCAATGCGGTATGGAGAAGAAGGCGACCCCTCACTGGCTCCGCCATACGAACGCGACTCTCGCCCTCCTGCGCGGCGCTTCCTTGCAGCAGGTACAGGAATCGCTCGGGCATACGCACATCAACACCACGCAGCGCTATCTCCATACGGTCCAGCAAATTAAAAAAGCGGCCCCCGACTATGTCGAAGACTGCTTCAAAGATAGTTTATAGGCATTTCATCCTATGTTTTTCCATTATTCTCTTGTTTCATTGGTTAATATTGACTATAATACAAAAAAGAAATATTTGTAGAAATAGTATGAATTTCATAAATAAATGTCGAACAACACAAATTGTACGAACCCCATTGTAACGTATCGCCTTTGAAAAAGCACCCCATTTTCCACCGTCCGTCGTTGCCTTCGAACGGCCGCAACCGCTTGCGGCCCGCTCTTTGTTCTTTCGTGTGTCAGCCGTCTTCCGCAGCCATTTTGGGATCGTTTCGTTTTGGGCTATAATACTAGCAAAGACGCTTCATGAGCAGGAACAGAATGGAGAATTGATATGAAGTACGATGTTATCGTCATCGGCGGCGGACCCTCCGGCTTGATGGCCTGTATTGCAGCCAGCAGGCAGGGCGCCCGCGTCGTGCTGGTCGATAAAGGCGACAAGCTCGGACGCAAGCTCGGCATTTCCGGCGGAGGCCGGTGCAACGTCACGAACGCGAAAGAAATCGACGAGATTATTAAGCATATTCCGGGTAACGGACGGTTTTTGCACAGTGCGTTCGCCCATTTCGGCAATCGCGAAATCATCGCTTTTTTCGAAAATCTCGGCATCCGGCTGAAGGAAGAGGACAACGGGAGGATGTTTCCCGTGACGGACAAAGCCAAGACCGTCGTCGACGCGCTCGTCGGCCAAGTCCGCAAGCAAGGTGTGGACATTAAGGTAAACCGCGCGGTGGAGCGGGTGCTTTATCAAGACGGACGCACCGCAGGCATTCGTCTTCGGACGGGCGAGACAATCGCCGGAAAATGCGTCATCATCGCCAGCGGAGGCAAATCGGTGCCGTATACCGGTTCGACCGGCGACGGCTACGCTTGGGCTGAGGACGCGGGGCATACGATCACGCCGCTGTTTCCCACCGAGGTTCCGCTGACGTCCGGCGAGCCTTTTATCAAGAGCCGTGAGCTCCAGGGCTTGTCGCTGCGGAACGTGGAGCTTACGGTTTGGAACGCCAAGGGGAAGAAAATCATTTCTCATCAGGGCGACATGCTGTTTACTCATTTTGGCCTATCCGGCCCGATCACGCTGCGGTGCAGTCAATTCGTCGTGAAGGAGCGGCAAAAAACGGCGGAGCAGCAGGTGCTGACCACCATTGATCTCCATCCCGACAAAAGCGCTCAGGAGATCTATGACGAAACGATGGCTTTAGCTAAAAGCGAGCCGAAAAAAGCGGCAAAAAACGTGCTGAAAGGGTATGTCTCCGAACGCCTCGTCCCGCTTCTGCTCCGGCAAGCCGGATTAGACGAGCAAACGACGTACGATAATATTCCGAAGCAGCCGTGGATGGAATTAAGCAAACGGATCAAGGCATTTCCCGTGCAGGTGAACGGGACGCTATCGATTGAGGAAGCCTTCGTCACCGGCGGCGGGGTGAATTTGAAGGAGCTCGATCCGCGGACGATGGGGTCGAAGCTTATGGAAGGGCTGTTCTTTTGCGGCGAGATTCTCGACATCCATGGGTATACCGGAGGCTACAACATCACGGCGGCCTTCGCCACAGGCTTTACGGCAGGGACGTTTGCCGCACAGGCCGCGCAAGGGTCGTTCGAAGCGTAGAAGCCCGGTCGCTTTTCCCGAAACACAAGAAAGAGGGTGGCCCGCAGGCCATCCTCTTTCGGTTTATGATGAGCGGCTAGTCGAAGGGTTACAGCTCGGTCAGCGCTTGAACCACCAAGTAAGGCAGCATCCCGATAGCGATAAGACCGAACAGAAACCCTTTTACGATGGACTTTAAAGCATTGATCATGATGTTTTCCTCCCTACTCTCTTTTTATCTGTGTCTAATCTGTGAATTACTTTCATTGTAATTTTCAATTGTTACAAATTTATGACGCCAACCTGAAACGAACATAAAATAAACAAAAAACGGGGGTCCCTTTCGTTAAAAAGGAACTCCCGTTTCTATTCGACATAAGGCTCGATATGAACGTGCACGTTTCCGATCTGATGCTCCTCCAGCATCCGCTTCTCGATCTCGTCGCTGATTTCGTGACTTTCGCCGACGGATAGCTCGGCGCTGACTTCCACCACGACATCCAGCAGCACGCTGCTGCCATGCACCCGGGCCCGAATGTCCTTGATCCGCTCTACGCCGGGCGTCTGGTGCACCGTCTGCCGGAACACCTTCAGCTTCTTATCGTCGAACCCGTCGGTGAGCGCATGGGCGGCATCGATGAATACGTCCCAAGCCGTCTTGCAAATGACCAAGCCGACGGCGAGCGCCGCGGCCGCATCCAGGATCGGATAGCCGAAACGCGACCCGATAATGCCTACGGCTGCCCCGATGCTCACGAGCGCATCCGACCGGTTATCGTAGGCCGCCGCTTTCAATGACTGGCTGTTTAGCCGTTTCGCCAAACGGCTGTTATATGTGTATACCCCCCACATGACGACCGCGCACCCGAGGGCAATCCATGCGGCCAGCAAATCCGGAGCCTGACGGTCTGTTATGAAAAAGCTCTTGCACGCCTGCAGCACGACTTGAATCCCGGCGGCAGCCATAATGAACGACGCGACGAGCGAGGCAATCGTCTCGGCCCGTCTGTGCCCGTAAGGGTGGTCCCGATCCGGCGGCTTGCGCGAGATGCGCAGCCCGATCAGCACGGCGAGCGAAACGATGATATCGGTCGAGTTATTGATTCCGTCGGCGGTGAGCGCCTCGGAGTCGGTCGTATACCCCATGCCGATCTTAAAAGCGGCAAGCAGGATATACGCGACGATGCTGACCCACGCGCCCTTTTCGCCTTCTTTTAACGGATCATGCGTTTCCACGGCGGTTCCCCTCCATTGCTCTTGCCAAAATCACCTTGATTGAAGTCAGGCTCATCATATCAGACGAAAACCGTGTGGGTCTAGAGAAACAGTGTTTTACCCGCCAATAAAAATAGGTCCCGTGCAACTTTGTTTTACCGGTCAAAGGATGTGAGGAACGGCCAACAAAAAAGGACCGGACCAAAAAAAGAAACAGCGGCCCGTGTCTCGCCGGTAACCGCTGTCCGGACGCGGCGACGAAGCCGCCGCTTGCTGCTTAAAAACGCAGGCCGGCATCGAAGCCGTTATAGTTGTCGCCCGAGGGATCGAACGGCACGTCTTCGTCATTATATGCGCCGCTGGATCGGTTGACATAATCCGATGCGGACACGGCCGGTTCGCTTTCGGTCCAATCGTCGTTCACGAAATGCGCCGGAATCGGGATCAGGCTGTCTGGGTCGTAAGCCATGGCGAAAGCGGCGGTTTCACTCAGCGAGCCTTCCGCTTCGATCAAACGTCCCCCATAGGCCTGGACAATTTCGAGCGCGGACGTCAGATCGTGCCGGTCTACGATGACATGCAGAGTCGGCTGCTTCAGGTTCGTATGCGGACTCACGCGGTACCCGAGCTCCTCCAGCATATCCTGGGCCAAAGCGGCCGCATTCTGAGAATCGAATTGAAACAAAATCGGTGTGCTGCTCATAAGGTTCCTCCGGTTATCGGTAATAGGTTCACGTTTGGCTCTAGTTTGCCCCGATAAAGGATGCTTATTCCAAGCGCAGCACATACTCCCTCACCGTCAGGCATAGGATGATAGCGAAACCGCTCCCTTATCCGGCTTCGCCAAATTCTGATCCGAAAGAGGTGTACGCCATGTACAACGGACCGCCAGAAAGCCCCGAGCCGGAGGATGTTCGTTCAAACCAATGGATTGCCGCCGCGGCGTATTTGTTATTTTTCGTGCCGCTGCTTGCCGCTCCGAAGTCGAGGTTTGCCATGTACCACGCCAATCAGGGGCTGGTGCTGCTCTTGACCTCGATCGCCGCCAATCTGGTGCTCGGGCTGCTGCCGCTGATCGGGCTGCTGCTCGTGCCGCTGGCCAATCTCGGCCTGCTCGTCCTATTCATTATGGGCATTCTGAACGCCGTGAACGGGTGGATGAAGCCGCTGCCGCTCATCGGCGGCCTGAGCTTGATCAGGACGCCTTAGCGCGCGGGCACGCCAAAAAGACGTTCCGTATCCTTCTTTTGGAGTAAGGAAGCGGAACGTCTTTACTTTTGTCAAAAATCGGCGCGGCATTGTTAGCGCACGACCTCTTGCAGCGGCCGCCGTTCGACGGTCAGCAGCTTTCCCTCGCGGAAAAAGCAGCGGTGCTCCGCACAAGGCTCTCCGGCCAACATCGCCGGAAGAAAATGCCGGACATGCTGCACCACGCCGTAGTTTTCCGGGTCGATCACCCATTCGACCGGCTTCCACGCCAGGATGCCCTCGGGCGTCTCCATCGGCAAATCCGGCAGCGTATCATTCGGAGCCTCTCCGATAAAAGCGTACATCCCCCCGACATCCCGGCCGTCCACCTCCCACGTCACGGTCCCGCCGAAGCGCACCGCCTCCTCTTCGAGCCGGAGCCCGGTCTCCTCTTCGATTTCCCGTATGACGCTCGCCAGCGGCGTTTCACCCGGCTCCAGCTTTCCGCCGACCCCGTTCCACAGTCCGAGCAGCGGCGCTTTCCCACGGTTCAGCATGAGCAAACGATCGCCGCTGCGAATAAAAGCGATATTGTATTTCAGCATGTCTCACCCTCCTGTCCCGCAAAATCCGCAAGTCTATCTCCATTATAATGCAAGTTTCCACAAAAGCCCGGAAAATCCTGCAACTTTTGCTTATTTTCGGCGAATATGAGATTGCCAACAGTACGGGGAATTTGTTATCATTGACAAGTGGCGAGCCATATGTAATATTAATTATAAAAACGTATGCTTTACTGCTTAAAAGCTTAAAAGCCGCGAAGCGTTCGCCTATTTTGGAGAGGAGTCAATCATTATGGTCAGGGAAAACCACAATATTTTGGACTGCACCATCCGCGACGGCGGTTTGGTCAACAACTGGGATTTTAGCGTCGAGTTTGTCAAAGACATGTATTACGGTCTGAGCGAAGCCGGCGTCGAATATATGGAGATCGGCTATAAAAACTCGGCTAAGCTGCTGAAAGGCGCTGAAGCGGGTCCTTGGCGCTTTTTGAACGAGGATTTCCTGAAGGAAGTCATCCCGCAAAAGACCGACACCAAGCTGTCTGCGTTGGTCGACATCGGACGCGTTGACGAGAAGGACATTCTCCCCCGGGAAAACAGTCTGCTCGACCTGATCCGCGTAGCGACCTACATTAAGGATGTGGATAAAGCGCTCGATCTGGTGCAAAAATTCCACGACTACGGCTATGAAACGACGATCAACATTATGGCGCTTTCCCACGTGATGGAGAACGATCTGAACGAAGCGTTTGAAGAAATTGCCAAGAGTCCGGTCGATGTCGTGTACATCGTCGATTCGTACGGCAGCATGGATTACCGGGACGTCGAATATCTCGTCTCCAAATTCCAGCGTCTTCTGCCTAATAAGAAGCTCGGCCTGCATATGCACAACAACATGCAGCTCGCCTTCTCCAATACGATTATGGGCGCCACCAAAGGCGTCGAGTTCCTTGACACATCCGTATACGGCATGGGACGAGCTGCCGGCAACTGCCCGACGGAGCTGATCGTCAGCCATTTGAAAAATCCGAAGTACGACGTTCGTCCGATTCTCGGCATCATTGAGAAGCATATGATCACCATGCGCGAGAAGTGGGAGTGGGGCTACATTATTCCTTACATGATCGCCGGCGTATTGAACGATCATCCGCGTTCGGCCATGGCGGTCCGCACCAGTGACAAAAAGGACAACTTCGTGGAATTCTACGACAAAATGACATCCCCCGAAGCGATGCCAGCCGGCGAGTAATTCGGCTGCCGCTTGCGGTTCACACAGCAAAACCCGGTTTCCCTTGGCGGAAGCCGGGTTTCTTGTCTGTTCGCACGCCATTCTGGTAAGCTTAACCATGTACGGAAAGGGGAAATACGCTATTATGAAAACTTTTGAAGCCCGGGTCAAGGCCGTGATGGCCGCCCGCGATCCGCATACGTTCGTCACCGTGCGGGAAAGCTCCGTCACCGTGGATCTTGCCGGCATTCCCGGCGACCGGCATTACGGACTCACGCGGCCTGCCGACAGCCGGCAGCGGTTTTATCCGCGCGGCACCGATATTGCCAACCGGAGACAGATCAGCATCGTCTCCGTCGAGGAATTAGCTCAAATCGCCGATCGGCTAGGACTGCCCGAAGTGCGCCCCGAGTGGCTCGGCGCCAATCTGCTGTTGGAGGGATATCCATCCCTCACGCTGCTGCCACAGGGCGCACGCCTGCTGTTCCCTGCCGGAACGGGCTTGATCGGCGAAGGCGAGAACCTGCCCTGCACGGGGCCGGGCGAAGTGATCGCCGAAGCGACAGGCTATTCTGCGGCAGCTACCCGCTTCACGGCTGCCGCCAAGAAGCGGCGCGGCATCGTCTGCTCCGTCGAGCGCATAGGCACCATCGCAGAGGGCGATATCGTGCGGATTATGATCGAGTAACCGGGGCAGAACCTGGTCGATTTCACATTTTACAAGCGAAGCGAGGTGCGGAAGGTGCTTCCGACCGTTACGTTCAAATCCCCCAAGCAGTTGCTTAATCCAGCCACCGGTTACTTGACGGGCTATACGCATACGCTTAATCCTTATTCCGGCTGCGCCTTCGCCTGCACCTACTGCTACGTGCGCGAAATGCCGGTGGCGAAGTTTCGCCCGGAGCCCTGGGGAAGCTGGGTCGACGTAAAATCGTCGGCTGCTGAGCTGCTCGCCAAAGAACTTGTCCGGGCGAAGCGCAAGGGCCCTGTCTCCATCTTTATGTCTTCCAGCACGGACCCGTACCAGCCGGTCGAATACCGGACCGGGCTGACCCGTTCGCTGCTCGAAACGATGGCAGAAGGAGACGCGCCCGACTTTGTGCTGCTGCAAACGCGCAGCCCGCTCGTCACCCGGGATATCGATCTGCTCCAGCGGCTTGGAACGCGCGTGCGCGTCAGCCTCACGATTGAGACGGACCTGGAGCCGATCCGCAAGGCGTTCTCGCCCGCAGCGCCCCCGATCCCCGCCCGGCTGCGGGCGCTGCGCAAACTTGTCGAGGCGGGCGTGCCCGCGCAAGCGGCCGTCTCGCCCGTGCTGCCGAGCAGCGACAGCTTCGCGCAGGCGCTGCGGGATACCGGCGTGACGCGGCTCGTCGTCGACGACTTCTTCATGGGCGACGGCAGCCTTGGACGGCGCACGGAGCGCCTCGGCATCCGGCGCATTTACGAGTCGCTCGGTCTGGAGGCATGGTATGACCGGGATGCCTACCGGCAAGTACTGGAGCAGCTGAAGCGGCATTTTTCGGAAGAGCGGATTTTGGTCAGTCAGGCGGGCTTTTTGCCGTAAGAAGCACGAGTCCATTATGGAAGCGTGCAGAAATAGGGAGGCATCGATAACCCGATGCCTCCTTTTTGTAATGCGTGCTATCATCTCCGCTGCTCCGCAGCCGTTCGAATGCTCTCCATTAAGCGGATCAAGCTGTCCATGCACTCCCGCGACGCTTCTTCTCCGCCTTCCGAGAAGGCGCTGCCGGAAGGCCGCTTGAGCTGCTCCTCCGTAAGTTGCGAGCGCAAGCGGTAATGCGTCTCGACGACCAGATAGCCGTTGTAGCCGTCCGCCAGCAGGCGCTGCAGCAGCGCCCGGTAATCCACCTCGCCCTCCCCGATCGCAACGCCTTGCACGCCGTCCGCCGTCCGTACGGCATCCTTCAAATGAATATGGCAGATCTGCCCGTGCAAATGCTCGTAGCCGTCCGGATAAGGCACTTCACCGTCCGGGTCCCATAAGTCGTTCCCCGGATCGTACAGCGCCCGAAGGTGCGGGGAGGCCACAGCATCCAGCAGCCGACGTACTTTGGCGCCGTTCGTCGCATAGACGGCGGGGTCGAATTCGAGCGCGTAGACAAGCCCTGCCACTTCCATTATCCCGGCAATTCCTCGCAGCCGCTCCGCGATACGCGGGAGCGCTTCATCGAACGGGCCGTGCGCCCAGAAGCTGAAGCCCCGGACATAACGGCAGCCGAAGCGGCGGGCCAGTTCCGCATATCGTTTCAGAATGCCGATATGCTCTTCGATTTGCGCCTCGTCGTCCAGTTCGCATTTGAACACCGGCGAAGACAAGCCGCATACGGTCAGGCCCGCCTCCTGCAGCCGTGCTGCAAGCGCGTCGATCCGCTCGTCCGATAGCTTGTAGAGCGGCTGATCGTCGACGGAGCGCAGCTCGACGGCTTCCAGCTTATAGTCGCGGCAAAAGCGGATCACCGCCTCCATATCCTGCGACACCTCGTCAGTCAGCACAGCCAACTGAAACGGCCATGTCATGATGGACTCCCCCCTTCCCGGGCAGCGGCCGCCTGACCGAATGCCGGTGAAACGCCGAGTGTACCGGTTGTCCCGTGACGCGGCTTTCGTTGGCGGCTTCCATGAAGCGGACGACCTCCAGCGTCTCGCGCAGATCGACCGCCGGACGGCCGCCGGCAAACCAGCCGACGATGCTTTCGAGCAGCAGCGCATAGTACGGCTTGTCAGACGCGTAGACGTCAGCGTACAACGTCTGCTTCTCGCGGTGCACCCATGCGCCGAACCTCCGGTTGCCCCGGCGGTTCCCGCGGATCGTGCCAATACGGCCGTCCGCCCAGGTGCCGACGATGAGATCGTGGACATCGTTCGTATGCGCCTGTACCCGGATGCAGCCGGTCCCCATGGCGGCATACAGCATGTCGGCCGTATGCACGCCATACCAGAACAGCCCCGGCTGTGTCGGCTGCAGGTCCATCGGACCGTAGCAGTCCGCGCCGATGATGGCGCCGCCCTCCTCCGAAGCGACCGCCTCCGTCAACGTTTGCGCGAAGCGGACGGCGGAGCAGCTCATGACCTCGACGCCGTGCTGCTCGGCAACGCGCGCGATTTCTTCGGCATCCCGCGAGCTAACCGCTAACGGCTTGTCGATAAACACGGGCTTGCCGTAAGGCGCAATGCGGCGAAACTGCTCCAGGTGCACCCGCCCGTCCACGGATTCGAGCAGAATTGCGTCACAGCGTTCCGCGACCAATTCCGGCGTATCCACGATATCCACGCCGTGTTTGCTCCGCAGCGTCTCCGTGAAGCCTTCCACCCGGCCAGCGCTCAGCTCGAAATCGGGCGAGCCGCCCGGAAACGCCACCGTTACCCGGGCTCCGGGGACGTGATGCTGATGATTCGGGTCGTTCAGCAATTCCGTAAAATCGACGGCATGCGACGTATCCAAGCCGATCATGCCAATGCGAAGTACAGAGTTCATTTGCAGATGCCTCCTGTTCTTGGGCTTGCTTGCACATAAAAGTCCGAGCCTTGCGCGATATGGGTTAAGGATTAATAATCACGTACGGCTGATGCTCCGTATGCTCTTTCGAGTGAAGCTGTACCAACGAGTTCTTCGTACTGGTGTCCGCCAAGCGGAATGTCGCTATCCCGTCCGTCCGGCTCTGAAGGAACGAGGTGACATCGATGTAATACCAGCCGCTTTGCGCGACCTGCAATGTGCCTATGCTTACCGCCGTACCGCCCGGACGATTGTTCCAATTCACCGTCTCCTCGCTCCAGCTGTCCGTTGTTATCAGCCCCTGTACCGCGATCGGCACGGCAACAGCCGAGGCCGCATGAACGTACACATACAGCTTGGCGGAATGCACAGGCTCCGGGTACGCCCCGAAATTGAATTTCATCAGCGCCAACCTGTCGCCTCCCCCAGCCGCCCTCGGGGCATCGATGATATCCAACAGCTCGGCGGACCCGTAATTTTCAGTCGGAGCGTTCTCGAAGACGTAAGCGTCGGCAACCGGACGTAACATGTTGCTGCCGGTTGCGGCGCGGTTGATGATTATCGTATAGCTGTCCGTCGTTCCGTCAGGTCCGGCGGTCCGGACCGTGATGCGATTCGCGCCCGGCTGTAAAGCCACCTCTGCGGGAACCCCCGGAGTCACCGGCACTCCGTTCACGAATACTGCGCCGTTCGCCGCCTCCGGGCGGGCCGTCACGGCAAGACGATACGTATCGGCAGACACCGAGACGGTATATTGGAGCCGATCCGGTGTAAAGGCTGGCTCCAGCACGCCCGCGCTGAGGCTTAGAGCCTGCAGGCGGACCCGCGGGTACAGCGCCGCCGTATGCGGCGCATCATACGCTTGCGCCCAATAGTAGCCGGCCGCCGTGATGCGGCGCGGCTCGAATCCGGCCTGCTCGCCCGGCGGCAGCGCTTCGGAAGCAAGCGTGATGGCGCCGCCGGACGCTAGGCCGCCCGTATACTTGCCGCCAGCATAGGTGAAGCGGCCGTACACTTCCGCCGTCACAGGCTGTCCCGTCGCCTTGTCGACGACTTGCAGCGCTGCGCTCTCGCTGTTCCCGCTGCGGACGACCTGTAGCCCCGAGACGATCATTGGCTTAAGCGCCGTCGTTCCGGTCGTCGCCTGCGTCTCCACGGAAGCCGGGCCGACGTTGCCCCGGACATCCATAGCGGCGACTTTGTAATAGTACGTCGTATTCGGCAGCAGCCCGGTATCTTTGAAGGATAAGCTTCTTGCGGTGCCGACCGCGGTCGCGGCTCCGGCTGTAAAGCCCGGCTGTGTGCTCCGGTAAACGACGTATTTGTCCACCTCGGTATTGTCGAACGCCATCCCGTAGGATAGTTGAACGGTGCTGTAGTCCGTTGCGGTCGCCACAGGATTGCGGGAGACGGCGGACGGCGGCTCCGTATCGGCCGGTGGCTGCCAGAACACGGCTCCCGGCCCCCAGTGCGACGGCAGGGCACGCAGCGAATCATAATGGTGCATCGCGATGCCGCCAAAGCCCGGCTTGTTTTCGAACGCCGCATACACTTTGTCGAGCTCCGCTTCCATCGCCGTCCGGCCTTCCTCACGGAACGTGATCGTCTCCGGATCGCCGCTATTGGCGATATCGAGCGTCTCGACGCCAATCACGACGGAGTTCGGCTTGCGAATTTTCGCTGCGTAGGCAATTTCGCCTTCTGCGCCTGCAATGATGCCTGCCGTCCCGTCGGCCGTATCGCGGTAATCCATGATCGAGATATAATCGGAAATGTCCTGAATATGCTCGGACAGCCATTTCGTTGCGCCGTTCCATTCGATGTTCCTGGACTCGTTCGACGAGTCGTACCACTTCGGTATGGCCGGACCGATCGGCAGATCGATTCCCGCGGCATTGCGCCGGTCCGCCATCTTTTGCGACAGGTCCAAATACTGCTTCTGAAGCGAAGGATACTGCGCTTTGAAATCCGGCGAGATGTACGGCTCGATGTCGACGTTCACGCCATCGAAGCGCGCACCTGCCGGGGAAGCGATGTTATAATTGATGATCTTCTCCAGCTGGCGCAGCGCCAGCGGATGATATTCGGTATACGCGCCCATATACGGCGGCGACGTGCCTCCTGCGATGCAGGCGAACACCTGGTACCCTCGGGCATGCGCCCAAGTCAGAAAATCACGGACCGCCTCCCGATTATCCTCCAGAATATCGATCCCTCCATAAGAACCTACGGCGAAATAAAATACGGTTACCGGATCGGAGCCGAACGTCGCCGTATCCTTCGCCATCGCGTCGAGCACGGTGCGTGAGCCCGGATTCAGCAGCAGATTGTACGAAGCCGGCTCCCAGATCCACATGGCGCGATCCTGCTTTTCCACCGTGACCGGCTCGTGCGTCCCTGCGCCCACCTGTGCATAAGTCGTCGTGCTGAAGCCCGTATTGCCGCGGTCGTCTACCGCCTTGGCTTCGATGCTGCTCGTCCGGTCGCCGATGCCCTGCGTCTGCCACAAGTATTGATAATGGTCCCCATTGCGCTCCGCCGCCTCCCAAGGTCCACCGTTCATGCGGACATAGACATGCTGCACCGCGTTTGGAGAATCTACGGATATTTGGACAGGCACCGTTCCCGTCAGCGGCTGCCCTTCCTGCGGATTGACGATCCGGACAAGCGGAGCGGTCCGGTTTGGATTGTTCGCTTGCAGCGTAAGCGTCCGGCTCCAAACGCCATAGCGTGTCGTAACATCCAGCCCTTTGGCGATGATCCGAACCGGACCGTTAAACGCCGACGTATCCAGATCGTAATACCAGCTGCCGCTGTTGTCCCCGTCCGGGTCTTCCTTGCGGACCTCGGCCTGCCTTTTTCCGTCAATCAACAGAATAAGATCGTATACGTCCTGATACGTGCCTGAAATCCGTATCGTCCCCGAGCCGACCGGCGTGCCGTCGGCAGGCGAGTCGATGGTGACGACCGCTGCCGCAAGCGCCCGGGGGACACCCCCCGGCGCACCGAAGACGGAACACAGCCCCAAGAGCAGCAGCCAAACCGTAAAATGCAAGCGAATACGACGTTTCCACATCCCGATCACCAGCTCCTATATGTGAAGTGGCCTTCCCGAAACAAAAGAAACGAAAAGCTACAGCTTTACTTCCTGCCTTGTTCGTGCAGATTCATAGATCGCCAAGATCAGGTCGACCGCCTTGCGGCCCTCCTCGCCCGGAATAAGCGGATCGCGGTCTTCCTGGATCGCGCCGATCATGTCGTCTACGAGAATATAGTGGCCGTCGCCGGAAATCGCTCTCGGATCGCTGCTGCCTTCCGCTTGGCCTGCCGTCTGCGGCGCTTCCTCATCGCTTCCAGCGAATTTCCATACTTTAAACCCGCTGTCAGCAAAAACGATCGAGCCCAGCTCGCCGTGAATTTCTGCCCGCATCTCCGTGCCCGGATAGACAGACGTCGTGCCTTGAATGACGCCGAACGCGCCGTTTTTATATTTGACCGTGGCGACCGCCGTATCTTCCACTTCGATATCGCGCACCAGCGGAGCGGCGTAGGCGAATACGGATTCGACATCGCCCATCAGCGAGAGCAGCAGGTCGATGCCGTGCACCCCCTGGTTCATCAGCGCGCCTCCGCCGTCGACCGCCCAGGTGCCCCGCCAATCTGCGCTGCGGTAATATTCGGGGCTGCGGTAATATTTCATGTACACGTCGCCGAGCACCAGCTTGCCGAGCTTGCCTTCGCGGATCGCCCGCCCGACGATGGCCGCCTGCTGCGTCGTCCGCTTCTGGAAGACGGTACCCAATTTGACGCCGTGCTTGCGGCACGCAGCGATCATCTCGTCCATTTTCTCCCGCCGGATTTCGAGCGGCTTCTCGCAGAGCACGTGCTTGCCCGCCTGCGCAGCCGCAATCGTCACGTCGCCATGCAGTCCGCTCGGCACGCAGACGCAGATGACGTCGATGTCGTCCTGCTTCAGCATCCGCTCGTAATCGCCGAACACTTGACCGATGCCGTGTTCGGCGGCGAACGCCCTGCCGCGGTCGGCATCCTTCTCGGCGATCGCGACAAGCTCCGCTTCGGGATGCGCGGCAATCGCTTTCGCGTGATTCACGGCGATAACGCCCGTGCCGACCAGAGCAAATCGAATATTGCGTTTCATCGGATTCTCCTCCATCGTTTAAAGCGAATTATTTTTTGGGCGCAGCCGCATCGAGCCGCTGGTATGCTTGCTTGTACAGATCGACCAGCTTTTGCGTCCCGAGCCCGTTCAGCTCTTGCACATATTTGTCCCACTCGGCCAAATTCCGGGAGCCGGTCACAAACTTGGCGAAGCTTTCCTCTCGGTATTTCTTGACCGCTTCCCCCGTCACCGACAGCGTTTCCAGCTCTTTCTCCGTGAAGGCCGGTCTCGGCTGCATCGCCGGAGGATCGTACTGCCGCGCCTCCTGATACGCTTTTTGCAGATCGGGGGTAAACAGCGACAGATGCGAGTCGAAATCGATCCACGTGTACGTACCGCTCGTGGCGAGCCCCGTCTTCTTGCGCATTTCGGTCAGGTCGGTGAACTCCGGCTTGAACTTCTTTTTGCCGCCGTCCGTCACATACGTTTCGCCTTCCTTCCCCCAGCTGGCCAACGTACGCCCTTCTTCGCTGTAGAAGAAATCCATGTACTTCATGACGTCCTTCACTCTCTTGGAGGTGGACGATACGGTCAGACCGCCTTCCAGAAAATGCATATACGGGTTGTACTGTTTGCCACCTGCCATCCCCGCCGGCGGAGCCATAAACTGCAGGTTGTACTGCGGGTTCTCCTTACGCATCGCGTTGTTGAAGAAGTCGATCCGGCTGATGTAGTCGATCGTAATAAACGACTTGTTCGTGGACATCATGTCCTGCCACTGCTTCGTCTGCACCGTCAGAAAATCAGGCTGGATCAGGCCTTCCTTGTTGAATTGATGGAACGTTTCGAGCATTTTCTTGTAGTTGTCTTCGGTTGGGCCGTATTTCCACGCTTTGGCGTCGAAATCGTAATAGACATCTTCGCCGGTCTGGAAATTAGTCGTGAAGTGCGCCATCATCTCGTCGGGAATTTGCCCGAACCGGAACGATAGCGGATAACTGTCCGGATACGCTTCCTTCAGCTTTTTGAGCACCATGTACAGCTCGTCGTACGTTTTCGGCGGCGTCAAATTGTGCTTTTTGAACACGTCCTCCCGGTACATCCAGATCATCCGGTTCGTTTCCCCGAAGCCTTGGTTCGGGAACATGTACATCTTCCCGTCCGCCGCCACGGCTGCCTTTGCCTCCTCCGGGTATTTCTCCATCCATTTCTTGAGGTTCGGCATGACGTCCAGATGATCCAAAATGTTGACAAGCGCGCCCTGCTGGCCGTATTTGTTCGATTCCTTCTTCCGGTTCGGCATATAAAGAAGGTCGGGCATATTCCCGGAGGCGACGACCAGGCTGAGCGAATCGCTCAATTTGCCGGAGGGCAGCTGCACCTCCAGGCGGGCGCCCGTCTTCTCCTCGATCATCTTCCAGATCGGCCAGTCCTTGCTGTACGGGAATGTCGCGTTATTGTCCAGCAGTGTGGTGAACGTTTTTTTCCCGGGTGGCTGTTGGCCCCCTTCGGCGTCCGCCGCCGGCGGTTTGCCCGATTCCGAACCGCTGCAGCCGGCGGCCGTGATCGCAAGGATTGCAGCGAGCGTGAGAAGCGCACTTTTTTTCATGGAAAAGCTTCCTCCCCTTTGTGTGCGTATAATGTCAGCCGTGCTATTTGGGCTTTCTTGGCCTTACCATTCGCCGCACGATGGCCGTTACCCTTTTACCGCCCCGATCATGACGCCCTTGACGAAATACTTCTGGATGAACGGATAGATGAGCAAAATCGGTACGGTCGATACCATGATAGTGGCGAATTTGAGCGAATCTTCGACGATCAGGTTATCACCTCCAATGCTGGTCACTTCGCCGGAATTGACCGCTCCCGCAAGAATCAGGTTGCGCAGCAGCACCTGCAGCGGGAACAAGTCGGGCTGGCGCAGGTACAGCAGCGGTAAGTAAAAATTGTTCCACAGCGCCACCGCGTAGAACAAGCCGATGGTCGCGAACACCGCTTTGGACAGCGGCAGCACGATCCGCACGAAGACGCCGATATCGGTCAGACCGTCCATCCGGCCCGACTCCTCAAGCTCCTTCGGCATACCGCTGAAAAACGTCCGCATGATGATCAGGTTCCACGTGTTGACCGCCCCCGGGAGCACCATCGCCCAGATCGTATCGACGAGTCCGAGCTCGCGGACGACGAGAAACGTCGGAATCATCCCGCCGCTGAAAAACATCGTGAACACGATCATGAGCGTAAAGCCCCGTTGGAACACCATATCCTTGCGGGACAGCGCGTAGGCGCCCATGGACGTGACGACGAGCGATACGGCCGTACCCAAGGTCACGTACAAAATCGTATTGCCGTACGCGCTCCAAATCTGCTTGTCGCGGAAGACGACCGCGTACATGTTGAGATTGAACCCTTTGGGCCAAAGGAACACTTCGTTTTTCATCACGTAAATGTCTTTGCTCAGCGATACGGCCGCCATGTACACGAACGGATACAGCGTGGCCGCCGCCACCCCGAGCAGCAGCACGATATTAACCGCGTCGAACCAGCTCCATTTGCGCATGCTTCCCCCTCCTACCATAGGCTGTGCTCGCTGAGTTTGCGGCTGATGTAATTCGCCGAGCAGATGAAGATCAGGCTGATGACCCCCATGAACAGGTCGATGGCCGAGGCGTAGCTGAAGTTGCCTTGAACGAGCCCGACCCGGTATACATAAGTGCCGATAATGTCCGCTGTCTCGTACACCGCGGGATTATACATGAGAAACACTTTTTCAAAGCCGATCTCCAGCACTTTGCCCACGTTCAGAATGAATACGATTACAATCGCCGGTGCGATGCCGGGCAGCGTGACATGCCACATTTTGCTCCAGCGTCCCGCTCCGTCGATGCCGGCGGCCTCATACAGCCCGGGGTCCACTGAGGTCAGCGCAGCGAGATAGATGATCGTCTCCCACCCGATATGCTGCCAAATTTCCGACAGCACGTAGATCGAGCGGAACATGCCGGGCTCCATCATGAAGTTGACCTGCTCGAAGCCGAGCGCGCGAATCCAGTGGTTGATCACGCCGCCTGTCGGCGACAGAAACATGATGACCATGCTGGCTACAATGACGTTCGAGATGAAGTGTGGCAAATAGCTGACAGTCTGTACGAACCGTTTGAACACGGCATTTTTCAGTTCGTGCAGCATGAGGGCGAGAAGGATCGGCGCCGGAAACCCGAACACCAGCTTATACAGCCCGAGCAAAAACGTATTGCGCAGCAGCTTGAAAAAATCGGGGTTGCTCAAAAACATCTCGTAATATTTGAAGCCGACCCATTCGCTCGCCCAAATGCCTTTGAACACGTTATAATTTTGAAACGTGATGATCAGCCCGAACATCGGAGCGTAGCGGAACACCAGAAAATAAATCAAGCACGGTAAAAACAGCAGCCACAAATATTTGGTCCGGTGCCACGTCCGGATAGCGCGGCTGCTTAATTTTTTATTCGTATACGCTGCCGGCTGACGGGCCGCCAGCTTCATTCCCGCCGTCTCCTCCATTCCCATACTCATCCCCTCTGTCTCGGTAGTTTGCCGGCTTGCCCTGCCTAAGCTCCGGTGTCAGCGTTAGCATAGCAAGCGGCCGGCCGCCGCGAAATCCTCCAGATTGCCGGGGGATCGACTTTTGTTCGGAAATGTGACAGGATGCATACGAACCTGAAAAAATGAGTATTGGGATCGGATCAATCGAGCCTTTATAATTGAGACATAGTTTCGCAGCACGAAAAAGGAGGGCCATCCATGCGCATCGCCTGGCCGGAGAAGTGGAGGACGAATTCCTTGTTTGCCCGGCTGCTTGTGAGTTTTCTTGCTATCATCCTGCTGCTGGCCGCCTTCAACTTCGGGTCGTTTCTTTATCTCAAGGGCAAAATCCACGACGAAATCGTGAAATACAACAGCCTGAATATGAAGCACACGATGGAAAGCTACGAAACGCATTTCAAGCTGACGATCGATATGCTGCTCAGCCTGAACCAGAACAACGAGCTGACCGCTAATCTGAACGTGCTTCGCCAGCTGCCGCAAACAGCAGGGTCTGAGAAGACGGTCAACCTGCACGCGGAAATTAAGGCGCTGATGGCCAATCCGCTCATGTTTTATGAAAATATCGTGTTTTATTTCAAAAACGGAGACTTCGTGCTGGAAAAAGAAGGGACAAGCCGCGTGGAGGACATGTTCGGTAAGTTTTACCGATCGCCCGCCTACCCACCCGATTATTGGAGGGGACAGTTCGCAGAGCCGTATTTTTACCGCATTCACCCGGCGGCCGCATTTTCGCAGAAATATATGAATCTGGAGCAGGACCTCGGGCGGCTCATTCCGGTCTCGGTCAAAAATGCGCTGTACCGCGACGTGCTTTTTCTCGTCTTCCTGGACGGCGACAAGATGGCGCGGACGCTGCATTATTCGCTGGATAACCCGTTCTTCATTCTGGACGAGCGGCAGAAGCTGATTTACGCCTCCGATCCGGACGCGGCTGCTGCGGCCAAGCTGCCGGCGTTTACGGAAGACGCGAGCGAGACGAAGCTCGGGGATCATTATTTGTTCCAACAAAAAGGAAAGCACACCGGGTTTCGCTACGTCACGATGGTGCCGATTGAAAGCATCTCGTCCGAACTGCTGCGGCTCAATCTGATTCTGATCTCGCTGCTCGCCGTCACGATCGGGATCAGCGTCGTCACGTCGGTGCTGTTCAGCGTGCGCTTGAACTATCCGGTTCAGCGGCTGCTCCGCACGGTCCATCAATACAACGATCCGGGAGCGTCCGCCGATTTCCGCATCCGCGAATTCGAACTGATCGGTGAGCAGATCGGCAGGATGCACCGGGATCTGTCGGACAAAAATTCGCTGCTGCGGTATTACGCGTTTACCGACAAGCTGAAGCAGATTCATACGAAGCATCCGGATTTGAACGATACGTCGTTTATTCAAAAGCCGTTCACGCTGATCTTGTTCCAGCTTCGTTTCTTGCCGCGGTTTATGGAGGAGACGAGCCTCGAACGCGAGCGGGCGACCTACTTCATCCGGGAATATATCGAATCTTATGTAAAGCGCTCTCATTCGGATGCACTGACGTTCCAGATCGACAAGGATCAAATCCTGACGCTGGCGTTCAGCGAGCACGGGCAGCCGGTTGCAGACGATTGTCTGGCCGGCTTGAAGGAAGTGTTCGACTACGACAAGGATTGGTGCCACTTTACGATTGCAGTCAGTGGGCCCTCTCTGCCGGCGTCGGAGTTCGCCGCCGCTTACGAGCGGGCGCTGATGCTTGCGGGAGAGCGCCAGCCGCTGGAGGAGACGCAGATCATCCGCCAATCGGCGGTTCGCCTGCCGTACCGGCTGACGGCGATGCAGGAGCAGGAGCTGCAGACGAAGGTGCGCTCCGGCAGCTTCGAGCCGCTGCGCCAGTGGACTCTGCAGCAGCTTGAGGCGCTGCGCGGGCGTGAAGCGACGGTCCCGGAGCTGCGGCGGTTTCTGCAGCAGACCGCGGGTCTGGCGCTGAAGGCCGTCGAAGCGGCGGGGCTGCCGCCGCAGGCGATGCCCGCCGAGCGGGAGCTGCTCGCGGACATCGAGCAGTGCTTCACCTACGCGGAGGCGCAGTCGCTGCTGGAGCGCCTGCTCGGCCAAGCGGCCGGGGCTATCGCCGCCTCCAGCGAGAACAAAGACCCGGTGATCGAGTTCGTGAAGCGGTACACGGAGGAGCATTTGAGCGAGGACGTCTCGCTCGATCTGATCGCCGACAAGCTGAATCTCTCCCGAGGGTATGTATCGACGTATTTCAAGGAGAAGAGCGGGATGAATTTCAGCGATTACCTGCATCATGTGCGCATCCGTCACGCGCAAGAGCTGTTGCTCGATCTCGAGCTGAAAATCCAGGATATCACGCTGCGGCTCGGCTATCAGAACGTCAATTCGTTCATCCGCATGTTCAAGCGCTACTCCGGCATGACGCCGGGAGAATACCGCAAGAAGCAGAACGGAGCGTAAGCCGCGCAGAGGTAAGCAGGCTGTAATCGGCTCGAACGCAGAAAGCGGGCCACAAAAAAGAAGCGAGTCCCCGTATTGAGGAACTCGCTTCTTTCGCTATGATCGACTATCTTATGGTGCTGCCGTTCGCTCCTGCCCGTTCTTACCGGAAATCCGGCGGAATCCGGCGGGCGGTGCCGGTCAAGATCGCCGCTTCGATAATCGCGTGGCGAACTTTCTTCACGACATGCTCGTTGAAAATACTCGGAATAATGTACTGCTCGTTCAGTTCCGCATCTGTAACGACGGAGGCGATGGCGCGTGCGGCCGCAAGCTTCATCGGCTCGTTGATGTTGCGGGCCCGGCAGTCGAGCGCCCCGCGGAAAATGCCCGGGAATACCAGAACGTTGTTAATCTGGTTCGGATAGTCGCTCCGGCCGGTAGCAAATACGCGCACATGCGGCAGCGCTTCTTCCGGGGCGATCTCCGGCGTCGGATTCGCCATCGCGAAGACGATGCTGTCCGGCGCCATGGCTTGGACGTCTTGTCCGTTCAAGAGGCCGCCGCGGGATACGCCGATGAAGACGTCCGCGCCGCGGATCACTTCTTTCAGCGTGCCCGACTCGGCTTCCACCTGCGGCTGCTCGGCCAGCCACTGCCACATCGGATACTCGTAGGTGCCGCCGCGGACAATCGCGCCCTCGCGGTCGACCGGCACCAGCTTCGTAACGCCTGCGGCCAGCAGCATTTTGCAGATGGATACGCCTGCCGCGCCGATGCCGTTCACGACGACGCGCACATTCTCGATCCGCTTGCCGACAACCTTAAGCGCGTTGAGCAGACCCGCGATAACGACGACGGCCGTGCCGTGCTGATCGTCATGGAATACCGGGATGTCGAGCTCTTCGTTAAGCCGGCTCTCGATCTCGAAGCAGCGCGGCGAGCTGATGTCTTCCAGGTTAATGCCGCCGAAGATCGGGCTGATCGCCTTGATCGTGCGGATGATTTCTTCCGTATCCTTCGTATCGAGACAGATCGGGAATGCGTCGACGCCTGCGAGCTGCTTGAACAGCATCGCTTTCCCTTCCATGACCGGCGCGGCCGCATGCGGACCGATATCGCCCAGACCGAGCACGGCGGTCCCGTCGGAAATGACCGCTACGGTATTCCGTTTGATTGTCAGCGAATACGCTTTTTTCGGATTTTCGTGAATTGCCGTACATACCCGCGCAACCCCCGGCGTATAGACCCGGGACAAGTCGTCGCGGTTTTTGATCGGAAGGTTCGGCTGAACGGACACTTTGCCGCCCAGATGCACAAGGAACGTGCGGTCGGAGACGTTGATCAGCTTGATGCCTTCGTGCTGCTTTAGCGCTTCCACCACTTGCGATTCCACGGATTCCGCAACATCCACAGTGATGTCCCGGATGGAGGAATCCTTACCCGGCCGAATCACGTCGATCGAAGTGATGTCTCCTCCGGATTTGCTGATTGCGGCGGCTACATCCCCGAACGTGACCTTCTCGTGGTCTAACTCCACACGCAAGATAATACTCGTCTGTGCCATGCTGATATCCTTCCTTTTATATAAAATGATGTATCGAACCTAGTAATATGACCTGCAATAATCACATGTTATCACGACATTTATTTTTCGCGCAAATGAAAAACTCTATAATCCCCTATTAAATTCTTTTTTCACCCGCTCTTCTTCGCTTTCCCGATGGCTTGCTCCAGCATCTCCTTATTCATCGGCCCGGGATGCTTCTCCCGGATCGTACCTTGCGCGTCGATGACGAACGTCGCCGGATAAGCGTTCACACGGTACGCCTTGCCGACTTCGCCTTGACGGTCCAGCACGATCGGGAACGTAAGCCCCCATTCCTTGACCCATGCGCGCACGACCGGCTCGCTGACCTCCGTCGACGTAGCGTTGACGCCGAGAATCGTCACGCCATTGCTCTCCTGCTCCGTATGCACCTGCTGCATATGCGGCATTTCCGCCTGGCACGGCGGA
The DNA here is from genome assembly GCF_024158745.1 of Paenibacillus tyrphae. GTDB lineage: Bacteria > Bacillota > Bacilli > Paenibacillales > NBRC-103111 > Paenibacillus_G > Paenibacillus_G tyrfis_A. The sequence goes on along the minus strand of NZ_JAMZAW010000024.1, from coordinate 56,782 downwards.
CACCACGTCGCCCAGAAATTGAGCACGACCGTCCGTCCCCGGTAGTCGGACAGCTTGACCGTTTGGCCGCCAAGCAATTGCAGCTCGAAGTCCGGCGCCTGCTGTCCGATTTTGAGACCGATATTCGCCCCCGCTTCCACCGTACCTGTCGAAGGCTTATCCCACACATTGACGGCCAGCGACGTGATCAGCGCATATCCGACGACGAAGACGACCGTCCGCTGGAGAAGGGGCTGCCATTCCCTCTTCGCTTTGGATACGAGCCAGAATGCCGTTAGACCCGCCGCAAGCAGTGCCTTGAGTCCCCAAGTGATGCGGCTCTCCTCTTCCGTAACAAAAATCAGCGCCGCGTAGACGGCATACCCCCCAATAACCGAGACAAGCACCGAATCCATATAAACGGCTGCATTCAATTTTGCCTTTTTGGCGCTCAACCATACATAGATGCCGGACAGCAGCGTCGCCAGCCAGACGCCTTTGTCGCCGCCGCTGAAATAGAGCAGCGACATCGGATTGGACAGCACGCTCCCCGGGTCGAAGACAACGACACTTAGCTTCCAGTTGACCACCCATATAAGAAGCGCGTTCGATACGATCGCGCCGAACGTTCCTCTGATGGAAGAACCTTTTAACCGCAGCCTCGAAATGACGTAACCCGCCGCAACTGCCACAATGACGACCAGCATGCTTTTTTGCAGGATGAATGGCCCCCATGTCCACGTTTCCATTGTTTGCTCACCGTTCTCTCGTCAAATGTCCTGCTTTCATTGTGGGGCGGCGGCCGGACATTGTCAAATGGTGTCCCAGCTTGTGGAATCGGACGTTTTCCGTCCATGGATTCCCGGGCTTGTACATAAAACAACTAGAACTGCAGGAGGGATTTCCACTTGAAAAAGCAACTTACCGCACTGTTACTCGCCACTACCGTCACGTTCAGCGTCGGAGCTTTGACAGCCGAACACGCCCTTGCCGCGTCGGATGCCACGATTGTCAGCGGCGTGAATTTCCGCAAGGCGCCGAATACGGGATCAGCCACCTACGGTCTTCTAAAAACAGGTGAAAAAGTAGACATTCTCGATAAGGTTAATAATTATTGGTATAAAGTTCGCGACGATCAAGGCAGAGTCGGCTATATCTCCACAAGCAGCAAATACGTCCGCACCGACGGTTCCGGCGGAAGCACGTCTAATAGCGGCAGCACGTCCAATACCGGAGGCTCGTCCAGTAGCGGCAGTACGTCCAAACCGAGTACGGGCAATAGCAGTGAGCTCGTTAACAAGGTTATTGCCGCAGGCAAAAAATATATGGGCACTCCCTACGAATTCGGCTCCAACCGTTCGAACACCAGCACGTTCGATTGCTCCGACTTCACCCGCCAGGCGTTCAAGGAAGGCGCAGGCATCACGCTGCCCAGCGACTCGCGCGGACAAGCCGCTTATGTCAAGTCTCTCGGCGGCACGACAACCAACTGGCGCAATCTGAAGCCGGGCGATCTGATGTTCTTCATGGATTACAAAGGAACGAAAGCGTCGGCCTACCCGTCGGACAAGTCGAATCAGCGTATCTCGCATGTGGGCATTTACCTCGGTGACGGTAAAATACTGCATACGTTTTCGAAAGCATCGGGCGGCGTACGCATCGACTCGATTGCGGGAAAGCATTGGGAATACCGCTTCGTCTTCGGCGGAAGCGCGTTGAAGTAATCTTTATCGAAAGCTCCGGTTCTCCCCTTATCAAGGGGGCCGGAGCTTTTTTTATGCCGAGACATTGCGGGGCTCGCCGGAGACGTTGGGGCAGTCCCTTCCGCGAGCCGAATCAGAAATTAGAGGAACTGTGATGCCCTATCCCCTCGAATTTGCCAATGTGCACAAGAATAGCGAATCCCTGGTGCTCTATAGCCCCCGTTCCGGCAGGCACAAACATTTTTCGACACGCTTAAATGATCTCTGTTCCGCTATGCTCGGAAGAACTTCCCCGCATTCAGCTTAACGCATCGTGGTTCCTTTATTTTCAAGCTTGGCCTGGTCAAGGCTCGCCTGCTCCATGTTTGGTCCGTGCCAGATGCCGCGTTCGAGTCCGCGCCCGCCTCCGTCGCCCCTGCGCGGGATACGCCTCCCTCTTCCCTTCCGGAAACGGGGAAGAAGCTCGCGACAGCTCCCAAAAAAGCCGCCCCCGCGCAAAATGCCTGCGTCAGAGACGGCCATTCTCTACATTTATTTCTTCGCTCTCCACGCGTCGAGCTGCTTCTGCGCCTCGTCCATCACCTTGTTGATTCCTGCGGCTTTCAGCTTGTCGATCGCTTTGGGCAGCACCTCCGACGGCTCGACAGAGCCGGTCTCCAGCGCTTTCTTGAACTCCTCCGACACGCTCTTGACGGCGGCAAGCTCGTTCTCCACCTTCGAGGAGTCGAACTGGAAGCCGAGCAGCGGCGCGTTTTTGGCCGATTTGTTGAACTTGTCGTACTGCTCCCACTTGTCGGACGGGTCCTTGGGGAACCGGTTCAACAGGAACATGTTGCCAAGCGTAAACGACGGCATGGAGTAACCGGAATCCGGGATCATCTCGATGACGCCCTCGGAAACTTTTTTATAGTGCGTGCCTTCGAGGCCGTAGTTCACCAGATTCCGCAAGTGCGCGTCGGAATTCAACAGGTTCAAAAACTCCATCGCTTTCTCGGGATGCTTGGAATTCGCGGAAATCGACATCATGGAGCCGGTCACCGACCAGTTGAACACGATCGGCTCGTGAATCGGCTTCGATACGATCTCGTATTTGAAGCCTTCCGACCATAAATTGTCCGCAAACGGGACCGTATGCGCTTTGTCGACGAGCCATTTGCCGGTTTTCTCGTGATCGTTGCCCGTTTTGGTCGCAACGTCGGGCGGTAAATAGCCCGCCTTGTAATATTTGCGCATCGTTTCACTCATTTGCCGGTACTCGGGCGTCTCGAATACGTTGACGATCTTGTAATCCTGCGTATCGAGCCGTACCCCGAACGGGATGCCCTGTACGACGAAATCGAACGGAACGAACGGATCGACGTTGCTTGGAATCGGGTATACGCCCGGTTCGTTTTCCTTCATCGTCTTGAGCAGCGGCTCCAGACTTTCCAACGAACTGACGTTCGAGAGGTCCAGCTTGTATTTGTCAATGTATTGTTTGTTGAACCGCCATACCGCCTGCGCAGGCAGCTCCTTGTTGGTCGGTACCCCGTAGTTGTGTCCGTTCACCTTGGAACCTTCGAGGAACGAAGGGTGTACGGCCTTTTTGATGCCCTGCCCGTATTTGTCCAGCAGGCCGTCCATCTCGTAAAACGCCCCTTTGCGGGCATTCTGCACGTAGTCGAAAGCCCACGAGCTCGTAAACGCGATGTCGTAAGGCTCGCCGGATACGGAGATGACCTGCATCTTCTGCGAGTAGTCGCCCCAATCGATCATCTTCATTTTCACGGTGGCGTTGATTTTCTCTTTCGTATATTTGCTGACGGCCTCCATCACTTTGTCGGCATCCTTTTGCGGTCCGCCGATCGTGTACCAGATCAGCTCGACGGGCTGGCCGTCCGCTTTTCCGGCGCCCGCTCCTTCTTGGGCAGGGTTACCTGCACCGCCGGAGCAGCCGGCGGCCAGCGCGGACAGCATCAGCACCGAGGCGAGCCCGGCGGCGAGTCGTTTTCGTTTGAACATGCGGCGTTCCTCCTAGTACAATATTATTCTTTGACCGCTCCGATCGTCAGGCCCTGCACGAAATACCGTTGGAAGAACGGATATGCGAGCACGATCGGACCGGTGGCCAGGACGACCATGGCCATTCTTGACGATTCCTGCGGCAGCGACTTGGCGATTTCGAAACGCTGGGTGGCGTCGCTGAGACTGGAGTTTTGCACGATAAACTGAATGTTGCTCTCGATCTTCATCAGCAGCGACTGCAGCGGAATCAGATTCGGGCTGTCGATGTACAGCAGCGCATTGAACCAATCGTTCCAATAGCCGAGCGTGCTGAACAGACCGATCGTCGCCAGCCCCGGCAGCGAGATGGGCAGCACCAGATGCGTGAACACCTTCCATTCGCCCGCCCCGTCGATCCGGCCGGACTCGATGATCGCATCGGGCACCATCTGCTTGAAAAACGTGCGCATGATCAAGATCGAGAAAGCGCTGACGCACGTGGGCAAAATAAGCGCCCATATCGTATCCTTCAAATGCAGCACCTGCGTCGTCACGATGTAGGAAGGCACCAGCCCGCCGTTAAACAGCATCGTGAAAAAAGCGAAAAACGCAAAGGCGTTCCGGTACGCGAAATTGTTTCTGGACAGCGCATAAGCGTACAGTGCGACAGTCAGCACGCTGAGCAGCGTTCCGACGATGGTGACGAAGAGCGTCACCCCATAGGACCGGAACAGCTGACCTCCGGTTCGAAAAAGGTACCGGTACGCCTCGAAGCTCCACATCTCCGGAAACACCTGATAGCCGTTGTTCGCCAACGCTTGCTCGTCTGTCAGCGAGATGATGACGACGAAGATGAACGGAAATACGCAGGCAATGGCAAACCCGCCGGCGATCGCGTGGCATACGCCGTTCCAGAACGGCGACAGCTTCGTAAAGTCCCGGCTCTTCTTCCGCATGACAGCGGTAGGCGCATTCTGACTTGGCAAGCCGACTCCCCCCTTCCTTTTCGTCGAGTGTTTAAAATAAAGCGTTCTCTTTGTTGATCCGCTTCACGACGGCGTTGGTCACCAGCACCAGAACGAGTCCGACCACCGATTGATACAGCCCGGCCGCCGTGCTCATGCCGATATTGCCCGTCACCTTCAGTCCCCGGTATACGTACGTATCGATGACGTTGGTCACAGGGAACAGCGCGCCCGTATTGCGCGGCACCTGATAGAACAAGCCGAAGTCCGCGCGGAAAATGCCGCCAATCGCCAATACCGTCAGAATGATGATCATCGGCCGGATAAAGGGCAGGGTAATGCTCCAAATTTGCTGCCATTTGCCTGCGCCGTCGATCATCGCGGCTTCGTAATACGACTTGTCGATGCCGATGATGGCCGCCAGGTAGACGACGCTGGAATAACCGACACCCTTCCACAGGTTGACAAATACGAGAATGTAAGGCCAGTAGGCCGGCTCCGCATACCAGGAGACGCGCTCCATGCCGAGCGCCGTCAACGCCTGATTCAGCACCCCGCGATCCACGCTCAGGAAGCTGAACAAGAAATAACTGACGATAACCCAGGACAAAAAGTAAGGCAGGAACATGCCGGTCTGGTAAATTTTCGCCCACCGGCGGTTGACGATTTCATGCAAAATAACGGCCATAATCACCGATAAAACCGTGCCCAGCACGATAAACGCAAAATTGTACAGCAGCGTATTGCGCACGATGATGTAAGCGTCTTCGGATTGAAACAAAAATTCGAAGTTTTTGAAGCCGGTCCACTTGCTCCGCCATATGCTCGCCAGAAAGCCGTCCCGGTCGAAGCGGTATTCCTTGAAGGCAATGATCGCCCCCGGCATCGGCAAATAGCTGAACAGCAGGAAATAGAGGGCTCCCGGCAGCACCATGAGCAAAAAGGTTTTGTTGCGGTTTAGCTTCTTGAGTGTACGTCCAATGGTTCCCACAAGCTTTTCACCCCCGTTCTTTTGCGTCCGCAAGCTCCATTTCAGAAAACGCATACATCGCTTTCTTTTCTAACTTTACCCAATGCGGAGCGCGGCAGAAAGTTAAGAAACTTTAGAACGGGTGGAGAAACTAAAGAAACGTTTTCATCAGTCTCCCAGCTTGCTCCAATTGCGGTATTCCGTCGGCGAGAAGCCGTAATATTTGCGGAACTGCTTGTAAAAATAGCTCGTATCCGTATACCCGACCCGGACAGAAATGTCGCTCGTTTTCAGATTCGATTCGACGAGCAGCGCCTTCGCTTGGGCAAGCCGGTACTTGTTCACGTAATCGGAGAACGTCTCTCCCGTCTCCTTATGGAAAAGCTGGCCCAAATAAACCGGGTTCATATGAAAGGCCTGGCTTAGCGTCTTCAAAGACAGCTCATCCCCATAGCGGCGCTCGACCTCGCGCAGCACCTGCCGGATGACGGGGCTGTACTCCCGCTCCGCCGCATCGGACGCGAAAAGCACACGGTCGACGAAGCGCTCGACCAGCTCCTCCAGCTCCTGCATCGTCTGCGGCTTGACGACCTGCGAGAACAAGTGCTTGTAATCGCCAATGCCGCCTTCGTGCTCCTGCCGCACCAGATTCGCATGATGAACGGCGGCCGCAAGCACGGCCATCGCCGTGTTCTGGACATCGGACGGCGCAAGCCCCTCCGTCTCCCGAAGACGCGCGAACGCTTCCCCAACCCAAGCGAGCGCCTCATCCTTCTTCCCGGCCGACAGCAGCTTGCAGAAATGGGCCAGCTCTGCCTGCGCAGGCGCCGCAGGTTCCGCCGCTGCGGTTAGAGTAGGCGCTTCGTAGACAAGCGGCCCATCGTGCGGCGCGAGCACATAGTAGTCCTGCATCCGCTTGGCGGTGCGGTAACTGCGATGGGCGGACGCCTCGCCCTTGGACGCTTCGCCGACCGTCACCAGCAGCGGCAGGCTCCACCGCTCGCGGATTTCGGCTTGCAGCTCCGCCATGAAGCGGACGAAGCCGGTCCGCTCCGCATCGCCGTCGTTCAGCCCCGCGAGCAGCACAAGATCGCCTTCGAGATCGGCGAACACGGCCTGCTCCGGGCCGTAAGACTGCGCCGTCCGCTGGCAATACGTCCTTACGGCGGCAATCGTCTCCGCCCGGGACGACACTTCGGCGGTCTCCGCCTGCTCTTGATCGAATAACAGCTTGACGATGCCCACGACATACCCCGGCAGGCCCAGCCGGATGCCGAGCAGCTCCTCGCGGTTTCTCAGCTCCTCCGGCTCGATGGCCGCCGTGACCCAGCGGTACAGGAGATTGTCGCGGATGATTTCCAGATGGCGCTTAATGCTCTCTTCCTTGTAAACGGACTGCTCGATCTTGGCAACGGTGCCGGTCAGCGTCCGGATCAATTCTTCCGTATTGACCGGCTTCAGCAAATAATTTTCGATGCCGAGCGTGACGCCTTCTTTCACATAGTCGAAATCGTTGTACCCGCTTAAAATAATGAATTTTACGTCGGGCTGCATCGCTCTTACGCTGCGAATCAGCTCCAGGCCGTTCATATGGGGCATCTGGATGTCGGTAATCAAAATATCGATCGGCTCGCCGGCCAAAGCTTCGAGCGCTTCCGCCCCGTCCCCGGCCTTGCCGACAATCTGCAGCCCGTGCCGCTCCCAGTCGATCAAATAAGCGAGCCCCTCCATAATGAACGGCTCGTCGTCAACCAGAAATACGCGATACATACTCGTTCCCCCTTACGCTTCCCGGAATCGTTATGGTCACTGTCGCCCCTTCGCCGGAACGGCTGTCGATCTGCAAGCCGTACGCTTCCCCGAAGCTGTGCTTCAGCCGCTCGTTCACGTTCGTCAGGCCGATGGACGCACCGGACGGCGAAGGCGGATGCGCCAAATCTCGCTGAAGCTGCGCCAGCCGTTCGGGCACGATGCCCGAGCCGTTGTCGGCAACGGTGATGCGGACGTCGGAGCCTTCGGCCCAGCCGCGGATGACGATCCGCCGCTCCCGGCCGTCCGGAGCGGCGCCGTGGAAGGCATGGCGGATGCAGTTTTCGACGATCGGCTGGAGCGTCAGCTTCAGAATCGCACAGCGGCCCACGGCTTCGTCGACCGCAATCTCATAGTCGAACCGGTTCGGATAGCGGGCCCGCAGCAGGTTCAAATATAACCGGCACAGCTGGACCTCGTCCTGAACGGTCACCATCGTCTCGTGCTTGATCAGATTCTGGAACAGTGCTCCCAAGCTGTAGATCATATCCCCGACATCCCGGTTGCCGTCCATCACCGCTTTAAGCCGTATTGCCTCCAGCGTGTTATACAGAAAATGGGGCTGGATCTGCGCCTGCAGCGCCAGCAGCTCCGCCTGCCGCTGCTTGATCTCGGACAAGTATACCCGCTGGATGTGCTCCTGCAGCGTTTCGCACATTTTGTTGAAGCTGGTGGCGATGTGGAACAGCTCGTCTTCCTTCTGCACGGTTACGCGAACCGAGAGATCCCCGTCCTGCAGCTTGCGCATGGCGCGAATGACCGTCTGCGTACGGCGCGAGAAATTGATCATCAGCAAATAAGACAGCAGCACGGCGGCGGCCACACATAAGCCCGTGCCTACGATCACCGTTCGCTTCATCCCCTGAAGCCCTTCGCTTACCTTCGTTACCGGCACGATGCTGGCGAGCACGACGCCGCCTTGGTTCAACGTCTTCAGCTGCACATAGGCCGGCTCGTCCAGCGCGACCGGGTCCGATTGGTCCCGCAGGGCGTGCATGTACGGGTAGCTCTGCCCCGTATAGCGCCGGGAGGAGTCGTACAGCACGGTCCCGTCCGCCGTCAGCAGAAGCAGCTCCCCCTTGAAATCGCTCCGGTCGTTCTGCACGATCCGGTCCATGCCGGTCCATTTCCAATCGACAAGCAGGGTACCGTGATTTTGCAAGGTGATCGGATCGTTAATGTCGTTAGCCATCGTAAACATGCGATTGCGGTCCCCGTCCGTTGCCGGCTCGAACGATGGCGGCGGCGCAAAGGACTTGGTCTGGCGGATACGGCGGATCGGCTCGGCATATTTAGGATTTTCCGGCCCCGGATAGACGAAGCCCTGTTCCTCCAGCCCGCGGTACGCGTACAGGAAGCCCTTGACGCTGCTGTACAGCCAGATCGTCTGAATTTCCCGGTCAAAAGTTAGTGACTGGAAATACGAATCCATGTTTTTGTCGACAAAACCGGCATTGTCCGCAAAACGATCCAACCGGTAACGGAGATAATCGGAAAAATCGTTGTTGAGAAAAAACAGCACGTCCCGAAGCAGCCGTTCGTCCTTGTACAATTGGAACACCATCTGCTGACCGGCCTCATACCTGCGCTCCACTTCGTGCGTCGCCCGCTCCAGCACCTGCTTCGCCGCTTCCAGCTCCTTGCGCGTCGATTGCTCGGCGGCATTGCGGTAAATCAGAACGGCGAGCGCCGTCAAGGAGACGACGATAATGAGCGAATACAGCAGCAAAATTTTGTTGAACAGCTTCTTCTCGATATGATTTTTGTAAAACGTTCGGACCCCCGAAACCATGCTGCGCCTCCCTCTGTATCCGATTTTTCCCGTAAGCTATATGTATTCGCGGCCGTCCGGTAATATCGTTTTCGGCCTTCGCGGCTCCGGACAGCGTCGTATTCGGAAAGGGGCAAAAAGACCGCCTGTCTCCTTATCCGCAGATAAGAGAGACAAGCGGCCTCCGTGCTATTTTGCCAATCCGTTCACTTCGAACTCGTAAATACGAGCGGCCGTATCGCCGCCTTGCGTGGCTTTATCGATCGTCAGCTTCACGTATCTCGCCTTCGTCAGCGCGATCGGATGCTTGCTCTCCGCGGCCGTATTGCCTTGAACCTGAACGACGTCGCTCCAAGTACTGCCGTCGTTGCTCACTTGAATGTGGAAGTCGCGGGTATTGAACGCGGCCGCTTCACCGCCCGCTTCCGCATGCTTCACCACAAACTCGCTGATCGTGTAGCTCGCGCCCAGATCGACAGACAACCAGTGCGGCCCGCTGCCGAGCGCGCACCACTTGCTGTTGCCCGTCACCTTGCCGTCGAAGGCGTAGGCCGCCGCTTCGTTCGGTCCGCAAGCGCCGTCCGCCGTCGCCTGCTTGTTCAGCGCGAGATTTTTCACCCCGCCGGCAGCGTCCTTGGTCACCGTGATGAATGCTTCCTTGGTCACGGTGCTATCGCCTACCGAGTTCTTCGCCGTCAGCGTCACACTGTACGTTCCTTCGACGGCATAGGTGACGACCGGCTGCTTCTCGGTGCTTGTGGACGGCGTTCCGCCCGGGAACGACCATACCCGCTGCTCCGTCACCTCGGACGATTGGTCGATGAACGTCACCGGCTGTCCCGGCGCGACGAGCGTCTTATCCGCCGCGAACGCCGCTACCGGCTTCGGATACGCCGGCCAGGTCACCACGGTCTGCGCCGCTTTGCCGCGCCGTCCGTCTGCGCTGAGAGCGACAACTTCCAGCTTCGTCTGCGCTTCCGGTCCGATCCGGCGCAGCATCGGCACGTAGTACACCCGGTTCGGAGTGACGCCGAGCAGCTCTTTGCTGCCGTCCGGCTTCACCCGGTACACCTCGAAATAGCGGACCGGACGGTCCGTCGCCGACCATTCCAACCGGGCATCACTGTAGATGCCGTCCTTGAACTCCGCTTCCTTCACATTCAAGCCGCGTACCTCGGGTACCGGGTTCGGATCGTCTTTTGCGTTATAGACGGAAAGCTGCCCGATGTTGACCGAGAAGTCCGAAATCGTCTGCTTCGCGTCCGCATACAGAGAGATGGCGGCGATCCGCTTGCCGCGGTACGGATTCAGATTGAACGTCTGCGTATCCCACGTTCCGGGATGCAGGCCGCCCGCGTCGAGGAATACGAACTTATCAGGCTGATCGGCGAACGACAGTCCCACCTTCAAGTCCGCGTGCTTCGTCTGCGTCTTGAAGGTAAACGACAGCTTCGTGTTCTGCTCTACGAGCAGGTCCGTCTTGTACAGCTTAAGATTTGTAGCGTTCTGAGGGCTGAGCGTTCCCGCCAGCTTCAAGGAGCTGCCGCCGTAATAAGCGGTCGTGAAGTCGAAGCTCGGCTTCAGCGCTTCCCCTTTGCTTTCCGTAATCCAGCGCCAGGTCGGCAGCACATCCTGCAGGCTCCGGTTATTCCACGGCGTCGTCCGCACGACTTCCCCGTTCACGGCGAACAGCTGCCCGTTGCCCGTATTGAAATTCGTCGTAAACGGCAGGTCGTTCACCGACGACTGTTCTACGACATAGTGCGCGATGCCCTTCCAATCCGCCGTGCCGGACGTATTGGCCGGATTGCCGGTCGGGCCGACCCAGAATTTATTTTCCTTCGCGTAAAATTGCTCTTGATTTTCCGACGAGTTGAATGCCCAGTCCGGGCGATAAATGCCGAGCGACGTAACCGCTTTCTTGCCCTCGGGAAAGATCGCGTTCCAGCTAATTTTCGTATCGTAGCCCTTCGCTTCGACATCGATGCCCGTGAACAGCTCGTACGGGCTGCGGCCCAGGCTCTTGGCCTTGCTCGCGGACGGCTCCAGCGATCGCCACCAGAAATTCAGGAACATGCTGTCGGAGCGGCGTTCGCTGCCCTGCTGCAGGAACATTTGGTTGCGGTCCGTCAGCGCGTTCTGCCAATCGATCGATCCGCTGGATGTCATCGAATCGTACCACATGATCTGCATCCCTGCCGGCTTCTTCGCTTGCAGGTAAGCGAGGAACTTTTGCATCGTCGCGGCATCTTCCGGCGTAGCGCCTTCCGTCTCCTGGTTAATAAACCAGCCGTCGAAGCCGTAATAATTCGCCACTTCGAGCAGCTTATCCGCTACCGGGAACGTGCCGTCCGGGTTTTGCCGAATCGTCTGTTTTACCCATTCGAACTTGCCTCCGTATACGCTCGGCGGGAAAAAGACGGTGCCCAGTACCGGAACGCCGTTCTTATGGGCCGCATCCGTCACGTCCGCGCTCGGCGGCACGATGATGCCTTCGCCCGACGATCCGCCCCAATAGACGAGTTTGTCGACGTAAGCCCAATAGCCGAACGTATTCACGTCGAACTTCTCCGACCCTTGCGACGGCACGCCGCTGGTTTGCCGGTTCATCGCCGAAAGCGCTGCCACTTTAGGCTCGACCGTAGCTTGCTTGTTAACCTGATATCCTGTGAAGCGGTCCTGTAAAGCAATCGTGCTGCGGTTGAACTCCGCGTCCTTGTCACCCTGCGGCGTCCAACGGAGCAGATCCTCCGGGAACCAGTAGGATGAGTGCGGCTGCGCCGCTTGAGCGCCCGCGGCAAACACCAGGCATGAGAACATGAACAGTAGAAGACCGGTCCATCGTTTTTTCATCGTGTTCCTCCCGTTTGGTATTAATTTCGGATTGTCCGGCATCGAGTCCGGGCATCCCCCTCCGCCCTTCAGAGGATTCGGAAACGCTCCATATTCCATGAAAGCGCATCCTTGCATCCCATTGTATGGAAAACATAGCGCTTCCAAAAGTGGAATTATTAAAGATCCAGTGGACGAAATGAAGAAACTTGATCGATGAACCGCTTTTGGAGATATAATACTAGGTAAAAGCCCGGCGAATAACAGCGGAGCGAGCGGAATCGTTCTGGAGAAGCGTAAGCGGTCGCCTTTGTCCCCGGATTCTAACCGCTGAAGGTGTTATCCAATTTAAGAATCCGGGGACAAGAGCGATCGGAAGAATGATCCGCTCGCGCAGCGGCCATTTATTCGCCGCACTTTGACCCCCTCTCGGCAGAAAGGATCGAACATCTATGAAGCTTGTCAGATTTATTGCCTTTATTCCGATACTCTCCGTCCTGCTCCTATCCGTCATGCTCCCCGGAGCCGCCGCAGTCGATATCGTTCCTTCGGAGCCGCGCAAGGTGATGCGTGTCGCCGGAGACAACAATTTTCCGCCGTTCGAATTTGTCGCCAACGGCACGTTTCAGGGGTTTAACGTCGATATGTTGAATGCGCTCTCGCTCGAAACCGGCATTTCGTTCGAATTTTATCCGATGCCCTGGAGCGAAGCGATCAAAGCGCTGGAAAGCGGCAAGGTGGATGCCATTCAAGGGATGAAGTACAGTCAGGAGCGGGCTCAGAGCTACCGCTTCTCCGAGCCGTATTTTACAAGCTCGCAGGGCATCTTCGTACGGAAGGACTCGTATTCCGTCCATTCGCTGACCGACCTGCAGAACCGTAAAATCGCCGTGCAGGAAGGCGACATCAGCAGCGAAGCGATGCAGCGCATTCCGAACGCCACCGTGCTCGCGGCGGAAAATCAGGAGGAAGCGATCCGGCTTCTGCTCGGCGGGCAAGTGGACGCCTTTATCGGCAACCAGATTACCGGCCAGTACGTGCTGCAAAAAAACCGCCAACAGGACCAGGTGAAGCTGGTCGGCGATCCGATCGCCCCGACGGACTACGGCCTTGTCGTGCTCAAGAAGAACGAAGCGCTGCTCGGCGAGATCAACCACGGGCTGCGCGAGTTGAAATCGAACGGCACCTATGCCAAAATCGAACGAAAATGGTTCGGCGAATATATTTATCCGTCCGCTCCGCGGCTGAAGGAGCTGCTATCTTATGTCGTGGCGGGACTCGTCATTACGGCCGCCGTTCTGCTGCTGATCCTATGGTGGAACTTCACGCTCAAGCGGGAATTGAAGAAGCGGCTGGACGCCTACAAGAAGACGCTGGACGAACTGGCTCGGCGGGATCGGCTGCAATCGCTCGGCCAATTGGTCGCAGGCATCGCCCATGAAATCCGCAATCCGATCACTTCGATTTTGTCGTATTCCCAAGCGCTGCCCTTCAAGTACGACAACAAGGAGTACCGCGAATTTTTCACGATGCACGTCACCGAGGAAGTGATGCGGCTGAACCGGATCGTGACGGAGCTGCTGGACTTCGCCCGCGAGAAGCCACCCGAGAAAACGCTGTTCAAGCTGGAGGAGCCGGTACGGGCCGTCGCTTTGTTTTTTCATAATCTCTTCGAGGAAAGACGCATTGTCGTACAGCTCGATGTGCCGGATTCCGCGTACGTGTGGGCGGATGCCCAGCAAATCAAGCAGGTGCTGATCAACCTGATCCGCAACGCCATCGACGCGATGCCGGGCGGCGGAACGCTCCGCATCGCCGCGCAGGAGCGGCAGCCATTCGTCATTCTAGAGGTGGAGGATACCGGGGAAGGGATCGATGCGGACGATTTGCCGAAAATATTCGAGCCGTTCTTCACCAAAAAGGCCGGGGGCGTCGGGCTCGGGCTGTCGATCTGCTACCAGCTGGTGCGGGATAACCGCGGGGAAATCGAAGTGACGAGCGAAAAAGGAGCCGGAACCCGAATCGTATTGAAACTACCGAGCCAATTGGAGGAAGACGAGCATGCCTAAACCGAACCTGCTTATACTGGACGACGAAATTTCGATCTGCAAATCGCTTTCGTTTATTTTGGAAGACGATTACGAGGTTTATGCGTCCACCGACCCCGACGAGGCTATCGCCCTGTTCTCCCACGTCGCCTTCACGATCGCCCTGCTCGACCTGCGGCTCGGGATGCGCGACGGCATCGAGGTGCTGAAGCAAATCCGCAGCATCTCCCCCCGGACGGTCGTCATCATCATGACGGCGTACGGCAGCATCCCGTCGGCGGTGGAAGCGATGCGGCAAGGCGCATTCTATTACGCTGCCAAGCCGATCGATATCCACGAGCTGAAAGTGCTGCTCGAAAAAGCGATGGAGCAGTTTCAACTGCAATCGCGGGTCGAATGGCTGAACGAAGAGATTCAAAAAGCCTACGACGTGCACGGCTTGATCGGGCACAGCGCGCAGATGCAGAACGTCTTCTCGCTGATCGACAAGGTCAAGAACATCGACTCCAGCGTCCTGATCATGGGCGAAAGCGGTACGGGCAAGGAGCTGGTGGCGCGCGCGATTCATTTTGCCGGCGACCGGCAGAAGCAGGTGTTCTCGACGATCAACTGCGCCGCCATCCCCGCCAATCTGATCGAGTCGGAGCTGTTCGGCTATGAGAAGGGAGCCTTTACCGGCGCCGTAGCCCGAAAAACGGGCATTTTCGAAACGGCCAACGGCGGCACGCTTTTTCTGGACGAAATCGGCGAGCTCGACATCGGGCTCCAGAGCAAGTTGCTCCGCGTGCTTCAGGAGAAAGCGATCATGCGGATCGGCGGGCAGAAGGAAATCGCAATCGACGTGCGGATTATTGCGGCCACGAACCGGGATTTGAAGAAGGAAATTCAGCAGGGCAAGTTCCGGGAGGACTTGTACTACCGGCTGAACGTCATTCCGATCCTGCTGCCGCCGCTGCGTGATCGGCAAGAAGATATCTCTTCGCTGATTCAGCACTTCATCAACAAAATCAACGAGCGCATGTCGAAGCAAATCAAAGGCATCGAGCCGGATGCGCTTCAACTGCTGCTGGACTATCCGTTTCCCGGCAACGTGCGGGAGCTGCAGAACATCATCGAACGCTCGATTGCGCTGGCCGACGGCGACCGGGTGACGGTTAGCGATCTGCCCGGAGATCTGCAGACGAAGCCGGCGCAGCCCGCCGAAAGCAAGCTTGTACCCGTTTACGTCGGAGAAACGATGGACGCGATCGAGCGCAAGGTCATTCTGTCCACGCTCCAAGCGATGGACGGCAACCGGCGCAAGACGGCGGAGACGCTCGGCATCGGAGAGCGCACGCTGCGTGACAAGCTGGCCCGTTATCGCGCCGAATAAGGACCGGGCGGCAAAAACCGCCCGGCAGATTTCGCCGCCCCGGCAATTTCCGCCGCTCTTTCAAAACTGTACACCGTTCTTCCGCTGCATCCGCCTGCCGCTCTACTTCATCGATTTTCTCCTGCCCACCGCCTACTTTACCGGTCCTCGCCTGCCTGCCGACTTTCCGCCCAGCTCGCCGCTTTTCCGTTCCATGGCCCTCCCATCTTCACCCGCTACTTCCCCCAATCCAAGCCAAGCCCTCCTGCCGCTCGCTCTGCCGAAAACCTATTGGCACGATATTTGCTTATAGAAAAAGCGTAACGACAAAACGATATGCAGGGGGAATTATACAATGATGTTCAAAACAAAAAAACCGGTTTATTTGGCAGTAATCTGTATGTTGACGCTTATGGTTTCGGCGTGCGGCAGCAAGCCCGACGCTTCGGCAGGACAGCAAGCTCCGGCGGCGGCTGCGAGCAGCAACGAAATCCTTTCTAAAATCGCCAAGACGAAAACGCTTACGGTCGGAACGGACGCCACTTTCAAGCCGTTCGAGTACAAATCCGGCGATCAATTCGAAGGCTTCGACATCGAGCTGATCCGTGCGGTGGCCAAAGAGCTGGGCGCCGACAAAGTCGAATTCGTGGACACCGAGTTCAAAGGGCTCATTCCGGGGCTTCAGGCGAAGAAGTTCGATCTCATCGTCTCGGCGATGTATATTACCGACGAGCGCAAGAAGACGATCGACTTCTCCGATTCGTATTTTCCGGGCGGCCTTTCGATCATGGTGAAGAAAGACAACGAGACGATAAAAGGCTTCGACGATCTGACCGGAAAAAAAGCGGCGGTGCAAATCGGCACGAAATCGGTCAAATTCGTGGAAGAAAGCCACAAGAACATCGAGCTGGTCAAAGTAGAGAAAAACACGGAGATGTTCCTGGAGCTGGAAACCGGCAAGGCCGACGCGGTCATTACGGGATTCCCGGCCGCCAAAGCTTACGCCAAAGAAAAAGGCACGGTCAAAGTCCTGCCCCAAACGCTCACGGAAGAGTACTACGGCTACGGCATCCGCAAGGATAACCCGGAATTCGTGAAGGCTATCAACGATGCGGTCAAGAAGGTCAAAGACAGCGGCAAATACAATGAAATTGTTAAGAAATGGTTCGAATAACCGAACCGGCAGCTTAGCTCGCGATTAGGAGGGAAACTATGCAGCATTTTGACTTCAGCGTCCTTGGCGAGTGGCAGAATATCCGGCTGCTGCTGCAATCGTTATGGTATACGGTCATTTATACGCTGGGCGGGTTTGCGCTCAGCCTGATCATCGGGGCGTTCATTTCGTTCGGACAAATGTCCAAGTTCAAGCCATGGAAATACGTATCGCTCGCTTATCTGTCCTGGTTCCGGGGCACCCCGCTGCTGGTGCAGCTGTTCCTGCTCTATTACGGACTGCCGATCGTGTTCGGCATCGATACGGTTCCATGGGTATCCGGCGTCGTCGCCCTGGGCATGTACAGCGGGGCGTACGCTTCCCAGGTCATCCGCGGAGCCATTCAATCGATCGACAAGGGGCAGATGGAGGCCGGGCGTTCCCTCGGCTTCTCCTATGCGCAGACGATGCGCAAAATCGTGATCCCGCAGGCGGTGATCCGCATGCTGGCGCCGATGACCAACGAGTTCATCTCGCTCACGAAAAACTCCTCCCTGCTGTCGACGATTACGGTCGTCGAGCTGTTCCGGCAGGCGAACCTGCTGATTGCCGACACGTACAAAACGATCGAGTTTTTGCTGGCTATCGCGATTCTTTACTATTTGGTCAACAACCTGATCGGGTTTATCGGCCTGGTGCTGGAAAGACGTCTCGGGACGGGGGATGATATGCGATGATACGAATAAACGGGATTCACAAGTCGTTCGGCAGCAACCATGTGCTGCGCGGCGTCGATCTTCAGGTACAGCAAGGGGAGGTCGTCGTCATTCTCGGGCCGTCGGGCTCGGGCAAAAGCACGCTGCTGCGCTGCATCAACTATCTGGAAACGTATGATAAAGGCAGCGTCGTCATCGAAGGCAAGCCAATCGGCCGCATTCCCATGCAAGGACAAGCCGGCCTGTCCGTTGAAATGCTGCAGAAGGACCTGAATGCCGTCCGTCAGGATGTCGGCATGGTGTTTCAATCGTTCAACCTGTTCCCGCACAAGTCGGTGCTGCACAACATTACGATGGCTCCGACCTCGCTGCGGGGGATGAACAAGGAAGATGCCGAACAATTGGCGCGCGAGCTGCTGCGCAAGGTCGGCCTGCAGGACAAGGCAGAAGCCCGTCCATCCAGCCTGTCCGGCGGACAAAAGCAGCGGGTCGCCATCGCCCGCGCGCTCGCCATGAAGCCGAAGGTGATGCTGTTCGACGAGCCGACCTCCGCGCTGGACCCGGAGACGGTCGGCGAGGTGCTGCAGGTCATGCGCACCTTGGCGAAGGAAGGCATGACCATGGTCATCGTCACGCACGAGATGGGCTTCGCCCGGGACGTCGCGGACCACGTCGTCGTGATGGACGGCGGCGTCATTATCGAGGAAGGCAAGCCGTCCGAAATTTTCACGAAGCCGACGCACCCGCGTACCCAAATGTTCCTGAGCCAAGTGCTCGAAAGCAAGTAAGGAAGAGCGTAAAATCGAACGAAGGAGAAAAAGAACCGTCATGCACAAATTCACTCATCTGCAGCGGCCCGGCGTAGTATTTACCCCAGGCGCAGGCGACCCGCATGTGACCCGTCTCTGCGACTGGATTACGGAATGGGACGGGCAGCGCCCGCTCGACGCCGCAATCGTCGGGGCTCCCCTGTCGAAAAGCTCGATCAGCTTTTCGGGCGCCCATTTGCATCCCGCTACGCTAAGACAGCTGTTCAGCGCCTTTACGACGTATAACTTCGAAGCGGATCTGGACCTGAGCAGCTTGCAAGTCGGCGACCTCGGAGATGTCGGCATGCACGTCACCGACATCCCGCAGTGCCACCGTAATATCGAACAGGCGTTTCAAGAAATTTCGCAGCAGCTTCCTTCCACGATCCCGTGTCTGGTGGGCGGCGACCACTCGATTACATTCCCGGCGCTGACAGGCATTCAGAGTGTGCGCAAAGAACGCATCGGGCTGATCCAGTTCGACGCCCATCTCGATGTCCGGGATACAGCCTACGGCGGCAGATCGAATGGAACCCCCATCCGCAGTTTGGTGGAGAACAGTGTCATCCGAGGCGAGGATATCGTGAATATCGGGCTGCGCAGCTTCGCGAACTCCAAAGCGTACCGCGACTTCGCCGAGCAGCAGGGCATTACGCTTTATACGGCAAGGCAAGTCCGGGAGGAAGGCATCAAGCCGATTCTGGAACGGACGATCCGCGAGCTTGCCGCCAAGACGGATTCCGTCTACGTCACGTTCGATATCGACGTGCTGGACCAAGCCGACGTCCCCGGCGTGCCGGCGATCGGACCCGGCGGCCTCTCGCCGGTGGACCTGTTCACCTGCGCCGAGCTGCTCGGGGAGTGGAACCGCGTCATCGGCATGGACATGGTCTGTGTGGACCCGAGCCGGGATACGCGCGACCGGACGTCGCGCATAAGCCTGCACGTCCTGCTGTACTTCTTGACCGGACTCGCCAGACGACGGCTCGCGTTTGCTTAAAGCGGTGTTAAACGGGACCTGCTGCCGTTACAGCAGGTCTGAGCTTGTTGGGAAATCCGCTTCGCGTAGAAATTCTCTGCATACGCCGGTGGGGTATATCCCTCCAACCGCTGCCCTCCCCCAGAAAGTGAAGTAACACTTGGAAGCTTATTCCGATTACTTTCCGGGGACCCCCCTATCTACCCGTGAACTTGATTAGAATTAGCGGTATTTTCACGGGTTTCAAAGGCGGACGTAAACTCTTACGGGATATACCCCACCTCTATTTATCTGAGTTTTTCTACTTCTAGAGTTTCTCAACAACCAAGAATCTGCTGCGTGACAGCAGGTCTTTTTGTCATAATGATAGAATGTATAAGTTTTCAGCGAAGCTGAACCGTTTTATCATTTCACCGACAAGAAGCTTTTCTTATAACCTTGATTTGCCCTGCATGTAGTTGTCGTGCGCTTGCTTGACCCAATCGAACAAATAAGCGCTGCCTCCGTGATCGGGGTGAAGCTTTTTCATTAACGTCCGGTAGCGCTGCTTCAGTTCCTTGGGCGAGGCATCGTCCGCAGCGCCGATCACCGTCGGAAAAGACACCGGTCCCCTGCTTGGCCCCGCCGTTCTCGCAGAATCCCTCGCAGAGTCCGACGAGTTGTCTCCATAATGCCGGTTATACGACTTTTTCTCGTCCGATGCTTGCCGATACAGCTCCTGAAATTCCGCTTCCAGCCTATCGAGATACGGCGCCAGCTCCTCCTCCGCCCCAGGCCACTCCCCTTCCCAGAATTCGTGCTCGAACCGTTCGTGAAGTGCATCGAACCGCTCCATCCAATCGTTCAGCATGACCATCGAAGCTTTGATCTTCTCCGTGAGACGGAAAATCCGGATCACCTGATGCACCGCCCACTCGGGCATATTCCGGGCGAAGGCGTGGAGCACCCTGCTCATATATTTGTCGGGCAAGCGGGCATCCTCCCAAAACTCAAGCAAGGCCTGCTGCCGCTCATGGCTTAGCTTCTTTCCGATCTGTACGGCCATCGGAAGGCTAACGGCGCCTTTGTTCAGCTCCGCTTTCCAGCTTTCCGTCAAATTCATCAGCGCAGCCACGACCGGAATCAACCGGTCGTCCGTCACTGTAATGGTCTCCGGGTCGGGGCGGCCCTTCATCGTATCGTCCATTTGCTGCCCTCCTCTTCCGCTTCCAAGTCTAAGCCTGACCCGAGTTGATCATATACTGGCACCTCCGCCCGCCTTCGGCCATGCATTCCGTGCGCACAACGGGCACGGCAAGCAATGCTTGAAACAACGACAGCTCGCATTGGCAAGCCTGCCGGTAGCGGACAGCCACCTGATAGATCGGGCAGTTCGCTTCCTCTAAGACGATCGTTCCGTCCCCTCTCTTTTCTACCTTGACCATATACCCTTCCTGCTCCTGCAGCCGGGCCAACCTCTCTACCCGCTTTTCCAAATCAAGACCTTGAAACGAATCCTCATGCTTCCGCAGCCATTTCTCTTTCCGCCGGTCGAACAAGCGGCTGACTTGGCTAGTCCCGAATTTATCCTTCACTTCGTCGATCAAATCATTGACTAACGCGTCGTAGCCATTCGCAAACAAAGTGCCTGCCTTTTCCGTAAGGCTGTATAAATAAGTCGGTCTCCCAGCACTTTGGCGTTGAATATTCGTCTGCACATATTGATCCTTTTGCAGTTCGTGAATATGTCGCCGAACGGCTACCCCCGATATGCCTAGCTGCTCCGCCGCTTCCTGAATGCTGATTTTGCCCCGCTTCTTTAACAAGATGAGAAGTGCTCTGCGGGTCGAGCGATCCTCTTGATATAAGCTTTGAATGTTCACGGTTCGTTTACACCTGCCTGTCTTTCGTCATTTTAATCTCCGCTCGATTCCATTATTCCCCATTATATACTTAACGGAATAGTTTTGTACATGGAAAACTTTTTTGTCCAAAGGAAACTTTCGCAAATCCATTGTTCACCCCAAAATCTACGTCATTATATTAAAAAAAACTCTCAACGGTGAAGGCCATTTTTATCAGGTGATTGGGAAACAACTTCGGGGGATGGTAAAATATGTAGAACCTATCATTCTATCATTCATAAGGGGATCGGGGCATGAACCGAAGAAGATTGCAGATTGGCATGTGGAATGCATTCAGCGAAGAGGATATGGAACGTTTCGGTTCCGATGCGATTGGCGGCATTGAAATTTGCCAGTATCGCGATAACGAAAGCTTATTGTATACAACGAATATCTGTAAAGAGAAGGGTCTTTCCTTTGGCATTCATACGCCGGTTTTCGGCGGATAGCCGTACGGCTCCCGCGGATCACATCCATAGACCGCGAGGAGCGGGAAGAAGCCTTGCGCCGCGTAGAACGTGAAGTCCGTACAGCAGCGGAATATGGCGCCGATTATAATTTGTTCCATTATCCTTTTGTGCCGATATTCCCGTTGGAAACAAAGCAGATTTACTCCAACATGCCGAAGCCGGGCGAACGCTATGATGCAGATCAGATCGATGCGGCTCAGCTTAGGGAAATCTCCCTTCGATTGTTCGATACGCTTTGCAACCTTCAACACCGCTGTGGACAACGTATCATATTGGAGCATGATTTTTGGGGAGAGCATGAGGAACTGCTTACGACGATGTTCCGGGAGCACCCGGAGATCGGACTAGTCGTGGATACGTCCCGGCTGGATATTTCCGCAAGAGCATTTCACAATGTCGAGCCGATGCGCTGGCTCGAAGTCGTGGCGCCGTATGTTTATTTGGTCCATTACAGCAACGTCCGGTACGAAACGGACCGGTTCATTCATCATCTTCCCGTTCTGCCGGAGCAAGACGATGACGACGGCTTCGGAAACGCCTACGCCTATCTCGCCTACCTAGCACAGCGGAACGAACGGTTTCACGTGACCTTCGAGCACAAAGCCAATCTCATCGACCGCAATCGGCTGCTTGAGCTTTATGCCCGGACGGAACGGCTGTTCAAACCCTCTCTAAAAGAGTCCGATCCAGTCTAAGCGTATAAATGCACAATCGGGTTTGGTTCCCCCTTGACCTTCACGTAACGGAAAGGTGTACGCTATCGGTGCAACGACATACGATGAAGGAGAGGTACTTATGCCGAATCATGATCAAATTTATGCCGAGCAAGCTGGGCGTTACCACCGCTTAATCAGCAAGCAACCCGAATTGGCGCACATCGTGCAGTCCATCAAACCTTTCGCAGATCTCGACATTGTCGATCTGGGCGCCGGAAGCGGCAGGTTGTCGTCCGTGTTGATCGGACAAGCGCGGTCGCTGACGGCAACCGATGCATCCGCCGCGATGCTGAACGTCTTGAAGGAGCGCATCGCCGAAACGGATCGTCCCCGTTTGCGCACAGTCGTCGCGGATCACCGCGAGCTGCCCCTGCCGGACGCCAGCGCGGACTTGATCGTTTCCGGTTGGAGCCTGGGCTACTTGGCGAACAGCAACGATCCGATCTGGTTGTCCAACCTGGAGCGCATCCTGCTTGAAATAAACCGGGTGCTTCGTCCCGGCGGAACCGTCATCATCTTCGAAACGATGGGCACAGGCTTCGAAACACCGAATCCGCCCGATTTTCTTTTGAACTATTATGCGGCTTTGGAGCGGCAGTATGGCTTTACCCACCAATGGATCCGCTCGGATTATACATTCGAGAGCCTGAGTGAAGCGGAAGAACTAACCCGCTTTTTCTTCGGCGATGAACTGGCCTCCCAAGTCGTCGCAAATAGCTGGACGACCGTTCCCGAATGCGCCGGCATCTGGTTCAAGCATTATTAAGCGCTCCCGGCATGGCAAAGAGGCTGTTCACCCGAGCATTACCACTCGGCAAACAGCCTCTTCTTAGTTAGCAACGATCTACAGCCCTAAAATCGCATCAATCATCGACTTCGTATCCCCGCCCGGGTACAATAGATAAAGCAAAATGTACACGGCCACACCCGTCGGCGCCGTCAGCAGCCACATGACTGCCGTCCAACGGCCGATTTTGCGATGCTTGGCAAACCTCTTATTGAACGCATGCAGCAGCGTCACAATGCCGAATACACCTGCGAGCGTTGCGAGCGTAATATGGAAAAACAAAAACAGATGATAAGCCAGCTTCAAGTTCTCCGGTCCGCCGAAAGACGTATTGCCGACAAAGATCGTACGGCTGGCATAAATCAGAAAGAACGCCAGCGCAAATCCTGCGCCCCAGAGCATCAGCTTTTGGTGCGTTTCCCGGTTCCCCTTCACAATATGGTACCAGCCGAACGCGACAAAGATAGCGCTTATTACAATAAAAGACGTACTGATCGTTGGCAAAATCGCTATTTTCACGTGTACCCCACCCGTTCACTTTGCAATAAACATTCCAGCTTGCCAATTAGGCCCGATTGGCGCTTCCTGCCGGAAAATAAGGCTCATCGGGCAGCTCGTCGTCCTGCTTACGCTCCCTCCGATACCAACGGAAGAAGGTAAAGCCCAAAGCCAAACCGTATACAATTTCCTGCACGATCTTCATGATGACGCCGCCCAACTGCTGATCGTCGAGCATCGGCAGCAGCAAGAGCTGCTCCGGAACGGCCGAGTACATCGCGTACATCGGATCTCTGGCGAAAATAATCAAAGCACAGGCCGGTGTCAGCAAAATCCCGTTTACGAAAATGTACGCCATCCGTTTCATCTCGGACATCGTGTTGTATTCCGGCAGCGGGCAAAACACCGGGAACCACATTTGGAAGGCGGCCAGCAGGAAAAAGATTTTGTAAATGAACAACGCTGCAGCGTTGGCCATTAAAGCATCCATGATCATCGGAATGTGATACATAGAGAAAATGAAGTTAAACAGAAACAGCGACAGCAGCGGATTCGTCAAGAATCGCATGACCCGTTTGGATGTCTCGCCTTTTAACACGGGGCGCAGCAGCCACCCCGGCAGACCGAGCAGCAAACACGGAGGCATGACCAGATACAGAATCGACTGCTGGAACATATGGACGCTGAAAAAGTAGTGATGGCCGTAATAGGAAAGCGGGCTGCCTTCCGCCGCGTACCACAAAGCCAGTCCGAGCCAGAACCACAGCTTTTGTTTCAATGCGACGGGTTCGCTATCCGCAAAGTCTTTACGCCAGCGGCCTACCGCAAGCGTATATAATACACCGACAACAATCAACAGCAGCAAAAAACCGGGGCTCCATAATGCTGCAAACGTAGGGCCGGTTTCGTGCCCTCCATGGGACATCGTAGGGTCCAAGACGATTATGCTCCTTTCCCAACCCGGTTCTTGCGCCGGGAATTGTGTCGAAACGGTGAAAATGTCTGCCGTTACGCAAAAGAGAGGGGCCTACGTAACGCAGCCTCCTCTCTCCTCTATCCTACCACCAAACCCAATATACGGCCATGATGACCGCGGTTAATGCGATAAACGCGCCGAATGCCAATCCCATAATCGGGAATAAGTGCCCCCGATCTTTCATGTGCATCCAGTAAGCCAATTGAAATATAATCTGAACAATCGCCAAGCCGACGATAAAGAACAAGATAAACGAACGGTCCAACCCGCCGTACAGCACGACGGCAAATGCCAGCATCGTGAGCACGATGGAGATAATGTACGATAAGTAGTGATTCTTCGGACCTTCCAAACGATGACGATCACCGGCAGACGACGAATGGTGTTGGTTGCTCATTTATGGACCCACCTTCCCCATCAGGTATACGACCGTAAAGATGAATACCCAAATGACGTCGATAAAGTGCCAGTATAAGCCGGCGACGTAATATTTGGGCGCCGTAACTACAGTCAAGCCTTTTTTGAAGCCGTTGATGATCAAAAGCGAAATCCACAGAACACCGAAAGCCACGTGAGCTCCGTGAAAGCCTACCAACGTATAGAAGGAGGTAGCGAACGCGCTTTTCGAGAACGTATGACCTTCATTGACGTAGTGTACGAACTCGTAAATTTCAAGGCCCAAGAAAGCGAGGCCGAGCAATACGGTAACAGCCATCCAAGCTTGAAGCTTTTGGAACTGATTGCGGTGCAGCGCCATCGTGGCGAACACGCTGGTCAAAGAACTGGTAAGCAGGATAAACGTCGATATACCGACCAAATCAAGCGAGAACAAATGCTGAGCCGTCGGGCCGTCCGGCACCTGATTGCGCAGTGCGATGTAGGAGGCGAAGAGCGAACCGAACAGTACGCACTCGCCGCCAAGGAACAGCCAGAAGCCCATAACTTTATTTTTGCCTTCTAATGTTGCCGTTTCTGCGTGAGGTGGCAAAGCGCCGCCCGCTTCATGATGTGCTGCACTCATGCCTTCGCCCCCTTATCGTTTAACTCCTCCGGCTCGATATGGAAACCGTGATCATCATACACCGAACGGAAGAACATGCAGATTAACGTCATACCGATACCGAGGATGCTGACAATATACGTGTGATACATAAATCCATATCCGGCAATGAACAAGCCGACGGACATCAGGAACGGCAGAATCGAAGGCGACGGCATGTGAATCGAACCGATCGGTTCGGCCGGCGTCATTTCTTTGTTGCCTGCCATTTTTTCTTTCCAGAATGCATCATATCCGCGAACAAGCGGAGTTTGCTTGAAGTTGTACTCCGGCGGCGGCGAAGGAATCGTCCATTCCAGCGTACGAGCATCCCACGGATCTGCCGGGGCCGATATCGGTTTTCTCAACGAAGAGAAACAGTTGATCAGGAAGACGATCGTACCGATCCCCATCAGGAACGCGCCGATGGTACTGATAAAGTTCCCTTGTTCAAGCCCGACGCCCGGCTGATACGTAAACACGCGGCGAGGCATCCCCATCAAGCCCAAGAAGTGCTGCGGGAAGAACGTCATATGAAACCCGATAAAGAAAGTCCAGAAATGAATTTTACCAAGCGTCTCGTTCAGCATGCGGCCGAACATTTTCGGCCACCAGTAGTACGAAGCTGCGAACAACGCGAGGACAAGACCGCCGACGATAACGTAGTGGAAGTGAGCTACGACGAAGTACGTATCGTGATATTGGAAGTCAGCTGCCGGTACGGCAAGCATAACCCCGGTAACACCACCCATAACGAACGTCGGAATAAATGCCGTTGCAAAAATGTTAGCCGTTGTAAAGCGGATTTGACCGCCCCACAGCGTGAACAGCCAGTTAAAGATTTTAACCCCTGTCGGTACCGCGATCGCCATCGTAGCAACCCCGAAGATTGCATCCCCAACGGGACCGATCCCTGTCGTAAACATATGGTGGGCCCATACCATGAAGCCCAAAAATCCGATAAGAGCTGTAGCGAATACCATGGAGCTATATCCGAACAAACGCTTTTTCGAGAACGTCGACACGATATCCGAAATGATACCGAACGCCGGCAAAATCAAGATGTAAACTTCGGGGTGCCCGAAAATCCAGAAAAGGTGTTCCCAAAGCACCGGGTTACCGCCCTTCGCCACATCGAAGAAAGCGCCGCTAAAAATCCGGTCGAACATCAATTCGACAAGCCCTACCGTAATGGCCGGGAAAGCGAAAAGAATGAGCAAAGATGTAATGAACGCGGCCCAAGTAAACATTGGCATTCTCATGTAAGTCATGCCTGGCGCACGCATGTTGATAATTGTGACGAGGAAGTTAATCCCCCCGATCAGCGTACCGAGACCCGCGATCTGCAAGCCGAGAACGTAGAAGTCTACGCCCTTGAACACGCCGCTTGGATCAATGATGCCCGCAAGCGGCGGGTAAGCCGTCCAGCCCGCTGCCGGCGCGCCGCCGAGAAACCACGAGGTGTTCAGCAGCAAGCCGCCGAAGAAGAACAACCAGAAGCCCAATGCATTCACGAACGGGAACGCTACGTCGCGGGCTCCGATCTGAAGCGGTACGATCGCATTCATAAAACAGAAGATGACCGGCATCGCCGCAAGGAAGATCATCGTCGTACCGTGCATGGTTGTCAATTGGTTAAACGTATCTCCGAAAAAGATTTTCTGATCGGGGTAAAGCAGCTGAATCCGGATCAAGATGGCCTCAATGCCGCCCATCAGGAAGAAGATCCCGCCCGCGATCAAGTATAAAATTCCGATCTTTTTATGGTCCACCGTGGTAAGCCAATCCATCAGCCCGGTGTACCGTTTTGCCGTGTGTCCGTGAGCCACCGTATAAACCTCCTTTTTCCGCGATGCTCGTTACTTTAACTTCAACGAATTCAAGTATTTGATTACATCATTGATTTGGTCGTCCTTCAATCCGAGAGCAGGCATTTTGTTACCCGGTTTCACCGATTGAGGATCGGCAATCCACTGCTTCAAACTTTCATCGTTGTGCGGCAAAATGCCAGCAACGAGCTCACGGGAAGCAAAGCCGTTCAAGTTCGGACCCGCGCCGAGTCCCTGTGCGTTAACCGCGTGACAGGACAAACAGTTGTCTTTGAAGATCTGTTCACCTTTTTGCGCATCGGCCGGAACGGAAGCAGGCGTTTTCATTTTGGCGACCCATTGATCGAAATCGGCTTGATCCATCGATTTCACTTTAAAGTCCATCAAGGAGTGAGAGGCGCCGCAAAGCTCCGCACACTTTCCTTTGAAGACGTCCACTTCGTCTGCTTGCAAGTAGTATACGTTGGTGTTACCCGGGTTCGTGTCCATTTTACCGCCGAGCGACGGAACCCAGAAGGAGTGCTTCACATCGGAAGCGGTTAATTCGAAGGCGATCTTTTTGTTTGTCGGAATGACTAAGTCTTGGGCTGTTGCGATCCCCAACTCCGGATATTCGAATTGCCACCAGAAAGCGTGAGCCGTCACTTTAACGTGCAGTGCTTCTTTGTTGTCTCTGTGGTCTTCCAAAAGCTTGAAGGTGTACTGTACGGTAGGAACGGCCAAAATGAGGAGCAATACGATCGGAATAACCGTCCAAATAATCTCCAGCGTGTGGCTGCCTTCCACCTGTTTCGGAATGATGTCTTTGTCGCCTTTTTTCTTTCTGAAGCGGACCAGGACATACAAATAAAGAACAAAAACGACCACGACAACCAGAAGCATGATCCCGAAGCTGAGCTTCATCAGGAACAGCTGATCTCTGGCGACCGGCCCCCTTGGCTTTAAGGCGGAAATCGTCTGGTCTCCACACCCCGTTAACAGCAACATCATCAACCCAAAAAGAGGGATGAATCGCCACAGATTTTGCCATCGAATCATCTTAATCAATCCCACCTTATAAAGCAAATATTTTTCGATCAAAATAGGTCATAACTTGTCAATGAACCTAATCACCATATTAACTATAAATTCGTACCTGTTTTTTGTCAATGAATCTGAAGAAGTTCACAAATTGTTCGGAACTCTCGAATTTGCTGGGATTAAGCGTTTTCGCCTCTACTTGGTTATTTCCATATAGAGGTGCTTTTATGCATCATTTGGACCTTGCTTTCCTGCGCATAAATCGTCCCCGATAATCAATCCTAAGAAGGAGATTTTCAAAGGAGGGCACTCATGATGCGTTATTTCCGATGGATCGGATCGGCGGCCGCCTTGGGCCTCGCCATGGCGATGACCGGCTGCTTTTCATGGTACGACTACAACAGCGCCCAGAATTACGGCAGCAAGCGGGATATGCCGAGGCAGGACACGTCGCGCGCTTATCAAACTCAGCAGCAGTATGCCCCCGTTTCCCACAAAGTAACCAAACTTGAGATGAATCAGCATTTGTCCGATCAGGTGGCCGCCATGGACGGGGTCAGCAGCGCGATCGTCATGATGGGCGATAACACCGCCTATGTCGCCATCACAATCGACAGTACCGCCAGCGGGACGCGGGGAGGCGAAGCCAAAGGGACGGAAACCAATAGTTACGGATTGGTCAAAGGGCTGTACAGCACGTACGGAGATCAAAGCGATTATGCCCCGCCCGACCAGTTGATCAGCGGCAGCAGCGGTGCGGAGACGGAAATGCACCACGAGCATTTGTCGCATTTGTTCAAGCAGAAGATTGCGGAAAAAATCCGCCTGAATCAGCCGACGGTGCATGACGTCTACATTTCGGCGAACCGCAACGTCGTCAACGCGTTTAACCGGATGGCGCAGGACAGCTGGAGCGGAAGAAGTCTGGAGCCGTACCGTGCCCAATTCGCGGAAATGATGGTACGGACGTTCGGAACGGACGTTACGATTCCGAATCAAGCGGAAGGGAACGGCCGGGAATATTGAGCCTCAGTCCCGTCATCCCTTCAGCGGAAAGCAGGCTGCACCCGGCTTTTTCAGCCCCGTGCAGTTTCTTTTTGCCGCCGGTTCCTGTAGAATTGCATTTATAATTGAAGGTTCTCTTAGAAGAATAATTCGAATTACGGGGAGATAATATAATGAAGAAAAATAATTTTGCCCTGCTCGGGATCGGGAGCGACTTGGCCGAGGCCATGCAAAAACATGGATACGACGAGCCGACGCCGATCCAACGCGAGGCGATCCCGGTCGCCCTTGCCGGGCACGACATCATCGCTCAAGCGCAGACGGGAACGGGCAAAACGCTGGCTTTTGCGCTGCCGATCCTGGAAAACGTCAATCCTGATAACCCTAACGTGCAGGCGCTGATCGTTACCCCGACCCGCGAGCTTGCCATTCAAATTACGGAAGAAATCAAGCGCTGGGCTCCGCTCAAAGGCTTGCGCGTGCTGTCCGCTTACGGGGGGCAGGATGTCGAACGCCAGATCCGCAAGCTGGAAGGAAATATACATATTATTGTAGCGACGCCCGGACGGCTCCTTGATCATCTGCGCCGGGAAACGGTGCAGCTTCATAAGCTGTCCGTTCTTGTGCTGGATGAAGCGGATCAAATGTTGCACATGGGCTTTTTGCCGGAGGTCGTGGAGATTATTTCGGTGACCCCGAGCCGCAGGCAGACGCTGCTGTTCTCGGCTACGATGCCTCCGCGCATCCGTCAGCTGGCCAAAGAGTACATGCGGCAGCCTGTTGAAATCGAAGTGAAATCGAAACGCGTGACGCTGGACGAAATCGAACAGGTCGTGATTCAGACCACCGACCGCGGAAAGCTGGAAACGCTCTGTAAATTGATCGACGAAGAAAATCCGTATCTGGCGATGATTTTTTGCCGTACGAAGCTTAGAGCGAGCAAGCTGATGAACGAGCTGGCGGAACGCGGGTATTCGTGCGACGAACTGCACGGAGACTTGACGCAGGCGAAGCGCGAGCAGGTCATGAAGCGGTTTCGCGAGGCCAAAATCCAGCTGCTCGTAGCGACCGATATCGCGGCGCGCGGACTCGACGTCGAAGGCATCACGCACGTCTTTAACTACGACATCCCGCACGATGCCGAAAGCTACATTCACCGCATCGGGCGGACGGGACGCGCAGGCCAGACGGGCAAAGCGTTTACGTTCGCCGCGCAGCGGGATGCCATGTACCTGGAGCAGATCGAGCGTGGCATTAAGGCGACGATCGCGAAGCGGTCGGGGAAAGCGGCGGCAGAGCGCGCGGACGCGGGTGAAGGCGCAGCGCGCGGGCGACGTGGCGGCGCGGATGCGGCAGCAGGCGCAGCGCGTGGGCGACGTGGCGGCGCGGAGGCGGGCGCAGCGCGCGGGCGGCGCAGCGGCGCGGATGCGGGGGCTGGCGCGACGCGCGGGCGGCGCAACGGCGCGGATGCGGGAGCGGGAGCGGCACGCGGGCGGCGCAGCGGCGCGGAGGCGGGCGCAGCGCGCGGGCGGCGCAGCGGCGCGGACGCAGCGGTGGGCGCGGCGCGAGGGCGACGCAGCGGCACGGACGCGGGTGCTGGCGCGACGCGCGGGCGGCGCAGCGGCGCGGATGCGGGTGCTGGCGCGACGCGCGGGCGGCGCAGCGGCGCGGACGCAGCGGTGGGCGCGGCGCGAGGGCGACGCAGCGGCACGGACGCGGGGGCTGGCGCGACGCGCGGGCGGCGCAACGGCGCGGATGCGGGAGCGGGAGCGGCACGCGGGCGGCGCAGCGGCGCGGATGCGGCAGCGGGCGACGCGCGAGGGCGACGCAGCGGCGCGGACGCGGCAGCGGGCGACGCGCGAGGGCGACGCAGCGGCGCGGACGCGGCAGCGGGCGACGCGCGAGGGCGACGCAGCGGCGCGGACGCGGCAGCAGGCTCAGCGCGAGGGCGACGCGGCGGCGCAGACGCGGGAGCGGGCGCGACACGCGGGCGGCGCAGCGGCGCGGATGCTGGCGCAGCGCGTGGGCGACGTGGCGGCGCGGACGCGAGCGCGGGCACACCGCGCGGGCGCAGAGGCGGCGGCGGCAACGGCAAGCAGCGGAAGCGCTGAAACGCTTTCAAGAGCATCTTTACCTCGTCTGAGAAACCATGTAAAATAAAGGATAGCACTCGGCAAGGAACTGTACTTCCCAAATAAAGGAGGGTTTCTATGTACGAACTGAAAGACAAGGAACTTATTTTTGTATTCACGGGTCCGAATGGAGCCGGTCGCCGAACCATCGCTCAGATGTCCGGCAGCACGCTCGGCATCAAACAGGTAATTTCGTACACGACCCGCCCTCCCCGCTCTTCGGAGGTCGACGGGCAAGATTACCACTTCGTCACTCGGAAGCAATTTGAGGAAGCCGAAGCAAACCAGGAGTTCATCGAAGTGATCGAATTGGACGGGAACCGGTATGGGGTCAAAGAATCCGACGTAGCCGACATGGTCCAAAAGCACGGGGCTGTCTACTTGATTTTGAACCGTCAAGGCGCGGAAACCCTGAAGTCCCTGTACAGCGATCGAGCCGTGCGAATCTTCATCTACGCCGATCGGGAGACGGTCAAGCGCCGCGAGAAGGAGCGCGGGGATTCCCCCGATCTGATTGACCGCTATATGTCGCATTACGAGGAAGAAATGGCGTATAAAGACTCCTGTGAGCACACGTTCGAAAATTTGGATCTGGCACACACCGTCTTTGATCTGACCAAAGCGTTGGACGACAACTACCTGCACCGCAATCTGCTTGACCTGGATTAAGAGTTACACCCAAGCTAATGCTGACAAGAGACCGGCCTGCTCTTTCGAGAGCGTCGGTCCTTTTTATTCAATCCGGAGGAGAGCAGCCGAACGATGAACAGACCAGAAACGACTGAATATGGAGCGCATTATCAGGAGTATATTGCACAGGTTCCCGATGGGGATGTTCAGGAACAGCTCCGCACTCAACTGAAAGCAACGACCGAGTTGCTCCATTCGCTAACCGAGGAACAAGCTCTCTTCCGTTATGCCGAAGGCAAATGGAGTTTGAAAGAAGTGCTCGGCCACGTCACGGATACCGAGCGGGTCTTAAGCTACCGATTGCTGTGCATTGCACGTGGCGATCAGACCCCGTTCCCTTCTATGGACGAGCATCTCTACGTTTCCGGTGCAAATTTCGACGACCGGCCGCTTACTTCTCTGACGGAAGAATTCATGGCAGTCCGGCAGGCGACGCTGGCCCTGCTTGCGGGCTTGTCTCCGGAAGTCTGGCTGCGCCAAGGAACGGCGGCCGGCTGTAATACATCCGTGCGAGCACTGGCCTATATTATCGCGGGACACGAGCTTCATCACGTTCGAGTCATCCAAGAACGGTATCTCGCGGCGCAGTCATAAATACCGACCCGAACGGAAAATGCCAAAATCCAAACAACCAGGCAGACAGGAGGTATGACCGATGCCTATTCTCTCGATCGAACCGACACCCAGCCCAAATACCATGAAAATCAATTTGGATACTTCCTTGCCAAAAGACGTTCGCGAAACGTTCAACCGCGAGCAAGCCGGCCAACTGGCAGATCCTCAGCTTCAGCAGCTGCTTGCCATTGATGGCGTCAAAAGCTTATACCGCGCGGCGGATTTTATCGCCCTGGACCGGATAGCCAAAGGAGACTGGCAGCACATTCTCGCTGAAGTCCGGGACATCCTGGGCGTCGCGCCGTCCGGCGCAGCGCAAAACCAGGCGGAAGCAGCCTCACAAAAGCCCGCTTCCCCGGACAGCCCGGCGGAAACAACCGACGCGACATTCGGCGAAGTCAAGGTGCTTCTGCAGCATTTTCGCGGCATTCCGCTGCAGGTCCGGGTAACGAATGGCGCGGAAGAACGGCGGGCTGCCTTGCCCCAACGGTTTAGCGACGCTGCCATCCGCGGGGCGGCAGCCGCGCCAAACCTGATCAAAGAGCGTTCCCTGGACGATTGGGATACGCGCTACGGCGAGCTTCAGGACGTCTTGGACGAAGTCGTTCAAGAGCTGGACGCCGCCTACAGCGACGAGCAGCTCGAACGGTTGATCGCCCAAGCCGAGCAAGGTCCGGCTCAAGGCGACGCAAAGGAGCTGGCGGCTTCCGGCCGTCCGACGCTGAGCTATGAGGAAACCGAGCGAAAGCTGCAGGACCCCGATTGGAAGCAGCGGTATGCGGCGCTGGAGCAGATCAAGCCCTCCGAGGAAACGCTCCCGCTGCTGCTCAAAGGTCTGGAAGACGAACGTTCGACGGTCCGGCGCTTGGCTACCGTCTATTTGGGAGATTTGAAAGAGCCGCATGTGCTTCCCTACCTGTACCGTGCTTTGCTGGACTCTTCCTCCTCCGTCCGCCGGACCGCAGGGGACACGCTGTCGGATATTGGGGATCCCGCCGCACAGAATGCGATGATCGGAGCTTTGCAGGACTCCAATAAGCTGGTGCGCTGGCGGGCAGCCCGCTTCCTTTATGAAGTAGGCGATGAAGGAGCAATACAAGCCCTGCGAGCAGCCCAGGACGACCCGGAGTTTGAAGTGCGGATGCAGGTGCGCATGGCGCTGGAGCGTATCGAGGGCGGCCAGGCGGCCGTCGGATCGGTCTGGCAGCAGATGGCCCGACGTAACGAGAATGCATGAACGACAAAAGGCCAAGCCAACGGATAACCGCCAGAGGCTTGGCCTTTTGCCACCTAAGCTCGAACAAAACTTACGATCGAATCCATTGCTTGTAGTAGGCGTCAAGCTCAATCGATTGACCTTGACGGAGCCTCGACTCCTCCGCCGCGAACGCCATGAGATGGCTCCTGACGGATGCAGAGGCCGACGTCAAGCTTTCTCCCCCGCCGTAGCTGTGGGCCATATGCCAGTAGCCGACATTTTAATGCCGCACTTCGTGAAGGAAACTGCGCATAATGGTCGTTCTCCCGCGCCGCCTGCTCCATTTCGACGCATTCCTTGGGACTCGGCGACATCGGCTTTTCCAAAAGCACGTGGTATTTGGCCGCCAAAGCCCGCAGCGTCGGTTCGTAATGCATCCGGTCCTGCGTGCAGATGATCGCAATATCCGCCAGCCGCGGCTCCTCCAGCAGTTGTTCCCATGAAGCATAGCATCGCTCAGAGGGAAGTCCGTGCGCTTGCGCAAACTTTTCTCTTCGCAGCGGATTCGATTCGGCCACCGCCACGAACTTCAGCTCGTGAGGATAATCAGTTGCGTAGGGCGCGTAGCTGTGCGCCCCTCTCGCGCCGGCGCCAATCAATATCGCAGTAAGTGGTTTCATGTATGAGCCTCCAATGGCATGCCTTCAATAAAAGCAGCTTTTTCATGGTGGACAGGCTACTGCCGCTTGATCAGCTTCACGGCCCGCAGCTTCACCGGATCGGCCTGCCATATTTCCGTGAATCCGGATTTGGGGCGGATCAGCGCAGAGCGAAGCGAAAGCGTGCATGTGCCCGGCCGGTCGAAGACGATCGTTCCCAGATGCGAATGGACTTCGCTGTACGGGTGCTGGCAGGCCGTGGAATTTTTGACCACCTGGTCCGGCTTCGGCTGCGCCGTGAACCGCCGGTTCCCGGAAGCCGCTTCGATTCCTTCCCGAAACGCCTCATCCCATGAAGCGCCTTCCTTCTGAAAACAAACAAGCTCAAGATCGAAGGTGCCTGGAGCGACGATTTGAAAGCTCCACTCTACCGTTTTCGCTTCCGCATCGATACGGCCGTTGGCCCATTCGAGCTTCACATGACCGGACGGCTGCTGGCTCAAACGCATATCGACGGAAAGCTCTCCTTCGATGTCAACGGCGATGACCGTCATGCAATCATTGGCCGGCTCGTCCGGCAGTCTGATCGCCATCGTGTGGTGATCCATTCCGGCATCATAGTTTTGTGCGGTCACAAGCGGCGTTCGGCTTGCATCGCTTAGCACATAAGCTTGTTTGATTTTGTTTTTGAGCCCGTACAAGCGCAGTTCTTTCCGCCAGTCGTCGCTTGTCAGATGCAGGTAGACGCGGCCGGGCTTCACGGTAACGGAGCCCCATTCCATCTCGTACGGAAAAGGACTGGCCGCCGCGCCGTACACCGCTTCCCCATGAACGCTCAGCCAAGCGCCCACCTCGCGCAGCCTTTCGGCGGACAAATCCGGGATCAGTCCTCCGGCGTCCGGACCAACGTTGAGCAAAAGGTTGCCGCCCTTGCTTACAATATGAACCAGCTTCCGGATGATGGCTTCCGGCTGTTTCCAGACCTGGTCCTTCGTGCTGAAGCCCCACGATTGGTTCAATGTCATCGGCGTCTCCCATGCGCGGGAGTCTTCGCCGTACATCGGAATTTCATTATCGCCCTTCGACTGGTAGTCCCCCATGCCCGGGTAATGACTAACCCGGCTGTTGATCAGGCAGTCCGGCTGGAGGCTTCGCACAAGCTCCACGAGCTCCTCGCTATCCTCTTTTGACAGCCCGCCCGCCGTATCGAACCAGAGCAGACCGACAGGTCCGTACTGCGTAAGCAGCTCACGGATTTGAGGCTTGGCCAGCCCGTTCCAATACGTCGGAAAATGCTTCGAGTCCGTATCATAGTCCCACACGTTGTTATATTTGTTGTGTACGGCATGCGGATGATGCCAATCAATGACGTGGGAATAATAGAAGCACAGCACAATGCCCTGCTCACGGCATTCCTCGGCCAGCTCCTGCAACGGGTCGCGCCCGAACGGCGTAGCGTCTGCAATGTTGAACGGCTCCGCCTGCGAACGGAACATGGCGAACCCGTCATGATGCTTCGCCGTGATGACGATATATTTCATGCCTGCCGCTTTAGCCAGCCCTACCCATGTCTTGGCGTTAAAGCGAACGGGATTGAACGTCTCCGCAAGCCGCTCGTAATCGCGAACCGGAATGTTCAATTCGTACATGACCCACTCGCCCCGGCCCAAAGCCGCATATAAGCCCCAGTGGATAAACATGCCGAATTTGGCGTCCTTCCACCATTTGATTTTGTCCTCACCGCTTGTCACCGTCATCGCGCATCTACCTCTCGCTTCTACCAATATAGATTCCAGTCTTTCAATACCCGGACAAGCCCTTCGAAATAGTAATAATCGCCCCAGATGCAGCATTCGTCGATCCCGTTGCCCAGAGGCTTGCCGTACACCGCATGAAGCAGGATGCCGTTCGAATGCGGAACCCCGGCTGTCGTATACCGCCGCGCCAGCGAGTCCAGCATCCCCAGAGCGGCATTCTCGTAGGCCCGCTTGTATTCGTTAGACAATGGCAGATGCTTGGCTAATTCGAGCAAGCCGCAAGCGGCAATGGCCGCCGCCGAGCTGTCCCGCTCCTCCGGCCCGTCCGTAAAGATCAGATCCCAATAACACACCGAATCGTCGGGCAGCCGGTTTAAATAGTAGTTGGCCGTCTTTTGCGCGATAGCGAGATACGAATGATCCCGTGTATAGTTGTAGCTGAGCGGAAAACCGTAAATGGCCCACGCCTGCCCGCGCGACCAGCACGAATCGTCGGAGAAGCCTTGCGACGTCTTGCCGTATTTCGGCTGTCCCGTATCCACGTCCATGTAGAACGTATGATAGCTTGAAGCATCTTCGCGGATGATATGTGCCGCCGCTTGTGTGGCATGATGGATGGCGATCCGGCGGTATTCCGGATTGTCCGTCGTCTCCGTTGCCCAATACAGCAAGGGCAAATTCATAAGGCAATCGATAATCATCCGCCCGCGCTGGTTCGGCTGGTTTAAATTGCCCCATGCCTGAATGATGCCCGCCTTCTCAAAATAACGCCCGATCAGCAAATCGGCGGCTTGAAGCGCCGTGTCCTTGGCCTGTTCGCTGCCGGTCAACTTATAGGCCGCTACGCAGGACAGCGAGTACAAGAAGCCGAGGTCGTGCGTCTCCGTTGCGATTCTTCGCTCGACCCTTTCCCGGTAGCTGTCGAGCTGCGCTTCCGCCGCCCGGCGGTAACGGTCGTGACCGGTCATCTCGTAGGCCAGCCACAGCATTCCCGTCCAAAAGGAGGACGTCCACTCGGTATTGCCGATCGGCTGGTACACATTCCCCTCGCTTGCAGGCGACGGAAATTGCAGCGCGAACGTCCCCAGATTGCGGTCAATTTGCGCCAGCACGTATTGTACGGCGCGCTCCCAATCGTCCCGCTGCGCCGCAGGCGGTTCCGCGTAGCGATGCCGGGCTTTCAGCCCTTCGTCGACGACTTGTTTCATAGCAGCCTCCTCATTCTTCTTGCGTTTCCAACTTAAAACGGGCTCATACGGTCCACAGCATCGCCTCGCCCTGCTCTCCGTCCCTCACTTCGAGCAATAGACCCTCGCCGTCCGACGGATCGCCGATCAGCCGGAGCGAGAGCGGGGCATCGCCTTTCCGGCAAGCCCGGAAGACCGTAACAAACGCCGCCCGAGTACACGACGGCACCCTGCGAATGCAGGCGCTGCGAACTTGAACGGGGGGCATGAATGGCGATTCGGCCAAATAGACGCTGGCGTCCCTCGGCTCGGCCAAGGCGTAAACCTGCAGCCGCTCGTCTTCCCCGCCTTCTCCGTTCCAGCTCCATTCGAGCATCCAATCGTCCGGCAGACCTTCCAGACGCCTCACCTTCCGCAAATGCGGGTACCCGTCCGTGTCCGACAGCGCCTCCGCCGAAACAGCGGTATATCGAATGTGCGGCGCTTCGACCGGATTCCCCTGGGTATGCATCATCCAGTCCACGGTCGAAGGCTCGCCCGCTGTCACCCGAAATACGTCCACCAGCAGCCCGCCGGCCAGTGTCAGCCGCCGGTCCAGCCGGACACCTTCGTAAGCGTCCTCCGCTTCGGCCTCGACCCGGATAATGCCGGCCTCGCCCACCGCCTTGCGCAGCCGGCCGCAGGCTTCCTGCTGGGAGCGGCCGTTGACCGCCACCGTGTTATGCGCCACAGTATGCACATACCATGCCTTGTGCAGCTCGTGTCCGTACGGAACCATGCCTGCGTCGGCTAGCCAACTGCGGCCCCTTGCGTAATACAGCAGATTCAGCTTGTCATAATGTCCGTGCCAATCGCCATGCTCCCCGTAATCAACGAGAAGCGCCTGTGCCTCTTCGTCTGCACCGTACGTCACGCTGACCATCCCGGGCTTGCTCAATACCGTAATCGCAGCGGCCTCGCTTGCTGCATCCGCCCCCTCGGCGCACCCTTCCCCCGAAGGTATCACCTCCGACAATGGCGCTCCAAACAACACGCCGTACAAAGAACCTCGGTCGCCGCTCCGCACAATCTCTCCTCCAATGCCATAAAACGCATACGCCCATTCATACAAATGCGCGTAAGAACGAATATCCACGACCTTGGAGTCGTGAAGGGCGGGAAACGTCCCATCCGGCAGCATCGCCTTCAGCGGAATATCAAACATCGCACGCAGCCTCGGATGCTCGTACAGCTTCTCACCGAACCCCATGGCGGCCCAAGCGATCACCGCCTGCGCTTCAAGCGTGTAGAAATGGTAGCTCCATGCGCCTTCGAACCAGAACCCGTCTTCGCCGACGCCGCTTTCCATCTGGAAATGTAACCCATTCGCCGCGTCATTCAGCGCCCGCTTCAGCAGATCCACGTCGCCGAGCGCTTCGGCAATCGCCGCCAGAGCCGCATTATGGTACGTCTGCCAGTTGGAGCGGTCCCTCGGATTGCGGTCGATGACCCGGACTACCGGGCGGAACAAACGTTCTTCCATTTCGCCCAGTTCCCCCGCGCTCAGCATAGAAGCATGGCGTAAGATTGTACACGCTTGGGCTAGCGGATAAATCCAGCTGGCTTCAGACAGCGTCTGGTTTTGGACTTTCGCCCCGTACTTGCCGGCCTCCTCACCAACCTTGCCGAAAATATCGTGGAGCGGGAAGCGGTCGTAATGCCGGGCGTAAAACAGCAGCACGCTTTTCGCCCACTGCGCGTACACGGACTCGCCCGACGCCGCGTACACCACAGCGGCCAGCCGGGCGTCCTGCGCGAAGCGGTTATGCTCCTCAGCCACGGCCGCGTCGTCCCACGGGGACCCGCTCCAGATGCTGTGGCAGCACGGGCATTCGTGATGATGCCGGTCCACGCGCACAAGTGCAGCGCCGTCATCGGGGCAGATGTAGCGGTGGCTCCAGCCCCCGCCCAGCAGCAGAATGTCCGGAGGCCGGTTCACTTGAGCGCTTAACCGCACTTTCCACTGCTCCACCCCCCGCTTCACCCAATCGCAATCCCGCATCCGGGTTCGAAGGCGCTGCGTCCATGCCGGCGTGCCTATTCCATCCATCGCTTTCCCTCCTCGAACGCGCTTTTCAAAGCAGCAAGCCGGAGGTCGG
Source organism: Paenibacillus tyrphae (assembly GCF_024158745.1). Taxonomy (GTDB): domain Bacteria; phylum Bacillota; class Bacilli; order Paenibacillales; family NBRC-103111; genus Paenibacillus_G; species Paenibacillus_G tyrfis_A. Next base: position 17,115 of record NZ_JAMZAW010000024.1, on the reverse strand, counting down.
AGAGCATCCGTCCCCGGCTTGCCTTACGCCTATACCGCAGCAGACGGCAGGCCTGTTTATTTCTTCTTGCTTTCGTTGTATTGGTCCATGTACTCTTTCATGATCTGCGCGCCCAAGCCTTTGCTCCAAGCTTCGACTTCCGCCTGCACGGCTTCCCAATTGCCGGTGCCCATCACATAGTTGACCGCGGCGGCCGACAGCTTTTTCTGATGATCCGGATTTTTGCTGGCCGTTTCGGAGACGAAGGCAATGAACGGGTTCGGCACGCCGACCTGATCGAAGCCGTCCAGGACATCTTTCTGCGCCTTCTTGATCTCGGGAACCTGGGAATCCGCATAAATGTATTTGTCGTAAGCGTTCTGCAGCACAAGCAGCATCGGCTTTTCTTTGTCATACAGCTTCTTCTGTTCCTCGGTGCGTTCCACAGCGCCGGACTCTTTGTCGTACTTGGTATAGTGCACGCCCGGTATGCCCGCCTTCGCTATCTCCGTTCCTTCATCGGAAGCGGTCCAATTGAGGAACTCAACGATTTTCTTCACTTTTTCCTTCGCCACGCTCGTCGGAACGACCCAGATACCGTAATAGCCTTCGATCATCTGCACGCCCTTCTTGCTGCCCGGTCCCTCCAGATATGGCACTCCAACAAGCTCCGCTTTCGGATCGGTCTTTCGCATCACCGCCAGATTGTTCTCGTTCATCATGCTGACGTTGTCGACCATCATGCCGGCGACGCCGGACTTGAACTTGTCCTTCACCTGCCCGGTTTTGAGCACCGGAGCGTCCTTATCGATCAGCCCGGAGGTGTACGCCATGCGAAGCCAATCGAGATAAGCCTTGTATTCCGGCGTTTGGAAATAAGCTACCGGCTTGTCGCCTTCGATTTTGTACGAGTACGGAAGGCCGAAGGCAAAAGCGACCGGGTTAACCGAACCGAACCACGGCGTCGTGAACGGACCTGCGATCATCGGGACCGTTTTGCCGCCCCCGGCCGGGTCTTTCTCCTTGAACACCTTGAGCACGTTCGTCAGCTCGTCTACCGTTTTGGGCACCTGCAAATTGTACTTGTCCAGCCAATCCTTGCGGAGGAAGAAGTTCGCATTGCCTCCGCCGTGCGTGCTGCGCGGTCTCGGAATGCCGAAAATCTCATTTTTCACCGTCGTGTTGTCCCACGTGTATTGAGGAATCTTTTGCAGATTCGACATGTCCTTCACCAGCGCCGTCAAGTTGTGGAACGCTCCCTGCTTGACGAGCTTCGTGTACTTCTCGTCCTTGCCATCCGTCAGCAAAATGAGGTCGTACTGGCTTCCCGAGGCGATGGCAATGTTCACTTTATCCGGATACACGTCACCCGGCACGAATTCGAGATTCAGCTTGACGTTGGCTTTCTTTTCGATCTCCTTGAGCGCCTGGCTGTTCTCAAGCACGGGCGGCTCCCCGGCGGACAGCACCGCGAGCGCCTTGATCGTCGTCGGTTCGTTCGAACCCGCTGCGGGCTTGCCCGCTTCTTTCGTTCCGCTCCCGGAAGCACAGCCGACGACGCTGCCCAGAGCCAGAATGGTGACGCATGTCCCTGCGAGCCATTGTTTCGTTTTCATCGTAGAAAACCCCTCTCATCGTCTTGGAATAAGTACAGCCTGTATGGCAAGCTCGAACCGGTCGGACGAAATCCCTCCCCCGATTACTCTTTAATCGAGCCGAGCATGGCTCCTTTGGCAAAATGCTTCTGCAGGAAAGGATAGACGACGACGATCGGAATCATCGCTACGATAATGGCCGCCATCTTCACATTGTCGCCGACCTTGCTGGCCAGCTCGAAATCCAGATTGTTCTCGGAAGCGATATTCGCTTCACCCGCGATGACCATCAGGCGCAGCAGCACTTGAATCGGCCATTTGGCGTTGTCGCTCAAATAAATGATCGCCCCGAAAAATTCGTTCCAGTGCCCGACCATAAAGAACAGCGAAAACGTAGCGATGATCGGCATCGACAGCGGAATGACCACAGAAAGCAAAATGCGCGGTTCCCCTGCCCCGTCGATGCGGGCGGCTTCGTCCAGGCTTTCTGGCAAGCTTTGAAAAAACGTCTTCATGACCAGCACGGTAAAAGCATTCGTCGCGCCCGGCAAAATCAAGGCCCAATAGCTGTCCAGCAGCCCAATCGACTTGATCAGCAAATATTTCGGAATGAGCCCGCCGCTGAACACCATCGTAAAGAGCATCATCAGCAGCATCAGCTTGCGGCCAGGCAGCGTTTTTTTGGACAACGCGTAAGCCAGCGTAATCGACACCAGCAGGTTAACGGCGGTCCCGACCACCGTAATGTAGACCGTATTCCCGATGCTCCGCACGAAGCGGTCGGTCGAGAACAAGTACCGGTACGCCTCGAAATTCAGCTGCTCCGGGATCAAATAAAACCGGCCGCCGAGCGATTCGCTGACAGGACTGAGCGAAACGGTCAGCATGTACCAGAACGGGATCACGACAGCCAAGCACAGCACAAGCAGCAACAACATATTGACGGCATCAAAGACGGAAATGCGCCGCAGCCTCAGTCCCATGGTTCCCCTCCTAGAATAAGCCTTCTTCTTTAAACAGCTTGGATACGAAGTTCGCCGTCAGCATCAGAATGAGTCCGACAACCGAATTGAACAGGCCGACGGCGATGCTGAAGCTGAATTCGAACCGCTGCAGCCCCACTTTGTACACATACAGATCGAATACGTTGGATACGTCGTCGTTGAAATTGTTCCACATCAGGAACACCTGCATGAAGTTCGAATCCAGGATCGAACCGAGCCGCAGAATAAGGAGCACGATGATCGTGCTTCGAATCCCCGGAAGCGTAATATGCCAGATCCGGTGCCAGCGGTTCGCGCCGTCGACCGTCGCCGCTTCGTACTGCTCGGGGTTAATTCCTGCAAGCGCTGCCATAAAAATGATCGTGCCCCACCCGGCATCCTTCCATATTTGCTGCATGACGATTAAGGGACGGAACCATTCGCTGCTCATCAGGAACGGAACGTTCTGATCAACCCATTGCCCCAAGTAGTGGTTGATCACCCCCGACGGCCCGAAAAAGATGAACGTAATGCCGACAATGATGACCCAGGATACGAAGTGCGGAAGATAGACGACTGTCTGCACGAGCCGTTTATACAAGCTGAACCGGACCTCGTTGAGCAGAAGAGATAATACGATCGTAAAGGGGAAGAAAAAAATCAAGTTGTAAAAGCTGAGCAGCAGTGTGTTTTTTAATAATTGAAAGAACGTCGGCTCCGAGAAAAATTGCCGGAAATGCTCGAACCCTACCCATTCGCTGCCCAGCACGCCCTTGTATGGGCTGTAATCCTGAAACGCCAGCAGCACGCCCCACATCGGCACATAATGAAAAATGATAAAATACGCAATGCCCGGGGCCGCCAGCATATAAAACCAGAGGTGCTTTCGAAACGCCTGCTTTTTGAATAAAGTCGCTTTCCTGACGGACAGCCGCTTGTCCGGCACCGCATGCTCCATGTCCGAACCTCCTTCGCTTGTCTGGTGCTGTAGCTCGACTATATCCGCTCTGCGAAAGCCGTTGCAATAGTAAACTTTTACGGCAGGTGGACTTTTTCGTCCGAAAAAAAAGTGCAGTCGGCCGCAAAATAGTGCACATCCCGCCGAAATAGCGCAAAAAACCCGCAAAGCGGTTAAGCTTCGCGGGTTTCGCTTCGGAACATTTCGCGGTACCGGGTCGGGGTCACTCCTTCGTGCTTTTTGAACACGCGGTAGTAATACGATGGCTGGTAGCCGACGCGATAGGCAATGTCATTCACTTTTTCGTTCGAATAAAGCAGCAGCTCCTTGGATTTATCCAGACGCAGCTTGGTCAAATAGTCGATAAAATTGACGCCGGTCGTCTCTTTAAACCCGGCGCTGAGCTTGGACAAGCTGATGCCGAACCGGTCGCAATACGTCTCCAGCGAAATATCTAGCGCGTATTCCTCCGTCAGAGACTGCTTCACTTTCTCGACCGTTTCCTGCATCAGCCGGTCCTGGGTGTCGTTCAGCGTGTTCGACAACGCGCCCATGTAAGCGCTTAGCTTCGCATGAAACCAGGAGGCCATCTCATCGGGCTCGCGCAGACGGTTCAATTGCTCATACAAGTCGACATTCGGGTACAAAAGCTGCGGGCTAAGGCCCGACAACAGCATATGATGCAGCAGCGTGCCGAGCAACTGGTTCATGCCCTGCCGGACCTGCATCTCAGTCTGACCGTGCTCCGTCAGCTCCTTCATGAACGTCTCCAGCGCACCCGTCACCGCTTCCCGGTCGCCGGAACGCATATGGCGGATCATCTCCTTCTCCGCGGAGAAGGGGTACAGGATCGGGGTGTCGTTGAGCACCAAGCTTTCCAAATCCAGAATCTGATTCATTTCGTTCAAATTCCGGTAACCGAACGAGCGGACGACCTGTTCGTATACCCGCGGCAGCTCGGACAGCAGCTCCGTTTCCTTCGCCAAGCCGATCAGCAGGTTCATATGCAGAATCGCATGCAGCGAGTGAATCAACTCTTCGCTGAACGCATGCAGCTGCTTCCGCATCTCGCCCATGTCCTCACCCTTCGGCACGAGCAGCAGCAGGCTGACAGACAGCTCCTGCTCGTTCACGACACCGAACTGCTCGAACCGCTTCTCTGCCAGCTCCCCGATCACATTGGCCGCGGCAAACGTCACGAGCTGCTCGTCGCCTTCGCCGAACCGGCCCTGCAATTTGGAAAAGCCGAGCAGCCGGACATTCATGAGTATGAACGTCCTGCCGCCGAGCTCCCACCCGTACTGCTCCATCCGGTGCCGCAGCTCCTCCTCGTTCAGATGGGACAAGTGGTCGTTCATGAGCTGGAACAAGAACAATTCCCTCAGCGTAAGCAGATGCTGCTCGACCCGTTCGTGAAGCTGCTTGCTCTGGCTGTTCAAGTGGAGCCACTGCCGTTCGATAAGCTCCAGCTCGTCCTGCCCCTTCAAATCGCCCAAGCCGTGCTTGTCCGACCGGAACAGCTGAACCACCCGGGCGATCGGCCGGACCAGCCTTCGCGAAGCGATCCACGACATCAAAGCCGCGACGGCGATCCCGAGTCCTCCCATCGCCAGCAGCGCCCGGGAGGTGTTGACGACCGGCTGCGTCAGCTTGGAAACCGGAGTGGCGGAGACGTACTGCCAGCCGTGCTTCTCCAGCGTACCGAACGAAACGGCGTATTTCTCCCCGTTCCACTCCCGGAAAAACGAGCCCGTCTTCGCCTGAGCCGACTCCTTCGCCACTTCGTCGCGGAGAAAATAGTCGAACCGGTGCTTGTCCGCTTCCTTGGTCACGTTCACATCGAGCCAATCCCCGTTCGACTTCAGCAGAAAAGCCGCTCCCTGCAGCTCCCCGTCCATTTGCAGCAGCCGGTTCATCTCGGCCGCGTTGAACTGGACGAGCAAATACCCGAAGGGAGAACGGTCCGGAATCGTCTGTACAAGCGCCAGCGACCCTTGGGAGAAGGTCCAGTACTGCTCCATTTCTTTCAGGAATAACGAACGGAAAAATTCATTTTCTTCCGGATTGTCGATCGGTATCGCCACTTTACTGTTCAGCGCCGAGACGTACAAGGACGAATCGGGCAGGAACAGGCGCACTTCGCGAATTAGGGGGCTGGAGTTGCTCATGACCAGCAGCGTTCGGGCCAGCTTCTGTGTGAACACGATCTCCTGCTGGAACGATTCGAGTGTCATATCGCCGAGTGGAGGCTGCAGCATCGGATTGTATTTCCACATCGTCACCATCTTTTCGAGCTGGCTCAATTGGTCATTCATCCGGAGCACCGTTTGCTCCAGACGGACCTCATGCGTCCGGTTCACTTCCTGCTCGATTTGCCGGACACCGACATAATAAGTCAGGAACGCCAGAAGCGCGGTCGGCACGCTGGCGACCAGCAGGACGAAAACGAGGCTTTTGCGGTAAAAGGCGTTTTTCGGGTTCATAAAATAGTTGAGCATGGCTGCACCTCGGTCGCGTTTCTACCTCCAACATAACGGGCAACGCCTCTCGAAGTCAAGAATGCGTTTTCATTTCGGTGTTAACGCGGGGTGGGCGGCGGCTTCCCCTCCCCGGGAGACGGCCTGCGCACTGAGCCCCGGGGCGGCAAAGCCTCCCGCCATCGCCCGGCTATTGCCGCAGCGTCTCCCCGTGATGCAGCACCCGCAGCCGCTCCGGCTCTAGCTGCCGCCGCGCCCATTCCGCGAGCAGCCGGTCGAGCGCCTCGCGCGGCGTGTCGTCTGCAAGCCGGAACGCGCCGTAGTGCATCGGCACGAACAGCTCGGCCTCGCAGTCGAGAAAAGCCTGAACGGCTTGTTCGGGGCTCACGTGCTGCTGGGACATAAACCATTCCGGCTCGTAGGCGCCGATCGGCATCAACGCCCACTTGATCGGGAAGCGGTCCCCGATCAGCTTGAAGCCCGGGAAATAGCCGCTGTCCCCGGCAAAATAGATCGCGTGCCGCTCCCCGCCGTGATTCGTCGGCCGAACGATCCAGCCGCCCCAATGCGACGTATTCATGTCAAACAGCGTGCGGCGCGTCCAATGCTGCGCCGGAACAAAATGCAGCTCCAGCGAACCGAACCGGAATTCTTCCCACCAGTTGGCTTCGGTCACGTGCGCGAACCCGCAGGAGCGCAGCTTGGCTACCAGCCCGGCTGGGACAAACAGCTGCATTCGGGCGTTGGCCCGCGCAAGCTGCCGCAGCGTCGGAAGGTGCATGTGGTCGTAATGACTGTGCGACAGCAGCACCGCGTCGATCGGCGGAAGCTCCTCCAGCCGCAAGCCGGGCGGCGCAAGGCGCTTCTCCAGCCCCATTCGGGTCGCCCATACCGGGTCGGTGATGAGGTTTTTGCCCCCCATCTGCAGCAAAAACGTCGAGTGCCCGATCCAAGTTACCGTCGTCTTCGTCCGGTTGCTGCGCAAGTAATCGAGCTGCCGCGCTTCGGCTTGCGGCACGCGGTAGGACAAGTCTTTAATTTTCGCTTTGCGCTCTTTGCGCCATTGGCGCAGGTGGGCCAGCTTTTTACGGTTTTGGCTGCCGTCCAAATTTTCGTACCGCCGACGAGTGATCACGTGCCGTCCTCTCCCTTTTCTCCAGCCTTAACTGCTCTTTTATCAAAACTATACCTTACTCGCCCCCTTCATCTCAATTTCACCTGCGTATTCTCTTGATCTCGATCATGGTATAATGGATTCCACTAAGTTTGGTAGGAGGCAGCGGACGGATGGAACGGAAACGGGTGCTTATTTTCTCAGGGGGCCGACTGGGGGGCTGGGCTTTGCGGGAAATCCGCACAGGCGACGTGCTGGTCGGGGCGGACCGCGGGGCGCTCTTTCTAGTGCGGCACGGATACCGGCCGGATATGGCGCTCGGGGATTTCGATTCCGTCAGCTCGGTGGAGCTTGAGGAAATACGCTGTGCCAGCCGCGAGTTCGTCGCCTGCGATCCGGTATGGAAAGACTTGACCGACACGGAGATGGCCTTCACTTGGGCGCTCGAACATAACGCCGAGGAAATCGTACTGCTGGGCGTGCTTGGCACCCGATGGGACCATTCGCTCGCGAACGTCCATCTGCTGCGCAAGGCTTTGGCCGCGGGCATCCGCTGCCGCATCGCCGACGCCTGCAACGAGCTGATGCTGATGGACGGCAGCGCGCCGCTAACGGTCAACCGGAGCCGGTTCACCCATGTGTCGTTGCTCCCGCTGAGCATCGAGGTGACGGGAATTACGCTCGCAGGGTTCCAGTACCCGCTTAATGAAGCGACGCTGACGATCGGGCAATCGCTTGGCATCAGCAACGTGCTGCTCGGCGAAGCCGGTCACATTCGCATCCGGGACGGCCTGCTGCTCGTGATTCAGAGCAGGGATGAAGAGGAAGCGGCTCTGGAGTAAGCATGTGGACAGAAATTCTCGCTTTTAAGTTAGCAGAAATTCCTCCAGGTATTTTTCAATCTCTTCAATAGAAGCTATGGAAAATTTTTTATGTTTATAATGAATCAACCCCTCATGGATACACTGAGCGATGGAACGATTTAAGCTTCGAATGGGCGCACAGACCTCGCTAGACAGCATTTGCTTGGTGAGGCTGTCCAAATCGCCGACTTTATAATGATGAAGCAGACTAAATAAAATCCGGTCTTTCAAGGTCAGCAGCGATAGCTTCGCCGCGGTGTCCGTACTCAGCATTAATTTGGAGGCCAGCTGCTTCACAAGATATAAATTAAAATCAAAGTCGAGCTTCATCCATTCAACCACCTTGGTTTTATGGAGAGCTAACGTTTCGCAGTTTTGTTTGGCAATCACGCCGAGTGTTTTCATTTGATCGTTAAAAATCTCGATCTCCCCGAAGCAGCTATACGCATCGTAAATATAGACGGAAAGCATCGCTCTCGCGTAGCTTTGTCTGTATACCTCCGCTTGACCCGCGGTTAAAATATAAAGATAATGATTTTCCTCATGCGGCCGAAGGAGCAGGCTGCCTTTTTTATGCTTTCTATACCTAAATTCCTTTCTGATCTGCTCCGGCGCGGTATTCACAATCTCTTTGAAATCCATGTGCTCCACCTTCTTTTTGCCTTTTGGTCATTTGACCTATTTTCATGCTCGTTGGATTTATATAATAAGGCCACACCGAAAACAGGAGGTCTTATTTATGAGAAAATTAATTATCGACACGGATACCGGCAGTGACGATGCTGTAGCCATCATTATGGCACTAAAATCAGCCGATGTTAAGGTCGAAGCGATTACGACCGTGTGCGGCAACGTCCCGCTTGAATTGGCTACCAAAAATGCGCTGATGACCATCGAAGTGGCGAACGGGCAAAAGCCGCCTCTTTATGTCGGAGCGGCCAAGCCGCTAATGCGCGATCTGGTTACCGCTGTCAATGTGCATGGCGAGGATGGCATGGGAGATTGCGATCTGATTCATCCTACGCTTTTGCCGGAAAGCCGGCATGCCGTAGATGCGATTCTGGACATTGTCGAAAAGAACCCCGGTGAAATCGAAATTGTCACCATCGGTCCCGTGACCAATATTGCCCTTGCGATTCTAAAAGCGCCCGAAACCATGAAAAAGGTAAAGCATATTTACACCATGGGCACTTCGGGCTTTGGCCCCGGAAATACGACACCGGTTGCGGAATTTAACGTGTATGTCGATGCGGAAGCTTATCGTATTATGCTCAACTCGGGTATACCTATGACCATTATTGGATTTGACGTCTGTTTAGGAGAAGCGGCTTTGACGAAGGACGATATGGATATATTGCTGGCAAGCGGCAAGCCGGAAGCCGTATTTTCCGTAAAATGCAACCGTTCCTTGCTGGAATTTAATATCCAAAGATGCAATGAACCGATTGTTGACTTGCCTGATGCCGTGGCTATGGGCGTCGTGCTCTGGAACGAAATCGTCGTTGAAGACAAATGGTGTTACTGCTACGTCTGCACCATGGAAGAAGCCGCCTATGGCCAAGTGATCCTCAATGACGGCAGTAAGCTGGCCATTTCCGACGGCTTTGGAGGCCATACCCCGAATGCCAAAGTGTGCAAAACGATTAACAATCCTTTATTCAAAGAGAAATTGATCAGCTTGCTTGTAAGGTAGCAGAGGATATGATGAAGATCAAGTATGTGCATTGTTTTATTACCCGGGATGAGCAATTTTTGATGCTTCGAAGGAATAATCCTCCCTTTAAGAATATGTGGAATTGCGTCGGAGGCAAGATGATGCCGGATGAAACGCCCCGGGAGGCCGTCATTCGTGAAGTCAAGGAGGAAACCGGACTGGACCTCCAGTCTGTTCAGTTCAAAGGGATCGCCACTTGGAATCAGGCGGGCGGCATGTACATTTTTGTTGCCGATCAATTTACAGGGGATTTGACGGAATCCGCGGAAGGAACACTGGCTTGGAAAAGCAAGGAGTGGATCATGCAGTCGCCGGAAGTCGTGAGCAGCATCCGGACAATCCTGGATGACGTGCTTGCGACGAATGTCCCTGTAGAATTTGCTCTCTTTTACACGGGGGCGGAGTATGACGGAGATCTATGGAAATATGAGGTGTTCCGCAACTGCGAATATCACGATTCGTAAAGAGTTAGCCCAGGAAAGGACGCACCGTAGGTGAAGACGCGGGAGCGTTCTTTTTTGCTCTTAGCCAGTACTATTAGTAATTAGTACTATTCGATATTCTAATACTGGAATACACTGAGCTCATGAGGTTAATCTGCTAATAAAAACGAGAAGGAGATAAATATGATCATTATTTATTCCTGCATTCTTTTAATCATAGCTCTATTGCTTGGATTCTGTTATTTACTATATAAACTAGTCAGAAAAGTAATAGAAGAAAACGGAACTCGCAAGTATAAGTTGAATAAGTATAGTTTGATCTTTGCAAAATGGGCCATTTCCATCTCTTGTTCTTTAGTTCCTTTACATTTTGGAAACTCCCACGAATACAATATCGCATTTGCCATGTTCATTGTCCCTATTTCAATAGCGGCATTTTCATTGCATATTCTTGAAAAAAAGACGACCTCAACTTTTTTTATCTATGCATTTGTCGGTTGTTCGCTGCTATTTAATTTTTTCGCTTACTGGTTAGATGAAAGCACGGAAGTTGCTGGTGGTTACCTTGTTATTCCAGTTTTAATTCTCATTCTCATTATCACTACTGTATTCTCAATTGTAGGTATACGTCTTGATAACAGAAAATGATAGGCACTGAGGAATAGGTTAGTTCACCTTGACCTTATACCTTAATGCTAAAATATACTTGTCCAGCTCATTTGTTAATGGGGTTAATTCATAGTAGACATCCTCTAATGATAGGGTGCTGGTATACGTTAATTCTTTGTCCCCATCCATGATCGTAAGGTAATATAAGTATCCATAACTACGGGATTGATCGCTCTTTTTACTAAGCTTGATTTCTTTTAGCTTACTCGAAATGTCACCGATCGTCTGCACATCGTTGATCTTTATGACTTTTCCACTATCTCCATATTGCACTTCGATTTTTGTAATGTTATTAAAATCGCTTTTTAATATCGTGGACAAAGGGATCGGAACAAGCGGGGCATCTTTTAAGGTAATTTCATTAAGGTGGGGATTATAATTTATCGATATTCCCACATTTTCTGCAATGAATCGAATAGGGACATAGGCATGATTTTCGTAATTTAATACCTTGTATTCGCTCATATCCATTCTCTTGCCATTGAAACTGATCTTCACTGGAAATAAAAAAGCTTGAATGGAATCCGAGGCATAAACCATAGTAGACATGGAAATAAACGCACCACAAACAAATCCGATTACATACTTCCTCATTTTGTATTAACCCCATAATATTGGTATAATTTGTTTGACGTTACTGGCGCAACAAAGTTGCTTCCTTCGAAATCTGTATGATCATCCGTTGCTGCGAAGCAAAGTACAATTCCTCTTTCAGATGTCCTACTCCACTTAATCAAATTATCGAAAGATCAGACCACTCTATGGATCCACTTTAAAGGAGAAATATTATGGATAAACTATGGCTTTTCTTGGCTATTATTGCTAGCCCAATGATTGCATTCCTTTTTATGTATTTGTTTATTGGGTGCTTTGTCGAAGGAAAAGAAAGGCGGAGGGTGGCAGTTTCGATACTTTTTTCTATCCTAGTTTGGGTAACCTTAGGTTGTATTATCATGTCAGCAGGCTAGATACTAGATTTCATGCTTAGCCTTAAGGGGTGTGATAGGTAATGAAATTGTCAAAACTCATCTTGAGCTTTTCCTTGATAGCCTCATTAGCATTAAATGTTTACTTAATTAAGAATCAAATGACCACGAATAATAAGCAACAAAAGATTGATCTAGACTTTAAAGCGTCTATAGGAAGAATTTCCGGATCTCTTGATTCTGTAACCGATGGAAATTATACCGGTTATTTAACCGCGATCGAACATGCCTCCAAAGCAAACGCATTATCCAAATATTCATCCTATAATCATGAGACCAGCAATATAACAGGCACAACGTCAGAGCTTATTAATCAATTTAGGAATCTCTATGCTAGTCAAAAAAATTTGGCTGATAAAGAAAGACTAATGCATAGTTTTCAGCAATTATCGGCAGATCCCAATCATCGCGAAACTATGGACAACATTCTTATGTTGCTGAATAAACAATAAAAATAACCCCCTTGAGAGGGGGCGCGATCATTACTTATGTGTCTTCGTTCCTTTTTTTCCGGTGTAAGGGTTGGTGTTGCCTTTGGTACTCCAATTGTTCTTGAAGCTCTTGTCTTTATTGGATCGATTATGGGATTGGACGTGAGTGCCGTTTTTCTTGGTGTAACTCTTTACTTTTGTCGCTGCGGAAGCAGAACCGGCGAAACTGAGTGCGAGCACGGCGCTCATCAGGAGCAGGATCAGTTTTTTCATGGTTGTCCTCCTTCATTTCGAAATGAAAATCAGGACTATTTTACCACATTTCCGGTTATTTGCGACTACAATTTTAAATACATATCCGAAAAAAACAAGGGAATTCGCAGCGCAGCATGTAGCGCCATCGAATTCCCTTTTTTGCGGTTATCCATCAAGCCGTCGTCTGAGCCGTACTGCCGGATTGGAGCTGGTACATGCGGTAGTAACGCCCTTGCAGCCGCATCAGCTGCTCGTGATTGCCCCGCTCGACGATCTCGCCGCGATGGAGCACGAGAATTTGATCGGCTTCACGGATCGTGGACAGCCGGTGGGCGATCACGAACGTCGTCCGGCCTTCGCTGACGACCCGCAGCGCCTCCTGAATGAGTCCCTCCGTCTCGCTGTCGATGCTGGCCGTCGCCTCATCGAGAATGAGAATGGCCGGATCAAAGGCAAGCGCCCGCGCGAAGGAGATGAGCTGCCGCTGTCCGGCGGACAATGTGCTCCCCCGCTCTACTACCGGCTCGTCTACACCGCCGGGCAACTGCTCGACGAAGGAGGCCGCGCCGACATCCTTGAGCGCCTGGCGAACCTGCTCCGGCCCAATCCGTTTGTTGTACAAGCTCACGTTAAACTTGATGTCGCCTGCGAACAAAAATGGGTCCTGCAGCACGATGCCCATATGCTTGCGCAGCGCCTGCTTCGAAAGCGTACGGATTTCCGTTCCGTCGACACGGATTTCTCCTTCCGTCGGCTCGTAGAAGCCGAGCAGCAGGTTCATGATCGAACTTTTGCCCGAGCCGGTATGCCCGACAAGCGCGATGGTCTCGCCTTTTCTCGCCTCGAACGAAATGCCGCGGAGCACGGGCTCTCCGGTTTTGTAGGCGAATGTCACGTTGTCGAAGACGACATGGCCTTCCGGCCGCGGTACTGCGTCCGACGAAACCACTTCGGTGCCTTCGATGTCGAGCAGGTGAAACACTTTCTCCGCTGACACGACGGCCCGCTGCGCATTGAGCATTTGGTCGAAAATGCCGATGATCGGCTGGAAAAGCCGCCCCGTATAATCGATAAACGCGTAGAACACGCCGAACGAGATCGAAGTCTGGAGCGATTGCCCGCCGAAATACCAGATGGCGCCGGCGGTAAAAAAGGCCCCGACGAGTCCCGTGAAATTGCGCGAGGACAGCGAAAATACGCGGTTCTGCTTGATATGGTTCCGATAACGGTCCTCGTTGAGCGCATCGAACTCCCGCAGGCGGTTCTTCTCCTGACGGAACGCTTGCAGGATCGGCATGACCGCAATCGATTCGCTGATCATCGCATTCATATCGCTCAACCGGGCCCGCATGATGGCGACGTACTTTTGCGAAAATTTCAAATGAATGAACATAACGACGGCAAACAACGGAAGCAGCAGCAGCGAGACGAGTGCCAGCTTGACATCAAGCAAAAATAAGGCGATGTAGATGCCTGCGATGTTGATCGTACTCACCACGAACGTCGCCATAAAGCTCATGAACAGATCACGGATCGCTTCCGTATCGTTCGCAATCCGAGATACGACCTGCCCGATCGGCGTATTATCGAAATAGCGGATCGGCATCCGCTGAATGTGGCGCATCAGATCCATCCGCATCCGCTGAATGATGCGCAGCGCCGTCGTCTGCAGCGTCAAGCCCTGCACGTAATGCAGAATGCTGCCAAGCGCAAGCAGACCGACGAACAGCCCCAACCAACGAGCGACCGGACCAACGTCATGCTGGTAAAACTGCGCCGTCTCCGTCGCAGACAGCTTGCGCGCCGGGTACATCTCGCTGCGGCCTCCGGGCACCGTGCGCTTCACCTCGGCCGCTTCCCCGTCCTTCGCCGGGCCGACGAGCGACCATTGACCTTCCAACGAAGCCGGCTGGCGTACCAAGTACAAGCCGCCCTCCAGCTGCAAAATCCGCGCGTCCTTCATCACGGACCGGTTAAAGACGGCGCCGCGGCGTTCCGCTTCCTCCATCCAATCCTGACGAATGTAGAATTTCCCGTCTACGTGGGCCTGTTTGACCCCTTCTTTGGGCAGATCAAGGCCGGAGGCGATTTCAACCCATGGCAGCCCGATGGCGCCGATGTGACGATCGATGATCGTTTTGGCGATAAACGGTCCGGCCAGCTCCGCGCCGACCGCACAGCAGAGCACCAGCAGGGCTAGTGCGATACGGTATTTAAAAAGCAGCGCGTAACCGAGCAGCCTGCGCAAAATGGGTTTGCCCGATGATTCGTTCGTTTCTATGGCGATATGACTCACGTCCTTCCCGGTTGGCTTGGAATCGCGGCCCTATGATGAAGCGTCCAGCAAGCTTGCTTCGAGCTGCTGACGCTCGAACTGCTCCTTGTACCAGCCGCCGCGCTGCAGCAGCTGCTCATGTGTTCCTTCCTCCGCAATGCGTCCGTCCTCCAGCACGACGATCCAATCGGCATGCATGACGGCGGACAGCCGATGCGTGGCGATCAGAGTCGTCTTCCCGGCGCGCTCAGCACGGATGTGCCCGAGAATGGCGCTTTCGGTGCGGGCATCCACGGCAGATAGCGAGTCGTCGAGAATGAGAATTTCCGGGTCGGTCAGCAAAGCGCGGGCAATGCTTACCCGCTGCTTTTGCCCGCCAGACAGCATGACGCCGTTCTCGCCTACGATCGTTTGCAGCCCTTCGGGCAGCTGCTCCACATCCTGTGTAAACGAGGCCATCTCAATGGCCCGGCCGATCTCCCCCGGCGAGGCGTCGGGACGCCCCAGCGCAATGTTGTCGCGCACAGACTTGGACAGCAGCAGATGCTCCTGCGATACGTAGCCGATCCAGCCGCGCACGCGTTCGATCGCCAGCTCCTCGATCGGCACATCCGAGAGGCGCACACTGCCAGCCGGGGCCGGATAGAAGCGCAGCAACTGCTTCAGCAGGGTGCTTTTGCCGCTGCCGGTCCGCCCTACGATGCCGAGTGTCTGCCCGCGCTCAAGCCGCAAGGAGACGCCAGTTAAGCTATCCTGGGCCGCTCCCGGATAGCGGAACGTAAGGTCGCGCAGCTCGATCGATTCCGGACGGTCGACATCTACCGGATGAGCGGGATTTTGCACTTCGGGCTGCTGCTCGAAGCTGCGCGTCAAGCGGTCGACGGAAGCCGTCCCGCGCTGCAGTACGTTGATGAACTCGCCGAAGGCGATCATCGGCCAGATCAGCATGCCGAGATAAATATTAAACGATATGAGCTGCCCGAGCGTAATGTCGTTGTGGAACACCAGATACGCCCCGTACCCGATGCCGATAACGTAGCTCAAGCCGACGATCAGCGAGATGGCAGGATGGAACAATGCATTGATGGCGGCCACACGGATGTTCTTATCCATTACGTCGCGGGTGATCCGGTCAAATGCGTCGAGGTCGTGCTCCTCCTGCACGTACGAGCGGATCACGCGCATGCCGGAAATCGACTCCAGCGCTTGGTCGTTCATCCGTCCGAACGCCGTCTGCGCGGCAATGAACCGCTTTCGCGTATGCTTGCCGAGGACGCTGATCAGCACCGTGAGCAGCGGCAGCGGCAGAAGTGCCGCCAGCATCAGCTTCCAGCTGATGAATGAAATCATCGTCACGAGCACGACCGTCGTACCGACAATCGTATTCACAAGCGTCATGACGCCGTAACCGGCCGTCTGGCCGATGGCGGGCACGTCGTTAGTGGCTAGAGCCATCAGTTCCCCGGTGCTGTTTCGCTGGAAAAACGACGGGGACATCCGGGTCAAATGAGCGGTTAACCGACTGCGCAGCAGCTTTTCGAGCAGCAGCGAATTGCCGAACAGCGTCGTGATCCATACGTAGATCATGATATACAGTACAACGGCCAAGCCGATGAGCAGCAGCACGCTCTGCCACAGCCCTTCGGCCGTCAAAGAACCGGTGCGGATGTGGTCAATGACGCTTCCGATCATCCGCGGCGGCAAAATATTCAGCACGCTAACCGCAGCCATCAGCACGATAGCCAGCACATACGGCCCCCAGCGGTCGCGAAAAAACCAGGCAAGACGCCCGACAAACGACAAAGGAATCCACCTCTTTCTCTCTATGAATTGAAATTGCTTAGAGCATCCGACTTCTTTTTTAGGAAACATACATTCGCTTTTTACTCTAATACCATACCATATTATGGGCGTCTTGCCACCGGGAATTTTTTTATGAAATGAATTTTCTTGCCATAAATTTTGCAGGAAAGGTCAATCCAATTCATATCTGGATTTTGGTATCATGGACAAAAACAAAAAGCGCCCTCCCATTGATTCAACAACGGACAAGTGGTAGTATTAAAAGCAATCGTTTTTCAGCATAAAATAAAAAGAGCCTTCGCCGCTGGAACGGCAAAGACTCTAGGACAAAAAAGCTGTGGAAGAACCCCAAAAGATTGAATCTAAGCGAAACCCACCGTTAGGCGGCCAACTTATCAAGACTTTTTTGCAAAGAATATGAGTGCTATTAAGCACTCTTTCTTTGTTTATATGTGTACAACGATATGGGACATAGACTAGATGAGGCTTTATTTCGTACGGATTAATAAGTAATAGAAAATTATTTAATATAGCCATTCTTAGTATTGTCTACTTTTACTTCCACAATTT
>NZ_JAMZAW010000023.1 GCF_024158745.1 Paenibacillus tyrphae | reverse complement strand
GGCCCACCAGAACAACTCCCACACCGACACGTCGAACGTAAAGGTCGTTTTTTGCAGAATCACGTCCGCCTCGCCAATCGGGTAGCGTCCATGCATCCACAGGATACGGTTGACTACGGAATGATGCTCGATCGCCGCGCCTTTCGGTTTGCCGGTCGAGCCCGACGTATAGATAACGTAAGCCATGTCGCGCGAACCGGAACCAAGGGGCAGATTCGTCGCATCTTCGGCGTAAACAGCCGCCTCGTTCAAATCGAGAACCCGGCCTTCCAGCTCCGCCGGCGCGCGGTCCAGGAAGCGGCTCTGTGTCAGCAGCAACCGTGCCCCCGAATCTTCGGCGATGTAGCGGATGCGCTCCGCCGGATACTCCGGGTCGATCGGCACGTAAGCGCCGCCCGCCTTCAGAATCGCGTAGATGCCGACGATCATCTCCAGCGAGCGCTCGACCATGATCGCTACAGGCACATCCGCGCTAACGCCTTCAGCGCGCAGCGTCCGCGCCAGACGGTTCGCCCGCTCATTCAGCTCGCGGTACGTCAGCCGCTCGTCCTCGAACAGCACCGCTGTCCGCTCCGGCGTGCGGGCCGCTTGCTGCTCGAACAGCTCATGAATCGTCCGCTCCTGGGGATACTCCGCGGCCGTGTCGTTGAAGCCGTGCAGCAGCAGCTCCTTCTCCTGCCCAGTTACCAGCTCCAGCTTGTCCACCGGAATAGCAGGGTTCGCTGCGATCTGCTCCAGCGCATGCACGAAATGGTGCTGCATTTGCTCAATTTCAGCCAAATCAAAGGCGTTCGCGTTATATTCAAACTGGAAGCGAAGCTCGTCGCCCGGCATGACAATCATGTTGAAATCATAGGTCGTTTGCTCGGACATCACGACGTTCGAAATCGCAAATCCGCTTTCGCCGCCGCCCTTCATCAGCAGTTGCTCGGCTTGCTCTTCCATCGGATAGTTTTCAAACACAATAATATGGTTAATTAAATCCTGCTTCGGTTCCGTCAGCTTCTGGATCTCAAAGAGCGGATACGTATCATAGCTTTGCGTTTTCAAGGTCTGCTCCTGGCTGCGGATCATCGCCTGGGCGAAGCTTTCGCCAGGCACCGCTTGAAGACGGACCGGTATCGTATTGATGAACAGACCGACGATGCTCTCCACGCCTGGAATTTCCGCCGGACGGCCCGACACGACGCTGCCGAACACGACATCGGGACTGTTGTTGTAATTTTGCAGGATGACGCCCCATGCCGTTTGTACCAACGTGTATAGAGTGACCTGGTGCTGCTTGGCTACACGGTTCAACTTCTCAGTCAGTTCTCGGTTCAGCAAGAAGATATGCTTAACGGGTGTAAATCCGCTTGCGGCATCACTAGAGTCCAATCGAGGGAGTAATGTCATCTGCTCATAACCGGACAAATACTGGGACCAGAACTGCTCCGCTTCCTGGTAGTCCTGCTTGTCCAGCCAATCAAAATACCGGCTGTAAGGCGTAACAGGGGCAAGCATCGGCTGCTTCGAGCTAAGATAAGCGCGGTAGCTCTCGAACACCTCGCCTAACATGAGCGATAAGCACCAGCCGTCCATCAAAATATGATGGAAGCTCCATACAATGCGGTATGTCTGATCGCCGGTTTGCAGCACGGAAACGCGCATTAACGCGCCCTGTTCAAGATCGAAGCCCCGTTTTTTATCCTGGCGGAGAAAGCTTTCGGCGTATGCCAACCGCTCATCCGCTTCAAGCGGGCGCAGATCCTCGTAGCTAAAGTCGACCGGTTTATGGCGGATGACTACCTGAATCGGCTCGTCAGTCAGCGTAGTCAAATAATTGGCACGCAGAACCTGGTGTCTTTGCACAAGCAGCTCAAAGCCGCGGCGGAATGCTTCCACCTGGAAGCTTCCTTCCAGATCCAGTGTCAATTGCTCAAAGTACGAGCCGGCTTGCCGGTCCATTAAGCTGTGGAACAGCATGCCCTTCTGCAGCGGCGTCAGGGCAAACACATCCTCCAGCTCGCCGACGTGGCGCATCGACTCCGTAATTTGCTCAAGCTGCGCCAGGGAAAAGCCTTTCATTTGCAGGTCACTTGGCGTCAGTTCCGGCTGTTCCTTGGACGTGCAGTGGTCCAGCACTTCACGCAAGCTCGTTTGCAGATGCCCTGCCAACCGTTCGATGGTATCTGCCCGGAACGCTTCCGTATCATAGCGGATCGTCATCTCCAGTTCCCCGCCAACGATCATGCCGTTCACGTCAACCGGGTACCTCATGACCGTCTGCGCACTAACAAATTCGCCGGTTGGGTGCGGGGATAAGCTCAAGCCGCTTTGCTCCAAGTCCTGATCGAATTGGCCCAAATAGTTAAAGCTAAGCTCCGGCTCTTGAACGAATACTCGTTCCCCATTGTTCATGGACGACAAGTATTTCAGTATGCCAAACCCGATGCCCCGGTGAGGAATCCGGCGCAGTCCTTCCTTCACCGTACGAATACGGTACGAAATGTTCTTTTTCGTTTCACCGCTTCCCATTTCAAGCACGACCGGGAACTGGCTTGTAAACCAGCCTACGGTACGGGTCACATCCACATCGGAAAGGATTGGCTCACGTCCGTGCCCTTCCAGATTGACTGCAATCCGGTCATGCCCGGTCCAATCGTGGACGGCTATGCCAAGCGCAGTAAGCAGCAGATCGTTGACTTCTGTATTGTAAGCGCGGTTCGCTTGCTTCAGCAGCCGTTCGGTTTCCTCTTTGGTCCAGCGGACCGATACAACCTTGCTCCTGCCAACCGTCGGCGTGCCGGCGTCGGCAAAGTCCTTGGGCAGCGGGAGGAATCCGGCAGCGCCCGACTCCAGCCAATACTGGCATTCGCGCTCCATAGCAGGGCTGTCGGCATGGGCGAGCAGTTTGTCGGCCCACATTTGGAACGAGTCGGTTTTTTGCGGAAGCTTGATCGTCACAGCACCGCCGAGTGCCTGCTCGTAGCCCGCTGTCAAATCCTCAAGCAATATGCGCCACGATATGCCGTCCACAACCCAGTGGTGAATGGCAATCAGCAAGTGGTCCCCATCTGTGCAGCGGAATAGGCCCAGCTTGACCAGTGGCCCGTCATGAAGCTGGATACTGCTTTGGATCGCGTTTGCTTGCGTTTCAATCGCTTCAGCTACGTGCTCCACTTGCTTAAAGTCGAAGATCTCCAGCTCGTACAGTCCGCTGCCTTCCCCGTCTATGCTGCGATTCCAGGTTTCATAAACGCCGTTCTCCGTCTTGCGGAGCACGATGCGAAGGGCATCGTGATGCTTGACGATGGCCTTTACCGCCGAGCGGAGCGCAGCTTCCTCGAAGCCCGCTTCCCGGTAAAGCAGAAACGCCTGGTTAAAGTGATGAGGTTCAGCCGGGTTCTGCTCCAAGTACCAGAGCTGGATCGGGGTATGCGTAACGGGTCCGCGAACCTCGCCTTGATCAGCAATCCGGCTGATTTCTTGCACATATCTGCTCAGCTCCGCCACGGTCGGATATTGGAACATCTCTCTCATTTCCAGCTTATATCCGGCTTGAAGCAATCGTGAAGAAACCTGGATAGCTTTGATCGAATCGCCGCCCAGCTCAAAGAAATTATCAAGCACACCGACATTCTTCACGCCAAGAACAGACTGCCAGACCGAGACGAGCGCCTGCTCGACAGCGGTGCGTGGCGCCACATAATCCGCACCTGTTTGCAGGCTGCCCTCCGGAGCGGGAAGTGCCCGGCGGTCAACTTTGCCATTTGACGTAAGCGGCATCTGCTCAACTTGTACAAAGTACGATGGCACCATGTAACCCGGCAGCTCTTGGGACAGTGCGCTTCTGACCTCATTGGCACCAAGCTCGCGTTCTGCCACATAATAAGCGCACAGCTGCTTTTGTCCGTGTTCATCCTCGCGCGCGATGACCACCGCTTCCTGTACCGCCTCCACTTGCAGAAGATGCTCCTCAATCTCGCCAAGCTCAATGCGGTATCCACGGATTTTCACCTGCTGGTCAATCCGTCCCTTATACTCCAGCGTACCGTTCGCCCGCCAGCGTACCAGGTCACCGGTCCGGTAGCAGCGCTCGCCTTTACGGAACGGGCTGTCGATAAACTTCTCCGCCGTTTGCTCCGGTTGATTCAAGTAGCCACGGGCCACCCCATCGCCGCCGACCAACAGCTCGCCCCAAGCCCCGATAGGCTGAAGCCTCATCGCGCTGTCGACAACATAGGCCGTTGAGTTGCGGATCGGACCGCCAATCGGCACCGTATTGGACCGCTCCGCAGGAATCACGTACGCCGTTGAGAAGGTCGTGTTTTCCGTCGGACCATAAATGTTTACGAGCCGGAAGCCGGGGTTATCCTGAAGCACGCGGTTAATGTGCGGCACTGACTGCACCTCACCCCCGACAAGCAGTGTGTCCAAGCTTGCAAACAGGCGGCTGTCCTGCTGCGTGAGCTGATTAAATAGCGCAGTGGTCAAGAACATCGTTGTAATGCCATTTTCCTGAATCGTCTGCTTCAAGCTGGCCGCATTCAAGATCATGTCCTTATTCACCAAATGAAGCTGTCCGCCATTCAGCAGCGCGCCCCAGATTTCAAACGTGGACGCGTCAAAGACGACCGATCCGGTTTGCAGGATGCGCGTTGTTTCGTCCAGCGCAGCAAAATCGGTATTTTTAACCAATCGGACTACATTTCGCTGTTCAACCATAACTCCCTTTGGCTTACCGGTTGTTCCGGACGTATAAATCACATAAGCCAAATGGTTAGGTCCGCTTACCGATTCCAGGTTTGAGCCATTCTCGTCATAAACCTCCTCTCTGCTTATATCCAGGATCGTTCCTTTAAAGTGTTCGGTAACTGACTCCTTCCGCTCGGTTAGCAGCACTTTGACCCCGGAATCTTCCAGCAGATAACGCACGCGTTCCTCAGGATAATCCGGATCAATCGGCACATAGGCGCCTCCGGCTTTTAATATCGCCAAGATACCGACGACCATTCGCGTGGACCGTTCCGCTATAATGCCAACCGTATCATCCGCCGTAACGCCAAGGGCGCGAATCGTGCGGGCCAGCCGGTTTGCTTGCTCGTTCAGGTCACCGTAGGTCAAGGCCTTTCCTTCGCAGACTACAGCCGTCTGCTCCGGCGTTCGTTCCGCCTGTTCTTCAAAAAGCGCAGCAATGCTTTGTCCGCTTGGATAATCGGCTGCTGTATCGTTAAATACGTTAAGAATCGTTTCCTTTTCCGTTTCGCTTAGGAGAGACAGCTGTTGGATCGTCTGCGTCGGACTTTTAATCATGCCCTCCGCAACGGCTAGAAATTGACGAATGATTTGCGCCACTTCCTGCTCATCAAACAGCTCTGTCCGGTGATCGAAATAGAGTACCATTTTTCCCCGGTCGAGCTCATCCACCATATGAATGTCAAAGTCGTTCACGATATCGCCGCAAAAATTATTGTCCGGCTGCATGGTGAATTCGCCAAATTTGGCAAAGCTGTACGTCCGGTATTGAATGGACCCGCCAAACAAACGCTGTATATCCTGACTGCGACGGGTTTCGCGCAAATCTTGAATGACTTTATTATACGGATACCGCTGATGGCGCAAAATCGAGGATTGCTCTTTCGCGACGCTTTGCAAAAAGGCCAGCAGCCCGGTCTCCGGCTCCACGCGAACCCGGGTCGCTACCGTACTGACGATCATGCCGATCATGTCCTTTTCTTTCTTGCTTGTCCGGTTTGCATAAAGCGTGCCAATCGGAATATCCTGCTCTTGCGTAACCTTGTGCACGTATATATATAAGGTTGATAAAAAGAAAGTAAAGAGACTGATTTGGTGCTCCTCGCAAAATGCCTTTATCCCCTTGTGGAGCTCCTCGCTGAGTTCGGCTCCCTCCCTTCTGCCTGCTGTGCTAAGCGTTAAGGGATTGTAAGTTTTGAGCCCAATCGTCTCCGGAAACTCGCTAAACTTATCTAACCAATAAGCTTTGTCCTTCTGATACCGGTCTGACTGCTCATATTCCCGCTCCGCTTGAATAAAATCAAGGTAGGAATTAGCTTTCAAGCTGCTGGCGGCATCGAAGGTCCCATTCGCAAGCTCTTGATAAAAGCCCGTCACTTGATCGACCGCCTTGTGCATCGACACACCGTCGGTGGCGATATGATGCATCCTAAAGCTAAGCCAAATTTCCTCTTCATGGATACGGATAATCGTAAACTGATACAGCGGTGCGTGCAGCAGCTTGAACGGCACAACGTTATTCTTCTTTAGCCACTCGGCCGCCTGCTCTTGGGGCATCTCCAAGTGTCCAATCACGAGATCCTCTTCGGCATAAGGCACGATGTACTGCCAAGGGACGCCGTTATCACTGGCAATGCGAATACGGAATGAGTCGTTGCGCTGCACGACGACACCGATCGCTTGTTTCAAGATATCTGTATTCACAGCCCCATTAATTTTGGCGTTAAGGATGATCGTTGACGCATTGCGATTTGGATACATTAGTTCCGTAGACCAAATACGCTGCTGCGGTTGCGTCAACGGATACCGCTTCACATGCTCGCGATCAAAGATCTGATTGTTTGCCGGCTCTTGTTTCATGACAAATTCACACACTCCCGTTCGCATAGTAAAGTGATACTGTAGATGTTATACAGACACCAAGACCTGCTCTGCGTGGTATTGTAAATCGTGAAGCTTGTCGTACACGCCATCTTTGGCCAGCAGTTCTTCGTGTGTTCCTTGCTCGACCAAGCTGCCGTCGGCAACCACGCAAATGCAATCGGCTTGCTCTATGGTAGATAGCCTATGGGCGATGATCAGCGTTGTTCTGCCTCTCATCAGCTCTTGAAGCGCTAGCTGGACTTCATGCTCCGACTCCGCATCCAAAGCGGATGTAGCCTCGTCCAGCAACAGAATGGGCGCATTTTTGAGCAAGGCCCTGGCAATCGCAATCCGTTGACGCTGCCCTCCGGATAAGGTTGAACCGCGTTCCCCGACAATTGTCGCATAACCGTCCGGCAGCTCTGTAATGAATGTATGGGCTTGCGCCATCCGGGCCGCATTCTCCACTTCTTCATCGCTAGCATCCGGGCGTCCGAGACGGATGTTCCCGGCAATCGAATCGTGGAAAAGAAACGCTTCCTGAGGGACATACGCAATGAGCTCGCGTAGTTCTTTAATCCTATAATGCTCTAAAGCTTTGCCCTGAATGTGTATCTGACCAGACTCCCGCTCATAAAAGCCGAGCAGCAGCTTCATGATCGTGCTTTTACCGCCCCCGCTTGGGCCGACTACTGCAGTCACTTTCCCCTCCGTTGCAGACATGGACAGGCATCGAAGCACCGGGCGGCCCGGCTCGTAACCGAAGGTAACGTTACAAAGCTCCAGCGCCGGCACATTACCGGATGCCTCTTGATAGGCCAGCTCAGACAGAGCAGCGGCAGCCCTGTCACCTTCCGGCTCCGCAGGCTCATCCAGCAGTTGATGGATCCGGGCAGCACCGGCGAGCGAGTTTTGCATCAGCGTAATCGCAGCCCCAACCTGGAGAAAGGTGCTTGAAATACCTATTTGCAGGTAAAGAATTAAACCAAGCGTCCCCAGTTCAAGCTGCTGTCTGGACACGAGATATAAGCCGATGGCGAGAATCCCCCCCATGCTGAAAAACTGAACGGCGAAGTTGCAGGCTTCCAGCACACCGGATTGATGGCCCTGCTTGAGGCCGGACTCGCTTACTTCCTCGCTGGCGTCCTCGCAAAGCTTGCCGATTTGGTCCCTCAAACCGAACAGCTTCGTGATCTGGAGACCGCCGATTAAATCCCCTACGCGCTCTGTCAATATGCCCATTTGCGCTTGCAGCTTGTCGCTGATCGCGCGCATCCGGGGAGCAAACCGCGCGTTAATGCCTATGGTCAACAGTGCCAGGACGACGAGGACAAGGGCGAAACGCCAATCGACCACGCATAGGACAAGAATCGATCCGGTTACCATGGCGATTTGTGAAACAATCGATCTTAAATGCTCATGGTACGTTTTTTCGACCACTTGCACATCACTGGTCATCCGCGAAAGCAGGTCGCCGGAGTGGTGTTCTTCCGCGGCGCGAAACGTGATTTTACCAATATGCTTGTATAACTGCATCCGCATATCCGCTAAGGTCAGCCTGATGCTTCGCAAGTACAAATAGCTTAATATAGGCGATAAGATACATAATCCGACAACGGAGCTGACCACAATCGTAATAGCCGCATACAGATCTTCCAGCTGCCCGCTGACTGCAAAATTTAAAAGGTCTTTGATCACAAAAGCAATAAGTATCGAAAGTCCGGAGTTGACCAAGCTATCGCCGATCAGTCCGGTATAATAAAGACGGCGTCGGGGGCGCATAAACTTCATAAGCTGCTTGTAATCAAGGAGCGCTTGTTTGAAGGACACAGTCCGCTCCCCCCTTCCTGCTTGCCGTGCCCTGCGCTGTCTCATCTTCCTTCGTTAATTGATGGAGATACAGCTTTTTATAAACACCGTTTTGCGCCAAAAGCTCATCATGCGTACCGCTTTCCGCAATACGTCCCTGATCAAGGACAAGTATACGGTCAGCCTGCAAAATCGTTGACAGCCGATGGGCGATCACCATAACGCTGCGGCCGTCGGCTAAACGTTTCAAGGCACTATGCACAAAGGATTCGGACACCGTATCAAGCGCCGAAGTAGGCTCGTCCAGCAGGATGAGCGGGGACTGCCTGAGCATCGCTCTGGCAATGGCAATCCGCTGCCGTTGCCCCCCGGATAATCCGCCGCCCCGCTCGCCCAGCATCGTATCATAGCCTTGCGGAAGCTGCTCGATAAAGTCGTGGGCATTCGCTGCCTGGGCTGCAGCCATAATCTCCTCACGGGTAGCTCCCAACCGCCCAAATCCGATATTGTCAGCGACCGTAGCGGGAAATAGATAAGAATCCTGGGAGACAACGGAAATATTTGACCGCAGCGCAGATAAATCCCACTCGGACAAAGGCCTGCCAAACATACGAATCGTACCTTCGCCCGGTTCAAGCTCGTAAAAGCCGCACAGCAGCTTAAAGATTGTCGTCTTCCCGCCGCCGCTTGCGCCGACGATAGCCAGTGTTTCTTCCCGGTTTAGCTGAAAGCTGATGTCGTCCAATACGTTCGTTTTACTGTCGTAGGAAAAGGATACAAGATCGACGCTGACCGGAACATCCCACGAGCCAGCTTGCTCCTTGGAACCGGTTTGCCTTTCGACAGGCCAGTCAAGCGCATGGAAAAGCCGCCGGGAGGCGCCCGAAGCCTCCTGCAATTGGGCAATCAGTGTAGGAGCCAGGCTGATCGGCTGCAAGGCAAGTGGCAACAAGTAAAGAAACAAGATGAGACTACCTGCATTCAATTCACCGATTCGGATTAAATGCCCGCCATATACAACGACGAAAATAACAGGTACCGCAAGGAAGAGAATAGCAATGGGCCCGAGTGCCGCATACCGCTTTTCAAGCCGCAAGCCCAGCTTTACGGCATGCTGCGTCAGTTCGCTATACTTTTGATAAAATATCGTCTGCGCATTAAATGCTTTCATCACCGCCAAGCCTCCGATGGAGTCCTGCGCCAGTGCATTCAATTGACCCATGGTGTCCTGGATCTGCTCGGAAGTCGAACGCAGCGTATGGGTCAGTAGTCCGGCAACCAGCATACCTAAAGGAAACAGCACGAGACTGAACAGCACCAGCTTCCAGTGTGTAAGCAAAAGCAGGGTCAGCGCGCCGATAAAAACGATAGGCAAATAAAACAAATTGGCGAAGTGCTGAATGAAAAAATTTTGCAGCAGCGCCGTATCGCCCGTTAACCGGGAAATCAAATCGCCCGTTAATTTGCGTTCCGCTTGGGAAAGCGGCATATCGCCAAATCTGCGCACGAGCTCGTTGCGCAAATCACGAAGCACCTTGACACTAAAGCGGGCTGATGCATATTTGATCAGGTACCGGCACGGCATGCCAATCAAGATCATCCCCGCCAGCAGGAATAAAATCATAGAGGCAGAGACTGCCCCCCCATTCACCATCCGTTCGAAAAACTTGCCCAGTATGATCTCGATGGCAGCGAGCGCCAGCGAAGCAACGACTGTTACCGCCACCCAGAACGAGTATGGCTTCACATAACGCACGAGTCTGCGAAAAACCGGCGAGCTTTCAGTCAACATATCTTCCTCCGTTTATGAAGTATCAACTGACCACCAATTCGCCAGCGCCTATTACTTGCGCCATAAATCCAGCCTTAGTTTCATCGGCAAAACCGGAGACATCGATTCCCCAAATTAACCCGAGTCCCTTAATAGCGCTGGAGGGATGAAGCAGTTTGATTTCCTGCTTGGTTGTGCCCGTAATTAATTCAATGCGCCGGCCACAGCGAAAAAATCGATATAGGCCCTTCCGTTGTCCTAACAGATCCCCCTTTGCATGATCAAACGAATTGGAAAGCTCCGGCAATATGACTTCACATTAAATTCGTGCTCTTCAAAAATATTCATTGCATCTCTTCCTCCATGTTCTATTAATTTGGTAATAGTCATCCATTTCGGCTCATGATGCCAATTTACTATTTTCATATATGTATAATCGGAAATACTACCTCATGTATCTCTATGGATATTTTCCAAATTGGGGGAGTTTATCTTTTCTTCCTATGTTCAAGTGCCTTTCTGATACTTTCCACTTGGGGAGTAATTTGCCTGATGGTCTGGCCTCAACTTTTGCTAGGCGATGTTGTGGGAGGAGGTGACTGGCGAGAAAATGTTGAGCCCACTATAGGTGAACAAGTCTGTGGCCCGTTTCATGATGAATGAAGTCATAACCTTTGAAGCCCGAATTATTTTTGTCGACACTTGCTTTACCTCTCACCCTCTCTTTCTCTGTCATTAGCTCTTGCTAACATGAACATTATAATTTCATTTTGTAATCGTTGTGTTATTTCCATATAAAGTATATATTAACATTATAACGGAGGATAAAATAATTACAAGTAATATTACAAAGTTATGGTTTCGATTAATTGAAAAATTTGATGCACTTTTTATATAGAACATAATGAGTTTCATGATGTATTCGAGTGAAAAACTATCTTCGAAAAATTGTTTACCCCGAAGGGAACCAAGCGGTTTTAAAAAACGCCTTATTTGGCAAGGGATTGTAAATTTAGTGGTGAACTATATGGAAATAACACAAACAAAATAAACATTGATCATATGAATTAAAAACCTTATAATACAAATATTGACATTATTATTATTTTAATCACTCTATGTGAAATAAATGAGATTACTAGGATTATTAATAAAATTCATCGAAAAATGTAGTCGCCTGACTCTTGGATATACATTGTTCTTTTCATGCAGAAGGTTATTCTTGAAGGGGGAAAAGAAAGGATAAGGCATAGATGAGCTGTACACCAGGATCTGCTTGTACGCCAAAAGGGGTTAGTATGCCTTGTCATGCGGTTTGTGCGTCTAGTGGATAAGCATAAGGACAGGAAGGGATACGGCCAGATTTGTTGATTGCTGGCGAAGACTTTAAATAAGGAAGGAGGACTGCTTCCAGCACGTTTTCTCTATGTAAAGCCGACTGATTGCAGAACTCGCTCTTTGGAGGTAAGAAGGCTAACGTTCCAAGAATTTAACAGTTGGAGGAGATAACGAAAATGACAGCAACGACTTCCATTGATTTTTCTCAAGTCAACATCAAAGAGGTCAATTTGCTCGATCCCTATTTATACAGCCATGGAGAGCCTCATGCGGTATGGGCCGCACTGCGCCATCAGGCGCCTGTTCATTGGCAGCAGGTCGATGACAAGTTGGGCTTCTGGTCGATTACGAAATATAGGGACGTAGTGCAGGTATTGAAGGATTATAGGACATTCACCTCCGAACGGGGAAATTTGCTCAGTTTGCTTGGAAAGGATGATCCCTCCGGCGGCAAGCAAATGGCCGTGACAGATCCGCCCCGCCATACCCAAATGAGACGTGCCATGCACCAATTCTTTACTCCTGACTCCATCCTCAAGCATGAAGATCAAATTCGCCAGGAAATCCGCCAGCTGGTTCTGCCTAGTTTAGAAGATGAGGGGATTGATTTTGCTCGTGCCGCGTTTGCTTTATCGATTTCTGTAGGCGGATGCATCCTGGAGCGCCCTCCGGAGGATTGGCCAACACTGACTCGGCTAACCATCATGTCCGTTGCTCCTGAGGATGAGGAATATAAATTGGCAGATGGCGATATCACAGCGACTTTGCAATTGGCACACAGGGAGTTGTTTGGTTACTTTCAAGATATGGTCAAGCAGCGCCGCCGTTCTCCGGGAGATGACCTGATTAGCGCATTGTTACAGCTGGAGATCGATGGCGAGAAGATGGACATACCAACGGTCATTTCCAACTGCTACAGCATTTTGCTAGGAGCCACAGCTACGACTCCACATGTCGCTAGCTCAACGTTACTGGAGCAGACGAAAATAAATGGGCTTGAGGAGCTTGCCGCACATCCTGAATCTATGGACAGCTTTGTCGAAGAGGCTTTTCGTTGGTCTTCTCCGGGCAGCCACTTTTTGAGATATGCCACGATTGATACGGAAATTCGGGGAGTGCCGATTAAAGAGGGAGATGCTGTTGCCGTCTGGGTAGGTTCGGCCAATCGCGACGAGGAGATTTTTACAGATCCTTATACCTTTAATATGCAGCGGCATCCCAATCCTCATATTTCCTTTGGCACAGGTGTCCATCATTGCATCGGAAGCAAAATAGCCAAGCATACGATGACCTTTTTATTTGATGAGCTTACAACAAATTTTACTCATTTTGATGTGATTGGCCCTGTCGAATACCTGGGCTCTAATTTTATTTCAGGAATTAAGCATATGCCTGTACGCGGGTATCAACGCTAAAAACATACGTTGAACTCTTGGAATGAACAAAAAGAAAAGGCAAAAGCGGTTGCAGAAGGGAATTATCCTCCTCAACCGTTTTTTTATTGCTTTATTAAAACATTCTTGTCACACGTCTCCAAGTCGAACACCGTTAGACGATCCACGCTCATGTACTTTCTACCGATGAATGACGAAGCCAACAGTAGCAAAATTCCATATACAAGCGAATACGATTGAGCAATATCATCCAATTCTTCTTTGAGGGCATTCTGATATAGTTACAAGGAGGAACTGTTAAGGAGGAGAAGACATGCCCAATGAGATTAGAACCGTGTGCTATGACACGGATTTGCAGATAGAAGCCTATCGTTTTAAAGGGATTATGCAGAAATTCCCCAATCATTTTCATGACTATTACGTGATTGGATTTATCGAAGAAGGTCAGCGGTATTTACAGTGTAACCATCAGGACTATACCATTCATCCCGGCGATATTCTGCTGAAAGAGGAGCCGCTGCATCTGCAGTTTTTCATCGGGTTCATCGTCGCGATTCTCGGTATTGTCTTAATCACCTTGAATGGCAGCTATATTTTAAAACTGAATCCGCTAGGCGATGTTCTGGCTATTCTCGCCTGCTTGTTTTGGGGGGCCTATTCCATTTTGATGCGTCATATCAGCAAGCTTGGCTATCCTGCCGTGGGCAGCACCCGCCGTGTCTTTTTTTACGGACTGATCTTCATGCTGCCAGCGCTGCCCGTGTTCGACTTCCGTTTAGATCTGGACCGATTTGCCGAAGGAAGCCATCTTCTCAATCTATTATTTCTTGGCGTCGGTGCCTCCGCGCTTTGCTTTGTAACATGGAACTGGAGCGTCGGCGTTCTCGGCGCGGTCAAAACAAGCGTCTACATTTACCTGGTCCCGGTCATCACCGTGGCGGCCTCTTACCTGATTCTGCATGAGAACATCACCGGAACCGCTTTATTAGGCACGTTTCTTACGCTCGCGGGATTATTTCTTTCCGAAAAAAAAGCGAAGAAGGCGAAAAAAAACACCTGACAGGTGTTTTCCCGCATTCGATACGCAAACGAAGGAGAACAGCGTCAGGTGTCCGGAAACGGCCGATTCTGTTTAACATCATGCTGCAAGCGGTACTGCATCGGCGTGGTGCCGAGCTTTTTCTTGAATACGTAATGCAAATAATTGGCGCTGGAGAAGCCGTTCTGAAACGCAATCTGATCGATGGTGAGCTCGCTCTCGGCCAATTCCTTGCAGATTTGCGCGAGCCGCACATGCTCGATGTACTCGCTGAACGTGCCTCCCGTCTGCTCGCGAAAAATACGCTGCAGCTGTCTCGGACTTACCTGCACCCGCTCCGCCACCACCTCCAGCGTTAACGGCGCCATGTAGTTGTCCTTGATGAACTGGGCGGCAAGCTGGTAGCGGTAGTTTTTCATATCGCGGGACGGCAGGTCCCGCTGCGGCGTATCGTCGTAGGCGCGCGTCATCCGCAGCAGCACCTGAATGATCGATTGCTTGATCACCGTCAGCACGCCCGGCTGATTCTCGTACCAGGCCCGGTATGCGGTCATGAAGCATTCCATCGCCTTGTATTTGTCGGCCATCGGCCGCGGAGGCAGCTGCTCTAAGCGGCGGATGCACGCTTCCGCCTCCGCCTGCTCCCAGCGGGCTCCCCACGCCTCCGAGTCTGCCGTCTCTTCCGCTTCCAGCTTCTGAATATCGATATGCAGACACAGCTCATCCATCGCCTCGAAGGCGTCCGCCTCCTGATAGTGCAGAAGACCGGGACCGGTCAAATACATCTGGCCTTCCTGCAGCGAGTACGGCTCGCTGCCGAGAATAACCTTCCCTTTGCCGCGCGGGATAAAATGAAACTCAAAGTCCGAATGTTTATGAAAATGAACGATCCGGCCCGGAGCAAAGCTGGTATGGTGAAAGTTCAGCATGCGAATGCCGTAACGGCCCCATTTGAACTCCACCTCCAGCCTGTCAAGCGCCGTCGGGTTTTCCAGCATCAGCTCGAACGGATACGGCCTCGCGCCGATTCGGGACTGACCGTTCATGGCTGCAAATCGTTAAGCCGGCAGGCCGCCCCGGAACGTGCGGACAAGTTCGAAGCTTCCATTAACCTTGTCAGGTCCAGCGCAAGCCCGATATTTTCGTCCGCCGTCGTTCCCTGCTGAATGTGGGTTACCCACTGATGAAAAGCCGACAGGCGACCGGCAGGAAGCTCCTGCACGCGCCATTCCTCGTCCGACGCCGCTTCGCCCTTCGCTGTGCGCACGAGCAAACGGTTGTCGTGCGTCGAATAGAGCAAGCTGCCTTCCGTGCCGTGCACTTCAATAACGAACGGCGAGTGCCGGTTGACGAAGCCTGCCTCCACAACGGCAAGCGCCCCGCTGGAATAACGCAGCACGGACACCGCATTGTCCTCGACTTCTCTGCCGGTGACGAAGCCGTAGTTTGCCGTTACGCTCTCCGGCATGCCGAGGAACAAGCGGGCCAAATACATCGGATGGCAGCCGAGGTCGATCATCGCGCCGCCGCCGCATTGCTCGGCATTGTAGAAATGTGCGGGAAGCCAGCCGTTCGCCGATTGATCGTTCGGAATCGCGCCGTTATGAGACAGCCGTGTGCGGACTAGCGTCACCTCGCCGAGCAGCCCCCGGCTCAGCACGTCCTGTACGGCCAGCGTATAGCCTTCGTTCAATCGCGGAAGCGACACCGTTAATTTGACGCCGGCCTTGCGGACCGCCTCCATAATTTCGTTGCTTTCCTTCAGCGTCGGCGCCACGACTTTTTCCGTAAAAATATGTTTGCCCGCCTGCGCCGCTGCCACCATCACATCCCGGTGCAGGTTGGTCGGCGTATCGACAATGACCGCATCGATATCGGGCTGGGCGAGGAGTTCATCCAGCTTGTCATAAAACCGGACACCCCGCGCTTCCGCTTCCCGGCGTCCGCGCTCCGGCAGCTCATCCCATACGGCCACAATTTCCGTGTCCGGATGCTCCGCCGCCTGCTTCGCGTAATCGGCGGCATGCACATGCCAAAAGCTAAGCATCGCTACTCTGATCATCGTTCCCATCCTTCCTTCCGGCGCTTAGTCGAAGTATACGGCTTTGCCCGTTTTCGCCGATTCGTAGATCGCTTCGAGAATTTCGGAGACGACGCAAGCCTGCTCCGGCGTGACGACCGGCTGCTTGTCATGCAGGATGGCATCGATCCACAGACGCATTTCCGTATCCGGCGCGCTCTCGCTTTGCCCGTCGTAGAAATCGACCCCGCCGCTGCCAAGCTGGATCTTGTTCATGTACAAGCGGCTCAGCTTCTCGCCGTTCAACCGGAGGCCGTCCTCCATATCCGCGCCGCCTTCCGTTCCGCATAAGGTGCTCTTCGCTTCCTTCGCATCGAGCGTGTTCAGCGCCCAGCTCGATTCCAGCATGATGGTCGCGCCGTTCTTCATCACAATCATGCCGAAGGCCGAATCCTCCACCGTAAACTTCTTCGGGTCCCAAGGTCCCCAAGCATTGGCAGCGTTTTCTTTCCCCGATAATTTATGGAATGCCGTTCCAAGTACGACCTTCGGTTCGTAGTTGTCCATCAACCAGAGGGTCAGGTCGAGGGCATGCGTGCCGATATCGATCAGCGGTCCTCCGCCCTGCTTCTCCTCGTCCAGGAAGACGCCCCAAGTCGGCACCGCGCGGCGACGAACGGCATGCGCTTTCGCATAGTAGATGTCGCCAAGCTCGCCTTCCTCGCAAATGCGTTTCAAATAAAGGCTGTCCGCCCGGAACCGGTTGTTGTAGCCGATCGTCAGCTTCTTGCCCGTCCGCTTGGCCGCCTCGACCATCCGGCGCGCATCGGCCGCCGTCTTGGCCATCGGCTTCTCGCACATCACATGCTTGCCCGCTTCCAGTGCCGCAACCGTGATCTCCGCATGGGAATCGTTCGGCGTACACACGTGAACGACATCGATCGACACATCCTGCAGCAGCGTTTTATAATCTTCATAGACCTTCGCTTCCGCACTGCCGTACTTCGCTTTCGCTTCCTCGGCCCGATCGGAAATAATATCACAAAATGCGACAAGTTCAACTTGCTCTAAACGGGACAGACTCGGCAAATGCTTTCCGTTTGCAATGCCGCCGCATCCGATAATGGCAATTTTAAGCTTCTGGGACACTTGATACGCCTCCTATTGTTGTACGACATGCCTTCATAGTAGCATGATTGAGGCGGCGATGAAATTGCAATTTGGCGACAGGAAAAAGTAAGATATTGCGACATCATTAAAAATACACAGCAATTAGAGCACAAGCGTTTGTTAATGGGAAGCCTCCCGCAAAAACTGTCCGATCCGGCGGACCGCTTCCTGCAGCCGGTCCTCTTCCTGAACGAGAGCGATACGGACGTAGCCTTCGCCTTCTTTGCCGAACGCGTCGCCCGGAATAACGACGACTCCCGCAGAATACAGCATTTCCCGGGAAATCTGTCGAGACGTCCAGCCTTCCGGGATCGGCGCCCAGATGAACATCGTTGCCTTCGGCTTCGGAATGCTCCAGCCTGCTTCGTTCAACCCTTCGATCACAATATCCCGCCGCCGTTCGTACAGCGCCGCGACCGACCGGCTTCCCGGCGTCATATCCTCCTCCAGGGCCGCGATGCCGGCCTGCTGCACCGCCAAAAATACGCCGTAGTCAATATTGGACTTCAGCACGCGGAGAGCGCGGACCGCGTCACGCTGCCCGACCATGAAGGCGATGCGGCAGCCGGCCATATTGAAGCTTTTCGATAAGGAATGGAACTCGACGGCGATGTCCTTCGCTCCCTTGACTTCCAAGATGCTGGGCGGCTTGAAGCCGTCAAACGACATCTCGGAATAAGCGAGATCGTGCACCAGCAGCAGCTCGTGCTCGCGGGCATACTCGACCAACCGTTCGAAGAACGCCAAGTCGGCCACCGCCGACAGCGGGTTGCTCGGATAGTTCAAGAGCATGAATTTGGCTTGCCGCGCCACGTCCGCCGGGATCTCCTCCAGCTTTGGCAAAAAGCCGTTATCGGCGCGCAGCGGCATATGGTAAGGCTGCACTCCGGCCAACACCAGACTCGCGGAATAAATCGGATAGCCCGGATCGGGAACCATCACGATATCGCCGGGGTCCGTCACCGCCATTGCCAAGTGCGCGAGGCCGTCCTGCGAGCCCATCAGCGTGACGATCTCGTCCTCTGGATCGAGCGTGACCCCAAACCGGTGGGCGTACCAGCGGGCGACCGTTTGCCGGAATTGCGCGCTCCCTTCCGATGTCGGATAGCCGTACAGGCCCGGATCGTTCACCGCGCGCGTCAATGCTTCCATGACACGGGCGGACGGCGCCCGGTCCGGGCTTCCGATGCCGAGGTCGATCACATCGACGCCGCGCGCGGTCACTTCCCGCTTCCACGCCGCCATCTCAGAAAAAATAGCCGAACCCAGTTCGGCCAATCGTTTCGATTCCCATCGTTTCATCTATGCGTTACCTCGTTTTCCTTCCGAACGCCGATTCGGAATGTTGATTATACCTTCAGTCCCGTTACCTCGTGAACGTACCACATCATGCCGATGAGAAACGCCGCAAGAAGCGCGTACGCCATCCCGAACTTCCACCGCGCCGCCGTAGGAACGTCGTAATATTTGTCATTTTCGTATAGACGGTAATCGATCTGGCAGTGGATCATCAGATGCAGACCGTCTTCTTTCCGCAGATGCTCTACCCGGGTCACGTGTGTGCGCTTGATGATTCCTTGATGCATGAGCGGCACCGTTCCTTGAAAATGAAGGCCTTCCCAGAGGACGTTGACATACTGCTGCCCGTCCAAATCCGAGAACGTGACAAAAGGCAGCTCCCGCTTATGCTCCGGGCCAGGAATCATATAGCCGTGTGCCAGCAGCGGCTCGGCCGCCACCAGAAAGCTCGCGTTGACGAACCGCTCCTCGCCCTGCTTGCGGTCCTTGATGAATTTTTTGTACAGGTCGTAGGCAAACATTGCCCAAATGATGAAGAACAAATACGAGCGCAGGTATATAATAACAACCAAACCTCCGACCAAGCCGACCAGCCAAAGCCAGCGCGTCACCGCCGTCGCGATCCGTCCTCCGTCAAGCGGGTGAATCGGCATCAGGTTGATCAGATTGAGAAAAAAGCCGACATAAGCGATCGAATAAAGCAGTTTACTATGCTCCGGGTTGTCCATCACATACGCTGCGCCGAATACGGCTAAGGCGCCGACCGTTCCGAGAACCGGTCCGCCTATAGCGACATATGCTTCCGTCACCGCATCCCGGGGATTCCGCTTCATCGTGATCAGCGCGCCAAGGAACGGGATAAACACCGGAGCCGTTACCGGCAGCCCTTTTTGCTTGGCGGCAATGACGTGACCCAGCTCGTGGATGAGCAGCAGCAGTACCAAGCCGATAGCGAACTGCCACGGAAACACGATCGCATACGCGCCGACGGTCACCGCCATCGAGATGATCGCTCCCCCGAATTTGCCGAGCTTCAGCAGCGGCAGCAGCGTTTTCAGCTGCGTCAGAATGAAGGTCGCGGCTGCGCCGATATACCAAAGCGGATTTTGTTTTTTCGGTTTAGGTCTTTGCTGCAACAAGACTCACGCTCCTTAGACAAACCTTACGATTCGTTCCCCCAATTTTCCTCGTACAGCTCCGGCTTGAAGCCGACCGTCACCCGCTTCCCGTCCGTCGCGACCGGACGCTTGATCAGCTTGCCGTTCGATGCGAGCAGCTTCATTTTCTCCTCGTCGTTCAGCTGCGGCAGCTTGTCCTTGAGCTGCATCTCTTTATACACTTCGCCGGATACGTTAAACCACTTTTTGATGTCCAGCCCGCTTTGCGGGATCAGCGTCCGAAGCTCCTCTACGGTCGGCGGCTGCTCCATGATGTGGATTGCCTCCACTTCCCATCCGTGCTCTTTGAGCCACTTCAACGCGCTCCGGCAGGTGCTGCAAGCAGGGTATTGAAAAACTTTGATCGATTTGCTCTTGCTCATGATTTCTCTCATCCTTATCCTATCCTAAAATGGTTAACTATGACATGAATTCATTATACCGATGAACCGGCGGGTCCTGCAAATCGCCGCCAGTGCGGTTAAAGCTTGAAAAAGGGCGGCCAAGCGCAGATAATGGAAAAGAGTCCCATAGGAGGAACTTAGGCCATGATTTATGTTCTTAAATTCATTTACAGTTTCTTGATGCCTCCCGGCTGCTTCGTTCCGCTGCTGCTCCTGATCGGATGGTGGCTTTACGCCCGCGTCCGCCGCTCGGCCGGCATCGTTCTGTTCACCTCGGCCTGCCTCGTCTATTTGCTCTCGATCCCGCTTGTCGGCGAAACGGCACTGCAATCGGTCGAAAGTCGTTATTCGCCGCCGGCCGTCCTGCAGGGCGACGTCTACGTCATGCTGACCGGCGGAGCGGTGTCGGGGACCCCGGACGTAAACGGTACCGGTCACTTGAGCGGCAGCACGCTGCACCGTGTCGTCGCGGTAGCCGAGCTGTACGCCGCCAAGCCGCTGCCGGTCATCGTCTCCGGCGGGCAGGTGTATGCCGATACGGCCAACGAGGGCCAATTGGCCCGGAGCAAGCTTATCGCGCTGGGCGTTCCGGCCGATGCGATCCGTTTGGACGACCGGAGCCGCACGACTCAAGAGAACGCGCGATACTCGAAGCAGCTTTTGGACGAAAGCGGCTGGAAGCGGCCGATTCTTGTGACGTCAGCTTTTCATATGCCGCGCTCGGTGAAGCATTTTGCCGCGCAGAACGTTCAGGTCGTTCCTTATCCGGTCGATTATAAGATCAGCCGCGGCACAGACTGGACGGGAAGACTGTGGATTCCGACCTCGGCGGCCACGGACGATCTGAGCCTCGCGGCCAAAGAGTATTTGGGGCTGCTTCAGTAACGGACGAAACCGAAAAAATCCGCTCGTTTCCCGGAGAGTGTTTTAATACGCAGGAACGGCGGATTTTTTATGCTTAATGTGTAGCCTCGGACTGCTCTAATTGCCTAATGCAGCGTTCCATATCCGCCGGCAGCGGCGCGTGAAATTCCATCCGCTGGCGCGTTGCGGGATGCGTCAGCCCGAGTGTGCAGGCATGCAACGCTTGACGCTCCATCCCATAGTCCGGGGCGGGCGAAACGGCCTGCCCGCGGTCGGCTTCGGGTATGCCCTCGGCTAATGGCGCCGAAGCTCCATGCCACTGTTGCGCACCGCTGGCTTCCGGGCTTCCTCCCTCCACAGCCGCCTTATCCGCCTCGTCCGCCGTTCCGCCGGGACCGTACATCTTATCGCCGAGCAGCGGATGGCCAAGATGCCGCATATGCACGCGGATCTGGTGCGTCCGCCCCGTCTCCAGCCACAAGCGCACGAGCGTCGCTTCGCGAAATCTCCGCTCCACGCGGTAATGCGTGACCGCCGGATAGCCCGTTGGCGTGACGATGCGGACATGCGGCGCAAGCGGATTGCGATCGATCGGCGCGTCGACTGTGCCTTCGTCGCTGTCGATTGCGCCGTGAACGAGCGCGACGTATTCTTTCTTTAACCCGTGCGCCTGCATTTCCTCCGAAATTTGCTGATGCACGTAAGGATTTTTGGCCACGGCTAGCACCCCGGACGTCTCCTGATCGAGCCGGTGCACGGGGCGGAAGCGGAAGCTGACGCCCTTTTCCCGCCAATAATGAACAACGCCGTTTGCCAGCGTATCCGTGTAATGTCCGTGCGTCGGATGCACGATCATCCCGGCCTCTTTGTTCAGCACCAACAGCTCATCATCCTCATACAAAATGTCAATCGGAAGCGGCTGCGGCAAAATATCGTCCGACGCTTCCATCTCCATCCGCGCGGCGACCCGGTCTCCGGCGCGTACCTTTACATCGATATATTTGCGTTCCCCGTTGACCGTAATGCCCTGCTCCGTCAGCTTCAGCCGTGAGAGAAGCTTGCGGGATACGCCCATTCGTTTTTGCAAAATCGTCCTCAGCACCATGCCGTCGTCTTCTGTCGGAACGATATATTCCAGCGGTTTATAATAGCTCATGACTTGCGTCTGAACACCTCGGCGCTCCGAATATATTCCACGTCGCCGTTTCCGGCCCGATGATTGGCGACCCGGGCGACCGTAAAGAACAAGTCCGACAGCCGGTTCAAATAACGGCGCACCTCTTCGTTGATCGGCTGCGTACGCGCGAGCGTGACGACCCGGCGTTCGGCGCGGCGGCATACCGTCCGGCATACGTGCAGCGCCGACGACGCCTGGCTCCCGCCTGGAAGGATAAAGCGTTGGATGTCCGGCGTCTCCGCATCGTATTTGTCGATCCACGCCTCCAGCCGGTCCACCATCTCGGCCGTCACCTTATACGGCCGCAGCTCCTGCTTCAGCAGCGCCAGGTCGGAGCCGCAGTCGAACGTCTCGTGCTGGATTTGCAGCAGATCGGCGAGCAGATCCGCATCGCGTTCGGCATCCAGAAACCCCATCGCCTGACCAATAAAGCAATTCAGCTCGTCGACCGTGCCATACGCCTCGACGCGGACATCGTCCTTATCTACGCGCCCTCCGATCACACCGGTTTTCCCGGCATCGCCCGTTCTCGTATAAATTTTCACTGGAATCCCTCCCGGCCTTTATTCCACCCTATCATCTCATACAATCGTTCCATATCCAAGTGTTCCCGCACATGGTCCGCGAGCCGGTCGAAGGCCGCCTCCCGGCGTTCCTGAAAGCGAAGCTCCGCTGGCAGCGGCTCCAGTCCTTTCGCGGCGCGAATCCGGTTCAGCCACGCGCGGCGGAAATCGTCGTTATGCAAAATGCCATGCACATACGTGCCCCACAGCCGTTCGTCCGCACAGACCGCACCGTCCGGCGACGAACCCGATTCGTCGGATCCGGTATCGGGATGCGATAACTCGAACGGGTGGTCGATAGGCCGCAAAAACGAAGTCACGCCCATGTGAATCTCATAGCCCTGGATTTCAAACGCCTGCTCGGGATCGGCATACAGCCGTGTCGTACCTGCGGCTCTTACAGTCCGTTTCTCCGCGGCAAAGACGGTTTGCGTCGGGAATAAGCCGAGTCCGTCGAGCACCGGTTGGTCCGATTCGACCGCATTCGGATCAAGCAGTTTCTCCCCCAGCATCTGATACCCCGCGCAGATGCCCGTCACCCATCCACCGCTTTTGGCAAAATCAAGCAACTTCCGGTCAAGACCGCAGTCGCGAAGGTACAAGAGATCGTCGACGGTATTTTTGCTGCCCGGCACGATGACCGCATCCGGGGAGCCGAACGTCTCCGCCGTATCCACGAAACGGAGCCGGACATCGCGCTCGTATTCCAGCGGATCAATATCCGTAAAGTTGGACAGGCGCGGCAGCCGGATGACGGCGATATCGAGCATGTCTTCGGACAGCGCTGTATCCGTGCGGCCTAGAGCGCCCTCCGCCAGCTTTCGTTCTAGCGACGCCGAATCTTCGTCCTCCAGCCCAAGCTGCGGCAAATAAGGAATAACGCCCAGCACCGGCTTGCCCGTCCGCTTCTCCAGCCATTCGATCCCCGGCGTAAGCAGCGTAACGTCGCC
Source organism: Paenibacillus tyrphae (assembly GCF_024158745.1). GTDB lineage: Bacteria > Bacillota > Bacilli > Paenibacillales > NBRC-103111 > Paenibacillus_G > Paenibacillus_G tyrfis_A. The sequence goes on along the minus strand of NZ_JAMZAW010000023.1, from coordinate 111,017 downwards.
CCGAAACTTGTTGATGATAAAGCCCTTCACCCGGCCGCGCTCCTCCGGCGACAAAATGTCCAGCGTCCCGACGAGGGAAGCGAACACGCCTCCGCGGTCGATATCCGCCACGAGCAGCACCGGGGCGTCCGCCCATCCGGCCAGCCGCATGTTGACGATATCCCGGTCTTTCAGATTCACCTCGGCCGGGCTGCCCGCCCCTTCGATCACGACAGCGTCATAGGCTTGCCGCAGACGGGCGAGCGCTTCCTTCACCACCGCCTCGGCTTCCGGCAAATATTTTTCCCGGTAAGTCCGCGCATCCAGGTCACGGTAAGGCTTGCCGTGAACGACCACTTGCGAGACCATGTCTTTTTTGGGCTTGAGCAGAATCGGGTTCATGTCCGTCGTCGCCGGAATCCGGCAGGCATCCGCCTGCATTCCCTGCGCCCGGCCGATTTCTTTGCCGTCCGGCGTCACGTAGGAGTTGAGCGACATGTTTTGCGATTTGAACGGCGCCACGCGCAAGCCGTCCTGCAGCAGGATGCGGCACAAAGCCGTCGTCAGCAAGCTTTTGCCGACATCAGAGGCGGTTCCCTGCAGCATGAAGGTCGGAGCGAGCTTTAGTGATGCGGAATCCGCCCCATCGGACGAGAATGGATCGCCGCTCTGCGAGTCTTCCGCCCTCCGGGCTGCCGCGGCATCTTCGCCCGTCGTCGCTTGCTCTCGCGCTTCGAGCAATTCGGCAATCGACTGCCTAAGGCCGTCCAACAGTGCTTCGTTCTGCTCCCTCAGCTTGACCGCCACCCGGCAGTACGTTTCGTCCAGCCCGGGAAACAGCGAGGCATCCCGGATCAAAATGCCCCGCCGCCCCATTGCCGCTTGCAGCGCCCGCACATCGAGTCCCAGCGGCCGCAGCGAAAACAGCACAAAGTTCACATCGCTCTCGTACACGGTCAGGCCGAGCGATTGCAGCCCGGCACGCAATCGATCCTTCTCTTCCTTCACCCACTCCAGCGTCCGGCGCGCAAACTCCCGCTCCTCCAGGACGGCCGAGCCGATCCACTGGGATAAAGCGTTTACGCTCCACGGCACCTGCAGCCGTTTCATCTCGCGGATTTGCTCCGGATGCGCCACCACGTACCCGAGACGAAGTCCGGGAATCGAATAAAATTTCGTCATTGAGCGGATGACGGTCAAGTGAAGACTTTGCGCCGCAGCGCGGGCCAGCGTCAGCTCCTCCTCACGCGGGCAAAAATCAAGAAACGCCTCATCGATAATGGCCGGGATTTCTCCTTCGGCCAACGCCTGCACCACATCATCCGGCAGCAGAAGCCCGGTCGGATTGTTCGGATGGCCGAGAAACAGCAGATCGCACCGGTCGGCAGCCGCCTGTACATCGGCGAGTCGAAGCGCAAAACCGTTCGCTTCATCAAGCGGGATGTCGACGATACGCCCCCCGATTTTTTCGACAGCTTCCTCATATTCGGCAAAAGATGGACGAACCAGTCCCGTTACCCGGGGACGGCGCACTCGTACTGCCAAATCGATTAGCTCCGCCGCCCCATTGCCGACGAGCACGCATTCGACCGGAACGCCGTGCTTGGCCGCCAGCTTGCCGGTCAGCTCCCGCACCGCCGGGTCCGGGTAATGGACGACCTCCTGCCATTGCTCGGCCAAAATGCGTCCTACCGCCTTTGGCGGTCCGAGCGGATTCATGTTCGAGCTAAAATCGACAAACCGCTCCCGCGGCTTGCCGAAAGCTTCCGCGGCCGTCCACAAATCGCCGCCGTGTCCGTATCGTTCCAGCATCGCAACCTCTCCTATCCCTTAAATCAACACAAGCACGAGCAGCAGAGCCGCTTCCAGCAATTCGTTCATCGCGCCGTACGTATCGCCCGTCAGCCCGCCCAATTTCCGGTGAATCGAAACGCTCATCAGAACACCCGTTCCCATCGTCACGGCGAGCAAAATACCTACTATACCTACCATATGCCAAAACGGAAGCGTAAGCCCTCCAAATGCTTCTCCCGCCGCAACAACGACTAACGACAGCAGCAGCCCCACCAGCCCCGAGCCTGCGGCATGCCCGGCTCCGACACCGCGAAAAAAGCCGCCCATTCCGCTCCCCGCCTGCCGCGCATACGGCCAGCAGGCTATCGCCACGACCATGTACCAACGGCTCCACAGCGGAACCAGCGCCAAGAGGAGCCACAGATTCCCCTGACTGCCGGTTGCCGCAGCAAGCAGCAGCTCCGTCAGCAGCGACAATTTCAGCAGCAGCACCAGCACGGCGGCGATGACGCCCATCGCACCAACCCGGCTGTCCTTCATGATTTCCAGCATTCTCTCCCGCGAACGGTGGCTCAAGATGCCATCAGCGGTATCCATCAGCCCGTCGAGGTGCAGCGCCCCGGTGAGCAGCACCCAGATCCCGAGCAGCAGAGCGGCTGCCGGCAGCGGAGGCAGCACACGGGCCAGCAGCAGACCGGCTGACGCTGCGATCAGCCCCAGCACCAGGCCGACAAGCGGATAAAAAACGACGCTCCGCCGAAACAAAGCGTCGTTATAGTCCAGCTTCACCGGTACGGGCAATCGGGTTAAAAATTGAAACGCAGCCGCGCAGGCTTCGCCCCAAAGCCGCATCAAACGAATAAAAGCGCGCACAGCAATCCCCCCGCAATGACGTAACTGACGCCGTACAGCATGCGCACGGTCCGCTTAATATCTTCTCGCGTGTGCTCCCGCAGCGGCCAGCCCATCCGCGCCCGCTCGCTTGTCCGGCCGTGATAGACGTTCACGCCCCCAAGCTCGATGCCGAGCGCACCAGCCACCGCCGACTCCGGAATCCCACTGTTCGGACTCGGATGCAGCCTGGCAAACTTCAGGACAGCTTTTGCCGCACGAACGGCATCCAGTCCTGGACTTGCAAGCGCAACCAAGACGAGCAGCCCTCCGGTCAGCCGCGCCGGAATCCAGTTGAGCACATCGTCGAACCGGGCCGAGGCCCAGCCGAAGTGCAGGTACTTGTCATTTTTGTAGCCGACCATCGAATCCAGCGTATTCGCCGCGCGGTACAGCATCGCCAGCGGAGCTCCGCCGAGCAACGCAAACAAGATCGGCGACACGACGCCGTCTACGATATTTTCAGCGACCGTCTCTACGGTCGCCCGCGTAATCTCCGGCTCATCCAGCCGCGTCGTATCCCGTCCGACGATATAGCCGACATATTTACGCGCTTCATCCAGACGCCCTTCGACCAGTGGGCGGTAGACCGCCATAGCCGCATCCTTCAGTCCTTTGATGGCGATCGTGGTCGAAATGAACCATGTGTTCACCGCATAGCCGAGCCACGGATGCACCTGCGACGCAGCCCAGACGATCAAATACATCGCGCCGAACGCTAGGCCTACCGTCGATGCGGTAAGCGCAATGCCGCGCCAGCGTACAGCCCATTTGCCGTGAACGCCTGCCGACTGCGCCCCGTCCGGCCACAGCCGCTTTTCCACGGCGGAAATCCACCGCCCGATCCAGATCACGGGATGCGTCAGCCAGCGCCATGACGGGTCGCCGAGCACCCAATCGATGACGATGGCGGCCAGCACCATTGTTAGCGTTTCACTCATACTTTGGTGGGTGTATCTCTTTGTTCGCTCCGCTTGACTTCGTCAAAAGTCGCTCTCAAAGAGATACACCTCCTCCCTATAAAAGACTAAAAAGCTTGACGCGCCGCCTTGTAGAGCGCTTATTTTTCATGCGCTGCCGGCGGCGGGCATGGAGCCGGGCATGATTCTTGGTTCGCTCCGTTGACTTCGTCAAAAGTCGCTCCCAAGAAAGCGCACCCGCTCGGCCCCAAAACCCAAAACCAAAACCTAAAAACCTAAAACCTTAAAACTTAAATATAACTGCTACAGTTTAAAAGCCATGCTCTTGAGTTCAAGAGGAATGCCGGAGGCGACAAGGAATACCTGATCGGCCTCGCGGGCAAGACGCTGGTTCATGCGTCCGGACAAATCGCGGAAAATGCGGCCGAGCTTGTATTCCGGCACAAGCCCGGCTCCGACTTCGTTCGTCACGAGAACGGTCGGCTGCTTCACCGCCGCGAAGACGGCAGCCAGGCTGTCGATCTTCGCTTCGAGCTGCGCTTCCGCATCCGGCTCCTGTTCCAGCCGCAGCAGCCAGTTGGACAACCAGAGCGTGAGGCAATCGACGAGCACGACCGGTGCCGACGAACGTTCAAGCAGCTCCGCCAAGGCAAAGGGCTCCTCGGCCGTCGTCCAGCGAAAGCCGCGCTCGCTGCGCGATTGGCGGTGCAGGTCGATGCGCCGCCGCATTTCGTCGTCATACGCTTGCGCGGTTGCGACGTATAAGCCCTCATGGCCCAGCACCGCCGCGTACCGCTCGGCGAACCCGCTTTTGCCGCTGCGCGCCCCTCCGGTTACAAGCACTTTCATCGGCGCGCTCCCTTCCCATTGACCGGCATTCATACGCCTTCCCGTTCCGATGCGCCCGTAACTCCGGCATCCGCGAAGGTCGCCATCTCCTTCATAATGCGGACCGCCGCTTCGATCATCGGGAATGCCAGCACCGCGCCGGTGCCTTCACCCAGCCGCATATCCATGCGAAGCATCGGCGTCAAGCCGATCTCCATAAGCAAGCGCTCATGGCCCTGCTCCTGCGAGAGATGCGACGCGATCATATACGACACGCTGAGCGGCGCCAGCCTTGCCGCAACCAAGGCCGCGGCCGACGAGATGAAGCCGTCGATGACGACGGGGATGCGGCACTGTGCCGCACCGAGAATAAGGCCGACCAATCCGGCGATCTCGAGGCCGCCTACCTTGGCGAGCGCATCCATCGGATCGGAAGCGTCCGGCCGGTTCATTTCAATCGCCCGACGAATGACCGCCTGCTTGTGCCGCAGCCGCTCGTCGTCGATTCCGGTTCCGCGTCCGGCCGCAGCCGCGGGATCGGTCGCTCCGAGCACAGCCAGCAGCGCCGAGCTGGCCGTCGTATTCCCGATGCCCATCTCGCCGGTAGCGAGCAGCCGATAGCCTTCGCCCGCCAGCTCCTGGGCTATTTCCACGCCGACCATGACCGCGGCTTCCGCCTCGGCCCGCGTCATCGCGGGTCCTTTCGCCATGTTGGCCGTTCCCATGCGAATCTTGCGCGAACGCAGCAGCGGATGCGACAGCTCGGCGTTGACGCCGATGTCCACGCAGACGACATCCGCCCCGGTCTGCCTTGAGAGCACATTGACGGCCGCTCCGCCGTTCAGGAAGTTGAGCACCATCTGCGGCGTCACCTCCGCCGGAAAGGCGCTAACCCCTTCCTCGCATACGCCATGATCTCCCGCCATCACGACGACGGCTTTTCGCGTCAGCTCCGGCATCACCTCGCCGCGAATACCTGCGAGCTGCTTCGCGATTTCCTCCAGCCTTCCCAGGCTGCCGGGCGGCTTGGTCAATTGGTCCAGTCTGCGGGCCGCCTCTTCCATGATCCCCGCATCAAGCGGCCGAATGTCCGATAGCACTTGTTGTAACCGGCTTTGATCCGTCACGGTCATTCCCCTTTTCCGAGCAAAATTTGCGGCACGCCGCTGTCCGGGTGCCGAAGCACGTACGGACGCGTGCCGTATACGTTCTCCAAAAGATTGGCGCGCAGTACGTCCTCAGGCGTACCGATTCCGGCTGCCTCCCCGTTATAAAGCAGCATAAGCCGATCGCAATACTGCGCGGCCAAGTTCAAATCGTGCAGCACCGAAATGACAGTCATCCCGCACTCCCGCTGCCATTGACGGACCTTGTCCATCAGGTCCACCTGGTACCCGATATCCAGAAAGGTCGTTGGTTCGTCCAGCAGCAGCAGCTTCGGCTCCTGCGCCATCGCTTTACCCAGCGCCACCCGCTGCCGCTCGCCGCCGCTCAATCCGTCGACCGTACGCTCCTCCAAAGGTCTGAGCTTCAGCCAATCGAGAATTCTCTCGATTAAAGTGGCCGTATCCCCAGGCTCGTCTCCCAACCAGTTCTGGTACGGGTAACGGCCCATCTCGACGATCTCGCGCACCGTGAACCCGAGCGGCGGCAGCGCATCCTGATGCAGCACGGCGAGCTGCCGGGCCAGCTCTTTGCGGGAGACGGCTTCCACCGGACGACCGTCCAGCTTTACCGTTCCGGCGTCAGCGCGCTCGGCACCGGATATCATATGCAGCAGCGTCGATTTTCCGCTGCCGTTCGGACCCAGAATGCCGAACCATTCGCCCGGCTCCACCGAGAAGCCGATCTGTCGAAGCACCGGCCTGCCGCCGAACGCTTTGGCCGCCTGCTCCACTTCCACCCGTATCACCCGTTTCGCTTCCCCTTTCCGGAAATCCTATAAATGAGGAGCGCCGTATCAACGGACTTCCTCCGGTCGCCGTTGTCTTCAACTATCTTGAACGACGCCCGCTTCCGCCGAAACCAGTCCCCTCCGCGCGCCGTTTGATTGACTCGGACTTCAGACGCAGCGGCTCCGGCTTCATCCTTCCCGAATCGCCCGCTTTCTCCGCCGCAGCAAATAAGCGAAGAAGGGTGCCCCCATAAAAGCCGTGACGACCCCGAGCGGTATTTCCGTCGGGCTGAGCAGCGTTCGCGCAATCATATCCGCCAAAACGACATAGATCGCGCCTCCGATAAGCGACAACGGCAGCAGCAGACGATAGTCCGGGCCGACCAGCAAGCGCAGCAGATGCGGCACCAGCAGGCCGACAAAAGCGATGACGCCTGACACGGATACCGCAGCCGCCGTAATCAAAGTGGAAGCGATCAATACGATAAGCTTCGTCCGTTCCACATGAACGCCCAGATGGGCTGCCTGCCGCTCGCCAAGAGCAAACAGATTCATGGCCCGACCGAAACCGAGCAAGATCGCCGCTCCGACGGCCAGATAAGGAAGCAGTATAAGCGAATAAGACCATCCGCGCAGCGCCAGGCTGCCCATCATCCAAAATACGATTTCATTAATGACCTGCTTGGACATCGAGACCATCAGCGAAACGAACGAGCCGAGAAACGCCTGCATCACGACGCCGGACAAAATGACCGTTTCCATCCGCAGCTTGCCTTCCGTCCGGGCGAGCAGCAGCACCGCGCTCAGCGTGAGCGTCCCTGTCGCAAACGCGACAACCGGGACGCTCCATTCCCCGAGCAGCGAAAACTGCAGCCCGAACAAAATCAGGAAGGAAGCCCCTACGGATGCCCCCGACGAGACGCCGAGCGTATACGGGTCGGCAAGCGGATTGCGCAGCACACCCTGAAATGCCGCGCCCGCCAGCCCAAGCGCTGCCCCCACCAGCAGTCCGAGCGCTACCCTGGGCAGCCGCACCTTCCATATAATTTGCTCCGACGCCATGCTCCAAGTCTCGGGGATGTACTCGCCGGGCCATGGAAGCTGGTGCAGGAGGATCCCCCACACGTGCCCGAACGGCACGCGAACCGAACCGACGGACAGGGCAGCCGTCGCGGACAGCAGAAGCAGGACAATAGCGCCTCCGCCCCATATCCACAGCTTACGCTTCATTTTATTTCACCAGATCCGGATAAATCCCTTTGGCGATCTCCACGAGCCCGGCCGTAATACGCGGCCCCGGACGGCTGATCAAATCTTTATCGACACCGGCCAGCTTGCCGGACCGGACCGCTTCGATTTTGTCCCAGCCGCTGCGTTCGCGGATCAACTGGTCCATCGGCTTTTTCGACTTGTCGTCAATAATGCCATTGGGGTAAATGATCACCTGCGGATTATCCGCGATGACTTTCTCTTCGCTGATTTGAACATAGCCCTTTTCACTGCCGGCTACATTGATCCCGCCGGACAGCGTGATCAATTCGTCGATAAATTCGCCTTTGCCGACCGTCCAGCCCGGGGAAAACTCAATGAACACCTTTTTCTTCTGCTCCGGCTTCAGATCCTTCACGGCATCCACGACCTTCTGACGGTCGGCTTTCATCGAATCAACGAGCTTTTGCGCTTGCTCCTGACGGTCGAAGATTTGCCCCATCATCAGCAGATTGTTCATCACGTCGTCCAACGTTTTCGGCTCGACCTTGAACAAGTTGATTTTAAGCTCGCGCAGCTTGTCGACCACCTGCGGCTTCATCGACACCCCGGTCATAACCAGATCCGCATTGGCCCCGATCAGCGCTTCTTCATTCGGCTTGACGATGCTGCCCATCTTCGGCTTCGACTTCGCCTCCGCCGGATAATCGCAGAAGTCCGATACGCCGACCATTTTATCTCCGAGCCCCAGAGCGAAGAGCGCTTCCGTTTCGCTCGGCGAGGTCGATGCGATCCGCTCCGGCGCCTTCTCAAAAACGAACTCCTTGCCCGTAGCATCCTTCACCTTCAAAGGATACGACGTTCGCTTGGCGGACGCTGCGGCTCCTTCCTGCTTCGTACCGTCGGCCTTCGGCGGATTGGCAAGCTCTCCCTGCCCCGGCGTCTTCGCCGCGCTTCCGCAGCCGGCCAGCGATGCGGCCAACGCCAAGCTCAAGATCGCAGCTAACCATCGTTTGCGTAGAACCTTCGTTGTAAGTTTAGCTTTCATCTTCCTTGTCTCCTCTGGATATATGGTATATTTTGTTTCTGCCTAAAACGAAAAAGGCCCTTCACCCCGGGAGCATCCCCGGGGCAAAGAGCACAGACGGACCGCCGCCCGCGATCCGCCTGTCCAAAGACGGCACACCGCTGGCCGGCTGCCCGATTCCGCTCCTTTTCCTCGAAGGACGCTTCGCTTGCCGTTCGGGCAGGTTTCCTGGCTTACGGGCTTCCTTCCGGAGCTCCCCGCCTTCCCGCTTTGTATCAAGCAGTGGCGTACCGGAGAGCATTCGCCCGTTCACAGTGGCGGGACCGCGCCGGATTCGCACCGGCTTCCCTTTTAACTTGCAAGCTTCCATCCGCCCGCAAGCACCCGAACTGCTATTCGATTATCCGCTCGCCGACGGCTTTCCATGGGCTTCTTTCCCCATCCAGCATCACCGAACGATTACTTTTGCGCAATGATTTTTAACACTTGCTTTGCTTTTTCCGGGTCCGGAGCATTCTCCGGAATGAACGCGAACAAATCCTTGCCGTTCAATTGAAGCTCCTTAAACCAAAGGGACTTCTCCATTGGGATGCCGTACAGATGCTTCTCCTTCTTGCCGCCTACGGGAATTTCTATGACGCCCTCCGCAAAATCCTCCGGCTTCGCCACGTCGTCAAGCGACACGTATCCGCCCTGCTGTGCCATGCCCTTGAACTGCTCGGCAGGAATAATCAACACCCCGTGCCCTCCGGCGGCAATTTCGACCATCATTTTCTCGAGCGAAAACAACGGCGACGTCACGATTTGCACGGTGGGCGTCTGTCCGATTTTGCTCTGCAGCGACGCTTGAAGCTTTTCCCCGATTTCCGTCGGAACGCCGCTTTTCCCCATCAAAAACACCGTCACGTCCGCCTTCGGTCCTCCGCAGCCCGCGAGCACGAAGATCAGCAGCAAACCGAGAAGCCATCTCCTTCTCATCGTCCCTTTGTCTCCCCCTCTAACCGTGCCGCCGGATTCCAGTCCCCGCGGCTCTCTATCCTTGTATCTTACCATGCCGGGGCTGCGCTTTCAAAGCTTTTCCGACAAAGCAAAAAAGGACCGTTCAACGACGGTCCCCTTTAGGACGATTCATATATTCATTGATCTTGATATCGAGCTGCATGCTGATTTCGACAACTTGGGGAGACGTAAGGCTGTTCCCGTTCTGTACAAGCTGTTCCAGCTGACGCCGGAGCTTGTAAATGTCATCTTCCAGCGAAACGGCGGATGAGGCCTGTTTTCTTTTTCCAAAAGTCCACTTGGCCTTGTGCTCGCTGTCGCGAATCCAGCCGACGTTCAAATATTGCCGGAGCTGATATTCCGGAAAAGCCATCCCCATCCCTCCCACCGGGTCGTCGTCATCAGACTTAAGCTGACAAGTTTTTATAGGTAAGTCATAGATTTAAACCTTTTATACCTATAAGATACCAGTTTTTGGGGGATTTGAAAATGATTTATTTTGACGAAATTACAACTTTTTTATGAAATTTCCAATCCTGTCGATTGCTTCTGTCAATTGATTGACCGATGTCGCATACGAGCAGCGGATAAAGCCCTCTCCGCCGAGACCGAACACGTGCCCGGGCACCGCTGCAACCTTGGCCTCAAACAGCAGCCGCTGGGCGAATTCCTCCGAACTAAGTCCCGTGGACTGGATCGAAGGGAAAGCGTAGAACGCGCCCTGAGGCTCATGGCACTGCAGGCCGATCTCCCGGAAGCCATGGACGACCAAACGTCTCCGCTGGTTGTAGGACTCGACCATCTTGTCCTTCTCCTCCATCCCGTTCGTGAGCGCTTCGAGCGCAGCCACCTGTGCCATGGACGGAGCGCACATCACGGTGTACTGATGGATTTTCAGCATCGCCGATATGAGGTCCTGATGCCCGCAAGCATATCCCATCCGCCATCCGGTCATGGCGAACGCCTTGGAGAAGCCGCTCACGAGAATCGTGCGGTCCCGCATGCCGGGCATCGATGCGAAGCTGACATGCTTTTGCTCGTAGGTGAGTTCCGCATAGATTTCGTCGGAAATGACGATCAGATCGTTCTCTTCTACAATTTTCGCAATCGGCAGCCAGTCTTCGTACGTCATGATCCCGCCGGTCGGGTTGCTCGGATAGCACAGGATAAGCACCTTCGAGCGGGGCGTAATGACCGCTTTCAGCGCTTCCGGCTTCAGCTTGAACTGGTCCTTGGCGAACGTTTCGATTCCGACGGGAATGCCGCCGCTGATCCGCGCGATCGGACTATAAGAAATGTAAGTCGGTTCCGGAATCAGAATTTCGTCTCCCGGAGCGATCAAAGCGCGCAGCGCAAGATCGATGGCCTCGCTGCCTCCAACCGTCACCATGACCTCGTCCGACGGCTCGTAGAGCAGTTGGAACGATTCGTACAAGTACTCCGCAATCGCCTCGCGCAGCTCGAGCAGGCCGGCGTTGGGCGTATATTTCGTATTGCCGCGCTCCAACGAATAAACGCACGATTCCCGGACATGCCAAGGCGTGTGAAAATCAGGCTCCCCGACGCCAAGAGAAATAATATCTTTGCTCCCGCTTACCAAGTCAAAAAACTTGCGAATCCCCGAAGGCGGAATTTCCTGCACGAGCGGCGCCAAATACCCGTGCATTGACTTGACCTGCTGTACCTGTTTTGACTCAATCATTGCTTTTCAGCGTCCTTTACGGCGAGATTAAAAGACGGCGGTCATCCTCATGATCTTCAAAGACGATTCCGTCTTGCTTGTATTTTTTAAGAATAAAATGCGTTTTGGTCGAAAGCACCCGGTCGATCGGAGACAGCTTGTTGGAAACGAACGACGCCACTTCCTTCAGCGTCTTCCCTTCGATTTCCACCAGCAGATCGTAAGCCCCCGACATCAAATAAACCGATTTGACTTCCGGATATAAGTAAATGCGCTCGGCAATCGCGTCGAAGCCCCGTCCTCGCTCCGGCGTAATCTGCACCTCGATCAGGGCGGTGACCTTCTCATTGTCCACCTTGGCCCAGTTGACGACCGTCGCATATTTGACGATAACGTTCGCTTCCTCCAGCTCGCGGATCGCTTCCGCCACTTCAGCTTCGGACGCCCCCAGCATAGTCGCAATCAGAGCCGGCGTACGTCTCGCGTCTTCCTTCAGCAGCTCGATGATTTTCATTTTGAATTGTTCCAATGACAACGCCCTCCTACTAGTTATACGAAGCAAACGGCCTCACCCGGCGGATCCACCGTGAGCCGGGAAGCCTGCGGGGTCGCAGCCTCGCAACGAGTGCCGGAACCGATGGCTTATTACTCCATATTACACCCGTCAGCCACGCTTTGGCAAAGTAAAATTATGCGGGCTCGCTTTCCCGCGGCTAACGGAAGCCCTCTTCCCATGCATAGCAAAAAAACCTCCGAAACCCATTCGGAGGTCGATAACGGTTTATGGCAGCCCGTATCAGCAATGGCAGTGACTCTCTACCGGGGAAACGGCCAGCAGTTTGCGCATATAGGCTTCGATTTCCCGCCGTTCATACCCGGTCCTGATTTTGCATTCGAACGCTTGCTGTCCGATGTCGTCGCTTACCAGCCGCCCGAGGCCGACCAGTACCCCTTGATCATAGGCCGCGATGACAGGGCCTCCGTCGCATAAAGCTTCGTAAGCCAGCGGCCGGCGTTCGCCGGTCCGTTCGGACACGGAGTCGATCAACTGCTGAAACTGCGCTTCGCCCGGAAGCTCGTTATGCAGCGCGATTTTCATCCTTGGTTCCCTCTCTTCCATACTGCTTTTCGGTGTCGAGATTGATCTCTATTGATTATTATACATTTAATTGCATATTTATTCAACATTTCCGACGGAGTTTACAAAATAAAAAAGGCCTGCCCTTATTGGACAAGCCTGTCTTCACTATCGGATCAAAAAATACCCATGCTCAAATACCGCTCCCCGGTATCCGGCGCAATGCACAGCACGCGCTTGCCGCGGCCGAGCTTGCGGGCGATTTGAAGTCCCGTCCATACCGACGCTCCGGCGGACGGGCCGACCAGAATGCCTTCGAGACGCGCCAAGTCCCGCGTCGTTTGCAGCGCATCCTCGTCCGATACCTGCACGATTTCGTCATAAACGCCGGTGTTCAAAATTTTCGGCACGAAGCCGGGGCTGGTGCCTACAAGCTTATGCGGTCCCGGCTCGCCGCCCGAAAGAACCGGAGAGCCTTGGGGCTCGACGACGTAAATTTGCACTCCCGGAAGCTTCTCGCGAAGCACTTCGCCCGTGCCTGTAATCGTGCCGCCCGTACCGGCGGTCGCGACGAACGCATCGAGCCGCCCTTCCATCTGCTCGATGATTTCCAGCGCCGTCGTCGTCCGGTGAATGTCCGGATTTGCCTTATTCTCAAACTGCTGCGGGATGAAGCTGTTCGGAATTTGCGCCTGCAGCTCCACCGCCTTGCGGATCGCGCCGGGCATCCGCTGCTCCGCGGGCGTCAAGACGACCTCCGCTCCGTACGCTTTCAGCAGGTTGATCCGCTCTTTCGTCATGTTGTCCGGCATGACCAGAATCGCCTTGTAGCCCTTGGCCGCGGCGTTCATCGCCAGACCGATCCCGGTATTGCCGCTGGTCGGCTCGATAATCGTCGCGCCCGCGCCGATCAGGCCGTCCTTCTCCGCCTGCGCAATCAAGTTGAATGCCGCGCGGTCCTTGACACTTCCGCTCGGGTTGAAATATTCCAGCTTCACATACAGCTCCGCATCGTTTTCCTGAACGAGCCTGCGGATGCGCACGGCCGGTGTATCGCCGATCAGCTCCGCAATGCTGTTCACCATTTTTCCGGTAGTCCTCTTCATGCTGCCTGCCGCTCCCTTCCCTATCCCTCTTATTTTATCGGGAAGGTATGGTTTTAGCAAGCTAGCGGGAGTTCACGCCATCTCCGCTTTGCGCATCCAATACCATACGGCAAGCGGCGAGCTGCCGATGCCGAGCAGTAACCAGTTCATGGCGGCGGGCGACTGGGTAAATGAAACGACGGCAATAAACACAGCGGTGCCGAGCAATCTGCCCGTATTCAGCGCCAGCTCCCGCATGACGATATATTCCTCCCTCTTCTTCACGCTCTCCTCCTCCCGCCCGATGAGGTCGAAGACGATAGAGGTCATGGGAATGCCATACAGCGGGTAAAAGACGGCCGCGCCCACCCCGAACAGCAGCAGCGTAAAGAAATTGACTTTCCAAAAAAACGGCAAAATGACAAGCACCAGCATCACCGCGCCGAGCAGCATCGCTTTCCCCCGAAACCGGGGCTTCAGCAGCTTGCCCGCCACCAAAAAACTAAGCAGCGCTACCGCGGAAGTGACGAGCGAGAAATTGCCCAGCGACATCTCGCTCCCCGTATGAACATACACCAGCAGTCCGATCATGAAGCCGAATACACCCTCCCGGACGCCTTGGGCCGCCAGCGCGAGCCCGACCTTGCGCCAAGCCGTATCCTGGTATCTTAAGCACCGCCAGGCGAGAAACCATTCGTAGGTCCCGGACGTTTTGCGCTTTTTCAGGAAAAAGCTAAAAATCACCCCGACCAGAAACACAATCAGCGACAAGGTAAAAATGAGCCGATACCCCGTCGCCGCATGCAGCCGGACAATCAAAAAACCGGAAATCCAAGGCGCGATCATCCCGGCGCCCGATCCGAGCAGGCCCGCCCATCCGTTGAACCTGTCGCGGTCGTCAGGGCCCGTCACCTCGAAGTAGACGACGTTGAACGCAAGCCAGAACAAGCCCGATGACAGGCCCTGTATGGCTCCGAGCAGCACGAAATAGTCTGCCGCCCTCCCTCCGAACCAAAGCACCAGCATGTAAAAGACAGCCGCAACCGCAACCCCCGTGCGCAAGCAGTTCATTTTGTTATGCTCTTTGACCCATTTGCCCGCAATCCAGAACGTCAGCGCCATCGTCAGATGATGAATGAGCGAAAACCATCCGATGACCGTAAAATCATGCTTCGCTTTCCATAGATACACGTTGACGAACGTGCCGGACAGGGCGTTGGCCGCGGCAAACAAGCCGTTCACCGTCAGCAGAAGCCGCGATTGCCCCGACAATGGGCCGCCTTTTTTCTTCTTCGGCTTTCCGCCGGCCGGGCCTGCCTGCTCAACGTCCCGCCATCTGTGCTCCCCCGCACGATCCTTGCCTCGCACCCAATCGTGCGGAAAATGTTTAGCTCCGGAATGCATGCTCTCACCTTGTATCCGTAATGTCTTAGTTAAGCTTCCCTGTTCGGCGGAAATCATGAATGAAGGCCAAAAAAAGGAACCCGAAAGCCGGCAAAATGCCTGCTCCGAATTCCTTTTTTAGCAGATCTTAATTTTTGGCTCCATGCTCCCGAAGCTGCTCGACCAACGCGAGCCGGTCCGTTTCCGCCAGCTGCCGCTCGACTTTGAAGCAGGACGGGCACAAGTAAACCTGAACGCTGAATGACGCTTGCAGCAGCGGCTTGCCAAGCGCCGGATGCACGAACGGAACAAAGGCCTTCGAAGCCGGTTCAGTGCCGGCCAGCAGCATAAAGCTGTGGCAGGAAGAACATTCTGGCGCCTCCTCTTGACTGTCCAGAAGCTGCTGAACGCCTTCCCCGTAATCGTCTGCCAGCTGCAGTTCCTCGTCCGACAGCTCCAGGTCGTCATCCAATTCTTCCTCATCGTCATACTGGATGCCCGAATCGGAACTCTCCACCTTTAGATTAATGCTCCGGTAATCGCCCAGCTCGTTGAAGCAGTGCGGACATTCCTCTTCCGGACCGATTTCCGGATCCCATACAATCTCCGTATGGCACCACGGGCAAACCTGATTCTCTGATTGCGACAAACGCGTCATCCCCCTTAGCGGCGGCGGGTGAAGGTCTGCTTTACGCCTTCACGCTATGCAAATTTAATAAAATAGTAAACGCCCGCGCCCAAAAAAACAAGCGCAAGCGCAAATAAGGTGCCCCATAAATATTTCACAAGGACTCTTCCTCCTCCGGTCTTGAAGAACGATCCGATTCTGGCCGGCCCTCTTCGCCGGCCCCCGGCATCAGGTCACGCTAGCGCCGATAACATAGGACAACGATACCGAAATCACCATGGATAGAAAGCCTACGGCCCGGTTGTCCTTCTGGATTTGTTCGTCGATTTTGAAATACGGCGTCAAAAACTCAAAAATAAAATAAGCCGCCAGCAGAAGCAAAAAGCCATACCCTGCCCAAATCAACGAATGCAGCACCGAATCGTTATTCAAGATCGCAAAACGGAACAGGTTGCATATCCCGAATATTTTGCCCCCGGTCGCCATCGCTACCGACAAGTTGCCGTTCTTGATCTCGTCCCAATCCTTATACTTGGTGACAAGCTCGAAAATCACCAAAAAGACAATCAGCGCCAGCACGGCGATCGAAAAAAATGCCAGCGTCTCAACATAAGGGTTGCTCAACAAAAAATCTACCTCTTTATCCGCCATAATCGATCCGCCCTGCCTTTCGCCTCAATCAAGATGAGTTTTTAACACTGAAGAGACTGAAGGCGTCAGGCCTTCAGTCTCGTTATGTCGCTTACTCTGCTTGCTTCTTGGCCGCCAGCTTCGCACGAAGCGCTGCCAGTTCATCGTCGACGCCGTCGTTCTTGCTGAGCGCTTCGAACTCGTCGTCGAGGCTCTTGTCTTTGAAGCGCAGCTCGTTGCTCGCTTCGGCTTCCGCTTCAAGCTGCATTACCTTTTGGCTCATCCGGTCGAAGCCTTTCGCCGCATTGTCGGTACCGAAGCCGGTCATCGCCTGGTTGATTTGCTTTTGGGCTTTGGCCGCTTCCGCACGGGCAACCAGGATGTCCTTTTTGTTCTTCATTTTGTTGAACTCGTCCTTCATCTCGGACAATTGGTTGCGCAGACGGTCGGCGTTGGCTTTCGCCGTATCGTATTGCTGCTTCATTTCGTCGTAGCGCAGTTGATGCTCTTTCTTGTCCTGCAGCGCGCGGCGGGCCAAATCCTCGTTGCCGGATTCCAGCGCTTTGAGCGCTTGTTCCTCGCGTTTTTGAACCATTTCTTGCGCTTCCTCGTACTGCTGCTTGAACTTCTTCTCGATCGCGATTTGCTTGGCAACCGCCGACTCGGCTTCCAAAATATCTTCTTCCATATCCCGAAGGAATTGATTGAGCATTTTTACCGGGTCTTCCGCTTTGTCCAGAAGATCGTTAATCGAAGCCATAGTCATATCACGCAGTCTTTTGAAAATTCCCATGTTAAAATTCCTCCTGTACGTTTGTTTAAAATAATATCGCTTCAGCCTGCAGAGCTTCACAAACATCGATGCTTACACTCGTATATACGGAAGATGCGGGCCGGAGTTTCAATTGTCGAATAAAATTTTTTCAAAGGATAAGTGCGGTCCCGCTGCGACCGAAGGAAGAGCGGGCTTCTTCTATTTCAGCTCGGCTACCGTGACCCCTGCGCCGCCTTCGTTGTAAGCTCCCATTCGGAAGCTCTTGACGTGCTTATGCTTGCGCAAAAACTCTTGAATGCCGGTCCGCAGCACGCCGGTGCCTTTGCCGTGAATGATGAACACCTGGCCGAAATTGGCCAAGTACGATTCGTCCAGGAAGCGGTCCACTTCGATGATCGCCTCTTCCACATTGGCCCCGCGCAAATCCAGCTCCATCTTGGCGTTCTCGTCGCGCGTCCGCTTCAGGCTGGAAGTAGCCTGCTGCTGCGGCTTCTTCTGGGCAGAGGCTTGCTTCAGCAGCTCCAGGTCCGCTTTGTTCACTTTCATCTTAAGAATGCCAAGCTGCACGGTCACTTCCGTCTCGCTCACCACTTCGACCACGTGTCCCCGCTGGCCGAGATTCGTCACCAGCACTTCGTCGCCCGGCTCGATCCGGTCGGCTTTTTTGCGCTGTGTACCGGACTTGGACTTGCTTCGGAGCTCGGGAGCAGCATCGTTCATCCGCCTTTTCAGCTCGCTGAGCTTGTGATCCTTCACTCCGCCGGCTTCCTCGCGCTTGATTCTGCGGAGCTCGGTGATGATCTCATCGGCTTCGCGGCGGGCTTTCGCCACCGCCTCCTGCGCCTCGCGCTCCGCACGCTCGAACAGCTTATCCTTCTGCTCCTCGAAGCGCCGGCGTTCGGCGGCAAGCTGCTCGCGCAGCGTTTCGACTTCGCGGCGGTTGCGCTCCGCCGATTCGCGCTCGGCCTCGGCCTGCAGCCGGTTCTCTTCGAGCGTGGCGATCATCGATTCGACGCGCTGATCCTCCTCGCCGACCTGGCCGCGGGCATGGTCGATGATGGTTTTCGCCAGACCGAGGCGCTCCGCAATCGCGAACGCATTGCTTCGCCCGGGAACGCCTACAAGCAGCCGATACGTCGGACGCAGCGTTTGCACGTCGAACTCCATGCTCGCGTTGATGACGCCCTGCCGGTCGAAGGCATACGCCTTCAGCTCGCTGTAGTGCGTCGTCGCTATGATGCGGCAGCCCATCCGGTGCATATGCTCCAGGATCGATATCGCCAGCGCCGAGCCTTCCGCAGGGTCGGTTCCGGCCCCAAGCTCATCGAGCAGCACAAGGCTCTTGGGCGTCATTTCTTTGAGAATCCGGATGATATTGGTCATATGGCTGGAGAACGTACTGAGATTTTGTTCGATGCTTTGCTCGTCTCCGATATCCGCAAAGATCGCATCGAACACGCAAAGCTGGCTGCCTTCCTCAGCCGGAACGAACAGCCCTGCCATCGCCATGAGCGACAGCAGACCGATTGTCTTGAGCGAGACAGTCTTGCCGCCCGTATTCGGTCCGGTCACAATGATCGTCGAATAACGGTTGCCCAGCTCCACGTCGAGAGGAACGACCTTTTCCGCGGGAATGAGCGGATGCCGTCCACGTTTAAGCTTGATGAAACCGCGGTCGTTGAGCAGCGGTAGCGTCGCTTTCATCTCGCGCGCGACGCCTGCCTTGGCGAAAATAAAGTCAAGCTCCGTCAGCGACTCTACGTTGACGAGCAGCGTATCCGCGCTATCCGCTACGAGGGCAGACAGCATGCGGAGAATTTTTTCGACCTCTACCTCTTCTTTCAGCTTTAATTCACGCACGCGGTTGTTCATTTGCACGACCGCTTCCGGCTCGATAAACAGCGTTGCCCCCGAAGCCGATTGATCGTGGATCATGCCGCCGAAATGACCGCGGTATTCCTGTTTTACGGGAATGACGTACCGGTCTCCCCGGATCGTTACCAAATTGTCCTGCAGCATCTTTTGAATGGACGGCGTCCGCACCATTTGTTCCAGCCGCTCGCGGGCTTTCGATTCGCTCGACCGCAGCTCTTGACGGATTTTCAGCAGCTCCGGGCTCGCGGTATCCATGACCTGCGCGTTCTCGTCGACGCACCCGCGAATCCGTTCTTCCAAATCCTTATGGTCCGTCATCGGCTCAAGCAGATCAAGCAGCATCGGAATGCTGTAATCTTCGTTCGTCGCTTCCAGAAACCTGCGCAGCCGGCGCCCGCCTTGACTCGTCATCGCAATATCCAACAGCTCGATCGGGTTTAGCATCCCGCCGATCCGCGCCCGATGTACTGCAGCGCGGATGTCGCGGATACCGCCAAACGGCGCTCCGCCCTTCAGGCGGTCTACGTTGACCGCTTCGTCGGTCGCCTGCAGCCTGCGCTTCACTTCATGAAAATCGCCGCTCGGTTCAAGCTCTTCCACCCGGCCTTTGCCGAGCGATGTCGCGGCATGGTTCGCGCAGCGCTCAAGCACCGCCCGGAAATCCAGCGTCGCCAATATTTTTTGATTGTATGATGTCTTGTTCGTATTCATCGCTTTCGTTTTAGAAACCTGCCTTTCTTACCGGAAAAAGCTCTCCATTGTTATTATATCCAAGTCCGGGTAGTAAAGCTAATGAATTTCCGCTAAGGATTGCCATTCATAAAGCCAAAGACTTGGGAAAACCTATAAGGTGCACCGAAAGCGTTTGACGAATACCGCAAAGACACGAAGGAGGAACTGCACGATGCACTTGCTTGGACATCTCGTCAGGTTTATCGTTTCCGCCTTAATGCTGCTGATTGTCAGCTGGATCGTTCCCGGCTTTAAGGTCGGAGGCTTCTGGAGCGCCTTTTTCCTGGCGTTGGTTATCGCGATCGCGGCATGGGTAATCGAAGGAATCTTTGGAAGAAGGATCACTCCGTTCGGCCGGGGGATTGTCGGTTTTTTAACAAGCGCGCTGGTCATTTGGCTCGCCCAGTTTATCGTGAGCGGCGTATCGACAAGCATTATCGGTGCAATCCTGGCTGCCTTGGTTATCGGAATCATCGACCTGTTCATTCCGGTGAAAACGCCGTTTGAGCAAGGCCGTTCCGGTCGTGAGAACGCCAAGTAAGCGAGTCGGCCGCAGGCAAGAGCGTCTGCGGCCGATTTCTTCATTTTCACGGAAAATAGTCATACAAATAACGAGTAAATCAAATAACTTGCCGTCCCCCACATCATCAGAGCCGATGTCCGGTTCAACCAAGCATGGAACCGCCCGGAAGCATCCAGCTTTCCGGTGATCCGCCCGACGCCGGCCATCCCGATAAACCACAGCCACGATACGACGATCGCCGCTGCGGTAAACCCGACTTTGTCTGCTCCCGTATAGTTCAGTGAGCTCGTTCCGATCACGCCGACGGTATCGAGAATCGCATGAGGGTTAAACAGAGAAATCGAGACGGTAAAGGCGATTTGCTTCGAAATCCGGAACGATTCGGGCGAGCTTTGAACGGACGGTCCCGAAGCCGATGCGGCTTTCCAGGCGTTCCAGCCCAAGTAGAGCAAAAATGCGGCGCCCGCGATGAGCAATACCGTCTTGACCCAGGCAAACGCCAAAATAACGACGGAAACCCCTAAAACGGCGGCCAAAATCAGTATCGTGTCGCACAGAGCCGCTGTGACCGAAGCGGACAGCGCAAGGACGAACCTCCGCTGAACAACCCCCTGCTGGAAAATAAACAGGTTTTGTACCCCCAATGGGAGAATCAATCCTAATGCTAAAACAAATCCGTGCAGTACCGCTTGCATGCTCTCTCCTCCTGAAACTATCTGAATAAATCCGGTCTTCATCCATCATACCTCCCCCGGCGGAAAAGTCTTCAACCAAACGGTTGGTAGAGTACCCAACCAAAACAATCTTTGTTACAATCGGAGTAACCGACTTCGTACGGAGGGATGGCCGCTTATGTACCGCATCGACTGGCAGCCGGACGATAATTCGCCGCTGCCGCTCTATTTGCAAATCAAAACCTATATGAAACGCAAAATCGAAAACGGCGAGTGGCCGGTCGGCAGCCGCATCCCGACGCAGCGACAATTGGCCGAGGCGCTCAGCGTCAACCGGTCCACAGTCGTTACGGCGCTTCAGGAGCTAATCGCCGACGGGCTGCTTGAAGGTGACGGCCGCCGCGGCACGAAAGTGGTGAACAATCCGTGGTCCTTGCTGACCTCCCGCACCCCGCCCGACTGGGATTCATATGTCCAGGCCGGCTGGCACCGGCCGAATCTGCCGACCATCCAAATGATCAATGAGACGGAATTTCAAGCCGGGATGATCCGTTTAAGCACGGGAGAGCCGTCTCCGTCGCTGTATCCGCAGCCGCTGCTCGGGGAGGTGTTCGGACGTCTTGCCTCCCGCATTCACACGCTCGGTTACGAAGAGCCGCGCGGGTTGCTGCCGCTGCGGGAGCAGCTAAGCCGCCACCTGCAAGCGCTCGGTATCCTTGCTTCTCCGGCCTCCATTCTGATCGTCTCGGGAGCGCTGCAAGCCCTGCAGCTTATTTCCCTCGGGCTCGTCAAACCGGGAGCCACCATGATCACGGAGAGCCCCTCCTACCTGCATTCCCTGCATGTATTTCACTCCGCCGGGGTCAGGTTAGCGGGGCTGGAGATGGATTCGGAGGGCATTCGCATTCGCGGTTTGACCGAACTGAAGCCCCAGCCGAACCGGATGCTGTATACGATTCCGTCCTTCCACAACCCGACGGGCATCGTCATGTCGGAGCGGCGGCGTGTCGAGCTGCTGCGGGAATGCGAGCGGCTGCAGCTGCCGGTGATCGAGGATGAAGTCTATCGCGAGCTATGGCTGGACGCCCCACCGCCTCCGCCCTTAAAAGCGCGCGATCCGAGCGGGCTCGTCCTTTACTTGGGAAGCGTCTCCAAGACGGTCGGCCCGGGTCTGCGCACGGGCTGGATCGTCGGACCGGAGCCGGTTATCCGGCGGCTTGCGGATCTCAAAATGCAGACCGATTACGGGTCAAGCTCGCTTTCCCAATGGGCGCTGACGGAATGGTTCGAACGCGCCTTTCATGAAGAGCATTTAAGCCGGGTACGTACGGTATTAAGACAAAGACGCGACGATGTGTTGGACATGCTGCAGAAGCATTTGTCGGGGCTTGCGGTATGGAATGTACCCGCCGGCGGCTTTTACATATGGCTGCGGATCGTGCCTCCGGTCTCCATGAATGCGCTGTTTACACGTGCGCTCCAGGAGGGCATCTTGTTCAACCCCGGAACGGTGTACGACTCGCTCGGCGGCCCCTACATCCGGCTCTCTTATTCCTTCGAATCGGCGGAACGCCTGAATTTTGGCCTTCGGAAGCTTGCCGGACTGATCCGGGAACTGAGCTCTCAACCAAGGTAGAGTCGACAGGGAATGACACGATGTTTTCATATTGTTGTCACCGCTCCGACACAGCCATAAGGCCAGCGGTTGCTGTATCATGGGGTAAGAAAAATATTCCACGATGGTTTTGAAAGGGGACTTACCGGATGAAAAAATGGATCGTCAGTGTGGCAGCAGTCGGGATGATTTTCGCCTTGTCTGCGTGCGGAGCGAAAGAAACCCCGAAAGCTTCGGAGTCGGCCAACGGCAATGCGGCGGCTCAGCAGGTAAAATTGGTGGCAACGAACTTCCAGTTCGATCAGAAAGAATATAAAGTGAAAAAAGGCGAGGACGTTACATTTTCGCTGGAAAACAAGCAAGGCATGCATGCCGTGCAAATCAGCGGCGTAAACGTCGGTTTGGACAACAACAACAAGACCAAAACGGTAAAAATCGACAAGGCCGGCACCTACGATATCGTCTGCTCGCTTCCTTGTGGCCAAGGCCATGCTACGATGAAATCCACGCTTATCGTGGAATAAGAACAGCCTAATATAGCGGCGAATAATCCCAAAGCGGCTTCGTTTGTCCTGCAGGACGGGCGGGGCCGTTTTTTATTTAAAATATAAAAAAGGCCTGCTCCGCGGCTTGGTTTATTCCAAGCGTGAAGCAAGCCCTTTTTTCAGTTATTCCATTCTGCGGTTTCAGGATTCCCCCGCTTTGACCCGGCCGCTTCGGTTGTTCCAGAGCTCTTGCAGCTTATCGGTCAAAATCGGGGTATGCTCCAGAACGTACGGTGTCAGCATGGAGTTTTTGAGCTGATTTTGCGCGCCGTCATTCGGGATGACGGTCATGACATGGACGGCGATCACCGCGATGACCGCCGCTTCCGCAAAGCCGAGCACCGCGCCGCTCCATTGATTGACCTGCTTGAGTCCCGGCGCGGCCGCCAGCCAGTTCAGCAGCCGCCCGCCGATACTGAACGCGATTTTGACCCCGAAGAACAAAATGGCAAAGGCCAACGCATTATAAACGTAATTGTCCAGCTTCAAGCCTTTGGCTAAAAATTCATACTTCTGGTACGTTTCATGCCCGGATAGCGCAAGCGTACTGCCCACCAGCGGCGCCACGTCGTCATAAAAGAAAAAAGCGATCAAATACGCGGCGACGAGACCGACGACCGATACGAGTTGGCCGATAAAGCCGCGCGCGAACCCTAGAACCGTTCCGACGGCGAGCACCGCCAGAACGGTGTAATCCAATCCGTTCATTCGCTATTCCTTCTCCACGAGCTCGATCCATTCGTTATATTCGATCTGGAGCTTCTCGTACTCGGATTTCAAGTTCTGCAATTCCTCGAATACTTGCTCCGCCTTCTCCTGATGCTGCCCGTATTCGGCCTGCAGCACTTTGTGTTGTTTTAGCTGCTCGGTTAGCTGCTCTTGAAGCTCATTGTACAGCTCGACCTGAAGCTCTAGCTCGTCCTTTTGCTCCGCCAGCTCGATCCTCAGCTGAGCTCCCTGCGCCGCTTGCTCGGTCAGCTCGGCGATTCTCGCTTCCTGCGCAGCCAACCGCTGCTCTAACGTCTCCCGCTCGCTCTGCGCCGTTTGCTGCCGATCTTCTAGCGCGGCACACTGCTCCTGCAGGGCACGGCTCAGCTCTCCGGCCGCTTCGCGTTCCTGACGCAGTTCCGCAAGCTCGCGTTCACGCTCGCCGAGAAGGCGCTGGAACTCCTCGTGACGCGCCTCCTGCGCAGCCGCCGCTTCGCGCAGACCCGCTGCTTGCTCGGCCAAACGCCGCGCCAGCTCGTCATGCTGCCCTTGCAGCTCGTCATAGAGCTCCTGATGCAGGCCAATCTCTTCCTCCTGCTCACGGAGCTTAGCCCGCAGCTCATCGGCCTGCGCCGCCTGCGTCTCGCTGCGCTGCTCCCGTTCGGCAAGCTCACGCGCCAGCTCGGCCTCCCGCTCGCTAAGCTGCTGTCCGAGCTGCGCGATGCGTGCCGCCAAGGCAGCCGCTTCTTCGTCGAACCGCTGCTTCGCTTCGGCAAGCTCGCTTTCCCGCCTCCGCTCCAGCGCTTCCAGCTGCCGCCGCTGCTCTTCTTCGCGGGCTGCCAGCCGTGCATCGCTCTCGGCTGCCCGCGCCTTCAGCTCCGTCTGGCGCAGCTCTGCTTCGGCAAGCTCTGCAGCGCGCTTCCGCTCCAGCGTCTCCAGCTTGCCCTGCAGCTCCGCTTTTTGAGCGCCGCTGCGCTCCCGCAAAGCGGCCAGCTCGCCTTCGAGCTCGTTGTACAGCTCCTGCTGCAGCGTAAGCTCATCTTCCTGCTCGCGCTGCTTTCCGCGCAGGGCTTCCAGCTCCGCCAGCAGGCCGTCGCCGCGCTGCAGCTGCTCGCGCGTCTTCTCCAGCTGCTCGCCAAGCTGCACCTCGAGGCGGCGCTTCTGCTCCATCAGCTCCGCGCTCTCGGCGGCGCGCCGCTGCTCAAGCTCCGCCGCATGCCCGGCGTAGCTCGCTTCCGCTTCACGCATCTGCTCCGCAAGCATCGCCTTTGCCGCGACTACTGCCTCGCGGCTGCGCTCCCGCTCGGCTGCGAGCTGCCGCTCCAGCTCCGCTCGCTGCGCTGCTGCCGCGGCCGCCTGCGCCTCCGCTTCGCGCGCCTGCTCCGCCAGCAGCGTCTCTGCCGCGGCTGCCTCCTCGCGGCTGCGCTCCCGCTCGGCCGCGAGCTGCCGCTCCAGCTCCGCTTGCTGCGCTGCTGCCGCGGCCGCTTTCGCCTCCGCTTCGCGCGCCTGCTCCACCAGCAGCGTCTCTGCCGCGGCTGCCTCTGCGCGGCTGCGCTCCCGCTCGGCTGCGAGCTGCCGCTCCAGCTCCGCTTGCTGCGCTGCTGCCGCGGCCGCTTTCGCCCCCGCTTCGCGCGCCTGCTCCGCAAGCAGCGTCTCCGCCGCGGCTGCCTCCTCGCGGCTGCGCTCAAGCTCGGCCGCAAGCTGCCGCTCCAGCTCCGCTTGCTGCGCTTTAGCCGCTGCCGCTTGCGCCTCCGCTTCGCGCGCCTGCTCCGCCAGCAGCGTCTCCGCCGCGGCTGCCTCCTCGCGGCTGCGCTCACGCTCGGCCGCGAGCTGCCGCTCCAGCTCCGCTTGCTGCGCTTTCGCCGCTGCCGCTTGCGCTTCCGCTTCGCGCGCCTGCTCCGCCAGCAGCGTCTCTGCCGCGGCTGCCTCTGCGCGGCTGCGCTCCCGCTCGGCCGCAAGCTGCCGCTCCAGCTCCGCTTGCTGCGCTGCTGCCGCGGCCGCTTTCGCCCCCGCTTCGCGCGCCTGCTCCGCCAGCAGCGTCTCCGCCGCGGCTGCCTCCTCGCGGCTGCGCTCCCGCTCGGCTGCGAGCTGCCGCTCCAGCTCCGCTTGCTGCGCTTTCGCCGCTGCCGCCTGCGCCTCCGCTTCGCGCGCCTGCTCCGCCAGCAGCGCCTCTGCCGCGGCTGCTTCCTCGCAGCTGCGCTCCCGCTCGGCTGCGAGCTGCCGCTCCAGCTCCGCTTGTTGCGCTTTAGCCGCTGCTGCCTGCGCTTCCGCTTCGCGCGCCTGATCCGCCAGCTTCGCCTCTGCCACGGCCGCTTGCTCCCGAAGCTCGCGTTCCTTCGCTTCGCTCAGCTCCTGCAGCTCATTATAAAGCGCCACCTGCAGCTCGATCTCCTGCTGCTGGCCGGAAAGCTGCTCCTGCAGCCCGTCGAGCTGGTCGCTCAGCTCGGCGTACTGCTGTTCCCGCTCCGCAAGCCGCTTTGCCGCCTCGCCGCGCGCCTGCTCGGTCGCCTGCAGTTGCTGCTCCAGCTCGCGCGCGCGCTTTTCCTGCGCCGTCAGCCGCTCCTGCGTCTGACGCTCCGCTTCCGCCTGCTTGCTCAGCTGCGCTTCCTGCGAAGCGATCTTCGCCTGCAGACCATCCCGCTCCTTGGCCTGCTCGGCCGCCCGGCGCTCAAGCTCCTGCTTCGCCTGCTCCAGCTCGCGGATCCGCTGTCCGCGGCGCTCCGCTTCCTGCGCTTCGGCTGCGCAGCGCCCCTCGAACTCGCGTGCCCGCTCCAGCGTCTCGGCCAGCTTGCGCTCCAGCTCGCCGCTCAGCTCCAACTGGCCGTTCAACCGTTCCCGGCTTTCGGCTAGCTCGCTATCGAGCGTCGACAAACGCTCGCGCAGCGGTTCCAGCTCGGCCCGCAGCGCTGCCGCTTCCGTCTCGGCGCGCTCCCGCGAAGCCTGCTGCTCTCCGCGCTCCGCTTCGAGCTTGGCCAGCCGTTCACGCTCCGCCTCCAGCTCCTGCTGAAGCTGCGCATGCCGCTCGCTTAAACGTTCCAGCTCTTCGCTCGCATGCTCGAGCTGCCGCTGCCGTTCCAATACCGACTCAAAATCCTGACGCATCCGGCTCCATTCGTCCGCCATATTGACGGCCGCAAGCACCGCGATTTTAGGCAAATCAAGCCGCGGGCTGCTCTCCGCGATCTTGTGCATTTGATCGTTCACCAGAGCGGCCATTTGCTTTATATAGGAAGGGCTGGATTTCGAAACCAGCTTGTACTGGGTACCATAAATATCGACGGTCATCCGAACTTTCTCTTCACCGCTCATGCGCCTTGCTCCCCTTTCCGAAACACAAAAAAAGATTCTCCGTATCCTATAGACTTCGATACGGAGAATCGCTTTTCCTGCTGTCTTTTTCAGACTTTTGCCGGACAAAACACAAGGGAATTATTTCCTGAGCTCGGCGCCAAAATCGGCCTCAAGAGCCGCTACGACACGGCCGTGCAGCTCGCTGACCTCTTCGTCCGTCAACGTCCGCTCCAGAGTGCGGTAAACCAGCGAGATGGCCACGCTCTTCTTATCTGCGCCAAGCCGCTCGCCCGTGTAAATGTCGAACACCTGGATCGATTCGAGCAAGCTGCCTGCGGTTTCCCGCGCCTTCGCGAGCAGAGCGTCAACGGGAACGCTGCGGTCCACAACGAGCGCCATATCCCGGCCGATGGCCGGGAAACGGGGCAGCGGACGGTAGGCAAAGCTCTCGCCTGCCAATTGCGCGAGCGTATCCAGCTCTACTTCGAGGACATACGTGTCCGCGAGGTCCTTTTGCTGCTGAAGCGCCGGGTGAAGCTGCCCGATCGTTCCGATGGCCCGGCTGCCGCTCGGCGTTTCGATAACGATCCGCGCCGTCCGTCCCGGATGGAAGCCTTCCGGCTGGGCGGCCTCGTACCGGATGCTGTCGATTCCAAGATAAGATACTACCCCTTCGAAAATGCCTTTCAAATCATAAAAGTCGACATCGGCCGGCTTGCCGGTCCAATGCAGCTCGCTTCGTTTGCCGGTCATGAGTATGGCAAGCTGCAGCTTTTCTTCCGGAAGACGGCTCAGCTGCGCATCTCCGGTAACGAACACACGGCCGATTTCGAACACGGCGACCTCGTCCTGATTCCGGTTCCGGTTATATACCGCCACATCGAGCAAATGCGGGATCAGGCTCGTACGCAGCACACTGCGGTCTTCGCTCATCGGCATCGCCAGAGCAATCTGCTTAGCATCCGGGAAAGCGCCCGCGTACTGGCGGATTTGCTCGGGATGCGTGAACGTGTACGTAATCGCCTCGTGCAGGCCGCTGCCCGTCAGCAGCGTCCGCGTCAAGCGGCGGATCGCCTGCTCCCGGTTAAGCGCGCCCGGCGTCGTGACCACGTTCATCAGCGTGGTCGGAATGTTGTCGTAGCCGTGCAGTCGGGCCACTTCCTCGATCAGATCGACGGCGCGGGTAATATCGCCGCGGCGGCTCGGCACATGCACCAGCAGTCCGTCCTGCTCCAGCGGCTCGACCGTGAAATTCAACCGTTCGAAGATCGCCTTTACTTCTTCAACCGACAGCTCCGTGCCGAGATACCCGTTGATGCGGCTTACGGTCAACTCGATTTGCACCGGCTTGCGCTCTCCCGCTACCGCTTCGACGATGCCGGAAGCCACTTGGCCGCCGGTCAGCTCGGCGATAAGAGCCGCCGCACGGTTCAGCGCAGGAATGACCGCTTCCGGATTCGCTTCCTTCTCGAAGCGCAGGGACGCTTCCGAACGAAGCCCGAGCTGACGCGACGTTTTGCGGACCGAGAAACCGGCAAAGTTGGCCGACTCCAGCAGGATCCGCGTCGTGCCGTCCGATACTTCGGAGTTCGCGCCGCCCATGACGCCCGCTATCGCGACCGGCTTCACACCGTCGGTAATCAGCAGCATATGCGGCTCCAAGGTCCGATCCGCATCGTCCAGCGTCACAAGCTTCTCGCCTTCACGGGCAAGCCGCACGTCGATATGGCCGTTGTTCAACTGATCCGCATCAAAAGCGTGCAGCGGCTGGCCGTATTCGAACATGACGTAGTTGGTCACATCCACGATATTGTTGATCGGACGCACACCGGCAGCCATCAGGCGGTTTTGCAGCCAAAGCGGCGACGGGCCGATTTTTACGCCTTCGATCAGACGCGCTGCGTAATGCGAGCACTGTTCTTTGGCCGAAATTTCCACGGAAATCCGGTCCGCCGCTTTGACGGCTGCCGCGCTGTCGTTCAGTCCCGCTTCTGCATCCGGCAGTTTCACCTCGCGGCCCAGAATCGCCCCGATCTCGTAGGCTGCACCCAACATGCTGAGGCAATCGGAACGGTTCGGCGTCAGGTCGAAGTCCATCACTTCGTCATTTAAGGCCAGGACGTCGAGAATGCTTGCGCCGAGCTGCGTATCCTCCGGCAGCACCAGAATGCCTTCTTGAATTTCCTTCGGCAGCAGCTTGTCGTTCAAGCCGAGCTCCTTGGCCGAGCAGATCATGCCTTGCGACTCGACGCCGCGCAGCTTCGCCCGCTTGATGACGAGACCGTCCGGCAGCTTCGCGCCGACGATGGCGACGGGCACCTTTTGTCCTGCAGCTACGTTTTTGGCCCCACAAACGATTTGCAGATCCTCGCCTTGGCCTACGTCGACGATACAGACGCTCAGCTTATCGGCGTCGGGGTGTTTCTCGCGCGATTTGACAAAGCCGACAACCACCTGCGACACGCCTTTGTTGCGGCTTTCCACGATATCGACTTCAATGCCGCTGCGGGTTAGCTTCTCCGCCAACTCGGCAGCCGAATAGCCGCTGACATCCACATACTGCGACAACCATTGGTAAGATACTTTCATGATTTAGCCCACGCTCCTCTCGCTTACAAATGCACGAACTGCTTCAAGAAGCGCAGATCGTTCGTATAGAAATGCCGGATATCTTCAATGTCATACTTCAGCATAGCCACCCGCTCGACGCCGAGGCCGAACGCAAAGCCGCTGTATACTTCCGGATCGTAGCCCGCCATCTCCAGCACGCGCGGATGCACCATGCCGGAGCCGAGAATTTCGAGCCAGCCCGTATGCTTGCACACCCGGCAGCCTTCGCCGCCGCACATCGCGCAGGAGACGTCGACCTCCGCGCTCGGCTCCGTGAACGGGAAGAAGCTCGGACGCATCCGTATTTGTGTCTGCTTCCCGAACAGCTCCTGCACGAACTGAAGCAGCGTCCCCTTCAAATCGCTCATGCGGATACCCTTGTCGATCACGAGACCTTCGATCTGCGTGAACATGTGGGAATGCGTCGCATCGTCGTCGTCGCGGCGATATACGCGTCCCGGACAGATGATTTTAACCGGAACATGGCCTTTCATTTTCTCCATCGTGCGGACCTGCACCGGAGACGTGTGCGTGCGCATCAAGATTTCGTCGGTAATGTAGAACGAATCCTGCATGTCGCGGGCCGGGTGGTTTTTCGGCAGGTTGAGCGCTTCGAAGTTGTAGTAATCCTGCTCCACTTCGGGACCTTCGGCTACCGTATAGCCCATCCCGATGAAAATGTCTTCGATCTCCTCGATCACTTTGCTGATCGGATGCACTGCGCCGCGCGCCGCCGGACGTCCCGGCAAAGTCACGTCGATCCGCTCCGCCGCAAGCCGGGCATTCGTCTCCGCCTCGTTGTACGCCGCCTGCTTCGCCTCGATAACTTCCTCAATCGCGCCGCGAACCTCGTTAGCCACCTGACCGATGACCGGACGCTCCTCCGCGCTCAAAGCTCCCATCCCGCGCAAAATTTCCGTCAGCGGGCCTTTTTTGCCCAAATACTTGATCCGAAGGTCGGCAAGCTGCTGCTGGTTTTCCACTTGGGCCAGCTCGCGCAGCGCTTCTTCCTTCAGTGTAAGCAATCGTTCTTTCATGCCTGCATTCCCTCCTTGTATGATTTCCGCCTGCGCCGTGTCCGCGAACGCAAAAAAGGCTTTTCCATCCCGGTAAGGGACGAAAAAGCCGTGGTACCACCCTTGTTCAGAAGACCGGCTAAGCCATCTGTCGTCTTCTTCCTTCATTGAACGTAACGGTTCGGGAACTTGCGTTCGGACCGGTTCCTCCTACTTGCCGACGGTCGGATGAACCGCACGGTTTCAAAGGACTGCTCGGGAGCGAACTTCGGCAGCCTGGTTCTTCGGACACGCTCTCAATCTCCGGCGTCTCCTCCCTGTCAAGAGGCACTGCTTACTTTTCTCCGTCAACGCATTTGGCAGTATTCAGTATATGAGAAGTATTATATGCAAACGGGCGGCCGAATGCAAGCGCAAACGGCGGAGTTCACAGCATGTTCATGCGAGAGGTAAGACGGCAGTGAGAGTTATGAACGGTCCTCAATGGCGGAGATTTTTCCGTCTTTGAAAGCAAACCGCGAGAAGCCCCGTAATTTGATAAACTCGCCCGCCTTCGGCCCGCCCGGAAGATCGGCAGCGAGCGTACCCTCGTAGTCAATCTCAACTTCAACCTGGTCCTCGTGAAAGCGGAAGCTCAGCACCTTTTGACAGCGGCTCTCGAACAAAGCGGCCGATTGCTCTGCCAAATTCCTGAACGCTTCGACGCCCGCCGTTTCCGTCGTCACCTCACCGTTCGATACGTTGCGAAACCGGACCTCCTCGTGCAAAAGCGATACCATACCGTCCATATCAAAGGAATTGTAATACCGGATGTACGCGCGGATCATCGTTTCTTTTTGCTCGTTGTTCATGGAATAAGCCTCCTCTTCGATTGTATAAATTTGACCACGCAAAAAAGGCTTTCCCATCCCGGTAAGGGATGAAAAAGCCGTGGTACCACCCTTGTTCCGGAAGACCGGCCGATCAGCCTGCCATCTTCCTCCTTCATTGAACGTAACGGTTCGGGAACTTGCGTTCGGACCGGTTCCTCCTACTTGCCGACGGGTCGGATGGACCGCGCGGTTTCAAAGGACTGCTCGGGAGCGAACTTCGGCAGCCTGATTCTTCGGACACGCTCTCAATCTCCGGCGTCCCCTCCCTGTGAAGAAGCACTGCTTACTTTTCTCCGTCAATGCATTTGGCGTATGGAATTAAAAGGTATTATAAGCAATCGGCGGGAAGGAGGCAAGCGGAAAATGATCCGGTCACAAAAAATAACGCCATATCGTCTTAGGAGTGTAAGCAAACAAAAAACCAAAACCGAAGGAGCGGATTTCCATGAAAGTAAGAATGAATCATTACGAAGTGAACCCGAAAGCGTATGAAACGATGCTCGGCTTGGAGAAATTTGCCGCAAGCAGCGGGCTGGACCAAACGCTCTACGAGCTGATCAAAATCCGGGCGTCACAAATAAATGGCTGCGCTTTTTGCCTGGATATGCATACGGAGGCGCTGCTGAAAGTGAGCGGCAACGAACGCCGTATTCATCTCATTAGCGTTTGGCGGGAATCGCCATTCTTCACGGAAGCGGAACGGGCAGCTCTTGAGTTGACGGAAGCCGTGACGCTGATCTCGGACGGCGGAGTGCCGCAAAGCTTGTACGAGCGGGTACGCGAGCATTTCGACGAGAAACAGTATGTCGCGCTGATCATGGCCATCGTAACGATCAACAGCTGGAACCGGCTTGCCATCTCCACCGGCATGTTCCCGGGCTGCCTCGACCCGCAGCCTACCAAGTAAAGCGGCTAGCGGACGCCGGATTTTACTCGGATAAGCTAATAAAGGATAAAACGGCAGACTCTTTTCTGCCGCTTCTATCCTTTTTCCATTTTTAGCAGCCGTTCATCTGCAACAGCAGCGTCTTGATCTCGTACGGCTTGATGGCAAAAGCGACCGCGCTCCCATCCTGCCTTTCGCCTGCCGGGCGTTCCATCAGGTCCAGCTCCTGCCAAGCCTCGATTGGCAAATCGCTTGCCAGCTTCACCTCGCCTCGGATTCCGCCGAACTCATGCAGCCGCACGACGACAGCTTCCCGGTCTTCGGCCCTTTTGATCGCGTCGATCATGACGTGTCCGGACGCGTCGCCTGGCAAGGAAAGCAGCGACAAGGCGCTCCGCTCCGGCTTGCCGTATACGGCGGTCACCGGATTGTTCAGCGACCACGCCTCCTGCACGATTCGGCCTTGGTGCCAGTCTCCTTCGTGAGGCAGCAGCGCGTACGTGAACCGGTGCTCCCCTTGATCGGCGCGCGGGTCCGGTACCATCGCCGATTTGATCAGCGATAGGCGGATGACGTTATCCTTGATGTCATAGCCGTATTTGCAATCGTTCAACAGGCTGACGCCGTAATTGCGCTCGGACAGATCGGCCCACTGATGGCCGACCGTTTCAAAACGCGCATAATCCCAGCTCGTGTTCCAATGCGTCGGGCGCTTGACGTTCCCGAATTGAATGTCGTAGGTCGCTTCGGTAGCGCGGATATCGACCGGAAAAGCGACCTTGAGCAGCTTCCGCTGCTCGTGCCAATCGACGTTCGTTGCGAAGTCAATCCGGCGGCTTGCCGCATACAAAATCATGTCCTGTACAACGGTCGAATTCCGGTACGTCCATTCGAAGCGCACGACCGCCCGGACGGGGCCGGTTTCCGTCACCTCGGCCCGCGTCAGGACGATGATAGTCTCCATTTTTTCCCGATAAAAAATATCGATGTCCCAAGCCTCATGACGTCCCTTCGGCTTATCCTCGAACACTTGCAGCACGTTGCCCGCTTGCCCCTGAGCCAGCACCTCGCGCTCTGCGGCCTTATCGAAAAGGCGCGTCAGCTGGCCTTGTTCGTTCCACTCGATGTCATAGAACGGTGTGGAGAGGCTTCGGGTTCCGATCCGAAACGGCCCGGTTCCGGCTTCCGGTTCGGCCTCGCTGCGGCCGCTTCCCGCTTCAAACTGCAGGACAGCGTAACCCATCGACGGCAAACCGTCCGCATTTACGAGCCAGTCGCCGCCCGATCGCTGGGACGCAAGCGCGTGGCCCTGTTCATCCCGCCAGCAGCCCTGCTCCATGCCGGGACGAGCCGTCAAGCGGACGGTATCGGTCCGCTCCCATGACGCCCCGTTAAACAGCGTGACATAGCGGACATCCGGTGCACCAGGCTCAGCGGAGACTTGCTCGGCGCATTCCGGGGACACCGATTCGAAAGCCGCCGCCAGCGTTCCGTTTACCGCTTCCAAAGGATGCCCGGCTGCCGATGCTCCGTCAGGGATCAATCCTTCCGCCGCCCGGATCCATGCATCGCAGCCGATGCCGAACGCTTCGGCGTATTCCTCACGACAGTCCTCGTACACTTCGCCAATCGACGAGCCCGGGATGATGTCGTGGAACTGGTTGCGCAAAATAATTTTCCAGCCTTCGTACAGACGGCTTTGCGGATAGCTTGACCAGCCTGCTCCGTGAAGCGCGGTGAGCACGCTCAGCCACTCCGTTTCGCGGTACAGCAGCTCCAGCTTCCGGTTCGCCCGCTTGTTGTAGGCTTGACTTGTGTAGGTCCCCCGGTGCAGCTCCAGGTACAGCTCCCCGTCCCAAGTGTGGACATACCGGTCGGTGGCGGCCATTCGCTCCTGCAGCTCGGCGAAATATTCGTCTACCCGTCCCGTCGTGACATGCGGCAGCCCGGGCATCGACTCCAGCCGGCGGCGCATCTCCAGCATTTCGCGGTTCACCCCGCCTCCACCGTCCCCATAGCCGTAAGACAGCAGCAGGTGTCGGTTCAGCTCCTTGTCACGGTAGCCTTCCCAGATCCCCTGCACGGAGTCGGGAGTAATGCTGCCGTTATACGTGTAATAGAAGGCTCCTTCGTTTCCACCCGGGTCCGGCGTCGTGATGAAATGGGTCAGCACCTCGCTGCCGTCGATCCCCCGCCACCGGAACGTGTCGTGCGGCATGCGGTTGTACTGGTTCCAACTGATTTTCGTCGTCATGAACATGTCGATGCCGGACTTCTTCAAAATTTGCGGCAGCGCCCAACTGTAGCCGAACACATCTGGCAGCCACAGGTAGCGGCATTCGACGCCGAACTGCTCCCGGAAAAAACGCGTGCCGTACAGCAGTTGACGCACCAGCGACTCGCCCGACGTCAGGTTACAGTCCGCTTCGAGCCACATCGCACCGCCCGCTTCCCAGCGCCCTTCGGCGATCCGCTCGCGGATTTGCTCGTACAGAGCGGGGTAGTCGGTTTGCAGGTACTCGTAAAGCTGCGGCTGCGTTTGCAAAAAGACGTAATCCGGGTACAGCTCCATCAGGCGGAGCACGGTGGAGAACGACCGCGCCACTTTCTCGCGCGTATGCTTCAGCCGCCACAGCCAGGCGACGTCGATGTGCGTATGCCCGATGCAGCGGACCGTAACCGGATGATGCTTGGAGATATCGTCCAGCTGCTGCCGCAGAAGATCGCGCGCGGCTTCGAGCGAAGCATAGAAAGGCTCCGAACCGGGAGACGACCAGTCGATGAGCAGGAAAGCCCGGTCGAGCGCCGACAGCAGCTCGTGGCGTTCCGGCTGGTGCTCGCCGAGCCGTTCTACGGTTTGAAGCGCTGCACGGGCGGTGTAAAACAAATCGTCGGCCGCTTCGTCCAGCCAGCACAGCTTCGCAAGACGGAGCCGATGCTCGATCGGAGCGGCAGGCCCGTAGCCGTTCAGCCCGGACCACAGCCGGAAGCGGAAGCCCACCGTGGTGCCAGCGGCGTCCGGCGGGAGGAATACTTCGCCGTGATTCGTATCTACCCCCTGATAAGGCTCCCCGTTCAAAAACAGCAGCGACTCGAAGCCGCTGTTGCCGCCCCCGCCCGTACGGCCGAAATCGAAACGGCCGAGTATTTTTTTGCCCGCCCAAGTGGCCGGAATATCCGCCTCAAAGGCCAGCCACATGTACAGATCGCGCCCCGTCCAACGGTCGCCAATCTGCACAGGCTCCCATTCGCCTTCCTCCGGCGGATAGGCCGCGATCCTTCCCTCCGTGTCGAACTGCCGCAGCATGGCGGTAACGTCCCGCTCATCGCGGTAGCGGAACGGGTCCAGCTCCCGAATACGTGCAGCAAGCTTTTCTTCCGTCCATAACATGACCGATCATCCTTTCACATAGCAAAATGAATGGTTGAAGCATGATATAACACGTGTTATGTCGTATCAAAAAAATATTGTGTTACAAATTGCATAAACGTGAAATTAAGCTGGTGTAATAAGTTAACCCACTCTTCAGATCCGTTCGGCCAGTTTCTAACCAATGCTTGCTCTTGACGCCGCGAGAAGCGGCCGATTCTGTCCGGCCGGCGCGGGAGCTATAAGCTTTCCCGCGCCATCAGCTTGGCCGGCAGCCAGATGCGGGCTGTATCAGTCTGTTCTCTCCGCTCCTCGATGTATTCGATCAGCCGATTTCCCGCAGCTTCGCCCATTTCCGCATAAGGAACCTCCACGGCACTTAACGAGGGCACCAGCCCCGCATTCAACCGTTCCGTATTGTCCGCAGCCATCACGAAGAAATCTTGACCGATACGCATCCCCGACTCAAAAGCGGCGCGGTACAAAGACACCGTCGCACGTGACCAGTTCGTCAAACAGCCGGGCGCTTCAGGCCCGCTACGCAGCAGCTCCCGCCACCAGCCGCTGTCCTCCGGCCATTCGGCCTCCAGCTTTACCCGAATGCACGGTTTCATGCCCCGCTCCCGCATCCAACCGGCATAAGCCTCCGTCCGCTGGCGGTCCCCCCAATTCGGCCGATGTTCGGGACCATGGTAGAGTTCGACGTAAGTCAACGGCTTGCCGAGCTTGCTCCATGCATAATCGAGCGCGGTCCGGATGCTTTGGGCATAGTCCATCTGAACGGAAGCTACCTCGGCGGTTTCCGGATACCCCTCCACCGACACATAAGGAATGCGGTGCCGTTCGACTTGCCGCCGCCACTCGTCGTCATGGAAGCTCGTCGAGTCCTTGGTGATAATGCCGTCGATCCGGCGCTGCAGGAACAGCTCCACCAGACCTTGCCGATCCGAGGAAAGCTGGGTGCCACCGTACAGCAGGACGTGGTACCCTTGCTCGGCGCAAGCCTTTTGCAGTCCTTCCAGCATTTGCGCGAACAGCGGATTGCGCAGATCTCCACAAGCCGCGATGCAGCGGCTGCGTCCGGTGCGCATCCCTTGGGCCTGCGCATCGACGACGTAATTCAATTCCTCGATCGCCTGCAGCACAGCGCGCCGCTTCTCCTCGCTGACGCCAATCCCAGGCGTGCCGTTAAGCACCGCAGAGACGACGCTGCGGGAGACGCCTGCTTTTGCCGCCACGTCAAAGCTTGTTACACGTTTCAAGATCAAATCCCTCCTACGCTAAAAATAACACGTGTTATGATTGGCAGTCAATGACATTTTTACGCTTACCGCCTTGATTCCCTTTTTCAACTCGCAGATCTCTGGTGCCGAGATACGGCTGTCTCAAATTCGTAACATGAGACGGTTGAAAACGGCCAGATTCTGAATTACTGTAAAAAAAGAAACCTTTCGGTCTCTTTTATCTTTCCTAACACCGCGAGAGCCATGAAACCGTTTAGCGCAGAAAGAGCGGCGGCTCGATACCATTTGTACCGAAGCACCCCCGGACTTGCCGGGATTGAATATATAAAAGGGGGCTTTTCCAATGAACAATACGCCAGAGGAAGAAAAAATTGCAGCCGGGGAGAACCGCCCGGAGCCGGAGAATGAATCAATCAGCCGCCGCGAGATGCTGAAACTGTCTGCCATTGCCGGAACCGGCGTTGTACTGGGCATGAGCGGGATGGCAACCCTAATGTCTCTTAAGCGCGCCGATCCGGGTCCAGGCTCCAACATGCCAACGACGAAGCCTCAAGCGGGGACGAGCGATGCCGTCCCTTTTTACGGTCCGCAGCAGGCCGGAATCGTCACTCCTCAGCAGCAGTACGTATGCTTCGCCGCATTCGATATTTTGCATCAGGATGCCGGGCAGCTATTGAAGTTATTGCAAGAATGGTCCGCGGCCAGCGCTATCATGACCGCAGGGAAGCCTCTGAGAGAGAGCGGAGACGTCACCTCGCCGCCGGTGGATACCGGAGAAACGAAGGGGCTTTCCCCCTCGAATCTGACCCTCACATTCGGGTTCGGACCCACGTTGTTCCAGAGCAACGGCAAAGACCGCTTCGGCCTTGCCTCCGAGCAGCCGGCCGAGCTATCCGATATTCCGCCCATGCCCGGCGACCGGCTCAACCCGCAATGGTGCGGCGGAGATATCGGGGTGCAGGCCTGCGCAGACGATCCGGGCGTCGCTTTCCATGCGATCCGCAACTTGGCCAAAGCCTCCAAGGGCACCGCGGCGATCCGGTGGGTTCAACACGGCTACATCGGAGCCCCTGACGGGCAGACGCCGAGAAATCTTTTTGGATTCAAGGATGGCACGGCCAATCGTGAGCTCGATTCGGATGCGGCGAAATCGCAGCATGTCTGGGTAGCGTCGTCCGACGCGCCCGCATGGATGGCGAACGGCACATATTTGGTCGCGCGCAAAATCCGCATGTTTCTGGAGCCGTGGGACCGGGCTACGCTGGCCGAGCAGGAGATCACCTTCGGCCGGCTGAAGGAGAGCGGCGCTCCTTTTGGCAAAAAGAACGAATTCGACCCTGCTCCGCTGAGCCAATTTCCGGCGAGCTCACATGTATGGCTGGCCCGCAGCGCGGGAACGAAAATGCTTCGCCGGGCTTATTCCTACGTCGACGGGATCGACGCAAGGACAGGCGAGTGGGAGGCCGGCCTCTTTTTTATCAGCTTTCAGCGGAGCGTGAAGCAGCAGTTCATTCCCATGCTATCCCTTCTTGCGAAGCTGGATGCGCTCAATAAATTCACTTCGCATGTATCCAGCGCCGTATTCGCTTGTCCTCCGGGTGCGGGAGAAGGCGGATTTGTCGGCGAGACGCTGTTTCGCTCCGGAAATCGTTAGTTCCGGTTCGAACTCCTTGTCGCAGGAGGACCACGACAGGGGCCGTTTTTACCGGATCGTATTGCGGGTATATAATATACATAACTATATGTATGGGCCGCAGGAAACCTTAAGCTAGTCCAATTTCCTATGAGAAAAGAGGTGAGATTTCGTGCTTATTCAGACGGTTGTTTTGGGGCTGACGCTGCTTCTCGCCCCCGTCGCCTCCTCCCTGCAACCCGGTTCTTATTCAAAGACCCTATCCCATGTCGAGCCGGATGTAGAGGGTACCGGAACGTTAGCGCCGGGTGAGGCACAGAAGGTCATTGCCAACCAAGCGGAAACCGTCCTTACAGCACTCAAGCATCAAGATATGAACCGGCTCCAGCAGTACATCCATCCGGAAAAAGGCATCCGGTTCTCCCCGTATGCGACGGTCGATGTAAATCACGACTTGATTTTTAAAGCCGGACAGCTTCCGGCGCTCCCTCAAGACAAAACCGTGTATACTTGGGGGACCTATGACGGCAGCGGCGCTCCGATCCAGCTGACGTTCCAAGATTATTACAAACGTTTCGTGTACGACCGGGATTATGTGCAGCCGGAAAAAATCGGATATAACGAGATCGTGAGGCAGGGCAACTCGGTTATAAACCTTCGCGAGGCGTATCCGCATTCGATCTTTATCGAGTACCATTTCAGCCGCGATGCAGACCAGAACGAAATGGGCTGGAGCAGTCTGAGGCTCGTTTTCCAAAAGCACGCTGATACTTGGTATTTGGCCGGTATCGTTCATGACCAATGGACGATTTAGCCATTTTGACGACGCCATATACGCCAAAAAGGGCCAATCGACGCGTCGTGCGACCGACCGCCGGTTAGCCCTCTTTTCACATTCTATTGGCCGTACGCTTCGCAGCATTCCAGCCAGCGCGCCACGATGCCGGGGTTCGAAGCAAAATGCAAGTGCGTGTAGCCGGCTACCGTCCGATGGAGCAGGCAGCCGTCCTTTTTCGCGCCGCGCAGTCCCTTTGTCTCATAAGCGTGAGGCAGCTCCGACTGCGGCTCGTAAACCGAGTAATGGAATTCGTGCCCGCGGGCCGTCTCCCCTGCAGGCAGCAGAAAGTTGCCTTCCGCTCCCGTGACCTCCCGCAATCCTAGCGCAGCCAGCTTCGTCTGCATCGTCACTTGCCCCGGGACGAGGCCCAGCATCGGATAGCTTCGCCCCTGCGTATCTCCGATCGCTCCGGTCAAATACATAAAGCCGCCGCATTCGGCCAGCGTCGGAAGCCCGCGCTCCACGGCGCTGCGGATCGAGTCCGTGACCTGCGTCTGGGCGCTTAGCCGCTCGGCAAACTCCTCGGGGAATCCGCCGCCGATATACAAGCCCTGCACGTCTTCCGGCAGCGGCTCCCCGGCCAGCGGCGAGAAGTAGACGAGCTCCGCCCCGTACAGTTCCAGCAGCTCCAAATTTTCCGGGTAATAAAAATGAAATGCGGCGTCCCGGGCGACCGCCATCCTTACACGGTAACGGTGGGACGGCTCGGCGAACAAGCGCGGCTGAGGGACGGCCGAAGGCTCGGACGCTTGCGCCAGCTCCAGCAGACGGTCCATATCGACCGTCTGATCGATCCGGTCGGCCAGCGCTTCGAACAAGCCGCCAAGCTCCCCGCGCTCGATGGACGGCACCAGCCCCAGATGCCGTTCGGGAACGGAAAGCGAATCCTCCCGCTTCATGTACCCGATAACGGGAATGCCGCATTCCTGCTCGATCGCTTCCTTCACGATCCGGTAATGTCCGTCGCTGCCGACCTTGTTGGCGAATACGGCGGCGATGCGGGCGCGCGGCTCCAGGCACTGGAAGCCTTTGACGATGGCCGCGGCGCTGCGGGCCATGCTCTGGCAGTTCACGACAAGCAGGACGGGGCAATCGAGCAGCAGGCTGATTTCCGCCGTGCTTCCCGTATTGGACAACGGATCTTTGCCGTCGTAAAATCCCATCACGCCTTCGATGATCGAAATGTCCGCATCCCGGGAAGCCCGGGCGTAAATTTCCTTCACCGTGTCCGGGGTCAGCATCCAGCTGTCCAAATTGCGGGACGGTCTGCCCGTCACCGCCTTATGATACGTCGGATCGATATAGTCCGGGCCGCATTTGAAGCCCTGCACCGTCATTCCCCGGCGGCGGAGCGCCGACATGAGTCCGAGGGTAACGGTCGTTTTGCCGGCTCCGCTTCCCGTTCCGGCCACGACGAGGCTTCGGTGCGCTCTAGATTCGCTCATGAGATTCATCGACTCCTTTCCGCTGCAAAGCTGAAATTTCCGTTTTTATGCTTCCGCACAGCAGCCACGTGCGCGTGGCTACTTCCCAAACGCCAGAAGACCGACGGAAATCGTTACGTTGCCGCTTTTCTTTTTGATCAGTGCTAGCCGCTCCGCGCCGGTGTACCGTTTGGCCGCGGGCTCGCTGACTCCGTAAGCGCCGGTGAACTTGAACACCGTGTCCGACGGCTCTTCCATCGGCATCTCGTTCAATTCGCCCGGCGTATAGCATTCAAGGGGCCATCCGTATTTGGCGCAGACAGCAAGCAGCCCTTCCTCGTCCTTCTTCAGATCGATCGTGCAGACCGCCTTGACGCTGCGGATCGAGAAGCGCAGCTCTTCGAGCGTCTCGCGGATCACCGCTTCGATCTCCTCCGCAGACGTGCCGCGGTTGCAGCCGATGCCCAGCGCGATCACCTTCGGCCGGTACAGCACGCCGTTGGAGAGAATCACTTCCTCGTCGGCCTCAAGCTGCCGGTGCGTGACCACCAGCGCCGCCTGCGGCTCGTACGCCAGCGCGCTCCGCACGTCGCCGTACACGCGGATCGTCTGCGGCAGCGGCGTGTCGTACAGCCACCAGTCCGGCTCGCCGGACTCCTGGACGACGGCGACGCGCTCTTCGTTGACGACGGACGCGCTGACCGGCGTCAGCTTGTCGGCTGACTCCCATGTCCAGCCGAAGCGGCGGCCGAACAGGTCGACGGCGATCGTCTTCTGCACGTCCGACGCGGTCGTCAGCACAGGTCTGGCGCCCAGCGCCGCCGCCACCT
The DNA here is from genome assembly GCF_024158745.1 of Paenibacillus tyrphae. Classification (GTDB taxonomy): domain Bacteria; phylum Bacillota; class Bacilli; order Paenibacillales; family NBRC-103111; genus Paenibacillus_G; species Paenibacillus_G tyrfis_A. The sequence continues at coordinate 69,530 of NZ_JAMZAW010000023.1, read as the reverse complement.
CGCGCGTCAGCTCGTTGGCTCCACCCAGATGGCCCGACAGCACGCTGATGACATGCTCCCCTTTGTCGTCGATGACGACGATGCCGGGGTCTTTCTTTTTATCCTCCAGCAGCGGCGCGATCATCCGAACCACCGCGCCGAGCGAGATGATGCAAATGATGCCCTTATACGCCGGGAACAACGCGGGAAAAAGCAGCCGCACGCTGCCCTCGAACAATTGGATGCCTTTTGCCGCCTCGTCGCCTCGCGCGAATTTGGACATGTAATATACGTCCGCATGGGAGAACGTGCTCTGCAAACGCCGTGCCAGCTCCACGCCGTGCTTCGTAATGGCGACGACGGCGTAGTCTCCGTTCAAGCGGACGGCAGGGATCACGCCTTCCTGCAGAACAATGGGCTGAGCCCCGTCCACCGCGGCTCCGGGCGCGTCGCCCACCGCTCCAGCCGACGCCACCATACCGTTCCGCTCGCCGTCTCCGCCCTTCGCGCTCATCATTCCTTCACTCCTTTGCGGTAACCGTGAGTGAACGCCTTATCGTACAGCTTGGAGCGGTATTCGTCTTTCTCGTGGATATTCGGGTCAAGCGCCCACCCGGCCAAAATCATCGCATGCGAGCGAATGCCGTTCGTCCGCATATCCTCGTCCAGCTTCTCCAGCGTCGTGCGGACGATCAGTTGATCCGGCCACGTCGCCCGCTGTACGACCGCTACCGGCGTATCGAGGCTCCATCCGGCTTCGGTCAGCTCGCGCACGACTTTTTTGGTCAGCGTCGCGCTGAGGAACAGCGCGATCGTACAGTGGTGCGACGCCAGCTCTTTCAGCTGCTCGCGGTCCGGCACCGGGGTGCGTCCCTCGGCCCGCGTCAAAATCAGCGTCTGCGTCAGATCCGGGATCGTCAGCTCCGCGCCGACCGCGGCTGCGGACGCAAACACCGAGCTGACGCCCGGAATGATTTCGCAGGAGATGCCTTCTTTGGCGAGCAGCGCCTTTTGCTCCATAATTGCTCCGAACACAGCCGGATCGCCGGTATGCACCCGGGCGACGAGCTTGCCCGCTTTGACCCGGTCGGTCATGACCGCGACCATTTCCTCCAGGCTCATGCCCGCGCTTTGCAGCACCTCCGCCCCCGGCTTCGCCCGGGCAATCAGCTCCTCATTGACAAGAGAATCCGTGTACAATACGACGTCCGCTTCCTGCAGAATGCGGAGCCCTTTGACGGTGATCAAATCCGGGTCGCCGGGACCTGCTCCGATAATATAAATTTTCATCTATTTTCTCACCACCATCAGCGTCAAATATTCCAGCTCCCGTCCGGCCAGCTCCTCAATGTTGCGCCAGATCAGCTCCTCCGCAGAGGTTACCTTGGTCAAGACGGCTGCCTTGTCGACCAGCCCCAGATCGCGCAGCACGGTCAGCATCAGGTCGATGACCTTCGCTACCTTGATGAACACGACGCAGTCGTGCGTTTCAATCGCCCGGCGCATCGCATCGTAATCGTCGGTCGCCGGCACGACGGCCACCTGCTCGTCTCCATCCGCCAGCGGCAGGCCTAGCCTCGACGCAGCAGCAAGTACGGAAGAGATCCCAGGTATGGATACGGCTTCCACCTCGGGATGGCGCTCCTTCATGAGCCGCATCAGGTGAATGTATGTGCTGTATAGCATCGGATCGCCTTCCGTGACGAACGCGACATTTTTTCCTTGGCTGAGATAGCCCCATACCGTGTCGACCGTCTTGTTCCACTGCTTCTCCAGCGCTTCGCGGTCCTTCGTCATCGGGAAGGTCAGGCCGACCATTTCCTTCTCCCGGGTATCGACGTACAGTTCCGTAATCGCCAAAGCGTAGCTCTTGGCCCCGGATTTTTTGCGGGGGTAGGCGATCACCGGCGACTCCTTCAGCAGGCGGAACGCCTTCACCGTAATCAGCTCGGGGTCCCCCGGCCCCACGCCCAATCCGTACAACGTGCCCAGTTTACTCATCCGTTCCGTCCTCTCCTTTATCCGTCCGCTTCCGCGCTGCAATGATGTATACCGGATTCAAGCTTTCAAACCGCGTCATGTCCAAAATCGGCTTGCTGCGGCTCACCTGGGTCAGCGTAATGTCCGTTACGAACCCTTCCGCGGCAAAAGCTTGCGCCGCGGCGGACAAATTCTCGATCGTCACCGCGTTCAGCACGATCCGCCCTTCCGGCTTCAGCCGGGCACAGCACACGGCCAACAGCTCGCGCAGCTCGCCGCCGCTGCCGCCGATAAAGACCGCATCAGGATCGGGAAACTGCTCCAGACCTTGGGGCGCTTTGCCGTGTACGGCGGTAATGTCCGTACGGAATTTGCGGGAGTTCTCGTGAAAATTATCCAGGTCGCCCTCGTTCTTCTCGATGGCGTAGACCGCGCCTTCGCGGCAGATTTTCGCCGCTTCGATCGCGACCGAGCCTGTGCAGGTGCCGATATCCCAAACGACGCTGTCCCGCTTCAACTGCAGGGCCGCCAAGCTGAGCACACGGACTTCCTTTTTCGTGATGAGTCCTTTGTCCGGCTTCCGCTGCGCAAACTCTCCATCCTCGATGCCGAGCGCCCAGCGCGGCGGTTCGGCGTCTTTGCGCATCCGCAGCACGACGACATTGAGCGGCGAAAAGTGCGTCTGCACCGTATCCGCCAGTTCCTGCAGTCCGTACCAGCCCGTCCGCTCGGCAGGTCCTCCGAGGTTCTCGCCGACGAATACTTCGTATTCGGTCATGCCGTAATTCAGCAAATAGCGGGCAATTGCCCCCGGCGTATTGTGCTCGTCCGTGAGCAGCGCCACCTTCTTCGCACCGTCGATCCGCTGCGCCAAGCCTTGCATGCTGCGTCCGTGTGCGCTGACGACTACGGCGTCCTGCCAGCTCTCGCCGATCCGCGCAAAAGCAAGCTGCAGCGAGCTTACTTGCGGGTAAACCTCCACCCGCCCGGGCAGCTTGCCGGCCAAATAGCCTCCGATCCCGTAAAACAACGGATCGCCCGAGGCCAGCACCACCGCGTTCCGGGTTTCCGACCTCAGGCGCTCCGTCAGCTCGGACAGCCCGCTTTTGAGCACGACCTTTTCAGCGGCGGTGTCGGCAAAAAACTGCAGCTGCCGCTCCCCGCCAATCAATAGCTCGGTTTGCCGAATCCGGTCGAGATATGCCTGCGGCAAACCCGCCGCTCCGTCGTCGCCAATCCCGATCACTGCGATTTTTTCTTCCATGCGTGTACCCCTTTCCTTCTCGCCCGCCTGCCTGCCGGAGTCCGAGTCCGGTCAATCGTAGTCCTCTATGCAAGCGCAAGCAGACCGTTAAACCTCGTTCGTCATGCTTTTGCGCCCCAACAGCGCCCCCTTCATCGAAATGATCACCGTTTCGACCTCTAGCGGCGTTTGCAACTTCGCTTCAGGTCCAAGCGCACCCGCTTCACGCAGCGATTCCCGGCAGCAGTGGCTGGACATCACGTCGAAAAATGCGGTACAGCCCAGCGCCTGCATCTGATCGCCGACCTGCGCTGCCGTATTCGCTTCCAAAATTTCCTTGACGGCCGCCTCCGGCGCTCCCGCTTCCTCCGCCATACACGCCAGAAATCCGAAATCGACCGAGGCACTCTTCGAATGAACCATCATCACGCCCTGCGCCACTTTGGAAAATTTACCCATCATGCCAACGAGCGTTATTTTGCTGATACCCTGCCGCGCGCATTGCTGAATCGCAAAGCCGACGAAATCGCCCATCTCGACAAACGCTTCCTCCGGCAGCTCCGGATACAGCTCCATGCCGAACTTCTCGCTGCGCCCGCCGGTCGACAGCACCACGTGGCTGCAGCCGCCCTTGACCGCCACGCGGATCGCCTGCGCGACGCTCGCTTTGTAAGCGGCTGTCGAGAACGGCACCACAATGCCCCGCGTCCCCAAAATCGAGATGCCGCCGAGGATGCCAAGCCGCGCGTTGAGCGTCTTCTTCGCAATCTCCTCGCCATCCGGCACGGAGACGACCACGCGCACGCCGCGATGCAGCTCATAGCGGTTCAGCACCGCTTCGACAGCTTCGCGGATCATTTTCCGCGGCACCGGATTGATCGCCGCCTGTCCGACCTCGATCGGCAGCCCTGGCTTCGTCACCCGGCCGACCCCGACGCCGCCGTCGATCTCGATCCCCGGCGCTTCGCGCCAGAACACCTCGCTGATGATCCGCGCGCCGTGCGTGGCGTCCGGGTCGTCTCCGCCGTCTTTGATCACCTCGGCGGACGCCCAATCGGACGCATAAGCGCAGGCGACAATTTCAAACGTCACGTCCTGCCCGATCGGTAGGCGAATGGTCGCTTGCGTCTGGGACTCCTGCATAATCAGCGCCTCGAGTGCCGCTTGAGCCGCCGCCGTCGCGCAGGCGCCCGTCGTATAGCCATGCCGGAGCGGCTTCGTTTCCTTTTCCCCGCCGTCCGCCATCGCGTTATCCCTGCCGTTCGGCGAGCAGCGACAGCGCGTTGACGGTCGCCACCGCGACCGGGCTGCCGCCCTTCCGCCCGATATTCGTAATAAACGGCACGTCCAGCTTCAGCAGCTCTTCCTTGGACTCGGCCGCCGATACGAAGCCGACCGGAACGCCGACGATCAGTCCCGGGCGCGCCTCCCCTTCCTTGACGAGACGGATCAGCTCCAGCAGCGCCGTCGGCGCATTGCCGATCGCATAAATCGCGCCGTCCGCTTCCCGCGCCGCTTTCCGTATGGAAATGATCGCCCGGGTCGTGTTTAGCCGTTTCGCTTCCTCCATCACATCCGCATCCGAAATGTATACCCGCACGTCGCCGCCGTACTTAGCCAGCCGCGGCTTGCTGATGCCGACCTGCACCATCTGCACGTCCGCCACCACCGGCTTGCCGCTGCGGATCGCTTCGATTCCGGCGCGGATCGCATCCGGATGGAACACCAGGCTGCGCCCAAGCTCAAAATCCGCCGACGCGTGAATGACGCGCTGCACGACCTTGAACTGCTCTTCCGTGTAGTTGTGCTCGCCAAGCTCCTCCGTGATCATTTCGAAGCTTTTTTCTTCAATTTCCTGCGGTTGAACGGTAAGCGGTTTAAATTCCGTGCGAAAATCCATTAATCGCGCACCTCCTGAAATAATGCGTTTAACGCGTTCGTGACGCCTTCAAAATCCGAATACACTTCGCCGTACTCCAACTGCGGCCGTCCGATAACAATCGTATCGATATCCATTTCGAGCGCCGCCGACAGCTTTTCCTCCACCGCGCCGACCTTGCCGCTTTCCTTCGTGACGATGACGTTGACGCCGTAATGCTTGTACAGCGCCTGGTTCAGCTCTTTGGAAAAAGGCCCCTGCATCGCGATAATGTTCTTCTGCTCCAGGCCGAGCTGCTCGCATTTCTCCATATTGTCCTTGCGCGGCAGCATGCGCGCCACCAGTGTCGTGTCCGGCAGCCCGATCAGCTTCTCGGCAAAGATTTGCAGCGTCTTGCTTCCCGTCGTCAGCATGACGACCCCGCGCTTCTGCGCCGCCAGCTCAGCCGCTTCTTCGTAATCGTCGACGAAAAACAGCCGCGGGTGCCCATCGTACGATCCGCGCTCGCGCTCGTAGCGGATATAAGGCACCCCTGCCTGCTCGGCCGCCGCCATCGCGTTGCGGGAGGCTTCCTCCGCAAACGGATGGCTCGCATCGACCACCGCTTGGGCGCCGCGGCTGCGGATCAAATCGGCCAAGCCGTGTGCGTCAAGCCGACCCATGCGCACCTCGAGCCCCGCTTCTTCGAGGCTCTTGGCCGCGCTCTCGGTCACGACGGTGGCGACGAGCGGATAGCCCTCCGCGCGGATAAGCAGCGCCAGCTCCCGGGCGTCGCTCGTCCCGGCCAGCACAACGATCATGACAGCACCTCTTTCGACGCAGCCGCCTCTGACGGCCCCGCGGGCTTCGCGCCGCCGCTTTCCGGATGGTGGTGGTCGTGATCATGAGAGTGATCATGAGAGTGCGCATGATGGTGATCGTGGTCGTGATGATGATCATGGTCGTGATCGTGTTCATGGTGGTGATGATGGTGATGGTGATGATCGTGCCCATGCTCGTGGTCGTGATGGTGATGATGGTCCAGATGTTTCATCGCTTCAAGACGGTACTGGCACATATCGCAGTTCATCCGCGCTTCGCCTTGTAGCGCTTCTTGGGCCCGCTCCAGCAGAATTGTTTGCAGCGTCGGGTGGAACCCGAAATATTCCGCCAGTATAAACGATTGATCTGGATACTTCTCCGCAAAAGCTTCCGTCATTTGCTCCATCCGCTTGATCAGCACGCCGGTGAACAAAAAGTAAGGCAGCAGGACGACCCGCTTCGCCCCAAGCCGGATACAGCGCTCGATTCCTTCGTCCACCAGCGGCGCCGTAACGCCGATAAACGCCGTCTCTACCCATTTTACCTTAAGCCGCTCCCAGAGCAGCCGTGTAATTTTGTACAAATCGCTGTTAGCATCCGCGTCGCTGCTGCCGCGTCCGATGACCAGAAGCGCCGTATCGTCCGCCCCGGCCAAGCCGTCCACACCCGCTTCCGTCAGCCTGGAGATCAAAATATCCAGCGCCAGCTCGTGCACCCCGATCGGACGGCCGTACATAAACTGCACCGCCGGGTATCTCAGTCTCGCTTCATCGATGGCTGCCGGAATATGCAGCTTGGCATGGCCCGCAGCAAACAGCGTAATCGGCACCACCGCGATGCGCGTTGCTCCCTTCGCTACGCATGTCGCGATGCCTTTCGAAATGGACGGCGCCTCGAATTCCAAGAAGCACGTCTCCACGATCGGCTCCCCCAGCCGACCTTCCACCGAACGGACAAACTCCCGGATCTCCTCGTTCCCTTCCGGGTCCCGGCTGCCGTGGCCAACAAACAATACTGCGTTCATGCGCTTCCTCCTCATTTTCATTGTTGCTTATTGCTTTTAAGCAGTTGCTTCAAAAGAGTGCGTAAGCTTTAATCCCCGCACACCGCATTCTCGATCTGGAACGCCGGCACTTCCTGGTACCGGTAGCCTTCCAGCTCCTTAACGCGTTTATAAAATTTATGAAACCGTTCGTTCGGATGCCCGTCCGCTGCATAACGTGCTACAATGCGCTCGATCGTTTCGACCAGACGCTCCGGCTCGATTCCTTCGGCGACCGGCTGCGCGACATGGGCGTTGCGTCCGACCGTTTTGCCCCCCAGGAACAAATCGAATTTCTCCCGCCGATACACAATTCCAATATCTTCCTTAACCGCGCCGTAGCAGGCCATGCCGCATCCGTTGAAGCCGATTTTGAGCTCCTTCGGTACGCGCATCCCCCCCAGTCGACGATGCAGTTCTTCGGCGTACGGCACCGAATCGGCCTTATCCATATTGCAAAAATCGCAAGCCTTGATCTGCGCGACATCGCCGACCGGAGCGAGCAGCAGTCCGGCAGCCCGGAGCCTTCCGGCTACGCTTTCCGGCTCCGACGTCGCAATGCGCACGAGCATCTGATGATGCGGCGTATACTCCATGGTCCCATGCTCGCCGACGACTTCCGCAAGCAGCATGAGCTGCTGCGCCGTCAGCTTTTTCTCCGCAAGCCCCGGGCTTACGGCAAACTCCAGGATTTGCTCCTGCTTAAACAGGTAGCCGTTCCGCTCGCCTTGAGCCGCCTCGGGAACGCCCCGGTGCGCATCGACAAGCCGCAGCGCTTCCAGCGCAAGAGCCAACGACGATTCGCCTTCCGTTCTGGCTCCGTAAGCCGGTCCGCCCAGCGGATCGAGCATCGAATCGACGACGTATGGGCCTTTCACGGACTCGCTCGGTCCGTCTGAACGCGCTTCAGCCGCCCACGCTTTATTTTCCTCACCCATGCTCTTGGACGCTTCCACTTCCTGCGCGTCCAGCGACCAAGGCTCCGCTTCCGTCCGCAGCCTTTCGTGCGGCCGGAGCGGCTGCACGTCGGCGTCCAGCGTATACTTGCGCTGGTATCCCCGCGGCGTGATTATCAGTCCATCGTAGACGACCGTTGTAGAGTTGCCGATGATGACCGTCGTCAGCATGCCGATGTCATGCTCGAGCATTTTCCCCAGCGTTGTTACCACCACATCCTGCCGCTCGCGGTAAGCGCTCTTTACGATGCCGACCGGCGTATCCGGCGACCGGTACTGCAGCAGCACCCGCTGCGTCTCGACGATCTGCCGCGTGCGTCTGCCGCTGCGCGGATTGTACAGCGCAATCACGAAATCGGCGGAAGCCGCCGCTTCCACCCGGCGAATGATGATCTCCCACGGCGTCAAATGGTCGCTCAAGCTGATCGTGCATGCGTCGTGCATGACCGGCGCGCCCAGCAGTGAAGCCACAGAGTTGATCGCCGAGATGCCAGGAATAACCTCCACTTCGACGCCATCCTCGCGCCGCCATCCTTTTTCCATCAGCACTTCGTAAATGAGCCCGGCCATCCCGTACACGCCTGCATCGCCGCTCGAAATGACCGCCACCGTTTTTCCCGCTTCGGCTTGACGCACCGCTTCCTGCGCCCGGCTGACCTCTTCCGTCATCCCGGTGCGGACCACCTGCTGCTCGTTTAAAAGCCCCCGGATCAGATCCACATACGTGTTATAGCCAATCACGACGTCGCTTTCCTGGAGTGCTTCCCTTGCCCGTTTCGTAATATGATCGAAGCTGCCCGGGCCAAACCCGATGACTGACAATTTTCCCTTCATCATTGCCGCCTCCTGTTAAGTATGCTTCCTCATGGAGTACAAGGCTTCCGAGGCCTGTAACTGACGTACTCCTGCCGGCTGTCCATGCGATAAACCTATTCATCAATCTGACGACTCATGCCGATTTCTTTTTCCAGAAACTGAGAGAGCAACAAAAAAAGCATCTCCCTTGTCGGAAGATGCTTGTGCGAGCTTAGGTTGCTGAGACGAGTGCAGCCAGCATTGACTTATGCGACAAGCGCCGCTGTGACGCGATCGCCAGCCTTGCTGCCTGTCCTGTACCGCTCCCGTACACCTCCCTATCCGCGTAGGTTTTGTGGTGACTTCGTTGCCGGCCGTCGACGAAAATAACAGCCGCAACAGAGCGGGCAGGTCTCCTGACTTGCGTCTCATCGCTTTTTCCGCAGCCTTCCCATCGACTTGGCAACAGTGGCGTACGCGATACGGAAAAAACTCCTCGCTTACAGTGGCGGGACCGTGCCGGACTTTCACCGGCTTCCCTTTTAAGCCGATTCCGCCTTCAACGGACATCGGCACCTGCTCTATATGATATGAAATTAGTAGAAAACTTTTGCTAGGAAACAGTGTAATGATAGCATGTTTCTCACTCACGTGTCTACCTTGCAGTTGCGTTGGGGAAGCGGCTTCGTCGTTGTTCTGCCATTGGATAGAAGCAATGTAAAAGCATGTATGTGAGTGCTGTAGGGGACTCTTGGAGGGGGGCTCGTGGGGAGACGTGAGTGAGCATTTGCGATTCGGACTTGGACTTATTGTGCGGTCTGGATGAACGCAGTGACGGTAAACTTTCAGGAAATCGTCTAAGCAAAAGTTACCAAACCGTTCGTTTTGTTTTCATCCACAGTTCGACCTCCTTATTTTACAGTTTTCGCCAAACCCTTCTTGAAGTTCGCATCCTGTTCGTATTATAGTTATATCATCTCTTCTCCAAAAGGACGTGCTCCCATGGATGAAAATAAACTTGACTTGATTCTCTCCCAAATCGGCGGTCTTCGCTCAGGGGTTGGTAGCTTACGCTCGGAAATGAACGATATGAAGTTTGAAGTAGCAGACATGAAATCCGAGATCCAAAGCATGCGCTCCGAGTTCACTGAAAAGTTCCAGAAAGTAGACGACGAATTCCGCAAGGTTCATACCCGCTTCGATCACAATGAACGCATGATCGGTCAATTGATTCATATGGTTGGCGAACAGAACAAAGCAAATAAAGAGATTTGAACGGAACAAAATACCCTCGAGCATAGCGTTGACATTCTTAATCGCCGACAGCTTCGTATGGAAGCCGATATTGAAGCGTTAAAGAAAAAGTAGTTGTTTTGTCATAAATAACCAAGGTACCTCTAAGCCGTTTTTCCGGTTTGAGGTACCTTTTACCATAGTAAAACAAAAAAATCCCTACCGGCCGAAGCCGGTAGGGATATGTTCCGTCAATTTATTATGCATCCGATTATTGCAAAACCTGCCCGGACGCTTTTCGAAGCTCATTTGCAAGCCAATGAATATAATCCGCTTGTTCTTGATGAGCTGAGGCTGTGCTCATGTCTCCTTGTTGTTCCGCCTCGCAGCGTTTTGCCTCCGACTCCTTCCAAGCCGGACTCATCCATGTATCGATAATTGTATTGGCCACTCCCGCATCCAGCATCACTTCTGCCGCCTCCTTATCGTACAGTTCAAGCGAATAGCCCGCGATCAAACGGTTTAACTTTTTAGAGTAATCCGGATCGGTGGCATAGCCGCAAACGCGCAGCATCTCCGCCTGCTCCTGCGGCGACTGGGCGCTTTGTACACGATCGTACCGACTCCATTGAAAAAGCAAATCTTGATCCCGGAAGCAATCCTCAAGGCAGTCGTAGGCACGCCAATGGGCTTGTACACCATCTATCCGGATGCCGTCGTATACTTCCCACGTCTTGGTGCTTACCGATTTTCCTTTCCAAAACTCATTGGGCCGGCCGCTGCCGACTTTATAACCGACGAGATTGTTCCACTCATGGATTTTGCCGCCGGTTTCCAGCAAAGCCTGAGCGATCCGAACCGAAGGGAAGATCGGAGAACCTTCCCTTTTCAGTTCCACAGCGACAGGTGCAACCGTAGCGATAAATTGCTCCCTTGTCAATGGCGCTCCTCCTTCCCTTTGATCGCTGAAATGACATTGCTCAATGGCCCGAGAGGTACCCCGAGCTTGCCACCATTTTCGACGATACTTAGAAACTCAATGACGCTGTACGCAATAACGACGCCGTCACCAATTACGCCGTTTGAGTTCAGGACCGACAGTTCGATCATATACACGCAACCGACAAGAATGATGGTATAGGTTTTTCGAAGCAAGCCGTTCGTTCCGGTGCGGCTGCTGAGCTCTTTTCTGACGTATCCCGCCATGAGCCCCGTTGCATAATCTAACAACATTAGTCCCAGCAAGATGGTAAAAGCCAATCCAAGACCGCCGACGACCCATGAGATGAAGGCCCCGACGACGCCGAAGCCTGTTTTGTATACCGTTGATTTATCCATTGTAAATCCCCTCACTACCCGGATATTGGGCACAAAAATAGCTCCACAAGCGCGGAGCTTAACCAACACCAGTAATTTCGTATAGATTGAAACGAATTATTAAATTATCAGCAACAGAAATGATGTCTGGGTGAATTGCACGCATATACGCATACATTTAAATTGAGCTCGCCATATGCCAGATCAAATGTTAATGTGTATGTTCGCGGGTTAGCGGTGTCGTACCAAATTCGATTCTCTGAATACCTAATTTCGACAGAAAAGACCCTGAAAAATTCCCCCAATATAAATTGAGTTCACTATCGTAATACTGTAGCCACGCAAAATTTTGACAAAAGTTCTCAAGATTTTTGGCAAAATTTGAAATGGAGTTTAGGAGTTTCCTGGAGATAAATGCCCGTCAGACCTCTTTGGGTTTCCTAAACTCCCGCTGTATAAATATTTGTGTTCAAGGTATTTGTCGGATTTTTTGGCATAAAAATAGCCTCGCAAATATCAGGTATATTAATTATTTCGTTAATCCTGGAATATGCTACTGATCGATTTTATAATGGGCTTCCATTCTCCTTCACCTACACTGTGGCGTATCGCACAATGAACTCAATGTAAGAAAAAGGATCATCCGGATTAGCAGCGCCCATACTACCCGCTTGGCAGTCGCAACTTACCGTAAGTTCTATCGGAGAACCCTTCGTTATGCCATTGCTTGCGAAAGCATTAACATCCACACTGTACAGTATCTTGTTGTTGCTGTCCCACTCCTGCACGGCTGTGCCAGCTCCCCAGTACTGCGTATCACTATATCGATGCATCCATATGTTACTATTCACATAAAGTCTATGCTTAGGGTTAGCATACTCAGTAGGAAGGTCTATGCCGATTTTGCTAATCCATATCGCAGCAGGAATACCCTGCTCAGGAGGTAACTCGATTGGTATTGTGTACTTGTACGTTAAGGAATTTCCATCTATTGTTCTAATTCCTTTAGGCTTATAATATGTGTAGTCGACTAATTTAGGAACCGAAGCAGCAATTGTCCCTCCGCTTATATACCCTGCGGGGATTTGAATCAGGTTTGGACCTGGCGTATAGTTCAACTGCCCATTGTTCGGCATTGTACCGGTTTGTTCCCCGTCATCGTTCGTGAAAGTTTTGCCAAAAAGGACATTTTCGGTGGTTGCGCTCCCACCACCTCCTTCACCCTGTAAGATAAAATTTGAGCCATTATATCGTAGCGTGTAGATGCTATCTCCGCGTAGATTATTCGCTAAGACATCATTACCGTTTGTCTTTTTAATCGGCACAGCCCCTAGTCCGTTGATATTGATGGCGGAAGCGCCTGTGTTGGTCGTACTGATTTTCACGGAGACAGCCATCCCTTCATAATACGAGGACGGGGCTGGATTTAATGTGGCAGCATAAGTGTTTGCCGCGCCTGTTGCAACTGCATAGGGAACATGCACAGTATAATTGTCTATATGCTGGTCCAACGTATCCTTTACGCCTTGGAGCTCTGCATGTGCATTCATGACGCCTTTTTCGATCCTGTTCATGTCGTTTTCCGTAACAACCTCATCATATTTCCAATCCGTTTTTCCTGTGTATGCCATGTTAGACCTCCTTCATCGTCATCGTATGCTTAATTATGGTGTCGCTCGTGATCGGCACATATGCTTCGTTAGAGCTTACGACTTGCCCTTTACTGCTTTTGAGTTCGATCAAAGTCACCTCAGACACCGATCCAGCCGGGAGGAAATACTCCAACTCCACGGTATCTGCTTCCACTTTTTTAATCCGAAAGGTATTGATTTCGTAGCTGCCATTCAGCACCACTTTTGCAATTTGCGTATTCGTATACTGAGCCAGTTCATTCAAAAACGTTGTTGGAATCATTTCACCTGTACCTCCTTGCCACGATTGGTGAATAGGGTACTGCCCAGCTTCCATGATGTTGAGAGCCGGGTCATCCGGGGAAGCGGCGTTCTCCAAATGTGCTCCTCCAGTCCGACACGGTCCGCCAGAGATGTCGCCTGGTTATATACAAGGTTCGCCGGTTTGACGGTTTGGACCGTATACTCGATCTCCTTGAAGTACGCCGCATCGGGCACACCCATCGTAATTTTCAAAATGAAATTTTGCCCATCCACTTCCACCTTCGCCACGCCTTGCCCGATGAGGGAATCCAAACGGCTTTGCAGGTAACGGACGGTGAACGGCGGACGCGTGGAATAACGGTTAATCAGCCGGTTGCGCCGGAACTCCAACGTCTCCACCGCCGAGTCCGCGCGAATGCCAACCATGTCCTCCCGCCGTTTGATCACCCATTCCCGCGCTGTCGTGACGAACTGGTTATCCAAAAACTGCCGGACCGCTTGGGCTATCGCCTCGATTTCCTCGTCCTCGGTCCGGGTCAGCTCTTTTATTTCTTTGATCTCGTGAAAATACTCCGGCAAATAAGCCATCAGCTTAGGCATGCAGCGTCACCGTCCCCATCTGCGGGATTTTCTCCGTGGACAAAGAAATGTTCGCCGTCTGACCATTCAGGCGGGTACCCTTCACATCGTTCACCCCGGATACGGTCAAAATCCGCGCATCAATCTGGCTGATCCGGACGATCAGCTGCGATTCCTCCGCCCAGGTTTGCCGCAAGCCGAGCAAATAAGCCGAAATCGCGGCCTCAATCTCCCCCTGCACCTGTCCTACTGTCACGCCAGCACCGAGCGTAATCGTCGTCTCCACGTCGATCTTCACGTTTTGAACGCCGTCAATCGTGACGGTATGTCCCATCGGGGCCAGCCCCCAGCCTTTGCCTTGGTTTACCGTAGGATCGATGGCCGTTTGGACTTCTTCGATCAAAGCGGCGGACGGCGGATCAAAATCGCTGCCCAACAAGGTACATTTGACCGTCCCGCCTCCCTGCCACGCCGGGAAGATTTTGACGCCGCCAACGCCGGGAATATTGCCGATCTTTTGTTTGTAATCCGCTACGTTGCCCCCGAACGGCTTCTCCTTCTGCCCTTGGAAAAACCGCTTCCGCAACGCCTCGTCCGTCTCCTCATCCTCTCCCGGGACAAGTACGTCAGCCAATTCAGCGCGGACAAGTCCGGCGATATAATCGATCGGCAGCAGCGCGCCGAAATAATGGTTCCCGGTGACGCCGGCCGTTTCGCATTCCAGCTCGAACACGCCAGCCGCAATGCGGCGAACAACCGCATACCGGAGGTCCCCGGCCCCGAACCGGCTGCCGACAGGCACATCCGCCGGTGCGTCGGCATTCCCGTAAAATAGCCCCTTGCGGCGCGCTTTGCTGGCCTTTTCGCGCTCCACACCGAACTCGGCCGTCCGCCGTTCCAAAAATTCGCCACTCGACGTGTCCGCAAGCGAAAGGTTCAAATTCGTATCCAGCTGAAAATAAATCTCCGTCAGCTCCAAAGCGGCCGGCGCAAGGGCGTCATAGATGATGCTGCCCTCCCGCTTGTCCACGTCCGTCGGCACACGGGAAAGCATCCGGTTCAAAATCGTTTGAAACGTCTGATGTTCATACACCCGCTCCCACTCCTTTCGTCATCTCAAAACTGCCGTATTGCGATACGACGGTGAACGAAGCCTTAGCTTCGTCCCCCATAATCGTGATCCGCATGTCCTGCACATCCCGAATCCGGTCGTCCTGCATAAGCGCCACCCGGATGCGCCGATAAAGCTCCGCCTGCACGAAAGCGGGCTCTCGTCCAAGCAATCCGGAGAACTCGCGGCCATAGTTGCCGCTATAGATCAAATGCTCAAAACGCTCTGTCTCCAAAATGAGCTGCGCAGCCTGCTTGACCGCGTCCAGCCCGTCGGTCATACCGACGATCCGGTTCGTCGTATTATCCAACCGGTAAGTCCGGCTGGGAAGCTGCGCAATTTCCACGTTCCGGTTGTTTCCCAGCACACCGCCTTGCGGAATCATGCCGTCACCACCCGATCTACAATGACGTACTGCTCCCCGCCCTGCATGCGAAGCAAAATGACGCGGTTACCCGTTTTCAAGCCTTCCCGGATGACGATTTCCTGCCCACCAACCGTCACTCGGTAATCGGTCAGCTGCTCTGGAACAATTAAAAAATCCTCTGTCAGCGTAAACCGTTGGTCAATGGTTACACTCAGAGGACTTTCGCTTGCTACCGTTCCGTACAATACGGATACCGGATTGCCCGCCTCGACAGCATCGAGACCGGCTTGCTTGATAAGATTTAAGAGTCCCATTCCTACCTCTCCCCAATGCGAATGTCGATTAATTCCAAACTCATCGTATGCTCGACACTGCCGTCAAATTTATGCGTGCATTCGTTGACCAAAAAGCGTTGGTTCAATCCAAGCTCTTCCATGTTAATGGAAACGTAGCAGCCGGCCCGCACGCGGATATCCCCAAGAGCGTCGATCGAAAACGACCTTTGCTCGCGGTTTTTCAGCTGGATCAGATTGTCCAGCATTTCTTTGACTTTTTCGACGCTCACCTTTTCGTCGACGGTCTGGTAATGCTGAAGCAGCCCCCATTTGGCAATGGTCCGGCTGTCTTGAATAATGTAGAGCTCTCGCTTTCCGGATTCTTTATTGTCCCGGACGATCTTGATCTTGTTGCTGGCGTTGTCGAGTGAGCGTTTTTGCTTGTAATCGTAGACAAGGCTTGTGTCTCCAAGTGAAAAATTCAATGCCATGGTTTCAACATCACGAAGCGTCAACTCCCCGAAATCGTCGAACAGGACGTGAATTTTTTTCGTGGCGATTAACGTCTTGTCGAGCGCTTTGTAAATGATATCAAGCAATTTCGTGTTGTTTTCGCTAAGCCCCGGAATGACGTGCTTTGTATCGTCCAGCTTTCCAAGCTTCAGCCCAAAGTCTTTGCCGATGCGTTCCACCACTTGCGTCGCCGTTACATTCGAGAGCACGTAAGAATCATTCGCAAGCAAATAACGCATTTGATCATAGGCCGTAATCTTTACGGTTTCCTCTCTCCCACTATCGATGGAGAAAATATAGCCGTAAAACACATTGCGGCCGTCTTGTCTGACCCGGACAATGTCGCCGAGGTTGTACTTGAATTCTTTCGCTTCGTAGAATCCGCCCTTGATCAAGGTCATTTCAAAGCTTGAAGCCTGCCCGACCCGGGCGGTTTTAAATGTCGCTTCGGAGACGATCCCCGAAAGGTCCCATAGGAAGCCGTCCTTGTTATCGATTTCGATCTGGAGCATGACGGTCCCCCTTTACTTTGGCGGCAGTTTCAGTACCGTGCCGTCTTTGATACCTTCCACTTCCGAATCCGAAATCCCATTAAACTCTTGGATTTCACGGGCACGCGCACTGTCGCCATAGTACTTTGTGGATATTTTTGTAAGACTTTCTCCATCTTGGAAGGTATGCGTCTCCGGCATGACCCCTTCGTCCGGGCGGGCAGGCTGCTGTTGAACGAGAACGGTTTCCCCTTTGGCATTCACAACGGGCTGAACATTTCTGGCGGAGTAAAAGACATATTCCTTGAGAGACAGCGAATATTCGATATCACCTGGGGAACCGGCCACTTCCTTCCATTCGAACTTTTCGATCGACGCCGGAAAGTTAAGGTCCCGATCGCTGGCGTTATCTAGTTTCCCATCTTCGCGACCGCGTCGAACGATATACATAAAACGAATGGGATGCTTGGTTTCCATCCATTTGCGGATATCTTTAACGTATTTCATCGGGTCATGAATCCCATCTCTAAGATACAGATACTTCGGATTCGGAGTCAGCTCCGGAATTCCCTGTACAATAAACGGATAGTTGTGCGATTTTGAGGGAAAAAAGCTGCTGAAGCTGACCGTTTTCAGCCTCGGGCTCTGAATGACATTAATTTCGCCCGCACGCGTCTCCTCTGTCCCCCCGCCTTTGCCGACAATGTTGTACGTCTTCCCTTGACCTTCTTCCGAAATTTCGATCGATTCCGGGTTAACCGGCAGCCTCCAACCCTCGGCCTGGTTATTAAAGCTCAAATAAATAAAATAATGGTCTTCCATCACGCGTACACCCCTTGAGCGGAATTTGCGATTTCGCGCGACATCACTTCTTCGATGCGCCGGATCATTTCGTTCGCATCGGTTGGCTGGTGAATATCCCCGGTGGTCACTTGCACGGTCGGCGTCAGCGTCACAAAGTTTTGGATGCTTTGAATTTCAGCCAAATCCCGCATAACCTTTAAGTCTTCGCTGGAGATATCGACCGTATTATCGATTTGGCCGATCGAGTTCACGTGGTTGAGATTAGGAAGCTCGGAGCCGGGCTGCTTAGCTGGTGGCGAATCCTTATTGAGCATATTGTTCCAGCCGCTAAATTGCTGTTTCATATTAGCTCCCTTATCTGCAACAAATTTCATGGCGTTTTCGGCAAAACTCTTTCCTTGGTTATAGCCATCCAAAACACTTTGCTGCTCCAGCCTATATTTAGACAGATCAAATTTTGCTTTTCCTTGTTCCGGCTTTAAGTCCTCTACCCATTTGCCGTCTATTTGTCCAATGACCGAAATATTTTTGCCAAATGCTTTATTGATTTTTACAATAATCGAATCTATATCTCCGATAATTGTATTGATAAAGTCGAGCACATCTTTTGCCACTTCGTAAATCAAAGTTTTAACGGCGTTTACAGGATCATAAAAAGCATTTGCCGCAGATTCTACGAAAGTAACAATGATATCCCAAAGCAGGGCAAACACGTTCCGCAGAAATGTATATAAACCGAAAAATACCCCTATCACTATAGCGACAATCTCGCTTGTTGACACGCCGACCTGATTTAAAATATCTATCAGCAACATGATGATTCCGATGATCAACAGTATCGGCCATATTCCAGCAAGCCACTGGATCAGCCAAATGGCAGCAAGAACCAGAAGCACCCCGCCAAGAATAAGCAGAACGTTTTGAACCGTAGTCCAGTTATCCAAGAGAAACTGCACAACAGTTGCCGTTACGCTGGCGATACCATACAGCGCAGCTGAAAGACCGTCGAAGAACGGCTGGAACTTCCCGGATTCAAACGCCTCATTGATCATCGTTACGATTGGCATCAGCGCTGTCAAAGCGGCTTGTCCCGAATTAGCAAAAGCGTTTTTGATGTGATCGCCCAGAGTAGCAATTTGCTCGGTTGGGACATCGGAGATTTTGTCATATACGCCCTGCCCCATATTATTCAGTTCCAAGAGCTTCTCTAGAGCGGAAATGAACCCGTCTGCATCCCCTTTTTGCGTAAGTTCTTCAAAGTTCAAGGACTTTGCTTTATCCGGACTTATCGCAAAACGCTCCAGCAAGGAATCCATCGCTTTACCGTCTCCGCCAAGAGCCTCTTTTATCGCTGAGCCATTCTCTTCAAGTCCTTTTTTCTCCGGATCGAAAAAAGCAAGGCGTTGGGCTATTTTATTAAGCTTGGTAATTTGGTCCGAGTTTTCGGTTACCGACATGAAATTCAAAGAATTCGCCAAGTACTCTTTCACATTCGTCCCCGACTTCATCGCTTCATCTTTGAACATCTCAAACATATCCGTACCGACCTGCTTGCTGCCCGTGCGCTTAATGAACATTTCCTTCTGATCCTGCTGCTCCATTGCTCCTCCAACGGTAGCTTGGAAAAGCTTTTGAGCATTTTCAAGATTTACAATTGCAGATGCTTGCTTTTGAAAATTTTCCAGCATCCCTGCACTTTCTTTTTTTCCTTTTTTCAACTTATCATTGACTTTGTCTTGGGATTGGGCAAGTTCTTCGTTCTTTTTGGCCGCATCGCTAAAAGGATTTTTTTGCCCCGAACCATTCTTTATTGCTTGAATAACCCTATACATACGCAAAGCGTTTAGTAAGAGAGTCGATACATGCACAGCGTTTTGTAAAAACGAGCCCTTTGACGAATTGGCTTGGTTTGAATCTTGACCTACTGCATCCGTTTGTGACTTGCCAGAGTTTCCCTTCTTGAAAGGCCCCCATTGCGTCATCTTGTTTTTAAGATTTGTAAACGCACCGGAAAATCTCTTGACGAACGTCTCCTTTTGAGCATCGGGACTGCCTTGTTTTGCAGGTTCTAACGCCACTCTGTGGTCAATTCTTCCCAAGACTTGGGAAAACCGTTTACCGACCGACTCCTTTTGTCCCAAAACTTTGCCGGTACTTTGGCTGGCCTTGCCTGCTTTCAACGTTTTTAGCTGCAGCCCTTTGGAGATTTGGTTAAAAATTTTCAAAAGTGCTGAAACTGACGCCATTACTCACCCTACCTCCTTTCAACAACCTAAAAAGAAGCGCCTCCTAAGAGACGCTCCTCATAGCCCTTTTTTAGCGCGGGCGCGCTTTTCCTTTTCCACCCGCACGTCGATCATGGCGTAGATCGCGGCCCTTTCGCGCCGCGACATCGCCATAAGATCCTGCGGTAAAATGTGAAGCTCGTGGAGGGCATAGTAGGCGTAATTCGCCTCGCCTGCGCCCTCGTTGATCAGTTTTTTACTTCGTCAACCAGCTCGTTCATATCCTTGTCGAAGCCGTTGAGCTCCTGCACCTTTTGGAGCAGGTTTGCGTACTCCCCGGGGAGCAGCATTTTGCGCAGCAGCGACTCGGCGCCAAGCACGCCGTACGATTGCTGCAATTCCGCGTCCTTCAGGTTCGGGAAAACGACGCTGTTCACGGCCAGCTTGGCGATATATTCATTCTGGTCGACTTCGGTGGTGTAGCTGCCGCCTTTGCCTTTGACGCGCTTCGTGACGGCTTTGCGTACCGCCTCGTTTTCCTCCTCCGTCATGCTGCGGAGGCGCCAAGGTACCGGAACGCCCTCCCGGTCCTTGAATCGTTCGGAAATAACGACTTCCTCAATCGTGCTGGCTTCTGCATTTTGGGCAAAAAATACGCTTAAATCGCTCATGAATCATGTCCTCCTGTTAATGTGATTAGTTCATGGAAGGGGCTTTGAAACGATCTTTAATTTCGATACCGTCGAAGGTGAAGGAGATTTCCTCCTCCAATGTGTCACTTCCGGTATCGAGAGACGCCATAATGACGCTGTCCAGGTTGACATTTTTAATAATAACGGTTTGCATTCCAACGGAAGAGGAAGGATCCTCGTTCGTTACCGTAATATCGAAATAAGTATCCTTGCCGCTGACCATATATTCATTCATCAGATCACGGAAAAGCGTAGTGATGTAGTAAATCGTCATGCTGCCGGTGCCCTTCCAGCCTTTCGCTTTGCTTTGCGTTCCCCGGCGGCCAAGCGCCTTGATTTCGGCCTTTTCCTTCTCGACTTTGGCTTCCAGCTTTTTAACGTAGAACATTTCTTCCGCATTTCCATTAATCGTTGCATAAGCACGGCCTTCCTGACCGCTAATCGTATCGCGAGCATGTAACACTTTTTGTTCTGCCATGTTACTTCACCGTCACTTTCATGTAGATTTTTTCAATCGAATCCACCGGCTGGATGTGCAGCTCTACAAATACGCTGTCAGCGTCCTGGCCTTGAATGACATTCACGTCGGTTTCCGAATTGAAGCTTTGGATGGCCGCGTTCGCCTGCAGCGTTCTCAAGTAAGTAACGACCTCGTTCCACAGCAAATTGCGGCCGTCGTGGTCGTTGTTCACTTTGCCAATGTAGAATGTCTCGAAAATCCGCTTAATATCGTTGGCGATGCCGTCGAGCACGCGGATCACGCGGTTTTTGGAGAATGCTTTGCCCTTGGTCGGCAGGAAGCTTTTGAACGTGTTCAGGTCCTGCTCGATAATGGCACGGCCTTTGTTTTGCACAAAAACAACCTCACCGCCGCGCAGTGCGGATTCGATTTGGGAGTTCGTGTAACGGATGTCCACGTCGACCGCATCGTCGTACGCTTGGTACGTCAGCGATTGGTTTACCTGCGCCCCGGCTGTAGCCGCAGCTACCCATACCGTCGCTTTCACCGCATCCAGAACGGTCCCGTCCTTCAGCACGACGCCGTTTTTGACGCTGATGATACCTTCGAAGTCGGCTGCCGGATAGTTTTCCAGCACGGCCTGAACCTTCTTGCCTTCGGTGTCTCTAAGCCGCTTCACGAATGCCGTGTAGACGGATTTCAACGTAGCGTCGCCGGATGCGAGCGCCATCGTTTGGAAGTCGAACACTTCGATCGCCCCGAGGTAATCGGTATGGTCCTGGTTCGTCACGGTACCGTCAGCACCGCCGGTGAGCGAAGCGCCCGCCGTTGCCGTCAAATCGCCCGTGCCGCTAAATACGACCCAATCGTTCGCTTTCAGCCCGGCGATATTGGCCACGATTTGGGAATCGACGGATTGACCGGCCAGCAGCGTCTTCACGTCGAATTTCGTATTATCGTCGATATTCGCTTGAACGACGACGGACAAATCGTTGCCGCGCACGCCGCCGTGCTTAGCTGTCACTTTCAGCGCGCCAACCGTTGCAGCCGCCTTCGTACCTGCATTCAAACGATACAGAAGCACCGTTTTGGCACGTTTCAAAGCCTCCCGAACCAGCAGCAGCTGAGGCGCTGCGATATCGTAGCCGAGCAGCGTTTTCACATCGTCTCCTGCAGCCACGGTCAGCACCTTTTTCGCTTCGCCCCAGCCAAGCGGCAGCGCCATCGTCATAATCCCGCGTTCGCCGGCTGCACCGGCCGGTTTACCTTCACCTTCGAAATTGATGTACACCCCTGGGCGTACTTTGTTTTGAGTTGTCCATGTTCCGCCTGCCATCTATTCCACCGCCTTTTTCAAATATTGTTCGATTTGTTGTTTGACCTGATCGGTCGTATACGTTTCCTCATCTTGCAGCAGAGCGTTCAGCAAATCTTTTTGCTGCGCCGTAAACAGCTTCGACTCCAAAAACTGCTGCTTCGTAAAGGCCGGCAAGCTCTCCTGAGCCGCAGCCGTTTCTTCCTTCATGGCTGCCGCTTTCGACGTCCCTTTTTTAATCATGTCGGATATGTTCCTCCTGTACTAGATTTCGCATCGTAGGCACGGCCTCTTTCGGCCGCATCACATGAACCTCGAAGCTTACATAAAAATGAAGCACGTTGTCCGCCAACGTGTAACGCATACCTGAGCTGCGATACGTATGACCTTCCCACGAGATCAGCTCAAGCCGCTCGTACAACGTATCCCGGACCGTCTCGCAATCGCGAATCAACTGCGGACTACCCGGAACCGGAAAGTAGGCGATGTCGAACGTCCCCGTCCGGATATACCGGCGGTTCATTACGTGCTTCTGCGCACCTTCCGTTTGCCGAACAAAAAAAGCAGGCTTCGTAAAGCCCTGCTCGACTTGTTCCGTATAGACGCTCGCGGCCGGAAACAATTCCTTGAGCCGTTTCGCGATCCCCTGCTTAATTTCTTCCACGTTCACCACCCCGATAGAAGCCGGATAAAAGCTTCATGAATTGCCGCAGCTTGCGTTTCCGCCTGACAGCGGCTTACACCTCAAAGGGTGCTCCGGAAATCGCCTGCTCGAACTGTACCATCCAGTTTGCGCAACCGCTCCATATCCTCCCTCCCCCTGAAGCCTAATCTTGTACGGCGGAGCGAATGCAAAAAGAGCCGCATCGCTGCGACTCTTTCGTTCGTGTTCCCCTTAGCACAATTATCTTACATTAACATCATAGCACGGGAAAACCGCACTTCGTTACAAAGGTTGTCCATGGTTAATCCAACGCTTTTACAGCGAAATTCCGACGAAATTCCACCGGCTTCCCCCGAATCAACCTCAGCCCCCAACCTCAATACGACCTACCTCCGCATACAGCTCCTTCGCGGCATCCCGCACTTCCTCACACACCGAATCGCAAAGCTTGCGAATATCTTCCTTATATAGAAGCAAAATTTGCGCCGTATAATAGACGAAGCTGTAAAATGCCTGATCGGAGACGGGATCGTCCTCCCAACGTTCCTCATCCTCTTCTTCGTCTTCCGGCCAAAGCTCGCTTTCGCGAAGCAGATCGGTGATGGACGGAAGCGGTTCCATATCGACGACATGGCCTAGCGTATCTGCGCACGCAACCGCAATGGGCTGGCACATGTTCAGGATCGCCACGATTAGCGCATTCAATTGCTCCCGCTTCGGCTCGCTTAATTCCTGCTTCATAGAATCGCTCGCAGCTTCGCCAAGCATCCGCATCGCAAAAATGACGCCGAACGGCGTAGCGTGCCACAGCGTGCTTTGGTGCTCCAGTTCCTCGGCCAATCGCTCGGCGGCTTTGCCCATTGCTTCCCCATCTCCATGAGCTATCGCATGAAACCATTGCGGGAACGCCGCTGCCCGTCCGTAGGAGGAGATCAGGCGCTGCCACGGAATGTCTTCCATTTTAACGGTTTTAATGAATGCCAAATCCTGCTGAAGCATCGGTTCCTCCCCATTTCCTCATTCTTGAAAATTAGCTCTATTATAGCACAGGCAAATCTTGCCGCGCTGGTCAAGCAGACCCATAACGCAAAAAAGAGCCGCAGCCCGCTGCGACTCTAGCTAATCAATATTCCGTATTCCTTCAACGCTTTGCGCCTCCATCCATAGAAGGTGGATAGGGAGATGCCCAGATCGCAAGCGATGTCATTCGGCTCGTTTCCATCCACATACAATAACTTGAGCACTTGCGCGTATTCGTGCTTAAAATCGTCTAGAGCGTCCATGGCTTGCTCCATCTGCTCTTTTTGCCGTCCCAGCTCCTCCAACTCGCTTACCCGCCCCAGTATCCCCTGATAGCCGTCCGATGTACCCAACTGCCCTACCAATAGCGCCTTGATTTTCGCCTCTGTGCTTCGCAGCGCTTCTTGGTCTGCGCTGGATGCCACCAGCTTCCGCCATTGCCGGTGCAGGTCTTGCAGCTGACCGTCCTGGACTATCGTGCCGAGCCGCAGACCGCCGCTGACAGGGTACTTCTCAAGCATCTTGATTCGTCCGACAAGCCGTTTATATCCGCGAAGCTGATCTATAGCCACTTTTTCGTAGTTTTGTTCGAGATTAAGCATCATCATTCCGGTTTGTTCCCCTCTCGTCATTCTCTGGAAGTATGTCCGATCGAACTTACAGCTTAAACTTGCAACAGCATTCACCCGAGCTTTTCCGCCGCGTGGAGCAGCTCGTCAAAATATTCCGTCGGAACGTCCGGCAGCCGTTCGGCGCCGTAGTTCCGGAGGAGCGCCCGAATTTCACATTGACGTCCGGCTTGAACGAGCCCGGCAAACTTCGTCCGCATCATCTCCAAAGTCACCGGTTGACGCGGTTCCCAAGGACCTGCTTGCCCACTGTAAACCTGTTCCGCCTTGCTGCTCTTCGCCGTTTTTGCGGCAGCTTGCCGCCGTTCCCTTGCAAGGTTAGCCGGTTGAACCGCGTTTGCAGATTCAAGGTTTTGGACGTAATTCGTCATATTCGAGGCGCCTCCATTCGTTAACATAGCGTTCGCTTTACGAAACTAAGAATAAGCTATTAGCTTCAAAATGACAACCATTCTATTTAATCATATAGATTAATTATCGCATAAAAACATCTAAAAAACAAACTATTTGCTTAATTTTTCTCCCAATTTCTTCATTTTCAGTTTTCCAAAGCTTGATAATTAAGCTAAAAGCTGATATAATGGAAACAAATGTTCTTCTATTAAAAAGCCAGTTCAGAAAAGGTGAAATGTCTTATGGGGAATCGGGTGCGGGACATTCGAAAAGCAAGGAATATGGCGGGGACCGTTGTCGCCGAACTGTTGAACATTACGCCTCAATATTATTACGAGATCGAAAGGGGAAAAAAACGGCTGAGCGCCGATATGGCCGGCAAGCTCGCCGCCCATTTTCAAGTGACGACGGATTATCTTCTGGGCTTGTCCGACGAGCCTTCGCCGAACGTATCGATCATGGAGGAGAAGCGGGACGCGTCTCCGTTGACACCCAAAGAAGAGAAGGACATCGCCCGGGATCTCGAAAGAATGCTCAGCGATCTCGAGTCTGATGAAGCACTTGCCTTTCATGGCGAAACCTTGGATGAGGAGAGTAAAGAATTGCTGCGAATATCGCTAGAGAATTCCATGCGGCTTGCCAAGCAGTTAGCGAAACAGAAGTTTACCCCGAACAAATATCGAAAATAAAATCGATACGGGGGTAGATAAGCAGATGCGAAATTCGAAACAAGCAGCCTTGCAACTGATTAAAAAGTACGGAACGAACAACCCTTTCAAAATCGCATCTCAGAAAAACATCCATGTTCTCTTTGAGCCGCTCGGCAACGTTCTCGGCTACTTCAGCACGTACAAACGAATCCGCTTCATCCATATCAACCAAGGCCTGGATAAATCCGGCCAGCGCTTTACGTGCGCGCACGAGCTCGGGCACGTGCTCCTTCACCCCAAGGTGAATACGCCCTTCCTTCGCAGGAACACGCTCGTTTCGATCGACCGGATCGAGAGCGAAGCCAACCAGTTCGCCGTGGAGCTGCTGATGCCCGACGAGCTCATTCTGGGCGGCATGACGATCTACGAAGCGGCGGCAGCCAGCGGCGTGCCGCAGGAAGTGGCGCATTTAAAGAGTCTTCCGAAGCGGCAACACAGTATCTGGAAAGGCGAAGATACGTATTTTACCATCTGACCAGCGTAAGTAAAACTCAGAGCCGGTGCTCCTTAGCGTAGGAAACACCGGTTTTTTCAGTGTACTCCCCAACAGATCCGCATAGAAAAATAGACCGCCTCCCACGAGAGAGAACGGTCTAATTGCTGCCTGCTTATTCTGCTATGTCAGCTCGAACCCGCAATCCACTTCCAAAAATAAAGCCATTTCGTACATCGCCGCAAGCCGGTTTCGGTCGTACGCATCCTTGGACATGCTCAGCCTGTCGCATACCTGCGTATCCGTCGGCGTATTTTGCCGCATATACCGCGTTTCGATGATCGACCGCTGCTTGTCCGGCAGCAGGCTCAGTGCGATTTCCACGGAATCGCATACGTAACTGCGGTGCATTTGCTCATTTACGTTGTACACCGCGATCTGCGCGGTAGGATCGCTTACCGCATTCGTCGCCCCATGGTACCGCGGGTCATAGCTGGCCGTAACCCGGGCTTCGCGGCGTTCGAAGCTGCTGTATTTGTAGCTCCGATATAGAGCCAGCCGTTCTTCCATGGCTGCGCGGACGGCTTTTTTTTGCGCAAGCGTGAGCGTATCGATCATAGCGACCACCTTTCGATTCACCCGAATGGTTATTCTTGCAGTGGACAAGCAACCGCGGGCTGCTGTTCATCTTTTCTTGTTTTGTGTTAGTAACATTATCACATATTCTTGCTATTAGCAACAATATTTCCGATGATATTTACTAATAACAAGTAAATGTGTATAATAGAAGAACAAGAAAGGATGTGCGCGGATGAACGTTCAGCAGTTCGGAGCCTATTTAAAAAGCCTAAGAGAAGCCAAAGGACTGACACTTACCCAATTGGGCGATCGGATCGGTTACTCCAACCCTTATTTGTCTCAGATCGAAACGGGCAAGAAAAAAAACATGCCCTCGCCCGAACTGCTGGAGAAGTTGGTCGAACCGCTGGGCGTCGAGTATGCCGATCTGATGGCGGCGGCTGGCTATCGGAAGCTTGCCGATACCCACAAGTACCGGCAGGCGTTCCAAGACCTGCTCCATATTCTCGGTATCGACCTCGACGGGATCGTTCAAGCCCTTCCCGTCATTCCCCGGGCGGCCATCAAACGATTGGAACAGGAATATCGCCCGTTTTTCGGCGACGATTTTAAGATTACGCCGGACACGCTGCAAGCTTTGCTTCAGCAAGATCCGCCGAAGGTTGAGATTTACAAGCTCATCGGCCAATTGGAAAACATGGCGGAGCAATTCCGAACGACAGGAGCGGGCACCGAAAAAACCGATACCCAGACGCTCGAGCATCTGTACGATATCGGCAAGTCACTCCAATATGTGAGCGGCCTTCACTACAACGGCCACCTGCTCACCGATCAAGACCGGCAGCGTATTCTGGGGATGCTCAAGCTGCTGTTCCCGCAATACGAGGAGCAGGCCAACGATTGAGACGGGGTGCTACAGGTGTTCGCGCTCCAGCAAAGCCCCTTTTTTCTGAAGCTGCAGCTGCACGAAACCGTACGCGGATGACACGAGCAGCACGCAGCCGGAGACGATGTAAACCAGACGAACGCCTACAACGTCTGTTACGATTCCGATCACGGCAATGGATAACATCGAGATGAGCTGGACCAAGGTAGACCGGGCTGCCGCCACTTTAAGCAAGGTATGCTCGTCCGAGCTATTTTGAATCATCGACTCTTGCGCCAGATCGCGGATTTGATAAGCCGGCCCCATCAACAGGACGAGCAGCAGCGCCAGCATGCTGTTCGATACGAACCCGTACAGCAGCGTCAGTACACCGAACAGAGACGCTCCCAGCAGCATACTCACGGTCAGCTTTCCTTGCATCCGGCGGGAAAGCCGAAGGACGATCAAGCCCCCGACGATAGTACCTAAATAGTAGCCGCCGTTAATATATCCCCACCAGGCTTCACCTTCGTGCAAAGCCTCTTTGACAAAAGTTAACGTGACGGCTCCGATCCAGATCGTGCCAACCCAAGATTCGATCAGATCCATCATGACGAGCACGCGCAGTCCTTCATGCCTGTAAAGAATTTTCCAGCCTGCCGTCAGTCCGGCCACGAATCCTTGTCCCGTTCGAAGCCCTGCCGGTTTATGCTGCTTGCCGTGCCGCTTCAACAGGAACATGCATCCGATCGATATGACGAGCAGAGCAAAAGTAATCCCAAGCGCAGCCCCTTGGCCCAAAACCGTCAGCAGTACGCCACCCAGAGTCCACCCGGCAAATTGGAACGTTTGATCCACTGTCGATAGCAAGCCGATCGCTCTCACCCGCTCCTCCTCGGGTACGACGGCCCGAAGCAACGAGCTTTTCACAGGCGAGAACCAGCCGTTAAAAAAAGAAATGATCGCGAGCAGCACCATCATGACAATCAAGCTCGAAGCCGAAACGTCCTGAGTCAGCATCAGCGCAAGACACAGGAGAACGACCAGCTGCGTCGTTTGCGAAAAGATCAGCAGCACGGGAAGCCGAAAACGGTCAGAAAACGACGGTAAAACAACGCCGCTGACAATTCGCGAAATTGCGCTGATTAGCGTCACGGCAGCGGACAACGCCGTCGAACTGGTCTGCGCATAAAGATGCATGACCACAACCATCGTATAAAGCGCAAATGCGAGATTGGTTGCCGTTTGGCTGACCAATAAAGCGTATAATGATCGGTTCAAGCGCAATCCCCCGCATAATAAATATACTTTTTATACTCATATGTATGTTAAATGTGTAGAGTTTATTATAAATGCGTCGGCTTGAGGAAGCAATTGTTTTCTGGAAATTAAGCAAAAAAAATAGACCGGCCTCGATAAAGGCTGCGGTCTATCCTATAACCAATGTAAGCGGGTGATGGGAATCGAACCCACGCCACCAGCTTGGGAAGCTGGAGTTCTACCATTGAACTACACCCGCGCGAAAAGGGGTTGCGCTTATTTATTATAAGCGTTCCCTATCGTTTTGTCCAGAGGTGGCCCGCTACTTAATCTCCCCGATCTGATCGAACGGATAATAACGGAACAGCGCCTTGCCGACGAGCTTGCTTTTGTCCACAAACGGCGTCGGCCACAGATGCGAATCCAGACTGTCGTTGCGGTTATCGCCAAGGAACAAATATTTCCCTTCCGGCACTTGAACCGGGCCGAACTGGTATTTCATCGGCTCCTTCACATAAGGCTCGTCAACCTTCTCGCCATTGCGGTACAACGCGCCGTCCTTCACTTCAATCGTATCGCCCGGCAGTCCGATCAGCCGTTTGATGTAGCGCTTGTCTTCTTCTCCCTTGAGCGGCGGATAAAAGACGACGATATCGCCGAACTTAAAATCGGTCAGCGCGACCATCTTTTCCACAAACACTTTATCGTCGAGCTGAATGGTCGGCAGCATCGAACCGGTCGGCACCTTCATCCCCTGCGCCACGTATGTGTTGAACGAAAAGCTGATGATCACAGCCAAGCCAAGCGGCGCTACCCATTCCTTCGCCCATCGCATCATTCGGTTCAAGAGCTTCTCCCTCGCCTTCTCAACGTCGTTTCTCTTAACTATACCGGATACGAAGGAAAAGAGTATTAAAATAACCTTAAAATTAGAAATCGGCCCGCCCTTCGCCGTACATTTGAAGCAAGCTAGCGAATTAGGTAAAATCAGGAGGGAGCGCACAAAATCATTTGCTCGAGGAGGGATTATCGATGAAATACCGGAAGCTGGGCAAAACAAACATGAAGGTATCCGTCATCGGCGTCGGCACGTGGCAGTTCGGCGGAGAATGGGGCAAGCCGTTTACCCAGGAGGAAGCGGATGCAATTTTGGACGAAGCCAAGGCGTGCGGCATCAACCTGATCGACACTGCGGAATGCTACGGGGACCATACGTCCGAATCGCTCATCGGCAGCTACATTTCCCGGGGACGGCGTGATGATTGGGTCATTGCCACCAAGTTCGGGCATCAATTTCATGCCCATCTGGACCGGAGTCAGGAATGGTCGCCGCAAGCAGTGCTGGCACAGCTCGATGCCTCGCTCAAAGCGCTCCGGACGGACTACATAGATCTTTATCAGTTTCATTCGGGCACAGACGAAGCCTTCGATCAGGACGAGCTGTGGACCTTGCTGGATAAACAAGTACAGGCGGGAAAAATACGGCATCTCGGCACGTCCATCGGCAGCAACGATAACCTCCATCAAACGGACGCCTCCGAACGCGTGAATTCGAAGGTGATTCAAGTCGTTTACAACCGGCTCGACCGCAAGCCGGAGGAGCGGGTCTTCCCGTCCTGCGAGCGCCAAGGACTCGGCGTGCTGGCGCGCGTGCCGCTGGCCAGCGGCTATCTGAGCGGCAAATACAATCCCGGCGCCTCGTTCGCGGAGAACGACGTCCGCCATCGGCATGACCCGGAGCAAACGCGGCTGAAGCTGGAGGAAGTGAAGCGCATCCGCGAGCACGAGGTACCGGAAGGCATGGACATGGCAACTTGGGCGCTGGCTTGGTGCCTGAAGCATCCTGCGGTCAGCGCGGTGATCCCGGGCTGCAAAAGCCGCCAGCAGGTCATCGCCAACGCCGCTGCCGCGAAGTATGTCGGTGACGGTCACCCGCAGGCTTGGAAAGAAACAAACGCCTAAGCATCCGAGCCGGTCGCTACCATGCCTCCAGGAAGGAAGCCAAGACCCCTCTTGCAGCCAAACAACAAAGAAGCGTTCCGGCCCTCGCATTGGACGAGGCTGGAACGCTTCTTTGTTTCCGTCAAGCGGGAGGCCGCAGCATCAGATCGGTAAATTCGTTTGCCGGAACAGGCTTGCTGTAAATATAGCCTTGAATTTCCCTGCATTTGATATCGAGCAGGAAGGAGAGCTGCTCCTCCGTCTCGACCCCTTCGGCAATCACGTTCAGCTTCAAGCTGAGCGCCATGGCCATAATCGCCTGGACGATGGCAGCGTCGTCGGGATCGATCGTAATGTCGCGGACGAACTGCTGCGCAATTTTGAGCTTGTCGATTGGAAACTTCTTGAGATAATTGAGGGACGAATAACCGGTGCCGAAATCGTCCATCGAGATATGTACGCCGAGCTCGCGCAAGGTTTGCAGCTTTTGAATGACTTGATCCACGTGGTACATCGCAATGCCTTCGGTAATTTCCAGCTCCAAATACCGCGGCTCCAGCCCGCTTTCCTGCAGCGCATCGAGAACGACCTGGACAAAATCGTGCTGGTGAAACTGAATCGGAGAGATGTTCACCGCCATCTTCAGCGGCGGAAACCCGGCGAGCTGCCATGCCTTGTTCTGCTTACAGGCCGTGCGCAGCACCCATTGACCGATCGGAATAATCAATCCCGTCTCTTCGGCCAGCGGAATAAATTCACCCGGCGAGATAAAACCGAGCCTCGGATGATTCCAACGGATCAGCGCTTCCATTCCGTTCATGCGGGCCGTGAAAATATCGACCTGCGGCTGGTAATACAGGACGAACTCCTCCTGCTCCAGCGCTTTGTTCAGCCACTCTTCCATCACCAGCTTCTGGATGACCGTATCGTTCATCTCGGCCTTGTAGAACTGGTAGCCGTTTTTCCCGAGCTCCTTGGCCCGGTACATGGCCGTATCGGCATTTTTCATGAGCGTAATGGGATCTTCCCCGTCCTGTGGATACATTGCGATTCCGATACTACAGCCCACACGAAGCTCGTGGCCGTCTATAGCAAACGGCTGGCTGAGCAGATGAATGATTTTCTGCGCCACCTTCTCGGCATCTTGCGGCTGTGACGTATCCTTGATCAGTACAGTGAATTCGTCTCCGCCCTGCCGCGACACGCAATCGCCTGCCTGCAGTCCGCTTTTGAGCCGTTCCGCGGCTTCCGTCAACAGGAGATCGCCGAACGCATGGCCAAACGTATCGTTGACGTTCTTAAACCGGTCCAGATCGATGAACATGACGGACAGCTTGCGCCCCGACAGCTTGGCCTTCCGGATCGACATACCGACGGTTTGCTGGAACTTCTGGCGGTTCGGCAGCCCGGTCAGCATATCGTGATAGGCGAGGTACGTAAGCTGGCGTACCGTAAACTCCCGGTTGCGCATATCCGTCAGCATGAAGTAAAGGATCGGTGTCGTGAGCAGACCGAGACCCGCCAGATCGGCCGTTGTTCTCATCAAGTCGACAGTTTGCCATGACGCATAGCGCACCGCCAATTCCACTATCTCTGCGAACGCCATAATCACGACGGCCGGGGCCAGCGCCCGAATCGGCTTGGTGCTGTTTTTCCGAACGGCCGCATTAAGGATCGGTGGGACCAACAGCACGGTCAAGCCCGATGTCATGAAGTCCAACGGGTCATTAGGTACGCCAAGCAACTGTTTGAGCGAAAGCAGTACGATTTCCGCACCGGCCATGACGCACCCCAGATGCAGAAGCGCAGCGTGCCGGTACAGTTTATGCCGCCATTCCCGCAGCAGACCCGAACCTACAGGACTCCGTTTTTTTGCCATGTCGATCCTCTGCTTCCTCTTATGAAGGGTTTTCTTTTATTCTAATTCCCCAGAACCAAAAGAACAAGAGGACTTAGTCATAAAGACCCATATTCATCGACATAAAACGATAAAACCCAACATAATCTTTGGCGAAATTACGATCAATACACACGGAACGTATGTTCATATACCGTTTCGTCGTCATTGCTGTCAAGAACCCGTACTTCCAGCTTCCAATGGCCGGGATAAGGCAAATAAGCTCCGCGCGTTTTATACGTATATCTTTTTAACCCGAACGACTCCTCGAAGCTCACATCCTCCGTATATTCGACAGGCACCACGAGCGGCGCAATTTCCGGATTGTCCGTCGCCTGCAGCTTCATGATCACCTGCTTCGGTTTGCCGAGCTTTTCGGGAAGCCACACTTTTACGGCAAAATCGTTGACGCCCGGCACGTTCGGACTGACCTGCGCGGTCATATGGATCTTCTCGCCCATCACATGCCAGTTCATCGGTTCATTGGCCGGAAGCGGGGTTAAATAAGTAAATACGCCGACGACGCCAACAACAAGCGTCATCAGCACGGCATCGACTCCAAGCAGGCGGCCTGCACTCCGTTCGCTGCTTTTGCGGAACAAGAAGCGGATCAGCGCCGCGGTCACGACGACCAACAGTACAAGCCCGGTCTTCGCCAGAAGCAGCTTGCCCCACCCGGTCTCCACGATATACCGTACGTCCGGGAGAAAAATGAACACGGTCAGCACGCCGGAGACGGTCAGCAGCAAGATGCTAACCAGCGCCGCCGTAGAGAAGCGCGGAAGGAACCGTTTGCCCAGTTCCTTATCCGTACGCCACAAGACGAGCAGCATCAGCAGACCTCCGACCCATACCGAAGAGGCGGCCAGATGAAGCCAGTCCAGCACGAGCGTTTCGCTTTTCGGTTCGAAAGCGGCCGCATGCCCGAGCAGGCTTTTGGCGAACCAGACGAGCGCAAGCCAGATATAGTCGAGAAAGACGCTGCGGTACAGCACGACAAAGGACAGCAGCGCCAGCAGCAGCCCTCCGAGCCAGGCGTAGCCGACCGTCGTTTGGGTGAACAAACGGATCAGACCTTCCGCTCCCCCGTCGCCGATCAGATCGCCCATATGCGCCCACATGAACAAAATATATGCGATCAAATAGAGCTGCTGCAGCCGTTCCGCCCACTGCCTTAGCCGGACGCGGGACGGATCTGTTTTTTCTCCGGGAGCAAACCAGCGCAGCCAGAGCAGCCAGCCCGTGAAACCAAGCAAAGCCAAATAAAACAAAATGCGCGAGCCGAACTGCAGTACATCCTTCACTCCAAACGTACTCATCGGACCGTCGTGGCGGTGCAGATGCTCAATCGCAGGCGCGCTGCCGCTGACGCCCGACGGCTGGTCCAGACTTTGGCCGACCGCAAACAAATAAGTGCCGTCCACGGGATGCCCGTCCGCCGAGATGACGTGATAAGTCACCACATAGATGCCTTTGGTGAGTCCCGGCAGGTCTAGGGTCAAGGTCGTGCGGGTATCGTTCATCACGGCCGCTTTG
The DNA here is from genome assembly GCF_024158745.1 of Paenibacillus tyrphae. Classification (GTDB taxonomy): domain Bacteria; phylum Bacillota; class Bacilli; order Paenibacillales; family NBRC-103111; genus Paenibacillus_G; species Paenibacillus_G tyrfis_A. The sequence continues at coordinate 35,651 of NZ_JAMZAW010000023.1, read as the reverse complement.
TCCGTCACCTTGCGCTTGCTGCCGTCGTAGACCCTTAAATAGTACAGCCCTTCCTCCAGACGCTCGTTAAACGTCAAGACCACCTGCTCCGGCGGCTGCTCCAACTCCGCACCGTTTGCCGGAACCGTCTGCACGAGGGAGGCGTGCGCTCCGGCCGGGGCCGCAGACCCGAACAGGTACATAAAGCCGAACCCGACGATCAGCAGCCATAAGACAAGCCTCCTGTACGTCTCTCCCCAATTCCCTCTCCATTCCATTTGATTCTCCTCCTATCGTTCACCGGAGACCCGGTGTCATCATCCCATGACCTCAATTTTTATCGCAAAAAAAGGCAGGTTTCCCATAGCCCATAGTAAATGTAGCATAAAACGCAATAACAAACCAAATTCGGCGTTTTTTCGCGATTTTGTCCTAATTAATTGGCGATTCTCGGCCGAAATAATAGATTGACAGAGAAGCGGCGATGCGGTAAATTCATGATATTGCTTCGCGAAAACAACTACATATTGTAGGTGTAAGAATCAACAACTACGACATATTGTGGAAACTCGTTAGGGTATCGCTATGATAATGAAGCCGCACCCGCACGGTTCGTCAGGCCTGATCGGCAGCGAACCGGCAGAACGACAGGAAGACGCTTCAGAAGCGGGAACCCTGCCCGTTACCAAACATTTGACGCTTCGTATGAAGCGTTAGCGGCATGCGTCTGCCTGCAAGGCGGCGGCATGCTTTTTTCTTTGAACATTCCAAAGGAGCTGAATGCATGATCATCGTAAAACGGGACGGCACGAAGGAAGAACTCGTGTTCGCAAAAATGAAAAAAGTCATCGACTTCGCGTGCGAAACTTATCCGGAATGCGATCCGCTGGAGCTGGAAACCGCTCTGCTCCCCTTATTCCGCAACGGGATTACAACCAAGGAAATCCAGCGCCTGCTCATTCAGGTTGCCGTGGAAAAAACAAGCGTCGAGCAGCCGAACTGGCAGTACGTCGCCGCCAAGCTGCTTTCCTACGATCTTTATAAGGAAGCCCGTTTAAACCGTAAGTACGGCCATTTCGGCTACGGCGATCTGTATTCGCTGATCACCTATTTGACCGATATGGGCTTGTACGGCAAATACATTCTGGAGCATTACAGCCGGGAAGAAATCCAGGAGCTCGGCACTTACATCAAGCCGGAGCGCGATTACCTGCTGAACTACATCGGCCTCAAAACGCTCGCCGACCGCTATTTGATCAAGGGACTGGACAAAGAAGTGCTGGAGCTGCCGCAGGAGCTGTTCATGGGCGTTGCGATGCACCTGGCCATGAAGGAAACGGATAAGCTGCGTTGGGCGAAGCAGTTCTACGACGTGCTCAGCAATCTGGAGATGACGGTAGCGACGCCGACGCTGGCGAACGCCCGTAAGCCGCTGCATCAGCTCTCCAGCTGTTTTATCGATACGGTCCCGGACAATCTGTGGGGTATCTACAACGTAGACCAAAGCTTCGCGCAGGTATCCAAGCACGGCGGCGGCATGGGCATCTATGTCGGCAAAGTGCGCAGCCGCGGCTCCAACATCCGCGGATTCAAAGGTGTCGCCGGCGGCGTCGTGCCTTGGATCAAAAACTACAACAATACGGCCATCGCCGTCGACCAATTGGGCGTCCGTTCCGGAGCCGTCGCCGTCTACCTTGACGTGTGGCATAAGGATATTTTGGACTTCCTGAACCTCAAGACGAACAACGGCGACGACCGGATGAAAGCCCACGACATTTTCCCGGGCGTCTGCATCCCCGATCTGTTCATGAAAACGGTCGAGGAACGCGGCACGTGGTACTTGTTCGATCCGCACGAAGTGCGCAAGATCAAAGGCTACTCCATCGAAGATTCGTGGGGCGAGGAATTCGAAAGCCGCTACTGGGATTGCGTGAACGACGACAAAATTTCGAAGGACGAAATTCCGGCCATCGATATTATGAAGCGCATCCTGACCAGCTCGTTCGAAACCGGCACGCCGTTCGTGTTCTTCCGCGATACGGTGAACCGCGCCAACCCGAACAAGCACAAAGGCATGATTTACTGCTCGAACCTGTGTACCGAAATTTGCCAAAATATGAGTGCCACCGAGATGATCCAGACGGAGCACGAGGACGGCATCATTACGACCAAGGTGAAAAGCGGCGATTTCGTCGTCTGCAACTTGTCGTCGACCAACCTCGGCCGCGTCTATACGAAAGAAGACATCGAGCGCGTCGTCACGACACAGATGCGGATGATGGACAACGTCATCGACCTGAACTACTATCCGATTCCGCAAGCGGAAATTACGAATAAAAAGTACCGCGCCGTCGGCCTCGGCTCCAGCGGGTACCATCAAATGCTGGCTCAGCTCAAAATTCAATGGGAATCCGACGAGCACGTGCAGAAAGCCGACGAAGTATACGAGTGGATGAACTATTACGCCATCAAAGCGTCGATGGAAATCGCCAAAGAAAAAGGCGCCTACCCCGTATTCGAGGGCAGCGAATGGCAGACCGGCGAATACTTCGAAGCCCGCGGCTACAACAGCCCGGAATGGCTCGAATTGAAGGAGCAGGTCGCGAAACACGGCGTCCGCAACGGCTGGATGTTCGCCATCGCGCCGACGGCATCCACCTCGCTCATCGCCGGCTCGACGGCCGGGATCGATCCGATCTTCAACAAGTTTTTCGTCGAAGAGAAGAAGAACGCCGTCATCCCGCAAACCGCGCCGAACCTGAACCCGGAAACGATGTGGTTCTACAAGGAAGCGCACCGGATCGACCAGCACTGGAGCATCCGCGCTGCGGGCGCCCGTCAGCGCCATATCGACCAATCGCAATCGTTCAACCTGTACATCACGCCGGAGCTGTCCGCCCGCGAGTTTCTTGAAATGTACATGGCCGCTTGGAAGCATGGCCTGAAAACCGTCTACTACTGCCGCAACAAAAGCCTCGAAGTCGAGGATTGCGTAAGCTGCAGCGCGTAGATGAAGATTTTCTGTATCCTAATCCGTTAGGGCCGGGCGCGCTTGAGCGCCCCTCCCCAACGAAAAAACCCGGAGTTCGCGGGCGGCAGCGAAGCGCGCCGCCCAATGAACTCCAACGCTCTAAACGTAAAGCGTGTACATAAGACTCTTTGCATTTGCAAAGAGTCTTATGTACGAAAGCGATCCACTGTCAACCGTCTCTCATATGCACAACTTCACTCAACCGACCCTTTCCGGGGTCCAGGGGGCCGGCGCCCCATGGGGTCCTCCCTACTAGGGAGGATTTAGGAGGGTCATTTTCATTTTAGGGGGTAGAAATCACTTATGGAGCTTCAAAAGAAAAAGCTGTTTAACGAGCACGGCGACCGGGATTGGGGCAAGCGCCGCATGATCGGCGGCAACACGACGAACCTGATCGAGCTGAACAACGTCAAATACGACTGGGCAACCAAGATGTACCGCACGATGATGAACAACTTCTGGATTCCCGAAGAAATCCCGCTCGCGCAGGACGCGAAGGACTACAAATTCCTGTCGCCCGTGGAACGCCAAAGCTACGACAAAATCATCAGCTTCCTGATCTTTCTCGATTCGCTGCAAACGGCCAACCTGCCGAACATCAACGAGTACATCACCGCTCCGGAAGTTAATCTCTGCCTGACGGTGCAGACGTTTCAGGAAGCCGTGCACAGCCAGAGCTATTCGTACATCCTCGATAGCGTCTGCTCGGCGGAAGTGCGCGACGACATCTATAACCAATGGCGCGAGGACAAGCATCTGCTGCGCCGCAACCGGTTCATCACCGACCTGTACGAAAGGTTCATCGAAACGCCTTCCACGGAAAACCTGATGCGCACCATCATGGCCAACTACATTCTCGAAGGCATTTATTTTTACAGCGGCTTCAGCTTCTTCTATGCACTTGGACGCCAAGGCAAGATGCTCGGCACCGTCTCGGAGATCAAGTACATTCAGCGCGACGAGCTGACGCATCTGGCGCTGTTCCAGAACATCTTCCGCGAAATCCGCAAGGAAAATCCGGAGCTGTTCACCGACGAGCTGATTGAAGACCTGCGCCAAATGATGAAGACGGCCGTCCAGCACGAGATCGAATGGGGCCAATACATCACGAACAACAACATTCACGGCCTGAGCAACGATATCATCGACCAGTACATCAAATATTTGTCCAACGAACGCCTGCGCAAGCTGGGCCTGGAAATTTTGTACCCCGAAGTTGTCGAGCATCCGATGAAATGGGTCGAGACGTTCAGCAACATGAACAGCATGAAGACGGACTTTTTCGAGCAAAAGGTGACCAACTACAGCAAATCGTCCAACCTGAACTGGGACGACCTGTAAGCCGGATTCCCAACGCGCTTAACGATTAACAAAAGCATCCCGCTTCCTTTGCCTTCACGGCTGCGAAGCGGGATGCTTTTTCGTGTAATCGTTTGCTTTATAAAGAAGACATATGCTTTTTCCGTTCCGTCTGCAGCTCGTGGCAGATCGTCTCCAGCTCCTTCGCGAGCTGCGTTAGCCCTTCCGTTGAAGCGGTGATCGACTCCATCGCCGACAGTTGCTCCTGCGACGAGGAGAGCACATGATTCGCTCCCGCCGCACTGTCGTCGGAAATGCGCGCCACCTCGTTCAAGGCCGCCGTCACCTGCTCCGACCCTGCCGACATTTGCTGGGCAGCGGCCGAAATATCCTGGATTTGATCGCATACTTTTTTCGCTTCGTCGACAATGAGCCGGAATACATCCCCGGCCTCGTTCACCGCCGTATGGCTCGTTTCCACCTGACCGGCGCTTGCGCGCATCACCGATACGGCCGATACCGTCGCCTGCTGAATCTCTTCGATCAGCTGCGTGATTTCACCCGCCGACGCTTCGGCTTGCTCCGCGAGCTTCCGGACCTCGCGCGCTACCACGGCAAAGCCCGCTCCGTGCTCTCCTGCCCGGGCCGCTTCAATCGCTGCATTCAGCGCAAGCAGGTTTGTTTGAGAAGCTACCCCGGAAATAAGCGTAGCGATCTCTCCGATTTCGACGGACTGCTTCTCTAGGCGCTGTAGAGCCGCAGACACTTCCGTCGAGGAGCTTTTCAAAGCGCCAAGCTGCGATACCGCATGACCGATCGTATCGTTGCCTTTCTCCGCTTCCTCCACCATGCTCATCGACGCCTCCGAGACGGTTGCCGACGATTCGGCTACGCGCTGTATGCCGATCGACATCTCTTCCATCGCACGCGCGCTGTCTTTGCTGGTCTGCGCCTGCTCTTCCGTTCCCGACGCCATGTTTTCCATGGAGGTCATGATCCGGCGGTTCGCCAGCAGCGTTTGCTCGGTGTTCTCATTGAGCCGTCCCACATAATCGACGAGCTGCTCCGAGCTGTCCGTCAGTTTGTTTAGAATGTTGCCGAGCAGCTTCTGCTTCTCATGCTTGTCCGCTTCGAGCATCGCCACGGTTTCCTTTTTCTTCGTGATTTGCCATACGGTTGTTCCTGCTGTCAGCAGAAGGAACACGGCATGAATCGCCAGCATTTCGAATCCGTACCCGTCCTTGCCGAACACAAGCTCCGAATACAGCCAGTAGGCGGCGATGTACTGCAGGGCGAACAAAGCCGTCATAAGCCAAATCAGCTTCGTATCTTCATAGAAGGCCATCAAGGCGATAACCATGAAGATCGAGAAATAAAATTCCACCATCCCGCCCGATCCGACGATCATCGCCATACTCGTGAATGTCATGGACAGCGCATTGAACAGCGGAACGTAACGATGATGCCCCTTCCAAAATAACAGCGCAGCGACGACTAACAGAATCAGCGGAGCCCCCAAAAACACATTAAGCAGCACCTCGTAAGCCAGCAGGTCGTGCTCCGATTTAAAGACATGCACCCATCGAAATAAAGCGCATGCAAACACGGCCAACAAGTACGTTCCGAACGTCACCGGCAAGGTCATCCGGTTTTTAATCGCCAACACATCGGGCTTCGTGGATAACAAAAAGCTCACATCCTATTCACTAAGGTCGAAGCTATACTCTTTATCACATATTATATCGGTCGGAAGTCCTATTTTTTATAGGTAAAAATGAAAAAACCGTGACAAGTCGTCGTCACGGCCTCAGCTTAAATCCAGCAGTTCCTTCACCTTGAGCTCCAACTCAACCATGGAAAACGGTTTATGCATATAAGCGTTCGCTCCAAGCTGCATCCCCCGGCTCGTATCCTCCTCCCGGCTGCGCCCCGAAAGAACGAGCATTTTCGTATGGGTCGGCCGCGTGCCGCGCTCCCTCATCCGCTCAAGCACACCGTACCCGTCGAGACGCGGCATCACGCCGTCGAGAATACACAGATCGATCGTGCTGCCGAGCAGCTCCAAATAAGCCTCTTCCCCGTCGGCCGCCTCCTTGAAATCGATCGGGAGGTGCTTGAACTTCGCCATGAGAATCGAGCGCAAAATATTGTCGTCGTCGGCAATCAGCACCGTCTTGCGTGCCGCCTCGTCCGTCTCCGTGCCGGCAGCGTCGCCGGTATACAGCATCACCCGGTTACGGCCGCTTTGTTTAGCCTCGTACATCGCATCGTCCGCCCGTCGGATCCACTCGCTCAGCGTAAGGTCAGGCTGCCACTCGGACACGCCGGCCGAGAACGTAATGTGAAACGACTGGCCCTCGTTTTGCGCGACGGGTCCTTGATGCGTCAGCCTCAGGATGCCTTCGATCGTCTTTTTGGCGTCGGCGGCGGACGTACCGGGCAGCACTACCACGAATTCCTCGCCTCCGAAGCGGGCGATCAGATCCGTGGCGCGCAGATTCGTCTGCAGCAAATAGGCGAGGCCTTGCAGCACCAAATCCCCGACCGGATGCCCATACGTATCGTTGATCGATTTGAACCGGTCGATATCGATGAATACCATCGAGATCGTCCCGGGGTACCGTGCGACGCGCTGCAGCTCCACTTGAATTTGATGGTCGAAATACCGCCGGTTGTATACTCCTGTCAACGGGTCGCGGAATGCCATTTGTTCGAACGTTTTGGTCCGCTTGAGCAGGCTGTAGATGCGGGCGGCCAGCTCTTCGTATTGAAACGGCTTGACCACATAGTCATCCGCGCCCAAGTAGAAGCAGCGGACCTTGTCATACACGTCGCTGCGCCCGGACAGCACGATCAAGGGCACGAGCTTCAAATTCGGGTCTTCTTTCAAAAATTCGAACAGCTCGTAGCCGCTGTCAGGATGCATCATGAGATCGAGCGAAATCAAGTCGTACGAACGCTCCCGGATCAGCCGCTGCGCCGATATGACGTCCGCAGCCTCATCCACCTCGTAGCCGTCCAGCTTCAGACGCCGGACCAGATAAGCCCGCAGCACTTCGTCATCGTCGATCACAAGCAGCCGTTCGCCCTGCGGAGGCGTGAAGGTGCGCTGCAGTTGCTCCTGCTGCTCGTCCAGCTCCAGCTCTCGTGCAGTTGTATCGATCTCCAATTCCAATTCGAGCACCAGCGCAAGGGAAGCCTGCGAACACCGCCGAAACCGCGCCCGAACCGACGGTTCCGTCACAGCTTCCTCGTTCTGCGACCATTCCCAGTGCTCGACCAATTTCTCGGCGAGCGCCCCGATGCGCATAAAACCGAACATCGGCGCGCTGCCTTTCAGCGTGTGTACGATACGGTAAAACCGGAGGGCTGTCTCGGACGCATCCTCCGGCTCCGCATCCCCGGTCCAATGCCGCAGCTGCTGCAGCTGCTTGTTCAGCTCGCGAATATATTTTTTCCGGCCTTCCTTCAGCAGCCGGGCCTCTCGTTTCATCCGGTCGTCAGAGGGTGTTTGATGCAAAGCCTTCACTTCCCGTCTCCGGTATTAATTTATCGGTTAACGCGCATCGCGCCGGATCAGCTCTTCCACGGTATCCAGCAGTTGCAGCGGACTGAACGGTTTGACGATATATTGCGTAACGCCCGCCGCCTTGGCACGTTCCCGGTCTTTGTCCAGCGCTTTGGCCGTCAAAAGAATGACCGGCGTATCCGCATTCGGATTCGCATGGCCGCGCAGCCATTCGCAAACTTCCACTCCGGTGCGTTCGGGCATCATATAGTCCAGAATAATTAAGTCGAATGGCTGCTCCTGCAAATAGGCGAGCGCCTGCGCCCCGTCCTCCGCTTCGGTAAGCTCGTATCCTTCCTCGGCCAACGTTTCCGTTAACAAGAACCGCAAGGCCGCTTCGTCATCGGCCAATAAAATTTTATAAGGTGTCATAAGCCGTCGAACGCTCCTTCATGGTGCATGCTCTATGGAATCATTATAGCACGGATGATTGTCGTAGGGTTACAGGGAACTTTTCAATCGTATATAGTTCTAAAGCACCATTTCATAAACCAAAAGGACTATGATACGATAAACATACTACAAAATTTTGATGAAAACTTTACTTTTTCCGAGCACTTTTTCCTAGCTGAAAGGAAGGACAAAATGAATCCCGTGGACCATCTGATCAAAAAAGTATCCATGTACGTTTCGTTCGGCCAACCCGTTTCGTCCGGGTCCTTGGTTAGCCAGCGCTTGTCTGACCCGCGCATGCCGATGCAAGCGTTTTATTTGACACTCCAGCCCAAAAGCGAACAAGAGCATTACTATCATGAGGTTTGGCTGAAAAAAGAAGGCTCGTTTGCCATTACCGAGGCGTGGTACAAAGACAGCTCGGTCACCCGAAGCCTGGTTCAGGACAATATTTCGTATGAGCAGTTGATCAGTGCAATCGGCGAGGAACAGTCGCATCATGTCGTTCTGCGAATGACGGAAATCGTCAAGAAGTCGGAACGGGAGGATTGGAGACCGTACGCCAGACGCGCCTGATTGAGGCAAGCTTCAAGGCATGCTGCCAAGCTCTTGCTTCCTGTGGGCATATTCGCGCCAGGATCCTCCTGCAATGCGCGGATATCCCCGCGGCTCCTTCCACACGTAGATCCACCCCTCGCACTCTTCCCGCCGGCTGTCGCGCACCCAGACGCGTTCATAATCGTTCCGCGCGCCGGGTCCGTAGTACTCCTCCAGTTCATCCATCCGATTCAGACCTACCTGCGTCACGACCAGCCATTCGCCTTCGATGCCCGTCTCGCCGCCGCAGCCCGACAGGACGAGTCCGGGATAAGCCCCCGCATCGAACAATGCGCCGTGCACCCGTCCGGGTCGGACCGAGAGCACATAAGGCGCGACCACGTGATGGTTCGATTCGCCGACCAACAGCGTTCCATAGACGAAAACCCGGATCAGATCGGTTCCCTCCTTCAAGCCAACCGGCGAATGGTTTCCCTGATGACGGTTGCCGGCTGGTGGAAATTCCATTTTCTTCTATCATACCATAAGCCAAGCTTGGGGAATCGGGTGATTTGCCCTATCTTTGAATGCATGCCGTGTCCGAAAAAAGCGGACCGGCATAAATTGTCCATAAGACAAAGTCTGCGGGGGGAAGGGGGGAATGCGCCATGCTTAGTCCCGAAGATGCGAACAAGATCATCCGCTTTTTGTCGGCGGCTTATTTTTGCACCGATTCGGATCAGGCGCGTAAAGAGTTTAACCGGTTGGCCAACGAGCTGCGCAAAGCTTCCGGACAGCCGGAACAATAAGGGACCGAAGACAAACACGCCGCTGCAGGAAGCGGCGTCAGAGTGTTGAGAAACCCTAGAGTAGAAAATCTTAGACAAATAGAGGTGGGGTATATCCCGTAAGAGTTTACGTCCGCCTTTAAAACCCGTGAAAATACCGCTAATTTTAATCAAGTTCACGGGTTTCAAGAGCGGCTGGAGGGATATACCCCACCGGCGTATGCTGAGAATTTTATACGCTAAACGGGTTTCTCAACAAGCTCACGCCGCTGTCGCGCGGAGAATCAAGACAATAGAAAAAAGCCAAAAGCGTCCACTTCTGGCTTGTTCCGTTTGCGATTATGTTCGCTATCCTTCCGGCTAGTGCCTGGTGGACGCCGTTTCCTGCTGCCGCGAATTTAGCCCGCGGGTTTTCACGATGATTTTACGAATGCTGTCCTCCGACAGATGAAACTGACGGATCAGCTCGGTGACTGTATGTCCGTTCTCATACAGCCTGAAAATCTCGAAATTCCGACGCATAATCGACTGCCGGGTGCCGTTGTTCTCACCCCAGCCTGCGCGGGTCTGTTCTTTTTTCGGTATATAAATGATTTCGCCTTGAATATAGTCCTGCAGCTGCTTGAGCAGGCTAGGCGGCAAAATATCCTTCCCATTCTTGTACCCCACCGATGAAAGCCTCCTTTCGTGCCATGTTGGCCAAAGCCTCGAAAGTTATAAGCATTTTCATCTTTACACCTCCTCTGAGTTTTGCCGGAGCAAAACTGACGTCGCAAGCATTAGGGGCATGAAATTCAGGATAAACGTCTACGCCGTCCTTGTCATCATTAAGGATAAGCGCGTTTATCAAGGTTGATGCGAAGCTATAAGTTGCGTTAACTTATAAGTTCCTTATCAACAAAAAAACACGATCGCCATATCGTGCCTGAATGCCTCTATATGTCATGTATCATTCAATGACGGTTCAGGTGACGGTGAAGGAGAAAAATGCTTATTCACTTGTTAGCAAACCCTTTTCCTTTGTTCATTGTGTCTACCATTGCACGACACTCCTTTCACCTGAAATTTTTTGAAGACACGGAATTACTCTTACATTATAACCCATCGATTCTTGTATTGTCCATCCGCGAATATATAAGGGGCCCGAAGGCCCCCCTTGACTGGCGTCTCCGCTTACGCGAAGACCACCTCGGATACCGTAATCATTGTTTCTGATCACTCCTTTCCTTAAGCGTCAGCTGGCCGGCTACATCTCCTATTAACTCATAATCGGCTGCGGTGCCGCAAGGTGGAAAACTTTTATAACGATTTTATCCTTATCCTGTCTGCTGCTGCGCCTCACGGAAGCTTATGCCGGGAAAACGCCGTTTCCCGTATTTTGAACTGGCGCAAACCGCCCGCATCGTATATAATGGCATACAGTAAAGCACCGGAAACGAATATAAAAAAGCTCGTATAATTGCAGGATGAATCGGCCTGCGAGTCTCTACCCTGCCTCCGCAACGGCAGGACTACGGGCGGTACACATACGGACGCAGAAAGGAAGACCGCCGCTGCTTGCAGCCCGGCCGACCGTTTTGCGCCTTTTCTTGCTTTTGCGTATCGCTCGATTGCCCGTTTCTCTTATGCAGAAACGGACGAATCGGGCTTTTTGTGTTTATCGGGCTTAGGATCTTGTTAACGTTCGGGAGGAAAAAGTAATGGAACTGCTTAAAAACAAAGTGCTGCAGGAAGGAATCGTGCTCGGAGATCAGGTACTTAAGGTCGACTCGTTTCTGAACCATCAGGTCGATCCTGTCCTTATGATGGAGATCGGCAAAGAATTTGCCGCCCGTTTCGCCGGCGAACGCATTACGAAGGTGCTGACCATCGAATCGTCCGGGATCGCTCCCGCCGTCATGACGGCGCTGCAGCTCGGCGTGCCGCTCATTTTCGCGCGCAAGCGCAAATCGCTGACGCTTCGGGACGATCTGCTTACGGAGAAGGTATATTCCTTCACCAAGCAGGAAGAAAGCGAAGTATCCGTCTCCAAAAAGTTTTTGTCGCCCGGCGACCGGGTGCTGCTGATCGACGATTTCCTCGCCAACGGCGAAGCGGCGTTCGGGTTGGCCCGGATTGCCGAGAAAGCGGGCGCTACGGTAGCAGGGATCGGCATCGTGATCGAGAAGGCTTTCCAGCCCGGGGGCCGGAAGCTTCTGGACGCAGGCTATCGCGTAGAGTCGCTCGCGCCCGTCGCTTCGTTGGCGGACGGACGGGTTACGTTCGCGGACAAGCCTGAGCCGCAGACGAATCCGGTATAAAACCACGCCCAATAATCCATTCCCGGAGGGATCCTTCCTGTGTCTATGAATGCAAAATCAACCAACCAGCCGCCGATGAGACGGTTTTCGCTCGGCCTGCAGCACGTGCTCGCCATGTACGCCGGCGCCGTTATCGTGCCGCTGATTGTCGGCAGCGCGCTAAAGCTGTCGCCGGAGCAGCTCGCCTACCTGGTCTCGATCGACCTGTTAACCTGCGGTGTCGCGACCCTGCTTCAAGTTTGGAGCAACCGGTTCTTCGGCATCGGCCTGCCGGTCGTGCTCGGCTGTACGTTTACGGCCGTCGGCCCGATGATCGCCATCGGCAGCCAGCACGGCATCTCGACCGTCTACGGCGCCATCTTGGCCGCGGGCTTGTTCGTCGTCATCTTTGCCGGGCTGTTCGGCAAGCTGATCCGTTTCTTCCCTCCGGTCGTGACCGGTTCGGTCGTCACGATCATCGGGCTCACGCTCATTCCCGTAGCGCTGAACGATATGGGCGGCGGGGTCGGCAACCCGAATTTCGGCGCACCGGTCAACCTGCTGCTTTCGTTCGGTGTGCTCACGTTGATTATCGCCATGAACCGCTTTTTCACCGGCTTTTGGCGGGCGATCTCGATTCTGCTAGGGTTGATTGTCGGGACGCTTGTCGCGGCGCTGCTCGGTAAAGTCAGCTTCGCTCCGTTCCATGAAGCTTCCTGGTTTCATATGGTGCACCCGCTTTACTTCGGCATGCCGACGTTTGAAATCACCTCTGTGCTGACGATGATTCTGGTCGCTGCGGTCAGCTTGGTGGAGTCGACCGGGGTCTTTCTGGCTCTCGGCAAAATATGCGACCGCGACATCCGCTCCGAGGATTTGACCCGCGGCTACCGCGCGGAAGGTCTCGCGATCATTCTCGGCGGCTTGTTCAACGCCTTTCCGTATACAACCTACTCGCAGAACGTCGGGCTTATCCAAATGAGCGGCGTCCGGACGCGCGACGTGATCATGACCGCGGGCGGCATCTTGATCGTCCTTGGCCTGATCCCGAAAGTTGCGGCGCTGACTACGCTGATCCCGACTCCCGTGCTCGGCGGCGCGACCGTAGCCATGTTCGGTATGGTCGTCTCTTCCGGAATCCGCATGCTCGGCTCACAGGTCGATCTGAACAACCATGAGAACCTTCTGATCATCGCTTGCTCCGTCGGCATGGGCCTTGGCGTGACGGTCGTTCCGACGCTGTTCAACCAACTGCCGCAAGCCGTGCAAATTTTGACCGGCAACGGCATTGTCGCAGGCAGCTTTACCGCGATCGTGCTGAATCTGGTGTTCAACCTTCGGCGGAAACCGTCGGTTGCCAATGCTTCACAGCCTCAAAGCGCCGCGAACTGACATCAGACAACCTCCGGACATCATATAAAAAGACTGCGGCCTGTGAACGCATAGTTCACAGAACCGCAGTCTTCTTTTTATCCATATAGCTAATGATTTTAGTCCCAAACCACTTCCCAATTCCGGTTCAGCGACGCTTCAATCGTTCCCCGCTCCATAATATAGCCGGCCAGCAGCTCCGCCATATCGGTCGGAATGTCCTTCACAACCGGTTTCCCTTGGAACATCGGGTAGTTTCCGCCGCCCGCCGCCCGGTAATTGTTCATGACGACGTCGTATTCCGCATCCGGGTCGACCGGCTTGCCGTTATACCGCAGGTCGACGATCCGCTGTCCTACCGGACGAGAAATGTTGATCCGGTATTCGATGCCTTCCCACATATCGTAATTGTAATGCTGCGGCTTCGGATCGCTGAATTCCGCACTCACTTGCACCGGGCCGTTTCCGTCATATTGGGCAAAATACGAGGCCGAGCGCTCCAGGGCGGCGCGGATATCCTGCCCCGACACCCGGATGACCTGCAGCGTGTTCGGATAAATATAATTGGAGACAATGTCCCGCATCGTAATATGCTCCGGAAATCCCGGCGAGATGTTGTCGAACAGCGCAGTGTTCGAGATCGGGGCCCCCGACAATTCCATCTGCACCCGATTGATAAACTCGATGAGCGGATGCTCCTTCAACCGGACCTGCATCGGATCGGTGACGCGCATGTCGCCAAGCAGACGCCCGATCGGCTGATCGAGCCATACCTGTGCAAGGCGTTCATGCGGCTCCACGATCCCCAGCACCGCAGAATCGGGCGCTTCACCCTGCGGGGACACCAGCTCGGACGCGGCTTCCAGAACGCGCCAGCTTCCCGCTTCCAAGCCCAGCGTCAGCGTGACTTTGCCGAGCCAGGCGCCTGCGCTGCCAGGCTGCACGACCGTCACCCCGTTGATGTTCGTTCCACTAATCGAACGGTGCTGGTGACCCGTGAGCAGCACGTCGATGCCTTCCACCTCGCGGCAGAGCGCATAGCCTTGATTTTCTCCCGTCAACGGCTCCGTCGGCTCGCCGGATTCCAAATGCCTCTCGAACCCTCCGTGATAAGAGACGATCACGACGTCCGCTCCCTCTTGCTCGCGCAAATGCTTCACCCACCGCTTGGCCGTCTCTACGGCATCCTCAAACCGCAGGCCCGCGATATGCTCGGGCTTCTCCCAATGCGGGATGTAAGGCGTCGTCAGCCCCAGCACGCCGATTTTGAGCCCCTGCTCGAGCGTCTTCACCAGATAGGGCTTGCCGAAAAACGGTTCGCCAGTCGCCTCATCGACGATATTGGCGCTGAGCCAAGGAAAGCTCGATTCCCCGACCGCTTTGCGCAGTAACTCCATCCCATAGTTGAATTCGTGATTCCCGATGACGGCCGCGTCGTACCCGAGCTCATTCAAGCACTGAATCATTGGATTCGGCTCCCCGACGTTCAGTTTGGCGTGATGATACGCCAGCGGCGTCCCTTGAATCAAATCCCCGTTATCGATGAGCAGCAGCGGCCCGCCCTTTTGGCGCTCCTTGCGAATGATCGATGCGATTTTGGCCAATCCCGTTTCCGTTGCGCTGTTGTTGGCATACTGAATCGGAAGCAGCGATCCGTGAAGGTCGCTTGTTTCCAGGATCGTTAATGTCAGCTTTTGAACCACCTTGCATTCAACTCCGTTTTTCCATGAATTGAATCCACTATATCAAATTTAGCGCCCGAGAACCATGCATCGGGATTCAAAAATAATTTTCGACATTTTTAGGGCTCTTTCACAAAAAATTTACTATGGGTCGTACTATTCTGTGGTATAGTAAGAAATGGATTTTGATCCAACAAGTTAACAGGAGGTCAATTCAATGTTTAAAAAGTTTGCAGCAGTCAGTTTATCCCTGGTGCTTTCCGCCGGGATTGCAGCAGGTTGCGGCACCAAAACAGAGAACAAAACACCGGCAGCCCCTGCTCCTTCCGACAAAAAGCAAGAAGCGTCTGCGGCGAAAGGCTATACGCCTAAAGAATTGAAAGTGCAATTCGTTCCTTCCCAAAGCGCGGAGACGCTGGAAGCGAAGGCGAAGCCGCTGGAGAAGCTGCTTGGCGACAAGCTCGGCATTCCGGTCAAAGTATCCGTCTCGACCAACTATAACACCGTTATCGAAGCGATGGCTTCCAAGCAAGTCGATATCGGCTTCCTGCCTCCGAACGCTTATGTCCTGGCGCATGACGAGAAAAAAGCCGCAGACCTGCTGCTGCAAGCTCAACGTTACGGCGTAGACGAAAAAACGGGCGCCGATACGAAAGATCTGGTCGACTTCTACAAAGCTATGATTATCGTTAAAGCGGATTCCCCGATCAAAGAATTGAAAGACCTGAAAGGCAAAAAAATCGCTTGGCAGGGCGTAACGTCCTCCGCAGGCTTCGTATGGCCGGCCAACGAAATGAAAAAAGCCGGCGTCGATCCGGAGAAAGACGTAACGGGCATCGAAGTAAAAGGTCACGACAAAGGCATTCTGGCCGTGATGAACGGACAAGTGGATGCAGCGGCTGTGTTCCAAGACGCGCGTAATACGGTGAAGAAAGACATTCCGGACATTTTCGAGAAAACGAAAGTGGTCGCTTTTACAGCTCCGATTCCGAACGATACGATCGCCGTTCGCAAAGATATGGATCAAGAATGGAGAGACAAAATCGCTCAAGCGTTCATCGATATCGGCAAAGATCCGGAAGGCGGAAGCATCATTTTCGATGTATACTCCCACCGCGGCTACGTGAAATCCGACGACAAGAAATTCGACGTCGTTCGCGAATATTCCAAAAGCATCGGTCAGAAGTAATATAAGCCTTTAACAAAAGGAGCCCCCTGCATTCCGCAGCGGCGCTCCTTTTTGCTTTACAGGCGCTCCTTGACTTGATCCAACTCCAACGCTGAAGATACGGGGATTCCTGCATCGGCAGTATCCCCTGTCACATACCGCTGCAAAGCGTCGGCGTCCTTTAACAAATGTCCGGTCAAAAGGCACACCGCCGTCTCGTCCTTATCCACGATGCCCTGCGCAACCAGTTTGCGAAGCCCTGCCGCCGACGCCGCAGATGCCGGCTCGCAGCCGATGCCCGCCCGGTCGATCACCGCTTTCGCCTCTACGATCTCCTCATCCGTCACGGAAACCGTTACGCCGCGGGTCGCTTGCAGCACGGCGGCAGCTTTTTTCCAGCTTGGCGGGTTGCCGATATTAAGCGCGCTGGCCAGCGTTTTCGGCCGGGGCTCCGGTATCAGCTCTTTCAGACCGTGTGCGATCATCCGGTGGAACGGACTCGCGCCTTCCGCCTGCACGACCGCCACCCGAGGCATACGCGAAATGAGTCCTACTGCCAGCATGTCCTGCAGCCCTTTGCCTAGCGCGGACACATGGCTAAGCGCCCCGCCGGGCAGCACAATCCAATCCGGCAGCGTCCAATTTAGCGCTTGCGCGATTTCATAGACGATGCTTTTTTGCCCCTCGATCCGAAACGGATTCATCGAATTGCATACGTACAGCTCCAGCTCGGCCGCGTGCCGTTCCAAGAAGCGTATCCCGTCGTCATAGGTGCCTTGAAACCGGATCATCCGCGCTCCATAAGCCGCCGTTTGCAGCACTTTCCCGTCTGCGACGCCTTCCTCCGGGACAAAGACGTACGAGGCTTTGCCGGATATCGCCACATACATTGCAAGCGACGAAGACGTATTTCCCGTCGACGAGCAGGCAAACCGCTCATACCCGAGCCACGCGCCTTGCGACACGGCGACCGTCATCCCGTTATCCTTGAAGGAGCCGCTCGGATTCTCGCTCTGCGCCTTGAGCCGCAAATCCCGGACTCCGGTAAACAGGCGGACCGGCTCGGAGCCGTACAGCCCCGTGTTGCCTTCGTATTTGGTTACGATCCGCTCCACCGGAAGCTCCGGATGAATCAGCTCCTTATAGCGCCACACCCCGCTCGCATAAGGCGTATTGCGCTGCGCCAGGCGCTCGTCGAAGACGCACCGCAGCTTCTCGCCGTCCAGCTCCCCAAGCCGCTGCTCGAGCTGAAGCAGCCCGCCGCATGCGCAGCGCCATACCGGATCGGTGATGCTCCGTTCATGTCCGCACTCCGTACAGCTCAATTTCATCCCGCTCGCTCCTTTTCGCTATTGCGATTTGCTTCGTTCGACTTTAGAATAAAACGGAAAAACATATAAGTATAATATATTTATTTCTGATAAACATAAAATAAATTTATGAATGGAGCCCCCTCCCCATGAACCTCCACGCGTTAAAAATATTTCATGTCGTCGCTCGAAGCCGAAGTGTTACCCGTGCTTCCGAGACGCTGCGCATCAGCCAGCCCGCGGTTACAATGCAGATCCGAAATTTGGAGAAGGAGCTTGGCCTCGTCTTGCTGGCTCCGAAAGGAAGGGGTATTTGGCTAACGGAAGCGGGAACGTTCCTTGCCGCCCATGCCGAGCGGTTATTCGCTCTGGAACAGGAACTGGAAACGCTCGTCGACGATTACCGGGCAGGCCGGTCCGGCACACTGCGGATCGCCGCGACGTATCTGCCTGCCAACTTTTTGCTGCCCGGCTGGATCGCCGCCTACAAGCGGAGTTTTGCCGGGGTGCGGCTGACTCAATATACCGGGAACGCCCAGCAGTCGCTTGAACAGCTGGAACGGTACGAAGCCGATATCGCGGTCATCGGAGGCGGCGCCACTGCGTCCTCCCCGCTGAAGCGCACCGTGCTGTTCGAGGACCCGATGTGGTTCGTCGTCCCTCCAGATCATCCGTGTGCAGCCAAAGAGGTCGGGCTCGCCGATCTATTGAAAGAAACGTTCATCATGCGGGAGGAAGGCAGCTCGACTCGCGAAATGCTGCTCGCGCTATGCCGGATGTCGAGCCTCGACCCGCCCGAGATCGGCGTCGAGCTGGGCGGGATGAACGAAGCCGTTCGGGCGGTCGCCGCGGGCTACGGCGTGCTCTTCGCCTCGGCCGCCGAGGTGCGAGAGTTCGTAGAGCGACGCGAGGTCGTGCGGGTACAGGTGAAGCATCCGGAGGTGAAGAACCCGATTGCCGTCTATTGGCGCGAAGGCGAGCCGCTATCCGGACAAGCCGCAGCGTTTGTCGAGCTGATATCCGGATTTAAACGCCAATAAGAAGCGAAGCAGGACTTTCCGCACAAAGAAGCCCGCTTTCGGCACAATGATCCGAAAAGCGGGCTTTGTGGGCTACACCTACACCAGACGTTTACGAATGGCGGAAGAAATAATATCGATAATGGTGACCATGACGATGATCCCGAGCAAAATAACGCCGACGCGGTTCCATGCACGAGCTTCCAGCGCCAGAATGAGCGGCGCCCCGATCCCGCCCGCACCGATTAGGCCGAGGATGGAAGCGGAACGGATGTTAATCTCGAAGCGGTACAGCGCAAACGAGAAGAAGTGCGGCAGTACCTGCGGAATGACGGCGAACCACAGTACCTGCAAGCGGTTGGCGCCGCAGGCGGTCAGCGCCTCGGTCGGCCCGAGATCGAGATTTTCGATCGCTTCCGAATACAGCTTGCCGAGCATCCCGATCGAGTGCAGGCCGAGCGCCAGCACCCCGGCATAGGCGCCCGGGCCCACCGCTTTAATGAAGATGATCGCCATGATGATTTCCGGGAATGTCCGGATAAAGCTCAGCATGAATTTGCCGCTGCCGGATACCCAACGGAAACGGCTCATATTATTTGCCGCCCAGAAGGCAAACGGCACGCACAGAAACGCCGAGATAAACGTACCGATAATGGAAATGGCAAGCGTATCGAGCAGTCCCCGGATCAGATCCTCGCCTTCGGGCATGTAGACAAAGCCCCAATCGGGATTGAACAAGCCGCGGAGAATGGCGGCGAAATCCCGGCCGGCGTTTTCCGTCAAGCCTTCGAATTTAATGCCGAGAAAAGACCAGAGATAAATGGCCAATATAATGATGGCCACGAGCCAGAAACGGATGCGGAACGGTTTTTTAGTCGTCGTCTGATTCATAACAGCCTCTCCCTTATCTTCGTGCTCACAAAATCGATCAGCAGCACGATCGCCAGCGTCAAAATAATGATAAGGGCCGAACGGTCATAACGGAACTGCTGCAGCGTCCGGTCGAGCGTTAACCCGATCCCGCCCGCACCGACCAAGCCTAGCACGGCGGCAGCCCGGACATTGACTTCGAACGTGTACAAAAAATAAGCGATATATTGAGCCGCCACCTGCGGCACGACGCCAAAATGAATCCATTGCAGCTTGTTGGCCCCGACGGCCGTCATCGCTTCCAGCGGGCCCGGATCGATCGCCTCGATCGATTCGTAGGTCAGCTTGGCGATCAAGCCGAAGGAGAAAAAGGCGAGCGCCAGCACCCCGGGCATCGCCCCGATGCCGAAGATCGCAACGAACAATCCGGCAAAAAGCAGCTCGGGAATGGTCCGGATCAGGTTGAGAATAATGCGCGCCGGATGATAAATCCACGGGCTGCGGGTTACGTTGCCGGCCGCAAGCAAAGCGATCGGAATCGCGACCAGCCCGCCGAGCGTCGTGCCGATCACCGCCATTTGTATCGTTTCCATCATCGGCTTCCAGACAACATCGATATAGCTCCAGTCGGGAGGAACCATCTCAACAAGCAGCTTGCCCATCTCCGGAAAACCTTCGATCAGCTTGGTAATACTGGAGTCTGTATTATGGGCGCTCCACCATAACAGAAAGATCAGGACTAACGTCGTCATATACGACTTCGTATTCGACGGCTTTTTCAGGATGTCGCGGCGTTCGGGCCCGGTCATTCCGCCTCCACCCCCAGAAGCTCGTCCTTCTTGATCGCGCGCCCGTAAATACCCGAGAAGGCCTCGTCCGTCGCTTCCGATACGGGACCGTCGAACACGACCTCCCCTGCGCGCAGGCCGATAATGCGGGTCGCGTATTCCCGCGCCAAGTCGATAAAGTGAAGGTTAACGACGGTCGTGATGCCGAGCTCCTGATTAATCCGTTTCAAGTCGTCCATGACTTGGCGCGTCGTCAACGGGTCCAGCGAGGCGACCGGCTCGTCCGCCAAAATGATTTTCGCTTCCTGGGCAAGCGCTCTGGCGATCGAGACGCGCTGCTGCTGTCCGCCGGACAATTCGTCCGCACGGGCATACGCCTTCTCCCGAATATTTACGCGTTCAAGCGCTTGGAGCGCAAGCTCTACGTCTTGTTTCGGAAACAGCCCGAGCAGCGTCCGCATCGTCGAATGATAGCCTACACGGCCGGAGAGAACGTTGCGAAGAACGGAGGAACGTTTGACTAAGTTGAAATTTTGAAAAATCATGCCGATATCGCGGCGCAGATTCCGCAGCTGGGCTCCCTTTGCCGCCGTAATCGAGCGCCCGTTGATGAGAATTTGGCCGTCGGTAATTTCATGCAGTCTGTTGATCGAGCGCAGCAGCGTCGATTTTCCCGCTCCCGAGAGACCGACGATTACAATAAATTCGCCTTTGTCCATGGTCAAATTAATATTTTTGAGACCTACGGTTCCGTTCGGATATACCTTGGACACATTCTGGAATTCAATCATAGTCTAATGAAAGTCCCCTTTAACTAATTTAAACTGACAGCTTTTAATTCGACATGAATCGCGGTTTTCCTCTTCCGATACGCCTCAAATGACCAGATTAATGAAAGCTTAACACTTCTTACCGGCAGGACTTGACTCCTAGGACTATCAAAGAATAGAAGTCTCTGCGGTTTTAAAATAACAACCCGCAAATGAATGCAATCACCTTCGCTCCCGGCAGGAGCAAAAGCTGGGCGAGCAAGGTGCCGGCCAGCCGCGACAGCATAAGGATGCCGAACATTTTATGAAGCTCCGCCTGCTTGACCTTGCCGGACATCGCTTTATCGGACAGCAGCGCCACTCGCGGATCGATGAAGATGGTCAGCAGGATCGTGGCAATCCCGTTGATCAGACCCGACGATTGTGCGGCGCTTGTTCCATGCTCGGGAACGAGATAAGAAGCATACAGCGCGGATAATACGCCGACCGTGTAGATGCCCGTGACCAAGGTGTTCATGAGCAAAAGCCGCTTCGGAATCCCGCCGACCCGCAGCCGGCTGAGCATCTCCAGACGGGGCAGACGAAATACGCGCTTGACCGATTTCAGCTTGTCGATCGTCACGGACTCCCGGATCAGGACCGGCAGCGACCCGACAACCTCAAGCCGGGCGATCAGCCGCGCGGCCACGAACACCATCGTCGGAAAAACGAGAAGCGCCACCAGCGTTCCGACGGATGCCCCGATCAAGATCAGATGAAATTGGAGCCCGAGCGCAATGTCTGGGTCATTCTTCGCTCTATCGATCAAATTGCCGAATAACGTGCCTTGAAGCATGTTCGATGTTCTGGAGATCAGAACGATGATGCCCGTGAGCGACAAGGCGACCGCCAGCTTTCCTGTTCGGATGCCGGCCAGCCTTACCGCATAAGATAGCGTTTCCACGCCGTGAATGATCAAGGTCAGCGCAAATACGAGCCATACCGATCCGACCATGCTTCTCCCTCCTCCGCTTTACAGACAAGCCAAAAACGCGACCGCACGCTTGATTCGCAAGAACAAAGACGGCTGTCGCGTTTGCAATATTTTGTCGGTTGAATGACGCCTCTTGATCGCCTGCTAGCTGCCTGCGACGTCTCTTTTCGTAAATAGCAGCCATGAAACGGCATAGAACACTATCCAGTAGGCGGCCAGCACGGCCAGAGAGAAGCCTAGCGTCATCCCGGGGACTACTGGCTTGCCCCCGTGCAAATACGGAGTCAAATCCGTATTTGCGAACAACAAATATTTGACCCAGGCATATCTGAGCTGCACCAAAATGGTTACGAGCGTTCCGGACACAAACATCAGGAAGATGGAAAGTCCGATCGCCAGCGAGCTGCTCCGGAACACGGTGGAAATCATAAAAGCCAGCGTCGCCGTCATCACGATCTCTACGGCTTTGATGCCATACCCTTGAAGGATGGCCGGCATCGTCCAGTCGGGTGCAACCGAGCCGCTGACGCCGAATAGCACGAGCCCCGTAAAGTAGGAGATGATCAGCATAAGCAGCAGCAGCTCGACAATGAACAGCAGCACGGATACGTACTTGGCCAATAAAATTTTGCCGCGGGAGGCCGGACGGATCAGCAGCAGCTTCACCGTGCCCCACGTAAATTCGGAAGCTACGCTGTCACCCGCCACAATGACGGAAAAAATCGTGACGAGCGGGGCGAGAATCGCCGAGTTGCTCATGAATTGAAGGACGTGGTTCATCTCCGATTCGAGGACATACTTCATCATCGCGCCCATCGAAACGACCGCCAAGACGACAAAAGCGAGCATGATCCACGTCCGCAGACGGGTATAAATTTTCATCTGTTCGTTCTGTATGAGGCGAAATACGCTAGACAATCCGGTTCCCTCCCGTCACTTCGAGGAACTGCTCCTCGAGCGTTTTGGTCAGCGTCCGGATGCCGTAAACCCGGATTCCCGCCGCAACGAAGCGGGCGTTAAGCTCGGCGGTCGCTTCGCGCCGGTTCGGCAGCCATACGACGAGCTCCGAGCCTTCCGCTTGCGCGCGTTCCGCTTCTCCAAGCAGCTCCAGAGCCGCCTCGGGGCGGTCGACTTCAAACCGGACCTCGACCGCCTCCGTCTCCGAAGGCGCCTCCTTGAACGACCGGACATCGAGCAGCCGTCCGTTCTGAATGATGGCTACCCGGTCGCACATCAATTCCATCTCCGACAGCAAGTGGCTCGAAACGATGACAGCCAGCCCTTCCTCCGCAGCCAACCGGCGCAAATAATCGCGCAGCTCGCGGATCCCCTCTGGGTCCAGACCGTTGGTCGGCTCGTCCAGCACAAGCACCGACGGTCGGTGCAGAATCGCCTGGGCTACGCCGAGACGCTGCCGCATGCCGAGCGAATACGTTTTTACCTTATCCATAATGCGGTTCTCCAGCTTCACCAGCCGAACCACTTCGTCAATACGTTCCTTTGGGACATTCGGCATCATCCGGGCAAAATGAACCAGGTTCTGATACCCGGTCATAAATCCGTAAAACTCGGGGTTCTCCACAATCGCGCCGACATGAAGCATCGCTTGCTCAAACCTTGTTTTCACACTATGTCCCTGAATCAGCACTTCGCCGTCCGTGATGGCCATTAATCCGACCATCATCCGGATCGTTGTCGTCTTGCCCGCGCCGTTCGGTCCGAGAAAACCGAACACTTCGCCGGGCTTTACTGCGAAAGACAGCCCGTCCACAATCGTTTTGGAGCCGATTCGCTTGGTTACCTGCTGCAATTGTACTACCGGAGTCGCTTCCATAATGCCTCCATATGTAAAAAATAGGGCATACCTTCCTAACACGGAAAGTATACCATACCTGAAATCTCGGACCAAATTTCGGAATAATCCGACGCTTTACGCCCCAGATTCCTCCTCATAATACTGCGCCAGGCTGACGATCATGCTGCCCATCCGCTCCTGCTCGGGTGCGACGACCCGGGCAATGCCCTCTTCGCGAAGCGCTTCAGCCGTCACTTTGCCTACCGCCACGGCGACGACGCCGCTCGCAAAAGCTTCCTTAACCCGGTCTGCCATCCCCTGCTCCCGGGCATAGGTCATCAAAAACCGAACCTGCGGGGTGCTGGTGAATGTCACGGCATCGATAGCGCCGCTCACAATTTCATTCAGCAGCGTATCCACCACCTCCAAGGCGGGCGGAACGTGACGATACGGCAAAATTTCACGGTACGACGCCTGCCGCTCGGCGAGCCATTGGACAAGCCGGGGAGCGTTGTCGCCGTACAGTTGCAGAGCTACCCTTTGCTCTTGAAGCTCGTAAGGCGCCATCGCCGCGATCAGGCTGGCCGTCGTTCCGTCCTCGTCCCGAACGGTAGGGGTTAGCCCCAACGTTTTCAAATAATTGATCGTTTTATATCCTCTGGCCGCGATTCGGGCTTGGCCCAACGCTTCAACGAACGCTTCCTTTTGGCCCATGCTTTCGGC
Organism: Paenibacillus tyrphae; assembly: GCF_024158745.1. Lineage (GTDB taxonomy): Bacteria > Bacillota > Bacilli > Paenibacillales > NBRC-103111 > Paenibacillus_G > Paenibacillus_G tyrfis_A. Next base: position 11,308 of record NZ_JAMZAW010000023.1, on the reverse strand, counting down.
CGCTTGCACCAAGAGCTCCGTGCCGATCCCTGTCGTAAGAATGACCCAATCGATCCCCGTCTCGATCAGACGAGCAATTTCCGCCTCCACTTGCTCCTGCTCAACGGCAACGGTTCCTTGGGCCGGCCGCAAGATCGGCACCCCGTCCAGCTTTTCCACAATGACGCTGAGCTCCGCCGCTTTCCTCGGTCCTGTAAGCGCAATTCGTTTTCCTGCAAGTCTGCTCATCCCGATGCCCCCTTGTGCGGACCTTCTGCCGGTCGCGTATTCCTGCAATGCGTCACAATATCTGACATATAGTTCGTACTATACTGGAAGATTGCCGTTCAATCAATAGATTTGGAGAAACGAATTTTTACCTGCCGGTTTAAATCCGGGGATAGTGGGCAAATCTAGTACTATCACTCTAGTTTTTTACAAAGGAGGAGTAGTAAGGAATGTTGAATCCTAGTATTTTTCGGCTTACGATTTGCCTTATTCTCATCGTCACCCTAAAAACGGCGGCCGAGCGGTCAGCCTATGCCTACCATACATCGGCGGATCTGGCCGAAACGACCATGACATCCCAGGAATGGGACGCGATCCTGCAGAGAGACAAAGAGGCTGAAGCGCAGACGGAAAGCCCTGTCTTGAAGACTATGCCTTCCCCTGTCTCCTATCAAGTGCGCTCGGGCGATACGCTTTATCGGATCTCCAGATCGTTCGGAATCCCCGTGCAGACCCTGCTGGCCGTCAACGGAATAGACGATCCCGGATCGCTCCAGGCAGGACAGCAGCTGCAGATTCCGCCGGAACAAGCCGGCCTTGAGCTGCCTAAGGGACAAGCGAGCATCATCCGGCAGGTGCTGACTTCGACGCTAACGGCTTATACCGCGGGAGTCGAATCGACCGGCAAGAAGCCGTCCCATCCGGACTACGGCATCACTTACAGCGGCAGCAAAGCCGAGGAAGGACGTACGATTGCCGTCGACCCTTCGGTTATCCCGATGGGCTCGACCGTGTTCATCGACGGTATTGGCGTCCGCAAGGCCGAAGATATCGGATCGGCCATCCGCGGTACGCGAATCGACTTGTTCATGGACAACGTGAAGCAGGCCCGCGACTTCGGCGTGAAGAAAAATGTGAAGGTATATGTGCTGGAAGGTACGGCGTAAGATGACTCGAAAAAAAAAGTAGATTCCTTGAACATTACATTCAAGGAGTCTACTTTGCTGTTGCTATTTCCAAGCAAGCGATACGCTTTGGCCTGCGAATTTATAGGTTACATAGTTCGAATTAGAGTCGGTTTGTTTAAGCAATTTGCCGCTTTTGTCATACGCGCCAACCCATAACTTGTATTCCGTGTCTATTGTTGCACCAGTAAATGTATACGAGTTGCTTGTTGTGTCAAACGTTTGTTTCGAGTTGTCATCTGTATTTAAAATCGATACGGTGTAATGATGTACACCAGATACCGAACCAAACTTGATGACAAGTCCTGCGGCGGCCAGTTCATGATGACCTATCGGTTCGGAAGCCGCTACAGTCGGATTAATTGCATTAGGCGTCAATTGTTCTGCACTTGCAGCACCAGCGATAGACGTTAGGGATAATGCCGAAAGTAAGGCCAGAGAAGCAATCTTTTTCATGACAATCACTCCTTATATGATTTTGCGTTCGTGTGAACAATCCATATATTACACCTTTTAGTTGTGATTATGGATGTTTTTGTATATCCGGCAAAAAAGAGGGATTATCCTGCAAAAAAAATGTCGAATTCCAGCATGCCGCCGTCATCACTTCGTTAACCACCGTACTTTTCCCGCAACCGGCGAATAAGGCTCATGACATCTTTTCCGATCATAGACTCGAATTCCTGGTAAATCGGCTCCCATCGCTGCATCCACTCGCGGCGTTCCTCCGGCGTTTGAACATGAATTTGAAGCGCTCCCTGATGGCGCAGCTCTTCAAGCTGGCGCCGGTTCATCTCGATCGCATTGTCATTGGCCCAGTGCGCCGTTTCTTGCAGCGCTTCTATCAAGGGCTGCTTCACATCCCCCGGCAGCTTGTCCCAGAACGATTTGTTCATCAGCACCGTATACCCTAGATATCCGTGGTTGCTGATGGTCATATATTTTTGCACCTGATAAAACTTTTTCGTGCGAATGTTGGAGATGGTATTCTCTTCGCCGTCCACGACGCCCGACTCCAGACCGCGATAGACTTCGTTAAACGGAATCGGGGTCGTTTTCGCCTCAAACTGTCGAAATTGCGCTTCGATCACTTTGCTGGGCAAAATGCGAAAGTGCTGTTCTTTGAAATCCGAAGGATGAATCAATGGCCCCCGATTGGATGTCATTTGCTTGAAGCCGTTGCCCCAAAAAGACAAGCCGACCAGATTTTTGCTTGCCAGCTTATCGAACAGCAGCTTCCCGAGCTCCCCGTCAAACGCCTCCTGTACCGCTTCATCGCTCAAGAAAGCATACGGGAGGTCAAACGTCAGCCACGCCGGAACATGCTCGGATAGATTGGCAAACGAAGGGGCGATCATCTGCACGTTGCCGCGCATAAGCGCATCCATTTCGTCAGTCTCGTTATATAAAACCGCGTTCGGAAACACTTCAACCTTCACGCGTCGGTTTGTTTTTTCGGACACCAGTCTGGCAAACCTTTGAGCCGCCAAACCTTTGGGCGTATTTTCGGCCACGACATGGCTGAATTTAATGACCAGTGCCTGGTCAAAGCCTTCTTGTTCGTCATCCACCACGTCGGATGTCGTGGAAAAGCCCGGATAAAATCCGATCGCCACGGCAGCGGCAAGCCCGATTAATACAACAAGCAGCGTTCCGAGCAAAGGCCTCACGCCCTTCCACCTCCGGAGTGTCATGATCATGATGTACAATAACATATGTCGCCGCCTAACTCAACGAAGACCGGACTGTACAAGCCGAACATGAATTTTGAAGAAACGGATAAACTAAAGAAAAAAGCGGACGATTTCCCGCAAACGAAGGAGGTTTCAGACGAGATGCCGGCAAGATTCGTACGGGGTCTGCTTTGGTGCCTTCTGCTGATGCCGATCGTATTGACGGGCTGCGGCGGCGGAAAAAAACAAGAGCAGCAACAGGGTAAAAAACAGCAGCAAAATAAGCCGAGCGATACGATGCTTCAACAGCAGTTGAAGATGTATCAGGATATAAAAAAAAGCGAGCACGAGCAGCAGGAAAAGATCCGCAAGGAAGAAAAAAAGCAGCTTAAAAAGCTGCAAAAGGACCGGCAAAAAATGCTGAAGCGGGAGCTCGAATTTCAAGAAAAAGTTCGAATGGGGGGCAACCCGTGGGCTGGCGGCAAAAAGGAAAAGCAGCAGTCCAAGCAGGAAGGCAAAGCCGGGACGAAGAAAGAATCGTCCGAGAAGAAAAATAAAACCCCGGAGCAGCAGCAAGGCAAAGGGAAGGAAGAGAAAAAGAAGATGCCGGGCGGTTAATTCTCCCGATTCCATACGTATTCGCCTATCGACAGCCCGTCCCCGCTCCATCCCGGTTGCGGAAGACAGGGCTGTTCTGTTTTCCATCCGCTGCATCCTGTTGTATGATAATATATCGTAGAAAGGGGGCGGGATGGATGATGCCGCAGCGCTTGAAAATCAATTGGAAAATCGCGATTTTGTCGTTCGGCATCGTCCTGTTCTCGCTCTGTATCGGAGGGACGATTCTCCTTGGAAGTATCGTCCGGCTGAAAGAAGAAGAGCTCGGGCGGCGGCTGCTTGTGACCGCCCGCACCGTGGCGCAGATGCCGGAGATCGTCTCCGGCATTGCGGACCCCGGAATGCGCGACGGCATCCAGCTTGCCGCCGAGCGCATTCGCATCATCAACGACGTGACCTACGTCGTGGTGATGGATATGCACCGGCTGCGGCTGTCGCATCCGGTGGAAAGCAAAATCGGCACCGTTTCGTCCGGTGCCGACGAAGGCCCCGCCTTTGCCGAGCACACTTACGTGTCTAAGGCGGAGGGCGAGCTCGGCACGGCGCTGCGCGCCTTCGTGCCGATTATGAACGCCGAGCATGCGCAGATCGGCGTCGCGCTCGTCGGCCGCATCCAGCCGACCATAGGGCAGGTGCTGCTGGACCTGTCGAAACAAGCCTACGTCGTGCTGCTCATCTCCCTGCTCTTCGGGCTGTGGGGGTCGTGGAAGCTCGCCCAGCATATCAAGCGGCAGATGTTCGAGCTGGAACCGCACGAAATCGCTGCACTGCTGCTCGAACGTACAGCAACATTCAACGCGATGCATGAAGGCGTCATTGCCATCGATAAGTTCGAACGCATCACGATTTTCAACGAGAAGGCGAAACAGATGCTCAAAGTATCGGGTGACGTCGTCGGCAAGTCGATTTGGGAGGTGCTCCCCGATACGCGGCTGCCGGAAATATTGGAGCTCAATCATCCGATCTTCAATCAAGAGCTGGTCATTCAAGAAACGCCGATCATGAGCAACAGGGTGCCAGTTACGGTTGGCGGACAAACCGTCGGCGCCGTCGCCATTTTTCAAGACCGGACGGAAGTGACGCGGATGGCCGAAGAGCTGACCGGCGTCCGGACCTTCGTCGATGCGCTGCGCGTGCAAAACCACGAATACATGAACAAGCTGCATACGATCGGCGGCTTGATTCAGCTCGGCAGCAACGAGAAAGCGCTTGATTACTTGTTCGAAATGACCGAGCAGAAAGAAGAGCTGACCCGGTTCCTCGACAGCCGCATTCATAACGAAAGCTTGACCGGTCTGCTGCTCGGCAAGATCAGCCGCGGCCGGGAGCTTGGCATCGAGGTGACGATCGACAGGCAAAGCCGGCTGGAACGGTTTCCCGAACGGCTCGATCATCACGATTTCGTGATTCTGCTCGGTAACCTCCTGGAAAACGCTTTTGACGCATTGCATCATCAAACCAAGGATAACAAACGAATCTTCATCAGCCTCGAACAAGATGACGAGGTGCTATCCGTCCTCGTCGAGGACAATGGCTGCGGCATGGAGGAATCCGTCAAAACCCGCATATTCGAGCACGGCTTTACGACCAAAGGCGACGGCGGACGTGGAATCGGCCTTCATCTGATCCACGGTATCGTGCGGAAAGGCGGCGGCTCGATTCAGATCGAATCGGCTCCGGGAGAAGGAACGACGTTCATCATTACGTTCCCGATGCAGTAGTTTTTTTGCAGTCCGATACTCTTTCATTAACAGTGAAAACGAGGGAGATGATAAGCAATATGGCAGACGGTATGAACGAATTCAAGCGGGACACTATCCGCGTCCTGTTGATCGAAGACGATCCGATGGTGCAGGAAGTCAACAGTCAATTCGTCGAGCGAGTGGAAGGCTTTCGTGTCGTCGGCATCGCCTCCACCGGGGATGAAGGCTTGCGCATGGCGAAGGAGCTACGGCCCGATCTGGTCATCCTCGATATTTTCATGCCGGTGCTGGACGGCATAGAGACGCTTCTGGAGCTGCGCCGAAATCAAACCCCCGTCGATGTTATGATTATCAGCGCGGCCAACGATATGCGAACCATCGAGCGGATGCTTCAGAACGGGGCCGTCGATTACATTATGAAACCGTTTAAATTTGAACGGGTGAAGCAGGCGCTTGAGCATTACCGGCAGATGAAGGCAGCGCTCGACAGCAGCCGTCCCGCTTCCCAATCCGAGCTGGACCGGCTGCTTTTCGGAAGAACGCATGATGCGTCTTCACCAGAAGGCCAAAAGGAAGAGCCGGCGGAATTGCCCAAAGGGCTTCAGGCTGTAACTCTCAAGCAGATTGTGCAATTTCTACTCCTGCAATCGGAGGCGCTTTCAGCAGAGGAGGTCGCCGAAGGTGTCGGCATCGCCAGGGTGACGGCCAGACGCTATCTCGATTATTTGGAGAAGAGCGGTCAAGTCCGTCTCGATCTCCAATACGGGGTCGGCCGCCCCGTCAATAAATACAGATTATCCTCACCGCCCGGCGGATCGCGTTAACATACAACGCGGTCCGCTTTTTTGTGCGCTCTCCAAGACCAAAAAGACCAAAACAACCAATATGTCCAAATGATTCACAAGCCATTATGAAAGCGATAACATAAAAACACGAAAAGCGAACGCAATATAGAAATGAGGTAGTGTCCATGAAAATCAACTTTAAAAACCTTACGGTTCAGGTCTTGATTGCCATTGTCCTCGGGATCTTGATCGGACAATTTTTCCCGGCATTTGGGGTGCAGCTCAAAGTGCTCGGCGATATGTTCGTCAAGCTGATCAAAATGGTCATCGCCCCCATCGTCTTTTTTACAATTGTAATCGGTTTCGCGAATATGGGAGATATGAAAAAAATCGGCCGAATCGGCGGCAAAGCGCTGCTGTACTTCGAAATCATCACGACCTTTGCGATGGCGATCGGGATTGCCGTCATGTATCTCGTCCGCCCCGGTTCCGGCATGGATGTCAGCAAGGTCGGGGCCAATGCGGCCGACGTGGCAAAATATGCGAAGCAAGCCGCGGAAGCTCCGCACAGCTTCATGGATTTTCTGCTCAGCGTCATTCCGGATAGTGTCGTGGGCGCGCTTGCCAAAGGCGACATGCTGCCGGTGCTCTTGTTTTCCGTCATGTTTGGTCTCGCTATGGCCTCTCTGGGCGAGAAATCCAGACCCGTCACGCAATTTTTCGAGAAATTGAACGACATCTTCTTTAAATTGGTCGCCATGATCATGCGCTTCTCCCCTATTGCCGCCGGCGGCGCCATGGCTTATACGATCGGGAAATTCGGGATTGCTTCCCTGTTCTCCCTTGGCAAAATGATGGGCTCCGTTTACATCACCATGATTTTGTTCGTCATCGTTATTCTCGGCGCAGTAGCCCGGTTCTACGGCTTCAGCATCTTCAATCTGCTGAAGTTCATCAAAGAAGAAATTTTGCTGGTACTCGGCACGTCCTCCTCCGAATCGGCGCTGCCGCGCTTAATGGAACGTCTTGAAAAATACGGCTGCTCCAAGTCGGTCGTCGGTCTGGTCGTCCCAACCGGCTACTCGTTCAACCTGGACGGCACGTCGATTTACTTATCGATGGCAGCCTTATTTATCGCGCAAGCCTATGGCATTGAGCTGACATGGCTGCAAATTGCAACGCTGCTGGGCGTGCTGATGCTGACCTCCAAAGGGGCGGCAGGCGTTACCGGCTCCGGCTTCGTCACCTTGGCTGCCACGCTTGCGGCGATCCCCGGCAACGTGATCCCGCTGGAAGGCATGGCACTTCTGCTTGGCGTTGACCGCTTCATGTCCGAAGCACGCGCCATCACGAACCTGATCGGCAACAGCGTCGCCACCGTCGTCATTGCGAAGAGCGAGAAGCAATTCGACAATCAGACGATCGCGGTCTCCCCTTCTACGGAAGAAGGCGTTTATGTAAGCGGCGATTCCAAGGCACTCACTACTAATTAACGTACAAAAACAGCCGTCCCTTGCCGGGGCGGCTGTTTCATTATTTCCTATTTCGACTTTTCCTCAACAATCTCGTCGAACACACATTCTTCCAGCTTCAGCATTTTCGTTTTATGCTTCCACTTATACGTCAGCCAAATCGCCAAAAAGAGCGGAATGCCGATATAAGAAGCAAACAGATAGGCCCAATCGACCGTACCGTCCTTAATCCCGCCGAGACACTGACCGACGATAACGATAGCGCACAGTACCCCAGCCAGGATCGGCCCGAACGGAAACCATTTGGCCCGGTACGGCAGATCGTTAATGTCGTGGCCTTGAGCGACATAGGCTTTACGGAAGCGGTAGTGACTTATCGCTATGCCGAGCCAAGCGATAAAGCCCGACATGCCGGATGCATTCAGCAGCCAAGTGTAGACGACACCGTCGCCGAACGAGGAGGACAAGAAAGCGAACATGCCCAAAGCGCTCGTGGCCAGCAGCGCATATACCGGAACGCCTCTCTTGCTCAGCTTGGCCAGAAAACGCGGCGCTTTGCCTTCTTTCGCCAGCACCCACAGCATCCGGGTCGACGCGTACATGCCGGAGTTCCCTGCTGATAGTACCGATGTAAGAATGACGGCATTCATCACCGATGCGGCGATGCTGAGGCCGGCTTTTTCAAATACCATCGTGAACGGGCTCATCGCTACGTTATCGCTGGCCAAATTTTCGTTCGTATACGGAATAAGCAAACCGATCACAGCGATAGCAATCAAATAGAACAGCAGAATGCGCCAGAAAACCGAACGGATCGCCTTAGGTACGTTGCGGCGCGGATCTTCACTCTCCCCGGCAGCTACTCCTACCAGCTCCGTTCCCTGAAAGGAGAATCCTGCGGCCATAAATACGCCGAGCGCAGCCAAGAACCCTCCATGGAAAGGTGCGTCGCCTATTGTAAGATTGCGTAAGCCGACGGCTTCGCTGGACCAGATGCCGATGATCATCAGAATGCCGATACCGATGAACACAATGATCGTGACGACCTTTATTAAGGCAAACCAGTACTCCGATTCCCCATAGCTTTTTACCGAAAGCAGATTCAGCCCCACCATCAAGGCAAGAAACAACGCGCTCCAAAGGAAAGAAGGACTATCCGGAAGCCAAAATTTAATGATCAGTGTCGCTGCCGACAGCTCGGCGGCTATCGTAATCGCCCAGTTGTACCAATAGTTCCAGCCGAGCGCGAACCCGAACGACGGGTCCACGAAGCGGGTCGCGTACGTGCTGAACGTCCCCGATACTGGCATATAAGTAGCCATTTCGCCTAAGCTCGTTACCAAAAAATAAACCATGATGCCGATAATCAAATACGCAAGGAACGCTCCGCCCGGACCGGCCGAATGAATGGCTCCGCCGCTGGCCAGAAACAGGCCTGTACCGATGGAGCCGCCGAGCGAAATCATCGTCATGTGCCGGGCCGCCAGCCCTCTTTTCAACTGATTCGGGGATGAAGATTTGTCCACTCGGGTAGAATTCATAGATCGCTACTCCTTCTGAAAATGTTAAGGTCACCCTCATCAAAGATTTTTTATGGCGCTTTCAATGCTCCAAACTAGTTCGTAGGGCATAAAAAAAGCCGCAACCTGTATGCGACTACTTGGTCCTCTTAGGTTTATTCATAAAATCTAAACAATATGCCTACCCATTCTATCATATTTCGTTTCGTTTTATCTAGTCCTATCTTTTAACAGCTTTCTATTATAAGAAAAGTATCTGACGACGTCTTATGTGGAGTACGCATGTTTAAGTAAGCATTGGGAAAAGTAAGGAGTGAAAACTTATAGGAAGATGCACGCATCAGAGGGTTATACTAAATTTGCCTCTCACAGCCTTTCTTTCAACTCTAGAGGCGTGGCTAGGGGATAGAATACGGAGAGCTTACCGATAGTTTTTCTTCGTCTGAGGCAGAAAAGGGGCCGTCAGAATGGATGACGATCCCCGCCTCTGTGGGCCTGTACTATCTGCCCGATGATAAAGCTACCATACTTAATGTTTCATTAATCAGCTTAACGATTGGCTCCGTCTGATCGTGAATGAAGAAGTGTCCGCCATCATACTCCACAATCTCGAAGGAACCGTTGGTATGGTCACTCCAAGCGTTCAGATGCTCAGGAACCATGTCGTCTTCTTTTCCATTCAATACGGTAAGACTGCAATCGAACTTCACATTTTTTTCTTGATAGACATAGGTTTCGACCAGCTTATAGTCCGCTCTTAAAAGCGGCATAAAAATTTCCGCCAGTTCCCGGTTTTCGAATAGTTCCCGCGGAGTTCCTCCCAGTTGGTGAACTTCCGTCATAAATTCGGCTTCAGGGAGAAGGTGCATCACCTTCCTATCATGCGGACACTGCGGCGCCCGGCGCCCGGAGGCAAAGATGTGCACCGGCTCCACGCCTTTTAACTGCTTAATTTTGCAGCACAGCTCATACGTCAGTAAGCTTCCCATACTATGCCCGAACAAGGCAAACGGGGCATGGAGCCTCCCGCCGATCTCACGATAAATATCGTCGACCGCTTGCTCTACATTAGCATAAGGAGACTCGCTAAATCTCCGGCCTCTGCCTGCTAATTCCACAGGATACAATTCAATATCCGTATTCAATAATCTTTTCCATTTGGAATAAATCGTAGCCGATCCACCGGCATAAGGCAGACAAAACAACTGGATTTTACTCATTGAAAGAAGCACCCCACTCCGTGTAATAGAACGTATTTTTGAGATCTTTTGGCTAAAGCTCTAGCCATATCATAAGACGGCCATCCGGATTCTCCTTATCCCCTGTTGTTTTTATTGTTGCGGCCGGGGCCTATCTGTCGATGACCATTCATCGGTTTGCTAAAAACGGTGAAATGAATATGATCCTTACTCCAAACCTCCTTTGCTTCCATTTTGTGCGTGGTGCATAGAAATTCATAAGAAAGATGGGTATGATTTACAAACCACATTGACCTATATTTTACCAAATAAAATAGGTATTGTATATTTAGTTTTTGTAATGCATAAACGAAAAAAAGCAGAAGATTCTATAAGCCTTGTCCCTCCGAATCTTTTGCTAAACATAACGACAAAAAGAGCCGTTTTGAAGTAAGTATTTCTACTTTCTTCAAAAACAGCTCTTGTTTTTTTAGCTTGCTTCATTAAGCGACAAGTACGTGCCCTGAGAGATTCGAACTCCCGACCTTTTGATTCGTAGTCAAACGCTCTATCCGGCTGAGCTAAGGGCACATGAACTTTTTAATAAATGGAGCGGAAGACGGGATTCGAACCCGCGACCCTCGCCTTGGCAAGGCGATGCTCTACCCCTGAGCCACTTCCGCGTAAAGATGCGGTCGAGAGGACTCGAACCTCCACGGCTGTTACACCACTAGAACCTGAATCTAGCGCGTCTGCCAATTCCGCCACGACCGCATATTTGATTTTGGTGCGGTTGAGAGGACTCGAACCTCCACGAGCGTACGCCCACTACCCCCTCAAGATAGCGTGTCTGCCATTCCACCACAACCGCATATAACGTGAGCCATGTAGGACTCGAACCTACGACACCCTGATTAAAAGTCAGGTGCTCTACCAACTGAGCTAATGGCTCATAATCTTAAACTGGTGGAGGCTGATGGATTCGAACCACCGAACTCGTCAGAGAACAGATTTACAGTCTGCTGCGTTTGGCCACTTCGCTAAGCCTCCGTATTGCTTATAAAGCATGGTGGCTCGGGACGGAATCGAACCGCCGACACGAGGATTTTCAGTCCTCTGCTCTACCGACTGAGCTACCGAGCCGGGCCTATCTTATTCATGAAAAAACCCACGCTTGTGGGCGTTCC
>NZ_JAMZAW010000022.1 GCF_024158745.1 Paenibacillus tyrphae | reverse complement strand
ATTTTTACTGAAAAAAATAAGCTATAATCGAGTAAAAACAGCCGAAAGAAGCGAGATATAGATGGAAACAACTTTACTTCTTGTGGACGATGAAGTGAAAATGCTTGAGGCGATGGCTTCATATTTACAAAATGAAGGGTTTCGTATTGTGAGCGCCACGACGGGCAAGGATGCGCTGACTATAGCCAAAACGGAACGTCCGGCTTTGGTTGTTTTAGACTGGATGCTTCCGGGAATGAGCGGAATTGAAGTTTGCCGCGAACTTCGGAACATGGGATCTTATGGAATCATTATGTTGACGGCAAAAACGGAGGAAATGGATAAGATTATCGGTTTGGAAATCGGAGCCGACGATTACATGACAAAACCTTACAGCTTGAGAGAGTTAGCGGCGAGAATACGTTCCGTATTACGCCGTATTCAGGGTAAACCCGAAGAACTTCAGACGATGCTAAGGGGAGACTTAACGATTATCGAATCGAAATGCCAAGTCATGAAGGATGGCGCGGAAATTATTCTTACTCCTACAGAATTCAAATTATTGATTACTTTGGCCGCCAAACCCGGTATTGTATTCAGTCGGCTTCAATTGATGAAATCGGTCATGGAAGATGATTTCATCAACTACGAGCGCACGATCGATTCCCACATCAGCAACTTGCGGAAAAAGATCGAGAACGATCCGGCGATCCCGAAATATATTCAAACCGTGTTCGGATTCGGTTATCGATTCGGTGACAAGTTATGAACGTTCGGGGGTGCATCGGGGATAAATTGTTTGGCGTGATGGCGGTTATGGTTCTTTTTGTCACGCTAGGTTACTACGGGGCAACCCAAGGATACTTAAAGAACCGTTTTGAAGATTACTTCAAAGAAAAAACGACAAAGTTGTTTGAAATCTATTATAAGGAGCATAAAAAAATTCATGGGAAGGCATAGAGGAGATGATGATTTCAGACGGATTGGAGCAGAGAAATCCGGATCAACGCGAGATTGCTCTATTGTCTCCTGATGGCAACATCTTGTTTTTTAGAGGGTCGGGCGATCCTGGGTCGTTGATACAGCAAGGGAAACTGAATAAAGTCATGGTAAACGGAACGACTGTCGGCACGATCTATGTCAATAGGTGGGAATCGACCGAAGATTATCTATTAAAGAAATATGTTCTGGACTCCATGCGCACCTCAAGTTTCAGGGTACCGGTCTTCACCGGGATCGTTGCACTGCTTCTTGGATTATGGTTAACCAAGAAATTAACGCAGCCCCTGAACCGTCTCATCCCCGCCATACAAAAAATTGCAGCTGGAGAACTTCAAATTCGCATTCCCGTGACAACAAGAGATGAAGTTGGGAAAGTGACCGAAGCGCTCAATCATATGGCGCAGCAGTTGTTTCGTGCAGAAGAGGTACGAAAACATTTGACAGCCGATGTGGCGCATGAGTTAAGGACGCCGCTTTCCATTATTCAATGTCATATGGAAGTGATACAAGAGGGAGGAAGGGACATTCCTCCGGAAACCTTATTGCCTATACAGGATGAAGTCATCCGTTTGTCCAAGCTTGTCGACGATCTCCACCAGTTAACGCTGGCCGAAGCAGGCAAATTGCAGCTGGACCGATCTCCGACCGATCTTGTTCCCCTTTTGGATCGGATCATCGATATGTTAAAGCCGGAAGCAGAAGAACGACATATCGACATTGTTCGCTCGTATCCGGCACAAAAATTGAATGCGTTCGTCGATCCTAACCGGATTACGCAAGTATTTTATAATTTGTTGATCAATGCCATGCGGTACACCTCGTCCGGTGGAAGGATTTCGATCCGAATTACAGATAGTTCCCATGATGAGTCGCGTTTTGCGTCCGTCTCGATTGCAGACACCGGAGTCGGTATCGCGGCGGAGCAACTCCCCTTCCTGTTCGACCGTTTTTATCGCGTTGAAGAATCACGTTCCCGTCATACGGGTGGTATGGGTCTGGGACTTGCAATTGCAAAAGAATTTGTCGAGGCTCATCAAGGCTTCATTTCGGTACAAAGTGAGGTTGGTCGTGGGACCCAGTTTACTGTGTATCTGCCTTGTGCTGGTGCTGAAAAATAACGAAAGAAAGGCGCAATTTTTGCGCCTAATTAGCTTTCAGGGTTGCCGATAATAATCATCGTGATGTCCATGATGAATCACGATGGCAGCAGTGGTCGCGGTTTCCATGGTGTCCACCGTGATGAATTCCATGACCAAAGAATGATGGAAAACTAGTTTCGTTAAACTGTTGAGCGGGCCACCTTTTCGATATTATTCTGGCTTATTTCCTGCGCTGGGATCTGCAACAAAGTTAGTTTTATAATCTGTATATTTTAATTCCGTAACCATACCAGCAGAGGCGTGATGCAGATCATGACAATGGAACATCCAGTTCCCTTCATTATTTGCTTCGAATGCGACAACGTATTCTTCACCCGGCTTCAAATTCAACGAATCCTTGATGATTGGAGATCCTCCTAGAGGTTTCCCGTTCTTGCTTAGTACTTGAAAGAAGTGGCCGTGCAGGTGCATCGGATGGTCGTCGGTTTTCGAGTTATTGACGAGGCGAACCTTGACGGTATTTCCTTCTTTAACGTTTATCGGTTCGGTTTCCGGAAACGTTTTTCCGTTTATAGTGTAGACCATTTCGCCATTTTTCATTTCGGTGTTCAAATTCATCGTGTATTCCAACGTATACTTCTGATCTAATGTAAAATTGGCTTTGCTCGCTTGGCCGTAACGGCTCATGTCGACAGCCGTCAGCTTCTCCGTTTCATTCGCCTTGTCGGAACCGGCAGGAGCCCCTTCATAAGCAATCATGGCTTTCATCCCTTTAACAGCAGCTTTGTCGCCGTGGTCCTCGATCAACCATTGGCCCGGATTGTTGGCGACAAATTCAATATCGTAACGCTCTCCTGGAGCAATGCTTACGACATTATCTTTCAGGATACCTGGATTGTTTATAGGTTGCCCGTCGGTAGCAATAACTTTGAATTCATGTCCGTGCAAATGAATTTGATGAGACAGATAGCCCGCATTGATCAAACGAATTCGAACTTTATCTCCTTGCTTAACAGGGAGCTGATCCACCAACGAACCGGATTTTCCATTTATGGTATACAGATCGTACATACTCATATCGTGTCCCATATTCATCGTACTATGATCCATGCCGGACATATTCATGCCGGTCATTTCCCCGGAACTCATCCATTCATCGAGGACAAGCGTATAATCACGGTCAACACCGGTGCCTTCTTTCGGCTCGACGATAAAGGCCCCATATAATCCGCGATCCAACTGGTTTACACTATCCTGATGTGAGTGGTACCAGTAGGTGCCAGGGACATCTGCTTTAAACTCGTACGTAAACGACTGGCTCGGTTGAACCGCGTTTTGCGTTACACCTGGAATGCCGTCCATGGCGTTTGGTACAGGAACGCCGTGCCAATGATTTGTGACTGGCTCCGGCAAATGGTTCTTCAAGTTGACTTTTATCGTTTCGCCTTGTTTGACCCGAATTTGCGGGCCAGGAACAGAATTGTTGAATGTCCATACCGGCAAAGTTTTGCCTGAGGCAATTTCTTGAGTGCTTACGGAGGCAGTCAAATTAATTTCTTTGCCAGTTAAAACAGTTGGCTTTACTGTTTGAGCATCTGACGCCTTCGGCGATTCTTTTGTCCCTTCCATATTCATTTTCGAGTGATCCGTTCCATTCATTGAACCGGTACAGCCAGCCAATACAACGGATAAGCCCCCGACTATAATCATACTTTTGAGCTTCCAACCAGTCTTCATTGCTTTCATCCCTTTCTGTATTTGAACATCCGATAGATCAATCATAGCCGGGACATATGTAGAACTTTTGAAGAAGGGTGAACGGTGTCGGAAAGCTTTTACTGGAGAATCATCTCAAAAGCTGTGTCATTGAGCGGATCCAGGAAGGGGATACCGAAGTTTTGACAGAGCTTATGAAAACCATGAATAAATTGATAAAATAAAATCGGGCAGCGTTGGCTGCTTTTTCTTTATATAAAAAAATAGGGTTCGGGGGTATAGTAAAAAAAGCATTGACTAAATATAGGGTAGGGGGGTATGCTATAAACAAGGGGATCGATGGAAATGAATACGCGATTCATCTGAGATCAGATCTTAAACCAACTTGAAGCCGTCCATTCCGCTCTAAATGCAGTAGGCATTCTGCTTCTGTCGAACTACTTGAAATCATACATGGCGAACGCTAGCTCAAGGAGAAATGATTCCATCACAGAATTTCGAACGAACGTATCAAAGAAACCATCGAAGAACAAGGTTACGATGTGTTGTAATCTCATGCGAGAACAAGGAGTGAATGATCGTGGAAACAACTGATACTCAGGAATCTAAGCAAACAACTTTGCAAATCACGGGTATGACTTGTGCTGCTTGCGCTAACCGAATTGAGAAAGGCTTGAATAAAATGGAAGGCGTCACTTCCGCCAACGTAAATTTTGCTCTGGAAAAGGCGAGCGTCACTTATGATCCTGCGAAAATTGGCGTTGGAAATCTGGAAGAGACCATAAAAAAACTCGGCTATGATACCGCCAAAGAAGTTGCTCAGTTTAAACTGGAAGGGATGACGTGCGCCGCGTGCGCGAATCGGATCGAGAAAGGACTTAGCAAGATGCCCGGCGTTACAAGCGCCTCCGTCAACTTTGCGATGGAAACAGCGCGTGTCGAATATTCGCCCGGTGAAGTCTCGATCGAGAATATGCAAAGCAAGGTCAAACAGCTTGGCTATAAAGCGATTACGAAGCAGGAAAATGAAAACGCGGGGGATCATCGAGATCATGAAATTCGCCATCAAAAACGGAAATTGCTGATTTCGGCGATACTATCCTTCCCGCTTTTGTGGAGCATGGTTGCTCACTTTTCCTTCACCTCATGGATCTACATGCCGGAAGTGCTCATGAATCCATGGTTCCAGCTTATCTTGGCTACTCCGGTGCAATTTTATGTCGGAAGGCAGTTTTATGTAGGTGCTTATAAAGCGCTTCGCAATGGCAGTGCAAACATGGATGTTCTGGTTTCGCTTGGAACCTCGGCAGCTTACTTTTACAGCCTCTATCTGACAATCGATTGGTTCGCTCGGGGAGGCAGCGTCCATCACGGACCGTCCTTGTACTATGAGACAAGCGCGATCCTGATTACGCTAGTCATTTTGGGAAAACTGTTTGAATCGCTCGCCAAAGGCCGCACATCGGAAGCAATCAAATCATTGATGGGACTGCAAGCCAAAACGGCTTTAGTTGTTCGTGAGGGTCAAGAGCAGACGGTTCCGGTGGATGAAGTCATCGTAGGGGATATCGTACTTATACGTCCCGGAGACAAAGTGCCGGTAGATGGAGAAGTGCTTGAAGGTGTATCGTCAGTAGATGAATCGATGCTCACAGGCGAAAGTCTTCCTGTGGAGAAGAAAGCCGGCGACTCGGTCATCGGAGCCACGATCAACAAAAACGGCATGCTCCGCATTAAGGCAACCAAAGTCGGCAAAGAAACGGCGCTTGCGCAGATTATTAAAGTCGTTGAGGAAGCTCAGGGCTCTAAAGCGCCAATTCAACGGGTAGCGGACATCATTTCCGGCATTTTTGTTCCGGTTGTCGTGGGGATCGCAGTTGTCGCGTTTTTGGTATGGTATTTCTTTGTTACGCCAGGTGAATTTGCAAATGCTTTGGAGAAAGCGATCGCCATCCTCGTCATTGCTTGCCCTTGCGCGCTTGGTTTGGCAACGCCGACTTCCATCATGGCAGGTTCCGGTCGCGCTGCGGAGCTCGGGATCTTGTTTAAAGGCGGCGAGCATTTGGAGCAAACGCATAAGATTGACGCGATCATTTTAGATAAAACCGGCACCGTTACGAAGGGGAAACCGGAGCTCACAGACGTGTTGACGGAAGAAAACGAAACGGAACTCCTCAGACTCGTTGGCGCGGCGGAGAAAAATTCGGAACATCCGCTTGCGGAAGCGATCGTTGCAGGCATTCAAGAAAAAAACATCGAGCTGCCCGGTACAGAATCCTTCGAGGCGATTCCGGGATTCGGCATCAAAGCTGTGGTAGAAGGCAAACAAATGCTCATCGGTACACGTCGATTAATGGAAAAATACGAAGTGGATGCGAAGCATGCTTATGAATCGATGGCTCGTTTGGAAGAAGCCGGAAAGACAGCCATGCTGGTTGCGATCGATAATCGGTATGCAGGTATGGTCGCTGTGGCAGATACGATTAAGGAAACGTCGAAGGCCGCTGTAAGCCGCCTGAAAGAAATGGGTATTCAAGTCATCATGATCACAGGCGATAATGAACGGACGGCTAGAGCTATCGCGGCTCAAGTCGGCATCGACCATGTTCGCGCAGAAGTACTTCCAGAAGGAAAAGCGGAAGAAGTGAAGAAGCTGCAAGCTCAAGGCAAAAAAGTGGCCATGGTCGGGGACGGTATTAATGATGCGCCCGCTCTGGCGACAGCGGACATTGGCATGGCCATCGGTACTGGTACAGATGTGGCCATGGAGGCAGCGGATGTAACTCTCATGCGCGGCGATCTGTCAAGCATCCCGGATGCAATTTATATGAGCCGTAAGACGATGAGCAACATCAAGCAAAATTTATTCTGGGCGCTAGGTTATAACACACTTGGGATTCCGATTGCTGCCATTGGCTTATTGGCACCTTGGGTAGCAGGTGCTGCGATGGCATTAAGTTCTGTTTCCGTTGTTCTTAATGCGCTACGGTTGCAACGTGTCAAAGTACATCACTAAATCTTATAGGAATGGAGAGTTTTAACCGAATGAATAAGAAATGATCCTTATTTCAAGTGGCACCTATAAAATATGGGGACAATTTCAACATCAAGGAAAAGTCTTTACACCCTTTCATAGTCGATGTGAAATGATTCGATAAATTCGAACAGAGGTGGATGGTCATGGGAGAGACAACAAAAATCGCATTAAGCGCAGGGATTCAAGTTGGGGGCAGCCTGTTCACACCGGAGCAGCTTGCCAAAATCGGTTCCGTCGTGGGGATGGATGCAAAAATCGAGATGACCCCGTTTAAACAGCTTTATGCAGAAGTACCTATCGAACGGCGCGATGCAATAAAAGAAGAACTTGAGCATTATGGCCTTGAAGTGTATCCGGCAGGGTTTGTAACTAAAAGTCTGATCGCCTGCAATTTCTGTAAAGGGGCTGAGGAGGCTGGTTTGGATGCAGCTAGAACCTTAAATAAAACAATAGCAGGTATTGAGACGCCCACACCCCTTAAGATCGGGTATGCGGGTTGTGCATTAGGTACAAGCGAGCCGTTGCTTAAAGATATCGGCGTTATCAAAATGCGAGATACATTTGACATCTACGTTGGCGGCGAACCGAAGGGGCTTAAAACCTCCTTTGCCAAACTGCTCGTATCCGGATTAACGGAGGACCGACTCGGTCCGGTTGTAACCGCAATTATCGATTTCTATAAGACACACGCGAAGGGCAAAGAAAAATTCAGCAAATTCGTGGACCGGGTTTCGCTCGAGCAGCTGCGGCAAATTGCAGGTTAATGGATACCTGGAGAGGAGGTGAAACCATGCAAGAAGCAACTGTGAAATTAGCCGATATTAAGGAAGCCATCCAAAACAGGGGATATAACGTTGTGGCATAAAGGCATTTGATGGAGAGCAAGGAGTTGATTGAGAATGAGGGGACCAATAAAAATTTATTCGATACCCACTTGTAGTGACTGCAACTATGCCAAACGTTACTTCAAAGAACACAAGATTGCCTATACAGATTATGACTGCGAGGAAAACGTCAAGTATGCAGAGGAAGTCTGGAACTTGACGGGAAAACAAATTGTTCCGACGATAGTAATCGGCGACAAGGTGTTTGTTGGATTTGCAGAAAATTTAAGCGAAATAAGTGAATTGATAAATTAAACCTGAACCCGGTCAATCGGCCGGGTTAATGATTTATAATTGATCTACAATAAAAGGAAAAGCCGGTGTTATTCATTACAGATACTACCGGCTTTTTATGCCAACGTTAGGTGCAAACGAAGAGTAAAGGCGTTGAAACTAAAACAAGCTTCTTGTTCCCGCGGCCAAGACGAGTAAAGACAATCACATAGTCAATGCAGGGTGTAAGTAAAACAAGAAATACGCCTAGTAGTAAAGCTGGATCGGGAGGAAGAAACTGCGTTAATCCCCAGACAAGGATCGGCACCGCAATGTAATTTACAATGAGCAGCGCGTAAATGAACTGTCGATTCGAGAGCGCTTCTATTTCATGCTCCCGTTGTTTCTATCTTTTCTAAGCACTCCGACCAGGAGAGGCATTTGCAGTTTAAGCCACTATCCAGAATTTGTATCATTGAATTGATTTGCCTTTTCTTTTCCTCATGTTCGGGGCGTTTGTGCTTCGCTATCTGCTTAAATCCCGCGGCACGAAATGCAAGGAAATGCCTTAATAAATAATGTCCATGACAAAGCAGCCCGGATTTTTCACTCTGAGGCTGCTTTAATTACCTTCCGTTCTATTCCCGGCATAAGTCGAAATATTGTTTCAGGTCCTGCTGAAAATCCGTGGTCGGACGTTTAGGCTCCCGTATTTTACATTGTTCCAAATATTCGACGGCGAGCGCTTTGAATTCGGGGTAGGTTCTTACCGTTTCGATCAGGCAGCCGATGATTCCCAATTGGTGGGGTTCATCTTTCTTCTTTAGCTTATACGTGCTGCTGGAAATAAGATGTCTAAGCCAGACTTGGTACGATAGATCGCTGTCGGGAATTGGCGTATCGAAGTACCCTTGTCTTACGGCAGCCCATAACGCTAAAAGCGAATAACGAACGAGCTCGCTCGTCTCCCCGTTTTTAAAAACCGTCACGAGCGATGGAATCGCGCCGGATATATTGACGCCGCTATCCGCCAGTCTCCAGTGGATGCTGCAAATGTATTGTTCGGTTGCCTTATCCTTTACATAACGCTTGCCCGCAGCGAGGATAAGCTGTACCGCTTCATCCGGGAAAGGGGCTTCTGCGGCCAGCAAGGCATCGAGCAGGGCGGCAGCGCGGTATTGAAGATAAAGCTCCGTATCGGTTTTCTCCGATTCTTTCCGGTCCAGATGATGAAGCCGTGCAATGGGGATTATGAACCCGGATAAATCCCCGCCCGCTTCAAGGCACTGGTGAACAATTTCGATCAGCGCGACAACCTGTTCCGGGTCGTCGACGTTCAGATAGGTGCCCAATTCGCCGGTTTGGCGACCCTTTAGCGCGTCTTCCATTGCTGGAGTCGCTATTTCTTCGATGATTTCCATTGCCGTGCGCCTGCGTTCGGCCAAATCTGTTGTTGCGTTAAGTTGATGCATCCTGTGTTCTATAGTGCTGCCGTTCATAGGAAGGTTCCTCCGTCGTCCGTAACTATCGGCAAATGATGATATGAATAGCAAAATTATACCACAGTCGAATGGATAGAAAATGAAAAAAAGCGCCCCACTTCGGCTCAAGTACAGGACCGGAA
This sequence comes from Paenibacillus tyrphae, assembly GCF_024158745.1. Classification (GTDB taxonomy): domain Bacteria; phylum Bacillota; class Bacilli; order Paenibacillales; family NBRC-103111; genus Paenibacillus_G; species Paenibacillus_G tyrfis_A. Next base: position 126,132 of record NZ_JAMZAW010000022.1, on the reverse strand, counting down.
GCTGTGCGCTGCATTTAAACAATTGCGAAGCTAGGGAAGAAGCTGTTCCTTTAAGACGCGCTTGGTAATGTTCGCCTTATTCAATGTGGTGATTTCCCCATCGACTTGGGCTGCGAAAACGAGCGTGTCTTCCTTGAGCTGAACAAACCCGAAGGGCAGGTTGCCGCTCCCTCCCGTTTTTCCGTAAAGTGTGTAGCCGGGCTGCTGCTCTTCTTGTAAAACGGATGGAACTCACGGTACATGGCATCCGCTTCGATCGAGAAAAAAGCTCCCGATCCCTTGAAAAAGGGCGGGAGCTTCTTGTCTTTAAGCGAGCAGTCCGCGCAGCACAGCGGTAACGGCAGCCATTTCTTCGTCCGTGCCGATGGAAATACGCAGCTTGTCGGCCAGACGAGGGTGCTCGAAATGGCGGACGTAGATGTTTCGTTCCAGCAGCTTCCTGTACCATTCGCGGGCATCGGGCTTTCCGGCTCCCGTCGGAGGCGTACACAAGACGAAATTCGTTTGCGAAGAGATGACATCGAAGCCGAGGCTCTGAAGCTCGGCAATGAAGCTATTGCGCGTCGCTTTGACCGCCGCTACCGTGCGTTTCGTGTATTCCCGGTCTTCCAGAGCGGCCGTGGCAAGCTTCCGGCTGATCGCGTTGATGTTGTAGATGTCCTTGCTCTTTTCCAGCGCGGCGATGAGCGGCTCGGCAGCGACGCAGTAGCCGACCCGCGCTCCGCACAGGGCGTAAGCCTTGGAGAACGTGCGGACGACGATTACGTTGGGATAGCGGTCTACCAGCGGGACAGCGGTTGCCTCGGGATCGGCGAAGTCGATGTAGGCTTCGTCGATGACGACGAGCCCCGGGAAGCGGCTGACCAGCCGTTCCACTTCTTCGAGCGGCAGCAGGTGTCCGGTAGGCGCATTCGGATTGACCAGCACGATCGCGTCCGCCCCGCTGGCCATCAGCAGCTCCGTATCGATGGTAAAGTCGCTTCGTGTCGGAACGGCGATGGAGGAAGCATGATAAGATGCCGCCACCGTGTGATACAGCGAGAACGACGGGTCCGGTAAGGCCAGACGCCGGTTCGGGCCTATGAAGCCTTTGACGATCAGGGAGATGATCTCGCTTGAACCGTTCCCGCAAAAGATTTGTTCGTCCTTGACGCCATGCAGCCGCGAAAGTGCGGCGCGAAGCTGGACGCAGCGGGCGTCGGGATAACGGCGCAGCTCTTCTTCGCCAAGCGTGCGCAGCGCCTCCAGCACGAATGGAGAGGGCGGGTACGGATTTTCGTTCTGATTCAGCTTGATCGCGGCGCTTCCATCCGGCGGAAGGTCGCCCAAGGCGTAAGGGGTGAGCCGGTCGATATGTGGCAAAATAAGGGTCATCGGTTTGCTTCCTCCTGACATCCGGCTGACGGGGTCAGCGCGTGATTTTATGATGTGATGCATGTCTTCCGCTTTGCACAATGGGATGATAAGATGAGCATAACCGCATTTTGACATTGGAAAAATGGTCAGTTTCGTAATTTTTCAAGTGACAGAATGGAGCATCGAATGTTTATTGCAAAGGAGAAGCCGGGATGATCGACTTGATGCCGAGGCTCGACGAAACGTCGGGTGAAGCGCTATATATGCAGCTCTACCGCTATATCCGCGATGAAATCGCCGCCGGCCGCATTCCGGCGAACGTGCGGCTGCCGTCCATCCGCACGCTGTCCGCTTACCTGGGCGTAAGCCGGTCGCCGGTCGCTCTTGCCTACGAGCAGCTGCTCGCCGAGGGCTATGTGAACAGCAGACCGCGCAGCGGGCTGTATGCCGCCGAGCTGGACACGTCCGCCTCCTTGCAGGAGCAGGCCGAAGCGGCGGTGGAACGTTCCGCCGTGTCACCGTCGCCGAAGCGCGCGTACCACGCGTCTCAGGATGAACCGTTCCGCTACGACTTCGGCTACGGCAGCGTCGATATCGAGAGCTTCCCGCTGGCGAAATGGCGCCGGCTGATGAACCGCTGTCTGCTGCCGGAAAACAGCCGTCTGCTGCTGTACGGCGATTTGCAGGGCGAGCCGGAGCTTCGAGCCGAAATTGCCGCTTACCTGCACCATATGCGCGGGGTGCGCTGCCAGCCGGAGCAGATCGTCGTCGGTGCGGGCACGTACCACTCGCTCGATTTGCTGTTCCAATTGCTGCGCGAGGATGTCGTCTGCATGGCTTCCGAAGAAGCGGTCAACGACGGGGTAAAAGCGCTGTTTGGACAGTTCCGGTTCGATTGCCAGCCCCTCCGGCTGGAAAGCGACGGCATCTGCCTCGAAGAGCTGCAGGCCAGCGGCGCGCAGGCGGTTTATGTGACTCCGTCGCATCAGTTTCCGTACGGCATGACGCTGTCGGCGGGCAAGCGGATCAAGCTGCTCCAATGGGCGAAGGAGCGGCGGGCCTATATCGTCGAGAACGATTACGACGGCGAATTCCGCTACAGCGGCCGGCCGATTCCTTCGCTGCAGAGTCTCGACGACGACGGCCGAGTCATCTACGTCGGCACATTCTCGCGGGCGCTGACGCCGGCATTCCGGCTCAGCTATCTCGTGCTGCCACCAGCGCTGCTGGCGAGGTTTCGCAGCCGCCGGCACAGCTATGATCAGCTCGCCTCGCCGATTTTCCAGAAGACGCAGCAGCTGTTCATGCAATCCGGCGACTTCGGGCGGCATATGCGCAAAATGCGCAGTGTCTACCACAAGAAGCGCGATGCGCTGCTGCACGCCGTACGCGATGCTTTTCCGGCGGGCGTCGAGATGATCGGCGCGGACTCGGGGCTGCATCTGCTGCTTCGGGTTCGCGGCGCGAAGGAAGAAGCGGAGCTTGTGCGCGCAGCCGCCTGGGAAGGAGTCGGCGTCTACCCGGCTTCGGCTTACCGGCTGCGGCCGGAGGCTGACGAGGCCCCGACCGTGCTGCTCGGCTTCGGCGGTCTATCCGAAACGGACATCCGGGAAGGGGTAAGGGTGCTGGCGCGGGCATGGAAAATGGAATCTTCTCTAAATAAATGAAAGAATATGGACGATATATCCAGTAGGATGTCGATTTTCTTTTATTTTGAAGAGGAGGGGTAACGTGAAAGTTTCCGGCGAAGGAAGCAGCATCTTGAACCTGTACGCGATCCGCGAGCAGGAGAGCAAGCCCGGTCTGAGACCGGGGACGATTGCCGGCTTGAAGCATGACACGGTCGAAATCAGCCCAACCGGCCGGCAGTTGGCCGAAGGCGCAATCAAGCACCACGTGGGCAAAATTTTCGTATCGGCTCAAATCGACGAGTCGCTGAACCGGCTGCTCGAAGGGAAGCCGCAGGAGGTCAGCGATGCGGTGCATACGATCATCGGCTCCAATCTGCTGCCGGGCGGCTCCGTTTCGGACGAAGGGGAGCGCGCCGCGTTGCGGGAAGCGGGATTGGCGCAGGCAAAATATGTGGCGGACCGTTATATGTCGGGCGGCGAATCGTCCGAGTTGATGGCGATCATGAATCATATTGCCGTCATCGGCGCGAAGGGAACGGTTGATCCGGCCACGGGAAGCGTCTCCTACAAAATGCCGCCATCCCGGCCGGTCGGAGCACCGGAAGACTATGTGGACATCAACGAGCTGATGAAGAGGTTCGAACCGGATACTTACAAAAAGCTGCACGAAGCGGTAACCGGCGGCGGCGAATGGGGTAGCATTTTGTTTTCGTTTGTGCAAAAAATCCCGCAAAATGAGCAGTGGGTGAGCAAGTATCGCGAGGAAACGAAACAACTGATGCAAGAGCTGAAGACGACGAAGCTTGACAATCGGTTCGCAGGCGCCGATACGGCCTCCTTCTTGCTGGACATAAACCGTAAGCTGGAGCTGACGCCGCTTGCGAAGACGGATACCTTGATGCGAAATATGGCTAATTTTGCAAGGATTTTCGGGCATCGGGCTTAAAGAGAAGCGGGCGAACCGAACCGCTCGGATGGCGGCAATTTTGATCGAAATGCGAGAAGACGCACGACGCACGGATAACGGGCATACGGTTGAAACCCGAAAGACCGCACGCTTCCCGGCTAAACGGCTTGGGGGAGAGGCGGTCTTTTTGTTGTACGTAGGTCAAAAACGACAGGAGATGAAATTAATACCGTCACTGGAATAAATAAAACTTACATTCTTCGAATCCATCTCCGAAAGTGCTATTTATCTTCACAATTTATTCAAATATTTATTGACAAGCGAAAAAAACGGCTGTTATTATTAACATCAGTGGTGAAAATAAATGAATTAAATTTGTTCAAGGAATCATTTGAAGCGGTTCCGGATCCGACGAACCCGACTTGAAAGCGTTAGCAAAGCGAGGAGCTCGGGCCGTTAACCGCAGCGGAACAGCTTGAACTTCACATGCCGAAAGGAAATGAGTTACTTATGGGCTTCGAACGATTGGTGGAAGAATACCGCGGAGGCGTGCTGGAAAATGTACATATGGGCCTCGTCTGCGGAATGGACGAGAACGGCCGGATTGTGCATTCTGTCGGCGACGAACAGCATATGACGTTTTTGCGTTCGGCGGCGAAGCCGTTTCAGGCGATCCCGGTTATCAAGAACGGCATCGACGAAAAATTCAAGCTGAGCCCGAAGGAAGCGGCTCTGTTCGCTGCCTCGCACCGAGGAGAGAAGTATCATATTGAGGCGCTCGAGTCGGTTTTGCAGAAAACCGGGCTGAAGGAAGAAGACATCCTGTGCTGTCCGACTTACCCGCTCAACGAAGCACCGCGGGCGGCCTGCTACTGGGATCATCTGGAGAAACGCAAGCTGTACCATAACTGCTCCGGCAAGCATTCCGGTTTTCTCGCGCTGTCTAAGGAGCTCGGCTACGACCTCGAAACCTACTGGAGCATCGACCACCCGGCGCAGCAGCTAAGCCTGGAAGCGATGGCCGAGATGGCCGACTATCCAAAAGAAGACATCCGCATCGGAGTAGACGGCTGCGGCTTTCCGGTTTATGCGATGCCGCTCCAAAACATCGCTCGCGCTTACCTGAAGCTGGCGTGCCCTGATCTGATAGCAAATGCCGATACGAGAGCGGCGGTGACGAAAATCGCCGGCTACATGAACGCGCACCCGGAGATCATCGCCAGCCACGACTTTATCTGCACCGCGCTGCTGACCGATCCGAACATTGTCGCCAAGGGCGGCGCCAAAGGAGTATACGGCTTCGGGCTCAAAAAGGAGCGCATGAGCTTCGCCTTAAAAGTACTGGACGGCTCGGAGCTCGTATGGCCGATTATCGCCGCTTCGATTCTGGAGCAGATCGGCTACGACAACCGCGATACGATCGACCGGTTGTACGCGCTGGCTCCGAAGGAGATCAAAAACGATAACCATATCGTCGTAGGCGAGAGAAAAACTGTATTCCGTTTATAGTCGGACGATTTCACCGACCTATGGGTAACGATCTTCCCTCTTTTGGATGAACGGCTTGTTCGTCCGGCAGGAAGATTTAGCATAAATCAATAAAAAACGGGGGGATTTTCCATGAAAAAACGTTTCGCAGCTTTTACGGCATTGGTGCTCGCCGGCGCGATGTTTGCAGGCTGTAGCGGCGGCGCAGGCAAGCCGCAGCAGCAAGGCGAGGCCCAGCAGCCGACGGCCAAGAAGGAAGGCAACGGCATCACGATTGCAGTCAACGCCAACTTCGTGACGTTGGACCCGCACAACGCGGCCGATACGCTGTCCATTTCCGGCTACCGCACGATGTATCAAGGCCTGCTCGGCTTCGATCAGGATATGAAGGTCGTGCCCGTACTGGCCGAATCGTACGAAGTGAGCCCGGACGCGAAGGTATACACCTTCAAGCTCAAGGAAAATATCAAGTTCCACGACGGTACGCCGTTCAACGCGGAAGCGGTCAAAGTCAACCTCGACCGGGTGAAAAACAAAGATAACAACCTGAAAATGGCGCGCAGCTTCGCCGCCGTGGAGAAAACCGAAGTCGTGGACGCCAAAACGGTAAAAATCACGCTGTCCCAGCCGTATTCCGCGATGCTGAACAAGCTGGCCATGCTCATGATCATCAGCCCGCAGGCGCTGGAGAAGTACGGCAAAGATATCGGCCAGCACCCGGTTGGCACCGGTCCGTTCAAGTATAAAGAATGGGTACAGGGCGACCGGATGACGATCGAGAAGAACGCCGATTATTGGGAAAAAGGCCTGCCGAAGGTGGATACTATTACCTTCAAGCCGGTGCCGGAGAACGGTTCCCGCGTCGCGATGCTGAAAACGGGCGAAGCCGATTTCGTCTATCCGCTGCCGACCGAGCAGGTGGAGCAGGTGAACGGAAAGAACGGCATCGCCGTGGATAAAACGCCTTCGACGATTGCGCGCTACATCACGATGAACATGACGAAGAAGCCGTTCGACGACGTCCGCGTCCGTCAGGCGATCAACTATGCGATCAACAAAGACGCCTATATCAAAGTCGTCAAATCGGGCTTTGCCGAGAAGCTGGACTCGACCATGTCGTCCAAAACGCAATTCTATGCGAAGCAAACGCCGTATGACGGCAACGTGGAGAAAGCGAAAGCGCTCCTGAAGGAAGCCGGCCTCGAGAACGGGTTCAAAGCCGAAATCTGGGGCAGCTCCGATTCCGAAACGGTCAAAGGCATGCAGTTCGTTCAGCAGCAGCTGGCGGCCGTAGGCATTACGCTCGACGTGAAGCCGATGGAAGAAGGCACGCTGTCCAACGAGATCAACTCAGCCAAAACGCCGCAGGAATCCAAGGTGCAAATGTGGTACGTCAGCTGGTCCCCGTCCTCGGCCGACGCCGATGCGGCGACACGCCCGCTCTTTGCGAGCGAAATGTTCCCTCCGAACGGAGCGAACACCGCTTACTACAAAAACGACAAAGTAGACGAGCTGATCGCAAAAGCAAACAAGCTGTCGAACGCCGACGAGCAAAAAGCCGTTTACGCCGATATTCAAGCGCAAATCTATAAAGACGCTCCGTGGGTGTTCCTTGCCGTCGACCAGATCGTATCCGGCAAGAAAAACTACCTCGAAGGCGTGAAAGTATATCCGGACGGCTCGATCAACGTCCGCGAAGCCGAAATCAAGAAGTAAGTCCTGACCTGATGCTGTGTTGACCCGCCCTCCGGTGCGGTGCTCACCACAGCATCTCGCCTAATGGCAGGTTTTCAGAGGAGGAGTGTAAAAGCTTGGCTCAGTATGTGCTTAAACGATTGGTTGCCGTCATTCCGATTCTTTTTATCGTTTCCGTCTTGATCTTTCTGTTCATCCACTTGATTCCCGGCGATCCGGCGCGGCTCGTGGCCGGCAAGGAAGCCACGCTCGAAGACATCAGCCGCATTCAGGCCGAGCTCGGCCTCGACAAGCCGCTCTGGGAGCAATATTTCATCTATATGTCGCATCTGCTGCAGGGAGATTTGGGCCAATCGCTCAAAACCGGCCAGCCGGTGACGGAGATGCTTGCCTCGCGTATGATGCCGACGATTTGGCTGACGATTTTCAGCATGGGCTGGGCACTTCTGTTCGGAATCGTGATCGGCGTCATCTCGGCGACGAAACGCAACCGCTGGCCGGACTATTTGAGTATGCTGACCGCGGTCTCGGGCATTTCGGTGCCGCCGTTCTGGCTCGGGCTACTGCTCATCCAGCTGTTCTCCGTGCAGCTCGGCTGGCTGCCGACCGGAGGCGTCGATTCGTGGGAGGGCTACGTGCTTCCTTCGATTACGCTCGGAGCAGGCATCATGTCGATGCTGGCGCGCTTCTCCCGGGCTTCCCTGCTGGAATCGCTGAAGCAGGACTACATCCGGACCGGCCGGGCCAAAGGCTTGAACGAACGCACGGTCGTCTGGGGGCATGCGATGAAAAACTCGATGATCTCCGTCATCACCGTGGCCGGGCTTCAGTTCGGCTTTCTGCTCGGCGGCTCGGTTATTGTCGAGACGGTATTCAGTATCCCGGGGCTCGGGCGGCTGCTGATCGATTCGATCGCCTTCCGCGATTATACGGTCATTCAAGCGGAACTTCTGCTGTTCGCCGTCGAATTCATTCTGGTCAACTTGCTCGTTGACGTCCTGTATGGCGTTCTCAATCCTAAAATTCGCCTGTCGGGCCAGAACTGAGGAGGACCACCATGAGTCAAAACATCGTCATCGATCATGCTGCGGATACGGCCGTTCCTTTAACGAAAAGCAGTCCGCTCCGCGATTTTTGGATCAAAATGAAAAAGCAAAAGCTCGCGTTCGCTGCAGGCTTGTTCATCGCGCTGCTCGTCGTCGTTGCGGTAATCGGTCCCGCGCTTGCGCCTTACGATCCGTCCGTGCCGGATTACGACAACATTTTGTCCGGTCCGTCGGCGAAGCATTTGGCCGGTACGGACGAGTACGGCCGCGATATTTTCAGCCGCATTCTCGTCGGCACCCGGCTGTCGCTGTCCGTCGGCCTCAGCGCCGTTCTGATCGGCGCAGCCATCGGCACGCTGCTCGGGCTGATCAGCGGCTATTACGGCGGTTGGCTCGACCGGCTGATCATGCGGAGCAGCGACGTCATGTTCTCGTTCCCTGATCTGCTGCTGGCGATCGGCATCGTCGCCATTCTCGGGCCGGGGCTGATGAACGTCGTGGTCGCCGTTGCGATCTTCGGCATTCCGTCGTTCGCGAGGCTGATCCGCAGCGCCACCCTGGAAACGAAGGAATCGCTGTATGTGGAAGCGGCCCGTTCCATCGGGGCGAACAACGTGCGGATTATTGCCCGGCATATTTTTCCCGAAACCGTTCCGAGTCTGATCGTTTACTTCACGATGCGGATCGGGACGACGATTTTGGCCGCATCGGGTCTGAGCTTTCTCGGCCTCGGGGCGAAGCCTTCGGACCCGGACTGGGGGGCCATGCTGAGCATGGGCCGCGATTACCTCAGCATCGCGCCGCATGTCGTTTATTTTCCGGGAGCCGCCATTTTCCTGACGGTTCTCGCCTTCAATATACTGGGAGACGGTTTGAGAGACGCGCTCGATCCGAAGATCAAGAATTAGAACAGGAGTAACGCGAATGACTCAAAAACTACTTGACGTGAAAGGCCTCAAGACACAGTTCACCCGGGATCAAGGCAAAGTCAACGCGATCGACGGCGTCGATTTTCATGTGAACAAAGGCGAAGTGCTCGGTCTGGTCGGAGAATCCGGCTGCGGCAAAAGCGTCACGTCCTTGTCCGTCATGCGGCTGCTGCACGGCACTCCGGGGAGCATAGTCGGGGGAACGGTCCGTTTTCAGGAGAAGGATCTGGTCGCGCTGTCCGAAAGCGACATGCGCCGTATCCGGGGCAAAGACATCGCGATGATTTTCCAGGAGCCGATGACGTCGCTCAATCCGGTGCTCAAGATCGGCAAGCAGCTCGTGGAAGCGATCCGACTGCACTTGAAATACGATAAAAGCAAGGCGCGGGAGCACGCCGTTCATATGCTGAAGCTGGTCGGCATTCCGCGCGCCGAGGATGTCATCGACGAATATCCGCACCAGCTCTCGGGCGGCATGCGGCAGCGGGTCATGATCGCCATGGCGATGTCCTGTAATCCGCAGCTCCTTATTGCCGACGAGCCGACCACCGCGCTGGACGTGACGATCCAGGCGCAAATTTTGGACCTGATGAAGAAGCTGAAGGACGAGAACGACATGTCCATCATGCTGATCACCCACGATTTGGGCGTGGTGGCCGAAATGTGCGACCGCGTCATCGTCATGTACGCCGGACGCGTCGTCGAGGAAGGGAACGTGCTGGATATTTTCGACGACCCGCAGCATCCGTATACGAAGGGGCTTATTCATTCGGTGCCGAAGCTGCGGCAGAATCACCGGCGGCTCGAATCGATCCCCGGCAACGTGCCGGATTTGACGAACATGCCTGCCGGCTGCAAGTTCGCTCCCCGCTGCTCGGCGGTGATGGACATCTGCCGCGAGCGGGAGCCGCAGCTGGGACAGACCACCGGCGGCCGAAAGTGCCGCTGCTGGCTCTATGAGAACGATAGCGCGAAGGGAGAAGGGGAAGCGTGACGAAACCGCTGGTGGAAGTGAAAAACCTGCGCAAAGTGTTTCCGATCAAGAAAGGGTGGTTCGGGAAGCCGGCTTTGCTGCAGGCGGTGGATAACGTATCTTTCTCCATCCGCAAGGGCGAGACGTTCAGCATCGTCGGCGAGAGCGGCTGCGGCAAATCGACGACAGGCCGCCTGATTACGCGGCTTCTGGCGCCGAGCGAAGGCGAGATCTGGTTCGACGGGCAGGAGATCGGTCGGCTGGACGAATCCCGCATCCGTCCGCTGCGGCGGCAGATGCAGATGGTGTTCCAGGACCCGTACGCGTCGCTTAATCCGCGCATGAAGATCAAGGACATCATCGCCGAGCCGCTGCTCATTCACGAGAAAATGTCGGCGGCGGAGCGGGAGAAGGACGTACAGCGGCTGCTTGAGGTCGTCGGCTTAAGCTCGTTCCACGGCGAGCGCTACCCGCACGAATTCAGCGGCGGCCAGCGCCAGCGCGTCGGGATTGCCCGCGCCTTGGCGGTGAAGCCGAGCTTGATCGTGGCCGACGAGCCGGTCTCCGCGCTCGACGTATCTATCCAGTCGCAGGTGCTGAACCTGCTACAGGATTTGCAGGAGGAGTTCGGTCTGACGTATTTGTTTATTTCCCACGATCTGAGCGTCGTCGAGCATATCAGCGACCGGATCGGCGTCATGTATCTCGGCTCGATGGTCGAGCTGGCGGATAAGGACGCGATCTACGAAAAGCCGCTGCATCCGTACACGCAGGCGCTCTTTTCTTCCGTGCCCGTGCCGGACCCGCGGCTGAAGCGCGAGAAAATCGTGCTGAAGGGCGATTTGCCCAGCCCGGTCAACCCGCCGTCCGGCTGCCGGTTTCATACCCGCTGCCCAGCCGCAATGGACGTCTGCCGGACGAAGGCGCCCGTGTTCCAGGAGCAGGAGCCGGGCCATTACGTGGCTTGCCACTTGTATGGGGAGAGCAAAGGATGAAGATCACGACAGGTTTCGTTCAAACGGCGGATGTCACCGTTTATCTGTGCCCGGAGCACGCCGGACAGCCGGTTCCGCGGCTGGAGCTGCGGCTTGGGATGAAAGCCCGCGGCGCGGTCACTTGGTTTTACGGCCGCGGCGAGGAGGCGCACGTGCTGATCGTTGGACTCGGACCGGAAGCGAGGATCGATGCCGAACGGCTGCGCGAGGCGGCTGGGAACGCGGCCAGAGTGGTTCATAAGGAAGGCTTCGCGACCGTGACCGTCATGCTGGAATCGTTCGTCCGGGCGCTGAACGGCTCGCTTTCCGAGGAAGAAGCGGTGCGGGCTTGGGCGGAGGGCTGGCTGCTCGGTTCGTATGCGTTCGACAAGTACAAGTCCCGCAAGGAAGCCCGAACGGTGGAGCATCTGCACCTTGTATGCGCAAGTGAGGCTTCCTATGAGGAAGTGCTGAATCAAACGGCGATTCGCGCAGAAGGGGCAATGTTTGCGCGCGACCTGTGCAACGAGCCTCCGAACGTGCTGCATCCGGAATCGCTCGTCGAGATCGTTCGGGACCGGTTTGCGGAGCGGCCGGTGAACGTTCGCGTCTATGGGGAGCGGGAACTCGCGGACCTGGGCATGAACGGGCTATTGACCGTCGCGCAGGGAAGCCAGTACAAGCCCGCGCTCATCGAGCTGACGTTCTGCACCGATCCTGCGCAGCCGCTGCTGGCGCTCGTGGGCAAAGGCATTACGTTCGATATGGGCGGCATGAACGTCAAGTCCGGACGGGATATCAGCGACGCACGGTTCGATATGGGCGGCGCCTGCGCCGTGCTTGGCGCGATGGATATGATCAGCCGCTCGGAGCTGCAGGCGAACATCGTCGCGCTGATCGCGGTCGCGGACAATATGCCTGACGCGGCGGCGTTCGTGCCGTCCACGGTGGTCACGTACCCGAACGGCCTCTCCGTTCAGGTCGGCAACACCGACGCGGAAGGCCGCCTCGTGCTGGCCGATGCGCTGCTGCACGCCGGGCGTCTCGGTGCCCGGGAAGTGATCGACATCGCGACGCTGACGGGCAACGTCGGGGAAGCGCTCGGGCTGGGCCTCGCCGGGGCGTGGGGCGACCGCCAGTTGGTCGACACGCTGGCCGCCATCGGCGAGCATTGCGGAGACCGGCTGTGGCCGATGCCGCTCGTCGACGACTACGAGGAGCTGCTGCGCAGCGATTACGCGGACATGAACAACATTCCGCCGATTTCGTACGGCGGAGCGATCGTAGCGGCGCTGTTCCTGCGCCGCTTTGTGGCCGAGACGATGCGCTGGGTGCACATCGACATGGCGAACACCGTGCAGGCCAAGGCTGCGCGCGGCTATTACCCGGCCGGTGCGACCGGCTACGGTGCGCGGCTGCTGGCCGATTTTGCGGTGAGCCGGGCAGAGGCGAACCGGAGCGCCGGGGGCGGCGAGGCTTGATGCCAGCCGTCGGCTGGGCATTGACGAGCAGGCTTGAAGCGAGATGAATGGGGTAAGGGATCGTTCCAGAGGCAAATGTTTTTTGCCGAGGGGCGGTCCTTTTTTGTTCGGAGGATGACCGGGATTCGGGACCTGCGATACTTGCTTGGTATCGGCGGCGGCTTGAAGAGGTTGCATGCCCCGGGTTTCAACATAAAGGAACTGCGGTGCGCTAATGAAGCTTTTGACGCTCATCTCCGTAAATAGAGGAACCTGGGTGACTTAATCGTGTCGAAAAATGTTCAGTTTCCCTGATTCCGGGGTGTTTACGCACTACAGGTTCTCTATTTTGTGTAGACGGGCCTATTGCTTTGAAATAGATGCGGTTTCGTTCCGCTAATTTTAGCGAGTGCCTTGCTGTTAATGATAGAGGTGCCTATGATAATGATTTGTACAACGTCTGCCACCATCCTAAATAGGTAAGCATGATATGGAAAGACGCTGCCCGGGCTTTTTGTTTATGATGAAGGCAGCCGCTATAAAATTTTTCGTTCTTGAAACGATCACGGAAGGAGCCTTTGGTATGACGGATTTAATAACGAAGCGCGTCGCGGGGTTGGATTGGCCTTCGATCCAACAAGCGTTGGACGAGCAAGGGTTTGCAGCGTTTCCGCCTTTGTTGCGGAACGACGAGTGCCGCGAGCTCATAAACATGTATGAGGTGGAGTCGCACTTCCGGACCCGGATCGATATGGCCCGGTACCGGTTTGGCATCGGAGAATACCAATATTTTCAGGCTCCGCTGCCGCCGCTGCTGCAGGAGCTGCGCGTCTCGTTTTACCCCCGGCTGGCCGAAGCGGCGAATCGTTGGCAGACGCAGCTTGGCCAGGAAGCCGTGTACCCTCCCGAGCTGGCGCAATTTCTGGAACGCTGCCATGAGCACGGACAGACCCGTCCGACACCGCTGCTTTTGAAGTATGAGGCTGGGGGCTATAACTGCTTGCATCAAGATATGTACGGGGATGTATTTTTCCCGTTCCAGGTCGTCTTTGTCTTGAATCAGCGGGAAAAGGAATTCGCGGGAGGCGAATTTTTGCTGGTCGAGCAGAGGCCGAGAGCGCAGTCCAGAGGCCATACGATTGCGCTGGAGCAAGGAGCAGGGCTTATTTTTCCGACGCAGCATCGTCCGGTGCAGGGCACGCGCGGAACGTACCGGACGACGCTCCGTCACGGCGTAAGCACGATTACATCGGGCACGCGCTACAGTCTGGGGCTTATTTTTCATGATGCCCAATGACCGAGTCCTTGCGCTTGAGGTGGGGTATATCCCCCAGCCACTGTTTTTCCCCTGCAAGTGAAGGTAACCCTTAGTTCTGATACTTTCCGGGGACCCATCTACCCATGAATTTGATTGAAATTAGCGGTATTTTCACGGGTTTCAAAGGCGGCTGTGAACTGTTACGGGATATCCCACTATTATTTGTCTGAGTTTTCTACTTCTCCTCGCGCTTTAGGCGCAAGTCAGGCTGTTCAAAAAGAGGATTTTGACCAAAATAGAGAAACAGACGGAGGTGGGGTATCTACTGGAGGAGCGATAGCGTTCGCCTTTGTCTGCGGGAAATACCCGCTAACAAGCGGCTTCCAATCAATTTTCTCGATGACCCGGGGTCCCCACAAAGTACTTGGATTAAGCTTCCCTGATTCAACTTTACTTTGTGGGGTGGAGCAGCGACCGGAAGTAGATACCCCGCCCCCTCGTACACCTCTATTACCTCAATTGATCACTTTCTCAACAGCCTCCCCTTGCGCTTTAGGCGCAAGTTTTTTTATTTGGGAAATAAAATTTCATGTAACTATTTACAAAATGAAATAATATTTTATAATATGAGTATGAAGCTAATGATAGCGTTTACAAAAGTGTTGCTATAAAAGTGTTAATACATTAGAAAGAGGGGCGGCGATGGAGAGATGACCGATCCAAAGAAATGGGACGCGGTAGACCGGTTGATCCGGCGCTGGGTGAAGGAAAAAGCGATTCCCGGAGCCGTTGTGGATATCTCGCTGGGGGCTGACGTTCGATGGAGCCAAGCTTACGGGTCCTATTCGGACGGCACCGCCGAGTGCCAGATAACCGAGGGCACGATGTTCGACGTCGCTTCGTTAACGAAAGTCACGGTGACCTTGCCGGTCATTCTGACGCTGGCGGAACAGGGAAGGCTTCGGCTGGACGATCCCGTCCAAGCGTATATTCGTGCCTTCCGCCATCCGAACGTGACGCTGCGCCACCTGCTGATGCATACGTCCGGGCTTTCTCCCGAGCTTCCTTATGCCAAGCGGACGGAGCGCCGCGACGTTATCCCTCTCGTGCTGAAGCAGGAGCTGGTGACGGAGCCCGGGGAGCAGGCGGTGTACAGCGACCTCGGGATGATTTTGCTCGGGGAAGTTGCCGCCGTCGTATCCGGACAATCGCTCGAAGCGTGCGCGCGCCAGTATGTGTTCGACCCGCTGGGGATGGCCGATTCGACGTTCAATCCGCGGCCCGAGCTGCTTGGACGAATCGCCGCCACGGAACCGCTGGACGGCGGTACCGGGTATGTGCACGGAGTCGTTCATGACGAGAAGAGCTACCATCTGGGAGGCGTCAGCGGCAGCGCGGGACTGTTCACAACGGCATCCGACCTGCACAAGTATGCCCGGGCATGGCTTGACCCGGACGGCGTCGGGCTGCTGAGCAGGGAAACGGTCGGCGCTTGCTTCCGCAATCCGTATCAAGGCCGGGCGCTTGGCTGGGAAATATGGCATGGTCAGGAGCGGGCGCCGTCCTGCGGGGCCTCTTGGCCGCACGGCAGCTTCGGGCATACCGGCTTTACCGGAACGAGCCTGTGGATCGATCCGTTCCACGAGCTGATTGTCGTGTTTTTGACCAACGCGGTGCATTTCGGACGAAGTCCGATCATGCGGGAGCTGCGGCCGATTCTGCATACGACGGTTTATACCTCGCTCGTCGGGGATAAATAGCGAATCATCACCCAAGGGAGGGCTTAATTATGAAGGGGACAAAGACAATGAAATCGGCAATCGCGCTCGCTGCGGCCATATCGCTTATCGCAACAGGCTGCAGCAGCCCGGTGAAGGACGGGGCCCAGGAAGCTCCGGCGGCAAACGGCGGCGGGGGACAGAAGACGGAAGCCCAGAAGGTCAAGCTGACGATGGGCAGCTGGCGGACGGAAGACAAGGAAGTATACGAGAAGATCATCAAAGCGTTCAACAAGACGAACCCCGACATCGAAATCGAATTTAAGCCGACCAAAAACACCGAATACAACACGGTGCTGAATACGGCGCTGCAGACCGGCAGCGGCCCCGACATCATCCATCTCAGGCCGTATGCGGCCGGCATCGCGCTCGCCGACGCCAAGTACTTGGAGCCGCTCGACAGCGTCAAGGGGCTCGAAGCGATTCCGAAGGAAGCAAAAATGGCCGCGACCGGCAAGGACGGCAAAGTATACGGCGTGCCGACGGTCTACAGCTCGACGCAAATTTTCTATAACAAAAAGCTGTTCAAAAAGTTTAACCTGTCCGAGCCGAAAACTTGGGACGAGCTGATGAAGGCGGCCGATACGCTGAAACAGAACAAGATTGCGCCGTTTGCCTTCGGCTCCAAGGAAGGCTGGATTTTGTCCCTGACGCACGGCGCGCTCGGACCGCAATTTTACGGCGGCACCGAGTTTGTCAATAACCTGCTCGCAGGCAAAACGAACTTCAAAAGCAAAGAGTTCGCCGACTCGATCACGATACTCCAAGGATTGACAAATTATTTCCCGGAAAATTATACGGGTCTCGGCATGGATGATATGCGCAATCTGTTCGTCACCGAACAGGCGGGCATGATCGTGATGGGCGACTGGGAAATTGCAGTCATGAAAAAGATGAACCCGGAGCTTGAGCTCGATCTGTTCCCGGTTCCTCCGGTGAAAGCCGACGGCAAGGCGAGCGTGACCAACTGGGTGGACGGTTCGTTCGCCGTTAATGCGGCGTCCAAGAACAAGCAGGCGGCCTTGAAATTTATCGAGTTCATGACGACGAAAGAATTCGGCAAGATGGTGGCCGACGATCTGAAGAAGCCGAGCACGATTCCGGGCGTGGAATCCTCCGACCCGCTCGTCGCGAAAATGATTCAGCTCGCTGCCGCCAATTCGACGCCGTATGCGATGGTCGTGCATTTCAGCGCAGGCAATCCGACGACCAAGGCTACGCTGGAGACGGCTCTCCAAGGAATGTTCCTGGGCAAGGAAAAACCGGACACGGTGACGGATATCGTGCAGAAGAGCGCCGATTCCTGGTTCAAGCCTGCGGCCAAATAAACTGCCGGTCGACCAAACTTTATAGAAAGGGCGGGGCGCAATGAATCGAGAAGCGGCGGTATGGGACCGCACGAGCAAAAGGCAGCCGGGTTTGAACTGGAAACGAGGGATCATCCACCTGTTCCCGGTTCCTGCCCTCGCCGTCTACACGCTGTTTGTCGTGTATCCGATCGTAGCGGCTTTCAGCTACAGCTTGTTCGACTGGAAGGGGCTTCAGAAAGGCGCTTTTGTCGGGATCGACAATTTCGTCAAGCTGTTCACGACGGAGCCGTTCAACGGGCTGTTCTGGAACGCGTTCGGGCATAACGTTTATTATTTTATACTGGAAATGATCGTGCAAAATGGCATCGCTTTCATTTTAGCGTACATTATTTACACGAAAGTGAAGGGCGCGGAGCTGTTCAAAATGGCCTACTTCGTGCCGCGGCTGCTGTCGGTCATCGTCGTCGGCTTCCTGTGGAAGCTGATGCTAAACCCGAATTCCGGCGTCGTTAACTTCGCGCTCAAGAACATCGGTCTTGCCGAATGGGCGAGGCCGTGGCTGGGCGAGCCGGGCACGGCGCTGACGGCGATCATTCTCGCGAACAGCTGGTTCGGCGTCGGCTTCGCGGTGCTGATTCTGCTTGCAGGCTTGCAGTCGATATCCCAGGAGGTGATCGAGGCGTCGAGGCTGGATGGGGTACAGGGGTTCCGACTGATCCGCTCGATCATCCTGCCCATGATGACGCAGTCCGTCGTTATTCTCACCGTATTTACGTTCATCCACGCGTTCGAAGCGTTCGAGCTTGTGTATGCGATGCAAGGCTCGCAAGGGGAGCCGTATCATTCGACGGATACGCTGGCGGTTTTCTTTTATCGTACGGCTTTCGGCGGCTCTTCGGGCGACGGCGTGGCGGTCGGTCTCGGCTCGGCGCTGGCGGTCGTGCTGTTCTTGATCATCGCTACACTGTCCGCATTGTTTATGGCCTATGTTCGCAAGCGGGACATGGAGTATTAGAAAGGGGGTGGACGCTTCGTGAAAACAAACCCGGCCTTACGCGCGTCGCATTATGTTATCGCCAGTCTGTTTGCGTTTCTCAGCCTCTATCCGATCGTTCTGATGCTCTTGTCTTCGTTCAAGACGAACATCGATATTTTCAAAAATCCGATCGGGCTGCCCAAGGCCTGGAGTATGGCCGCCTACAAGAAGTTGCTGGACCAGCTGCCTTACTTCGATTATTTCTGGAACAGCCTGACGGTCAGCGTCATATCCGTCGCCCTGATTCTGCTGTTCGGGTCGCTGGCTTCGTTCTATATTGCCAGATATCCGTTCCGCTGGAATCCGGCGCTGTTCTTCTTCTTCCTGCTCGGCATGATGATTCCGGTTAAGCTCGGCATCGTCCCGCTGTTCATGCTGATGAAAAATTTGGGGCTGATGAACACGGTTACTTCGCTGATTCTGATGTATACGGCCATCGGTATCCCGATGTCGGTCTTGATCTTGACCGGATTTTTTCGGACGCTGCCGAAGGAGCTGGAGGAGGCGGGGCGGATCGACGGCTGTTCCGATATCCGCCTGCTGTTGAGCATCGTGGCGCCCTTGATGAGACCGGCGCTCGGAACGGTCATGATCATGAATTTCATCACGGTGTGGAACGATTTCTTCTTCCCGCTGATCTTCATCCAAGACGAAGTGAAAAAGACGATTCCCGTCGGCATGCTGACGCTGTTCAGCGAATACTCCACCGATTGGAGCGTGCTGTTCGCGGGCCTAACCTTGTCGTCGCTGCCGATGATCGTGCTGTTCGCCGTTTCCTCCAGGCAGTTTATGGACGGCATGACAGCGGGCGCGGTCAAGTAAGACGGGATGAGAATGGCAGCTATTGCGATCAGGAGCCGAGAAGGGAAGGAGATTTTATGACGCATAACGAACAACGGCAGCCGGTTACGGAACAGCGCAACGAACAGTCCGTTCATTTGGACCGGATGAGCGTGCGGGAAATCATCGAGACGATCAACAGCGAGGACGGTACGATTGCCGCTTCCGTGCAAGCTGCGCTGCCGCAAATCGAAGAAGCCATCACCGCGATTGCGGAGCGGCTGCAGCAGGGCGGCAAGCTTTATTACATCGGGGCCGGCACGAGCGGCCGGCTCGGCATTCTGGACGCGTCCGAATGTCCTCCGACGTTCGGGGTCGATTCATCGCTTGTGCGCGGCATTATTGCCGGGGGCGAGACGGCGATAATGAACCCCGTCGAAAATGCGGAGGACGACATCGAAGCCGGGGCGGCGGATATCGCACGCTATGCGACGGCGGCGGACGCGGTCGTCGGCCTTACGGCGAGCGGCCGGACGCCGTATGTGCTGGGGGCGATCCGCGAGGCCAACCGCCTCGGCGCCTTGACCGTCGGCATCTCGTGCAATATGGGCACCGAGCTTAGCGGGGCGGCGGTACACGGCATCGAGGTGCCGGTCGGACCCGAGGTGGTCACCGGATCGACGCGCATGAAGGCCGGCACCGCGCAAAAGATGGTGCTGAACATGATCAGTACAACGGTGATGGTTCAGCTTGGCAAAGTGTACGGCAACCTGATGGTGAACGTGCAGGCGACGAACGCCAAGCTGCGCGACCGAGTCGTGCGCATTATAGGCGAAGCGACCGGAGCGGACCGGGTTGCGGCGGAGGAGCTGGCCCGGCGGGCCGAAGGCGATGCGCGCCTGGCGATTCTGATGCACCGGTTCGGCATCGACAGGCAGGAAGCGTCCGCTGCTTTAGAGCGGTCGGGCGACCATTTCGGAGAAGCGGTTCGCTGGCTGGAAGGACAACAGACGGGATAAGAAAAGAAAAAGCTTCCTTTGGGCAGGCTAGAGAGCCGTTTGAAGGAAGCTTTTTATCGAGCACGGGGATGAAAAAGTAACCGTTTTCCTATGGCTGTGGCTGGGAAACTTTGGTATGATGGGGGTGAATGACTATTCTAAAATAATACAATTAAACCGATGACAAAACGTGGGAGAGATACTGATGAAATTAGCTGCTCAGTTGTACACGCTGCGGGATTTTCTGAAAACGCCGGAGGATATCGAAGCTGCGCTTAAGCGGGTGAAAGAAATTGGATATCGAGCGATTCAGGTGTCCGGACTTGGTCCGATCGAACCGGAGGCGCTTAAGGAGATAACGGACCGCGAAGGCTTGACGATCTGCGCGACGCATATCGGATACGAGGATTTGACGGACAAGCTGGACGAGGTTATCGCGAAGCATCGCTTATGGGGCTGCCGTTATGTCGGCTTGGGCGGCATGCCGCAGCAGTATCGCACCAGCCGGGAAGGCTACGAAGCGTTTGCCGCCAAGGCGACGGGAATCGGCCGACAGTTGGACAGCGCGGGGCTGAAGTTTATTTATCATAACCACAGCTTTGAATTTGTCAAGTTCGACGGAGCGACGGGAATGGACATCCTGATTCGGGAGACCGATCCGGAGGCGGTCCATTTTGAGTTGGATGTGTATTGGGCTCAAGCGGGCGGAGGCGATGCGGCCGATTGGATTCGCAAGCTTGACGGGCGGATGAAGGTCATTCACCTGAAGGATATGGCCGTAACGGCCAAACAGGAGCAGCGCTTTGCCGAAGTCGGCGAAGGCAACATGAATTTCGAGCGCATCCTGGACGCGTGCCGGGAGATCGGCATCGAGTGGGGAGCCGTCGAACAGGATGATTGCTACGGCAAAAATCCGTTCGACTGCCTTCAAACGAGCTTGAATAACCTACGTGCCAAAGGTTTCGAATAACCATAGCTTTATCAAGGCGAGGGCTGCTCTGCGATCGTTTTACAGCGGGGCAGCCCGGTTTGCTTTTTTAACCATCCGGATAAAATCATAGCTGCCTCCGTTCGTCTGCTGAACAAACGTCTCTGTCTGCACAAATCCAGCTTTTTCGGCAAGCGCCATTCCTTCCCGCACGCAAGCGGCTCCTTGTCCTTTGCCGGTGCAGCCGGGAGCCATCCCCAGACCGATTTCAATAGCTTCTTGCTCTTGCGGTGTAAAAGAAAAGAATCCCATAAGTCCGCTATCGGTATAAACGCTGTAGTAACGGCTGCCTCTCCTGACCGGATCAAGAAATTCCTCATAATCGTCCGGATCGGCGTCCATATTGTAAAAAGAATAAGGCTCCTCGTACTGCTAGCCGGCGATCTCTTCGGCTTCTTCCTGAGTCATGGAGCGATTCATTGCTTCGCGAACGATTTCGCAACGAAAAAACAACAACAAAGTCCGAGCCACATCGCCGCCGCCCCCCAATAAACGGCAGGATACCCCGCCTGCTGCACTACCCAGAACGAAACGGCCGGACCGAGCGCTGCCCCCACGTCCAACGTGACGGAATAGGCCGTCATGACGGTTCTTCGGTTGTGCATGTTTAGCGTGCCGGAGACGGAGCCGGCCAAGGCATCCATAAGCGTCGTCGTACAGGTCGATGTCATCAAAAGCCCCACGGCTGCAGCAATCCAGCCCCACGTTGGCAAAGGCAGCGGAAACAAAAACAGCAGGGCAGCCGCTACGCCCATCGTCCACGTCAGCAGGCGGGTTTTATTGGACTGCCGATCCGACAGGCTGCCGATGAACGGCGACAGGAAGGGGCCCCAGCCCCACCGCAGCGCCTGCAGTCCCCCAGCGATAAACGCGCTGCCGAGCGTAAGGCCGAGGATCGTCATCGAGGCTTGTCTCGTTTCGGCATAATTGCTGAGCGTGGAGGTCAGCATCCCTTCATAAATCATAGCCGAGCCTAGAGCGGCGGCGAGCAGCCAAGGGACGTCTTTCGTTTTCAGCACGGTCATGAATGAGGCTGTTCCGGAGTGCTGCTGCGGGATCGGAACGGAAGCCTCCACCTGCCGGACGGATTTCTTTTGCACATCGTCTATTGGAAGGCCCCGCAGCAAAAAAGGAACCCCGCAAACGGTCGCTGCACTAAGAAGCCATGCCAAGGTACGAAGCCCCAGCATCTCGGCAAGGGCGCCTCCGAGCAGCATCCCGACGAGGCTCCCCAACCGGTAGTGACCGTTATACAGGCCGAACAATCGGCCTTCGTTGCGGTCCCGGCACAGCTCCAGGATGGCGTAATAGGCGCCAAGCCTTAACAACGACCAAGCCAGACCCCAGACGCACCGCGCTGCAATCCAGAGGGGGAACGTGTGGATGAACCCGTACGAGGCGGTCGTCAGGATCGCCAGCATGACCGCTGCGAGCATGCCTTGCCGCAGGCTGATATGACGGTAAATCCGGCTGACGATAGGGTTTAAGGGCAGCCGTACCAGCCGGTTGACGGACAAAAGAATACCGACCTGAACGAGCGAGTCCAGACCGGCTTCCTTCCAGTACAAAGGCAGCACGATGTACAGCATCGAGTCCCCCGTCAGACAAAGCGCCGTAATCCATGAGATCCGCAGCACTTCCTTTTTCCCGCGAAGGGTTGTCTTATCCATTGCGCATTCACTCTCTTCCACATACGATGCTTTAACGTTAGCCGATCATACTAAAAATAGTTCACCCCCTCGCAAAAAACTAATATATAATGATAACCAACCGATAAGTTATACTTATGAATTCCGTGCGAACGGAGGATAGCCATGAATTTGCATGCGCTTAAAGTGTTTCATGCCGTAGCCCGGACCGGCCATGTAACCCAAGCGGCAGAGGAGCTTCGCATCAGTCAGCCTGCCGTCACCCAGCATCTAAGAAATTTGGAAAAAGAAATCGGCCTCAAGCTGGTTCGGCCTGAGGGCAGGGGCATTGCTTTGACGTATGCGGGCCGGGAGCTGTACGCTCTATCCGGCAAGCTGTTCGCTGCGGAGCGCGAAATCGAGAACCGGATGAGAGACATTGCGGCGGGAAGACGGGGAGAGCTGACGCTTGCCGTGACCAACCTCCCCGGAACCGTGCTGCTTCCGAGATGGATCGCGTATTTCAAAACCCGGCATGAAGACGTTGCCATCAACGTCATCACCGTCAATACCCGCGAAGCGTTTGCTCTTCTGAGCGAGCACCGGGCAGACGTGGCCGTTATTGCGGGAGGCTGGGAGCAGCCCCGAATGAAATGGGAGCATCTGTTCGACGACGAGCTGTGGTTCATCGTTCCGGCCGGGCATCCTTTGGCGAACCGCGAAGCTTCTTTAAAGGAAATGATGGAAGAAACGTTCGTCATCCGGGAGGAGGGAAGCTCAACCCGCGAAAGATTCCTGTCGATGTGCCGGACCTATAACGTAAGGCAGCCGAAGATCGGGATGCAGTTTAACGGACTGCACGAGACGATAAGAGCAGTCGGAGCGGGGTATGGAGCAAATCTCATCTCGGCGGCACGCGAATATATCGAACGGGGCGAAGTAGCCCGAGTGTATGTCCGGGATGTCGAGCTGAAACGGCCGATTGCGATATGCACAGCCGAAGATCATCCGTTAACGCCGGTCGCAGAATCGTTTATCCGGCTGATTCGGAAAAAATTAAGAGCAGAAGCAGTCTAATCGGGGTTATCCGTTCAGCGGACAATATTCGTTCAGGTAAACCGTTCCTTCCGGGGAGCGGTTTTCTTTTTATGTTGAGCGGTGTTTATTTTAAAATTTGACAGTAACTATCAAAAGACATATATTATCATTATAATGTAACTATCAAAATAATCCGACGATCTGAAAAAGGAGCTGCGAGTATGAATAACGATCCAAATCAGGGAAGAGCATTGGTCATCGGGGGGAGTATGGCTGGAATGCTGGCTGCGCGGGTGCTATCGGAGCATTACGACGAAGTTCTCGTCGTGGACAAGGACGACTTTCCGGACAAGCCCGAGAACCGTCCGGGCACGCCTCAAGCATTTCATCCGCACCGGCTGTTGCCGCGCGGTAAGCTTATTCTGGAGAGCTTGTTCCCCGGCTGGACGGACGATTTACTGGCGCAAGGGGCTTTCATGAAAGAGGGCAAGCGCATCCGGTCCGTCAGTGTTTACGGAACCATGGAAGTGGTTGACCGGAAAGGTGCGGGCGCCAGCCGAGCTTTGCTGGAATGGGTCATTCGCCGGCGCCTTCAAGCGATCCCCAATGTGCGGTTTGCGAACGGGTACGAAGCGACTGGGCTGCAGATGGCTTCGGACGGCGCAAAAGTAACAGGTGTTGCGGTTCGGGAACGGAGCAAGACGGCGCAGTCAACGACGCTCGAAGCCGATCTCGTGCTGGATGCTAGCGGTCGCTCCTCCAAGCTGGTAAAATGGCTTCAGGCTCTCGGCTATCACGTGCCGGAACCGGAACGTCTGAAAGCCTCGCTCGGCTACAGCACGCGGTATTACAGAATCCCTCCGCATGTTGCGGAGCAATGGAGCGTTGTCGTCACCGAAGGCGTTCCGGCCAAAGGAATCGGCACCGCCGTATTCGGACCGGTTGAACAGGATACGGCCGAAGTCGTACTGTATTACGCGGGCGGGCAGCGTTACCCGACAACCGATGCCGGGCTATACGAACAGGAGTTGGCCGCTCTGCTGGACCCTTCGATTGCCGAGCTGCTGCAAGCGTGCGAGCCTCTGGGGCCGCCGCGCGGGTATCGGGTGCCGGAATGCTTCCGGCAGCGCTTTGAGCAGATGGAGCGGTGGCCGTCCGGGCTGCTTGTGATGGGGGACGCGCTCTGCAACTTTGATCCGATTTACGGTCAAGGGATTACCGTCGCTGCCATCGAAGCGGAATTGCTGGCGTCTCAATTGCGCGAACGGCGTAAACATCCGAAGCCGTTCTTCGAACACGAGGCATTAAGGCGAATGCAGGAGGCAATCGATCCCGCCTGGTGGCTTACCGCCGTTGCCGACCTGTGCTGGCCCGGCGTGGAATATGCAGGATCGCATTCGCGGGAAGGGATCGCCTTCGCCCAAAAATATTTTGAACTGTACCGCAAGCAAGCCGTCGGCAAGCTAGATATGGAATTGTTCGGAAAATACATGATGATGAACAGCTTGATCTTATCGCCGCGGGAATTTTTTAACGCGGACGCGGTCCGCACCGTGCTGGCCGCCGATGTATCGGGCGAGGGAGAGCGGCTGTTAGCCGAATTTGCGATGGAGGATCGGGATCATCAATTGGAGCAATTTCTGGAGCGGACCATCCCGGCAGGAGGCTATAAATAAAACAAGATCGGAGAGTGAGCAAGGTGTCACCGGACGATAAACGAACCATGGGGCTGCGCGAGCGCAAAAAAGCAAAGACCATGGCAGTGGTTCAAATGCATGCGCTGCGGCTGTTCCGCGAGCTGGGCTATAACGCCACGACGGTGGAGCAGATTGCGGAGGCAGCGGAGATTTCGCCCAGCACTTTTTTTCGGTACTTTCCCACCAAGGAGGACGTGCTGCTAAGAGACAATTACGACCCCGTTCTCGTTGACGCATTTGAAGCTCAACCATCACATCTGAGTCCTTTACAGGCGGTGCGCGGGGCCATGGTTTCGGCGATTGCCGACATGTCTGCCGATGAGCTCGCCACGATGCGCGAACGAAATGAGCTCATCATGACGGTGCCGGAGCTGCGGGCCGCATCGCTGAACAGCCTGACGCAGACGATGCAACTGATCGCGGAACTGGCAGCCAAGCGCACCGGCCGGGAGCCGGACGACGCAGCCGTGCGAACCTTCGCCGGAGCGATCATCGGCGTCAATATCTCGGTAATGCTATACTATGCGGAACATCCGGATGCGGACTTCGCCGTATTGCTGGACGAAGCGTTGAGCAAGCTGGAGGCGGGCCTGCTGTTGTAAACTGCTTGAAATGTATATGTGCGGAAGCAAAAAAACGTTATCGTCATCCTCTATAACGGCGAGTTAGTTGAGAAAGGGGTTTTGATAAGAATAGAGAAACATACGGAGGTGGGGTATCTACTGGAGGAGCGATAGCGTTCGCCTTTGTCTGCGGGAAATACCCGCTGCTAAGCAGCTTCCAATAAAAATTTCCTGCAGACCCGGGGTCCCCGCAAAGTATTCGGACTAGGCTTCCTTGATTCAACTTCACTTTGTGGGGTGGAGCAGCGACCGGAAGTAGATACCCCACCCCTCGTACCCCTCTATTGTCTCAATGCTCTGTCCGACCGTTATCGTCATCGTTCGATAACGGTTTTTTGCTTCAACGCAAACGAAGCAGGCACATCCAAGCGGTAGCCTATGCCCCAAACCGTGCGAAGCATCGTGGCAGCATGCGGCGAAACAGCGTGCATTTTTTCCCGGATGCGCCGGATATGGGAGTCCACCGTCCGAAAATCGACGATCACCTCGTACTTCCATACTTCCTTCAGCAGCTCTTCACGAGTCAACGTCCTGTTCTCGTTCAATGCAAAATAACGCAGCAGGTCGTACTCTTTCAAAGTCAGAGCGATCTCGTGACCGTCGATCAGCACGCGCCGGGCCAGGTGCTCGATGACCAGATGCGGCAGCACGACGTCGTGGCGCGATTTGTTTTCCAGCCGGAGCCTCCCCGGAGCGGTACGCTTCAGAATGGCATGGATGCGGCAGATCAACTCGCGCGGACTGAACGGCTTCAGCACATAATCGTCCGCTCCGGCTTCGAAGCCGAGGAGGCGGTCGCTTTCGTCCGTTTTGGCCGTCAACAGGATCACCGGCGTCGTTTTGACCTGTTTGAGCAGCCGACAAATCTCGGGACCGTTCAGACCGGGCATCATCCAATCGAGCAGCAAAATATCGTAATCGCGATCTAAAGCCATTTGCAGCGCCTGCGCTCCGTCTCCGGTTTCGTCCACGGCGGCGCCGTCTTTATTCAAATATAGGTTCAAAATGCGGCGAATCCGGTCCTCGTCATCGGCGATGAGCATCTTGTAAGCTAAGGTCATGACAGTTCCTCCTTCACGCTTCTCATTGTAGCCTTAGGCGGGCCGGAGGGCATGCCTCGAATGAGTCATTTCGTCGTCGGTCCGGTGAACAAAGCTTGTCTCCTTTGTGACAGCGAGATGGCTCTTTCGTGTCATAGGAACCGGGGCCGAAATTAGGTAAGATGGAGGGGATGCCAGAAGACGAAGAAGGTAAGGAGGCTTTGAGCTTGGACTTTCAGTTGATGATGGAAACGTACGGATTTCGGGTGGTATGGGGGCCGGAGATGTTTCTGACGGTTGCGCTGGCGGCCGTATTTTACATGCGCTACAAGGGCAGGACGGTGTCCGGGCGGCAGATGGCGAGCTTTTTTGTCGGGCTGTTCCTGCTGTACTTTGCGCTCGGAGGACCGCTGAATCTGGGCGGGCACTTCTGGTTCAGCATCCATATGCTTCAGCAGTCCGTGATGTACCTGATCGTTCCGCCGCTGCTACTCCGGGGGATGCCGGAAGGTTTTTTTCGGGCGCTCAGCGACAATCCGTGGAGCCGGAGGGTGATCCTTGTTTTCGGCAATCCGATCTTTGCGATGTTTTTGTTCAACGGCGCTTTTTCTTTCTATCACATCCCGATGATCTTCGATGCGGCGATGTCCAATTATGCGCTTCATAATGCGCTGCATTTGCTGCTGTTTTTCTCGGCGTTCGCTTTATGGTGGTCCGTGTTCAGTCCGGCTGGGGCGATCTATGCGATGAGCGAGCTGAAAAAAATGGGGTATATTTTCATAAACGGCATTTTGCTGACGCCGGCCTGCGCGCTCATCATTTTTGCCAAAGCGCCAATGTACGAGACCTACACCGCTGGGGCGCATCTGCTTTGCTTACCGTTCTATGCGATTCCGGTGGAGCCGGTGACGTTCTCAAGCCCATGGCTTACGCCGCTGTCCGACCAGCAGCTGGGGGGCGTGATCATGAAGATTATGCAGGAAATTTCGTACGGCTGCCTGCTTGGCCTCGTGTTCTTCCAGTGGTATCGGAGAGAAAAAGACAAAGCAGAGGACCTTCCCGATCCCCTGCTTGAGCCGACGCCGTAAGCGTTATTTTGATCCGGCGATTTGCCGGATCATTTTTAGAATCTCGTCGTTGTCCATCTCTTCGCCCATCGTAAAAATTTTGCGGATTTGGCCTTCCTGGTCGACCAGGAACAGCGAAGTCACCGTATGCACGAACCCGCCGTCCTTCATCTTTTGCACCATCACGCCAAAATCTTTCGCGACGTCCGCCGTTTGTTTCTCCGTCCCGGTCAGCAGCGTCCAGCCGCTGTAATCCATCCCCATTTTGTCTCCGTACGTTTTGAATACTTGAGGCGTATCGCGCTCGGGATCGAAGGTGACCGATAGAAAATGGACCTTATTTCCCCACATGCCTTCTTTCTTTAATTCGTTCTGCAGCTTGACCATGTTGTACGTCGTGGCCGGGCACACGTCCGGGCAATTGGTGAACAGGAACTCGACCAGACGCACTTTGCCGTTCGTATCGTTTAAAGAAACCTTCCCGCCGTCCAGCCCGCTCAGTTCAAAGTTCGGCGCCTGCTTCAAAACCGGCAGGGGCGGCCCTTGGTTGAACCAGGTAAACAGGGAGATCGCAAGAGCGACCAGCAGGAGGGTGACCGTCAATTTAAACCCATTCTTTTGAATCCATGGCTTCATCCGTGAATTGTTCAACCTCCGGTTTCGTTATCTTTTCGCCGTTCGTTTCGTCTATTCCGCGCGTATTATTTCTTTTCGGCGAGCCAGCGGGAGACGTTGGCAATATCTTCGTCCTTCAGGCTGCTCTTGAACGCCGGCATGCCTCCGCGGCCGTTTTGGATCACTTTGTACAGCTGCTCGGTCGACAGCTTGCCGCCGACCTTCTGAAGATTCGGTCCCATTTTGCCTTCCAGGTCGTTGCCGTGACAGGCGATGCAGGATTGCTTGTAGACGGCTTCGGCGGCCTGGGCGTTCAGCGGAGCATCGGGAAGGGCCGGAGCGGCCGCCTCCTGCTTGGCCTCACTCGAATGCCGCTGCACCTCGGCGAACAAAAATCCCATGCCCAGAACGCAGGCAATTCCGCACAGGGATACCATAATCCATCGATGCATACACGCGCCTCCTTTCATTTTCAGGATAATCCTAGCACTTTCGTTTCCGGCTTGTATATAGCACTTTGGAGTCAGACTGAAGCGCTTCCCCCGGGGATTTGTCACGAAATTGTCGATCGTCCGGCGGGAAATAGCCCGACTGAGTCATGGGGGTTTGCGGGAGGGTATGGTTAGATGGAATCACAGGAGTACGATCGTTGATCCGGACGGCGAGAAGGAGCGTAACGATCGTCGCCGGTAAGGAGAGAGAGGAGATTCCATTCCATGAGTCAACCGATTCGAATTATGCTGGCCGACGACCATGCGCATGCGCGCCAGGCGATGCGGGAAATTATTCAAGCGGACCCGGAGTTCGAGATCATATGTGAGGCGACGAACGGAAAAGAAGCGGTGCTGCTGGCGGAGCAGTGGATGCCCGATGTCATTCTGATGGATATCCGGATGCCCGAATTAGACGGCTTGGAAGCGACGAAGCTGATTAAAGAACGGTTCCCGTATGTCAAAATTGTCATGGTTACGGTATCGGACGATATTACGCATTTGTTCGAGGCGCTGAAAAAAGGCGCGCAGGGCTATTTGCTGAAAAACCTTCATCCCGCGTCCTGGCATGAATATTTGCGGGCCGTCGCCATCGACGAAGCTCCGATGTCCCGGGAAATCGCCGTGCGTCTGCTTCAGGAGTTTTCCTCCGTCAGGCAGAGCATTCCGGATCATTCGCCGCTCACCGGGCGGGAAAAGGAAATTTTGGAGTGCGTGGCCAAAGGGAACTCGAACCGAGAAATTTCAGAAATTTTATCCATTTCCGAGCATACGGTGAAAAACCATTTGAAAAATATTTTGCATAAGCTGCATTTGGACAACCGGGTGCAATTGATGCGCTATGCCTATGAGAAGGGCTGGATCAGGGGGTAGGAAGCTCTACCAAGCGGAAAAAACAATTTAAATGATTTAAACGATTGATCCTTTTTTACAGGGCATGGTAAATTGAGGATGTTGTTCGTAAAAAATTTCAGAAATGAGTGAGGAATATGAGAAAAACAGGAGCAACCCAAACCCAAACGAAAAAAACTTGGAGGGCAACGCTTCGTTAACCCTCCAAATCATTGGAGGAAAGCGACTTGAATACTCGGTTCAAGAAATTTTTATCTTATTACAAGCCTTATTTAGGTTTGTTATTTGCGGATCTGGCTTGCGCGTTTGTGGTATCCGCCGTTACTCTGGCACTTCCGTTATGCGTCAGATACATCACCGTAAACGTTTTGGAAGAAGGCGGACCCCATGCGCTGGAGCAAATCTACGCGATGGGTGCGGTCATGCTCGTTCTGATCGCCTTGCATACGTTTTGCAACATGTTCGTTTCGTATCAAGGGCATGTGATGGGGGCGAAGATGGAGAGCGACATGCGAACCGAATTGTTCGATCATTTGCAAAAGCTGTCGTTTCGTTTCTATGACGAACAAAAAACAGGCCAACTCATGACCCGGGCGACGAACGATATTTTCTCCATGACGGAATTATTCCATCACGGTCCGGAAGATATCCTCATCTCGGTCCTGAAGTTTGTCGGCGCCTTCATCATCCTGTTCCATATCGACGCTAAGCTTACCCTCATCGTCTTTCTCTTCCTGCCCGTGATGGGTGTTTACGCGTGGTTTTTCAATAAGAAAATGAACAGGGCGCTAAGAAGAAGCAGGGATCGGATCGGCGATATTAACGCGCAGCTTGAAGATACGTTATCGGGGATTCGAGTCGTACAATCCTTTACCAACGAATCGGTGGAAAAGCAGAAGTTCGCTTACGAAAACAAACGGTTTGTTCAAAGCCGAAGCGACGGCTATAAAAGCGAGACCTGGTTTCACGAAGGGTTGATTGCGTTCACGCAGCTTATTACCGTCGCCCTGGTGGTCTTTGGCGGAGCCGCTATCGTCAACACTTCTTTGGCGCTGGCCGATTTGCTTACCTTTTTTCTATTTATCGGCATCCTCATCGAGCCGATTCAGCGATTCGTGAATTTCGCCGGGCTTTATCAAGAAGGCATTACCGGGTTCGACCGGTTTATGGATATTTTGGAAGTGGAGCCGGATATCCGGGATGCGGATAATGCCGTCGAACTGACGCACGTTCAGGGAAACGTGGAGTTTAAAAATGTGAGCTTCAAATATAAAGAAGACCAAGACCACGTGCTCAAGGACGTTTCTCTGCATGTCAAGGCCGGAGAATACGTTGCATTGGTCGGACCTTCGGGCGCCGGCAAAACGACCCTCTGCTCGTTGATTCCTCGCTTTTACGAAGTCAGTACGGGGCAAATTCTTCTTGACGGGACGAATATCAATGAGGTTCGCTTGCGTTCGCTCAGAAGGAACATCGGCATTGTCCAGCAGGATGTCTACTTGTTCACCGGAACCGTTGCGGACAATATCCGCTACGGAAAAATCGACGCAAGCAGGGAAGAGATTATTGAGGCGGCCAAAAAGGCGAATGCGCATGATTTTATCATGTCGCTACCGGACGGTTACGATACGGATATCGGTCAACGCGGCGTGAGATTATCCGGGGGACAAAAGCAAAGGCTGAGCATTGCGCGCGTTTTCCTGAAAAACCCGCCCATTCTTATTTTTGACGAAGCGACCAGCGCCTTGGATAATGAAAGCGAGAAGGCCGTTCAAGATTCCTTGGAGAAGCTGACGGACAATCGCACGACCATCGTCATCGCCCACCGGTTGTCCACCGTCAGAAATGCGCAAAGAATTGTCGTGTTAACGGACCGTGGGATGGAGGAGCAAGGAACACATGAAGGGTTAATCGCATCGGGCGGTACCTATGCGAATTTATATAACATGCAATTAAAAATCTGACGGATTACGGTCAGGAAAAAAATAAAGCGGCAGCCCGGGACTTCATGTTACGCCCGAGGCTGTCGCTTTTATTGACGCACAGGAGCGAGTGGCATGACAATGAATGGAATTCTTCAAAATGTAAACAAAACCATATTTTAGGTTGATCAATCAATTGGAGGCCGTTTATAATGAAATCACAGCTTGTGCAAACGCTATCATTTAATCTGCTTTGGGACAGAAGCTTTGATCCGAAAATGAGGAGGGAATTTTATGTTGAAAAGAGGAAAGCTGCTAAGTTTTTTTCTGCTGTTGACTCTCCTGGTCGCCCTGGTGCCCGTCGGCGATGCGAATGCGGCCCCGAACTGGAATCTGGTCTGGAGCGACGAATTTAACGGCAATGCTTTAAATTCCGCCAACTGGTCTGCGGAGATCGGCACGGGCCAGAACGGGTGGGGAAACAATGAGCTGCAGTATTATACAAACCGGCCCGAAAATGTGCGGGTTGCGGACGGGAATCTCGTGATTACGGCGCGCAAGGAATCTTATGGCGGCATGAATTACACCTCTGCGCGAATCAAAACCCAAAATTTGAAAAGCTTTACTTACGGGAAAATCGAAGCGCGCATCAAGCTGCCCTCCGGTCAAGGGCTGTGGCCGGCATTTTGGATGCTGGGCTCGAACATCAATGCGGTGGGCTGGCCTGGATGCGGCGAGATTGACATTATGGAACGGGTCAACAACAATCCGCATGTCAACGGCACCGTACACTGGGATGCGGGAGGACACGCCGATTACGGGCGGGTTTCCGGCAATCTCGATTTTTCCCAGTATCACGTGTACAGCATAGAGTGGGACTCCAAATATATCAGATGGTTTGTGGACGGCCAGGAATACAACGCTTTTTATATTGAAAATGGCACCGGGAACACGGAGGAGTTTCAACGGCCGTTTTTCCTCCTGCTGAATCTTGCCGTGGGCGGGAATTGGCCCGGCAGTCCCGATCCTTCAACACCGTTCCCGGCGCAAATGCTGGTGGATTACGTACGTGTGTACCAAGCGCAGCCGGGCATTGTCAACGGAGGCATTTATACGATAGCCTCCAAGGCCAGCGGCAAGGTGATGGATGTCGTGGACGTATCGACGCAGAGCGGGGCCAAAATACAGCAATGGACCAACTATGTCGCCAATAACCAGAAGTTCAAAGTGGAGAGCACCGGGGACGGCTACTACAAGCTCACAGCCGTTCACAGCGGAAAAGTGCTGGATGTGCCCAACTCGTCGCCTTCCAGCGGCGTGCAGCTGCAGCAGTGGGATGACAACGGAACCGCTGCGCAACGGTGGAGTATCGTCGATGCGGGCGGCGGCTATTACAAGCTTGTTTCCAAAGCGAGCGGACTGGTCGCGGACGTATCCGGCTCCTCGACCGCTGACGGCGCGGCGGTCCAGCAGTGGAGCGACAATGGAACGGATGCGCAAAAGTGGTCGTTTGTCAAAGTCAACTGACCCGCCAGCGCTAAGCCAACAACGCTAACGCGCGGCCTTTTTCCGTCAAAGGCTGCGACGACAAAGAAACCGTCTCTTTTCCAATGAGGATCATGCCTCCATTGTGCAAAGAAACGGTTTCTTTTTTTTACGATTTACGAAGCGGGGAGCCGTAAGCCGTTCTACGCCTTACGGAGGGCCCTTTGCGGGCTACGCTTTGGCGCAGCGCGCTCTGAACTGTTCGGCGGCAGCGACCATGTTGCGCAGGGAAGCGACCGTTTCTTCGACACCTCGCGTCTTGAGCCCGCAATCCGGGTTGATCCAGAACAGATCCGGCTCCAAAACGGACAACGCGCGTTCAATCGTGCGGACCATCTCGTCGACGGCCGGAACCCTCGGGCTGTGAATGTCGTATACGCCCAGACCGATGCCCTGATCGTACGTGTGCTCGTCGAAGCTTTGCATCAGCTCGCCGTGGCTGCGCGACGTTTCGATGGAAATGACGTCCGCATCGAGAGCGCGGATCGCGTCGATAATGTCATGAAACTCGCAGTAGCACATATGCGTGTGAATTTGCGTCGTGTCATTTACGGTGGCCGAAGTCAAGCGGAAGGCATGAACCGACCAGTTCAGGTAATGCTGCCAATCCTGCTGTTTCAACGGCAAGCCCTCGCGCAGTGCAGGCTCGTCGATCTGGATCATGCCGATGCCCGCATTCTCCAGCACTTCCACCTCCTGGCGCAGCGCCAACGCGATCTGGTAGGCGACTTGCTCCCGGGAGATATCGTCGCGGACGAACGACCAGTTCAGGATGGTGACGGGACCGGTAAGCATGCCCTTGACCGGCTTGCCCGTCAGCGATTGCGCATAGACCGTTTCTTCCACCGTCATCGGTTGGACGAATTCGACGTCGCCGTAGATGACCGGCGGTTTGACGCAGCGGGAGCCGTACGATTGAACCCAGCCGTTCCGGGTGAACAGGAAGCCGTCCAGCTTCTCGCCGAAAAATTCCACCATGTCCGTCCTTTCGAATTCGCCGTGCACCAACACGTCCAGGCCAAGCTCTTCCTGAATCTTGATCCAGGCTTGAATTTGTTCCTGAATGAAGGTCCGGTACTGCGCTTCGTTCCATTCCCCGGTTCTCCAGTGTTTGCGAGCTTGTCTCACTTCCGGCGTCTGCGGGAAGCTGCCGATCGTCGTTGTCGGCAGGAGCGGAAGCTGGAATTTATTTTGCTGGAGAATATGGCGCACGGAATAAGGGCTCTGTCTGGCCGATGGTCCCCCGGCAATATGCCGGGTAGCCACACGGACGGTTGTCCGGTTGCGGAACGGGGAGGCGTTCAGCTCCCGGACGAGCCGTGCGCTTGCTTCCAGCCCGGACCGTACGGCGTCCGTTCGTTCTCCGGCCGCCGCCTTGCCCAGCAGAACGACTTCGTCCAGCTTCTCGTCGGCGAAGGCCAGGAAAGGCAGCAGATCGACGTTCGCCTGCTCTTCCGTCCGGGTCGTCACCGGGACGTGCAGCAGGCTGCAGGAAGGCTGAACGATCAACGTCCCCGACGGGACGAAAGCGGACACCTCATCCAGCAGCTGCAGCTTGGCTTCGAGGTCGGACAGCCATACGTTGCGCCCGTCGATCAATCCGACGCCCAGTGCCTTGTCCGCCGGGAACCCATGTGTCCGCAGGGCGGCGATATTCCGCTCTGCTCCGTGGACGAAATCGAGTCCGATGCCTTGAACCGGCAGGGCGACCGTCCGCTCGTAGTGCTCGACCGAATCGAAATACGTCTGCAGCATCAGCTTCAGACCGGGTGCGGCAGCGTGCAGCTGCGAATAAATGTCTGCAATTCGCTCCATATCGGTCTCGGATAAGGATGTAACCAGAATCGGCTCGTCGATCTGCACCCACGCGGCGCCTTCCTGTTCCAACTCGGCCAAAATTTGTTTATACAGCGGCAGGAACAATTCGATCAAGGCGTCCAACTGCTCCGGCGCATAGCCTTTGGACAGCTTCAGGAACGTATACGGTCCGATCAGGACCGGCTTCCCGTCGACCCCAAGCTTGAGCTTCGCTTCGCGGTAAGCCTCCAGCGGCTTATTCACGGTCAATACCGGAGTCAGACCGTTCAACTCGGGCACGATGTAGTGATAGTTCGTGTTGAACCATTTGGTCATCTCGCACGCCGGAGCGCCTTGGGTTCCGCGGGCCATGGCATAATAGGTGGCGAGAGGGACCGGACCACCGTCGTAAGCAAAACGCTCCGGAACGAGCCCGAACATCGCCGCCGTATCAAGCATATGGTCATATAACGAAAAATCGCCTACCGGAATCAGCCCGACTCCTTTTTCCTGCTGAACCTTGAGATGTGCCAAGCGGAGCGTTTCCAGCCCGCTTACGAACTGTTCCTCCGGCAATTTGCCTGCCCAGAACGATTCCAGAAGCTTTTTCCATTCCCGTTTCGCCCCGATGCGCGGGTACCCGATATTGCTGCTTACGATCCGACTCATGTTTACGAGCCTCCTCAAATTTGTTTTTGTCTGTTATTTGAATCCTGAACATACAAAAAAGGCATCTTTACCCTAAAGCGAAAAAGGATAAAGATGCCCCTCGTTGAATACGCACGGCGGCTGCCATCTTTAACACCTCCCTATCTTCCGTAGGTAAAGCAGTGCTGTCAGAACAGGCAGGTCTCCTGGCTCCGGAATCAAGGTCTTGCGCCAGCCTTCCCAATCCGCAGATCAGTGGCTAAGTATGGCGTAAAACTCCTCCGTTACAGTGGCGGGACCGCGCCGGTTTTTCACCGGCTTCCCTTTTAAGCTCCGATACGCGAACGTAGGGGAGCACCTGTTCCCACGATATTCAGTTGTGATTCTGTAACAATATACAACTAAACCGATAATGATACAAGTGTTATTTTTAAACGGCGATATTTCCAGCGAAGACGGGGCGTTTGGTTCGCTGCTAAAGAGCGCCTGCGGTCCCATAGCCGCTTTGCAAAAAAGCTTTCATCGCTTCGATGCTGCGGGGCGGGGCATGGCTTCTGCGAACGGCCGCCGGGAGCGCTTGCCAAAGCTCCAGCAGCATCGGCGGCTCCAAACCAAGCTGGCGCAGCTTCTCTTCGTCGGCGAACACTTCGTGCGGCGGACCTGCCATGCAGCATACGCCTTGGTCCATGACCAGCACCCAATCGGCCCAAGCGTAGGCCAGATTCATGTCGTGGGTCGCCATCGCGACCGTAATCCCTTGCTCTTGGGCGAGGTCCAACTCCTCCAGCAGCTGCCGCTCGGACAAGCGGTCAAGGTAAGCCGTCGGCTCGTCCAGCAGCAGAAGCTCGGGCTCCAGCACGAGCACGCCCGCCAGCGCGACGCGCTTCTTTTGCCCCAGACTCAGTTGGTGAATCGGGGTGGCGGCGAGAGGCTTCAGCCCCATGGAGAGCAGCATCCGCTCCGTACGGACGGCAATCTCATCCTCCGGGAGTCCGGCATTGCGCAGACCGTAGGAGACGTCTTCGTAGGGCGTATTCAAGATCAGCTGCTGCTCCGGGTCCTGGAAAACAAGACCGATCTGCCGCCGAAGCCGCAGCAGGTCGTCGTGGCGGTACGATAGAGGCGCGCCCTTCAGCTTCAGCTGTCCCGAAGCGGGGCGGTGGATGCCGATCGCATGCAGGAAAAAGGTCGATTTGCCGGACCCGTTATGGCCGCAGATCGCCGTCTTTTTTCCTTGCGGTATCGTTAAGGTCAAGCTGCGCAGCGCTTCCTCCCGGGTGCCGGGATAGCTGTACCGGAGGTCCAGCGCTTCCAACATCGGTTTCATACGATTCCCCTCCAGCGGAGCCAACACTCCAGCAGCAATAATATCGCGACGCCGATGCCGCTTTCGAGGCGGTATCGGGCAGGAACCGTACCGGCCCGGTAAGGGGCAAGACGGATTTCCTCGGTAAATCCTCTGGAGACGAGACCGTGCGACAATCCTTTGTAGCGATGCATCGTCTTGACGAACAGCCGGACGATCAGCATCGCCGTGTCGTTCAGCTTGCCGCGAAAGCCGTTGTGTCCTCCGCGGGCCCGCTGCGCGGTATACAGATCGTGCGCCGTCTCCGTCAAAATAAACAGGAAGCGGTACGTGATCAGCATCAGCTCAAGCACGAGAGCCGGAACCCGCAGCCGTTTCATCACTTGAAACAGCTCGGCCACCGGGGTCGTGAACATGACGAACGAAACGGCCGACAAGCAGGCCGCCGCCCGCATGAACAACGCCGCAGCCGTATGCAGCCCTGTCTCGGTGATATAGACGGACCCGTACGGCCGGGACCATAGAACGAACGCAGAGGAGCCGGGAGCGGCGGCGCTTCCCGGCT
This sequence comes from Paenibacillus tyrphae, assembly GCF_024158745.1. Lineage (GTDB taxonomy): Bacteria > Bacillota > Bacilli > Paenibacillales > NBRC-103111 > Paenibacillus_G > Paenibacillus_G tyrfis_A. Next base: position 88,691 of record NZ_JAMZAW010000022.1, on the reverse strand, counting down.
GGATCTCGATGAGCAGAGCCGGCAGACTGGCGATAAAAAACAGGCAAGCCGTTCCCAGCATCACCATATGGGCTTTTAGCGGAATTCGGGCATACCGGACGACCCACACGATCATCCAGGCGAAAATCGCCGCCTGGACGGGAGGATGCGATCCGTACGACAGCATGAACAGCGCGGCCGCGAAGCCGCATTTCCACATCGGGGACATGCCGCGCAGCCGGTTGCTGTAAGAAAGCGAATCGATCAGCCGAATCATTGCGGCTTCGACTTGGACGCCTTACCCCGGAACAGACCGATCACGTACCCGATAAATCCGGCTCCGATGGCGGCCTGCAGCGCGAACAGCATGCTTTCGGTTTCGGCCGGCGGCTCCAGCAGCGACGAGAACCAGGGCTCGTAGGACGGCTGGATCGTCTTGATCATTTCTTCGGCGGCGCCGTCGGCACCGCCGAACTCTCCATTTACGAAGAGCAGCGGCAGCACGGCCAGCAGGACGACGGCGACAAGCAGCAGGATGTTTTTGGTTGCGGTTTTCACAGCTCGCGCGCTCCTTTCATTTTACGCTGCAGCAGCGACAGCTCTTCCGAGCTGTAGGCCTGCAGCCAGTTCCAGATTAATACGGTCAACAGCCCTTCGCTGATCGCCAGCGGAATTTGCGTTACGGCGAAGATGCCGCCGAATTTGAGAAGCGAGGCTGCTACGCCGCCTTGCTCGGCGGGAAAAGCGAGCGCCAGCTGAAGCGACGTCACGATGTAGGTGGACAAGTCGGCGAGCGCCGCCGCCGTGAAGATGGACAGCTTCTGCTTGCCGGTCGACTTCATCATTCCCTTGTACACCATGTAGCCTACGAACGGACCCGCGACGGCCATGGAGAATGCGTTGGCCCCGAGGGTCGTCAGACCGCCGTGGGCAAGCAGCAGCGCTTGAAACAGCAGCACGATGGAGCCCAGCACACTCATCGGCAGCGGACCGAACATGACCGCTCCGAGCCCCGTGCCCGTCGGATGGGAGCTGCTTCCCGTCACGGACGGAATTTTCAGCGCCGACAGCACGAAGGTGAAGGCGCCGGCCAGACCGAGCATAATTTTCAGCTCCGGCGTTTCCTTCGTTATTTTCCGGAGCGCCCGCAGCCCGAGAATGAAGAAGGGCAGAAAGGCGGCCCACCAGAAAACGGCCCAGCCGAACGGAAGAAATCCTTCCATAATGTGCATGGCGTAAGCGGATTCGGGCGCGTTCAACGATAAATACAGCGTTAAACCGCTTACCAAAAGCAAGGTGCCGATCGTCTTTTTCTTTTTCATAAATTGTTCCTCCTGAACGATACTCGTAAACCAAAAAAAGACCGATCCTGTAGGATGGGTCTTGGGTACGCGCACGCCGCTAAACGACAATGCGCGCAGGTCATTGTCCGGCTAGGTTCGTACACCTCTCCTTTCCGCGAAGGCTTTCGGGTGCATCTATAAGGTAGGTCTCCTGGCTCTCGGATCGTCGTGTTCTTTCGCCTTCCCCGACGGGTGAATCGAGTGACGTCATGGAAAGAAACTCCCCGAATACAGTGGCGGGACCGCTCGGGATTTACACCCGATTCCCTGTTACCCTTTGCTCTGCGCAAAGGCACCTTATCGATCAAGTATGCAATTGTCTGATGCTTTGCGTCAGAATATCGATACAAAACTATTCGATACAAACAGGGCATTTCCTTTCGAAAGTTCAAAAATTTTTACTGGTAATATCCTTCAGTCGATTTGCGGAACGTTTTGAATTGATCCGCATCATGTCCGAACCACACTTGAGAGTTCGTTCGCTTAGCCAGCGTGCGGATTTTCTCCACTGCGCTCCGGTAACCGAGCGAATCGTACAAGATACCTGGCGGCCTGACCGGCGGGCCGAAGCTTTCCGACGTATAGACGGCATCGGAAGCGAGGATGATTCCGCCCGTTTCCGGCATGTCGACGTGCAAGCCTATCATGCCCCAGGCATGGCCGCTTCCAAAATTAAGAATCTTGATGCCTTCGGCCAGATCCAGGTTATCTTCAGTGCGCTTGATCGTTTTCCACTGCAAATGGTTTTTGATCCACGCATCGATGTCCGCCCAAATATAGCCGCCTTCTTTTTGATTGCGGGCATAGGATTGCAGCGCACCGTTCAGCTCGTCTTCGTGGACGATAATCGTAGCGTTCGTGAACATCTCCAGGCATCCGGCATGGTCCAGATGCAGGTGGGAGGCAATCACGTACTTGATGTCCTCGGGTCTTACTTTCAGCTGCTCCAGCCGGTTAGGCAGGTAGCATTCCTCGCTTGCTACCCAGGGGAACGCCTGCTGGGTCGCTTGGGTCCAACGTCCTTGGGCGCCCATCGAGTTCGGATTGCAGGACGTATCGAACAAAATTTTCCCTTCCGGATGATCGATCAATACGGTATAGATCGGAAATTCCACGAACTTCGTCTGCGCATTGGGGTTGCTGATCGTCGCCGGATTGTGCATGGCGATCAGCCAGTTTTTGTCCATGCTCATCCGGCCGTTATCCATCACATACAGCTTGGGCCGGGCTTTCATTAGATTTGACATGTTCATTCCTCCCATTAGTAAAGCAATATATTCGCTTGTACGCCCGCTCATGCTTAAAGATTTCAACTTTGATGAGCGGTATAGACATACAATAGTACATAAACTAAAATTACATAAGTAGGAACTTTTTGGTGTCCTGGGTACTTCGAGGTGCATAGGAGGGGAATCATTTGACATCTTCGCCCAAAACAAGACCATCCGGCATCTCACCGGCGACTTGCGGCTACAGCAGAGTTCTTGAATTGATATCCGACAAATGGACGGCGCTCGTCATTTACGCATTGGAAGACGGAAGCGTCCGCTACGGAGAAATGGGAAGAAGAATCGACGGGATTTCCAAAAAAATGCTGACGCAAACGGTCCGAAAGCTGGAGCGGGACGGGCTGGTCCGACGCCATGTTACGCCAACCGTGCCCCCAACCGTCGACTATTCGCTAACCCCGCTGGGCGAAACGCTGCTTCAACCGATGAAAGAGCTGAGGCAATGGGTAAGAGTAAATTACTCGCATGTCGAGGCGGCGAGAGCCAGCTACGATTTAGCGCATGGCGGAGATTCCCAAGCGCCGGCGGAATGAAGCTTGCCGGAAGGCTCGTGCGATGAAGTGATGACCAAAAGCATGATGGTGTTCCGCAGCTTGCGGAACCTCGTCATGCTTGATTTTTATAGCTAAGGGGAGAGACGGGGTTGGATACGGCAAAGGCGCAATTGCTGAACAGCCAGCTGTCGAATTTGCGGGTTCAGCTGCCGTTCGCCAAGCTGTCGGTGTGTGTGCGGGATTGGAGAAGGCTGGATTCAGGTCGGCAACGAGCAGTACCGTCCGGTGCCGGGCGAGTTTATGTTCATCCCCGCGGAACGGAGCAGTCGTTTTCCGTCACCGAGGGGACGCCTTCTACGATGTACTGGTGCCATTTCGGCTCGAATATCCGCCTGGGGAGAATGTTTAAGCTGCTCGGCATTTCTAATCTCGTCAAAGCGGAGGACCCGGCCTTTCCCAGCCCAAATGAAAAAAACAAAACAGAAACATGCGTTTGTGTGGGTGTGCTAAATCTTTATTTATGAGGGGGAAAACAAGTGGTTGATATTATTGTTAAACGGAAATTTACAGTTATCGGCAAGATGGGGGAGGGACTTGCCATAGAAGGTCCTGTTTGGATACCGCCATTATGGAAAGATGCAAACAGTAAATTTGCTGAAATAAGCAATCTTGCAAAATTGAATTCTGACGGTAGTATTGTTGGGGTTTGGGGTGCTATGAGTGATGTTGATGGAAAGTTTGAAAGGTGGAAAAATGAGGGGAAATACTTAGCGGGGTGTGAGGTTTTAGACGATGCTGAAGCCCCGCATGGCTGGGTTAAATGGGTCATTCCATCATTTAAATATGTTGTGGTTAAGTGTAATCAAAATTCCTATAAAGAAACATTTAATCAGATCATTGAAGATTATTTACCAAATAATACCTACACATTGGTTGGAGCAGTTCAAGAATTTTATGACCCTAAAGATCATAACGGTGAATTGTCTTTATTTTTCCCTATCGAGAAGATATAGCACATTTTACTGATACCGCATATTTGAACCCTGCTAATCCACTCGTACACCTCTATTCCTTCAATTGACCGCTTCTTAACAAAGCTCAGGCAATCGCCTCACGTGGTTGCCTTTTTGCATAGGCGGTTTCTGGTAAATTTCGAAAAAAGCCTTGACTGACACAGCCGTGTTGTCTAATATAGTTTAAGATTATCCATTAAGAATGATTCTCAATATCGTTTCACTGATAATGAAAATCATTATCGAATTATTTTACTACTAAACTATTGTTAGGAAATGTTATGAGAAAAACTTATTTGGTCCTTGCCCTGATTGTTTTATCCGTTGCTTCTTTATTCATTGGCGCGAAAGATTTGACGCTGACCGATATCGTGCAGTGGAACGAGGAGAAGGTCGAGGTGCTGATGATCAGCCGGTTCCCGCGCTTGATCAGCATTCTGATCGCCGGCATGAGCATGAGCATCGTGGGCCTCATTATGCAGCAGCTCAGCCGTAACAAATTCGTCTCCCCATCGACCGCGGGCACGATGGATTCGGCCAGTCTGGGCATTCTGGTCGCCCTGCTGATCTTTACGGAGGCGACTCCGCTGCAGAAAATGTCCGTCGCTTTTATATTTTCGCTGGCCGGTACATACGTGTTTATGAAAATTCTCGACCGGGTGAAATTTAAGGATACGATCTTCATTCCGCTTGTCGGTCTGATGCTCGGCAATCTCATCGAATCGATGACGACCTTTTTCGCCTATAAATACGATCTGATTCAAAGCATGACATCGTGGCTGCACGGGGACTTCTCGGTGGTGCTGAAAGGCCGCTACGAGCTGCTGTACATCAGCATTCCCGCTACGGTGCTGGCTTACCTGTTCGCCAACAAGTTTACGGTCGCCGGGATGGGCGAGGATTTTTCCGTCAACCTCGGATTGAATTACAGGCAGGTGGTCAACATCGGACTTGTGATCGCAGCCCTGGTGACCTCGGTCGTCGTGCTGACGGTCGGCATGATTCCGTTTCTGGGCCTGATCATTCCGAATATCGTCACGATTTATCAAGGGGACAACCTGAAAAAAAATCTTCCCCATACCGCTTTGCTCGGAGCCGTCTTCGTTCTGGCCTGCGACATTTTCGGGCGGGTAATCATTTATCCGTATGAAATTTCGATCGGATTGACCGTGGGGGTTATCGGAAGCGGGATTTTTCTTTACCTGCTTATGAGGAGAAAGAAATATGAGCAATAAAGCCAAGTTAACCTTGCTTGCCGTGATCGCGGTGGCTTTGGTTGTGCTGTTTATGGTTATTCAGTCGGGCGGCAATTGGGATTACATCCTTCCCCGCCGGGGCAAAAAGGTGCTCGCGCTGCTGCTTACCGGTTTCTGTATCGCTTTCTCGACCATGATATTTCAGACGATTACGAACAACCGGATACTGACGCCCAGCATGATCGGGCTCGATTGGCTCTATATGCTGATCCAAACCGCGATCGTCTTTATTTTCGGCGCAACCGGCCTGACGACGATCAGCAATCAATGGAATTTCGCGCTGTCCGTCGGATTGATGGTGCTGTTCGCGCTTCTGCTGCATAGACTGATGTTCCGCAAAGAGGGAACGAACATTTATTATTTGCTGCTTGTCGGACTTGTTCTCGGAACGTTGTTCCAAAGCTCGTCTTCGTTCATGCAGATGCTGATCAACCCGAACGCGTTCCTGGTGCTGCAGGGCAAGCTGTTTGCCAGCTTCAGCAGCGTCAACTCAGATCTATTGACGATCTCGGTCGTCGCGGTGCTGGTCATTACGCTGTATTTCAAGAAGCTTCTTACCTATTTGGATGTGATTTCGTTAGGCAAGGAGCATGCGATCAATCTGGGCGTGCCTTACGATAGTATTGTGAAAAGACTGCTGATCGTCGTCGCGATTTTGGCGTCGATCGCTACCGCCCTGGTCGGACCGATTACGTTCTTCGGGCTGCTTGTCGCCAACGTCACGCACCAATTTTTGCGCACGTACCGGCACAGCCAGCTTATTGTCGGCGCGGTCCTGATCGGGATGATCGCCCTGGTTGGCGGGCAGTTGATGGTGGAACGGGTGTTCACCTTTACGACCACGCTCAGCGTCATCGTGAATTTTATCGGCGGGTCTTACTTTCTATATCTTCTGTTGAAGGAGAACAAATCGTGGTAGAAGTACGCAACGTAACGAAAGCATACGGGAACAAGCGCGTCGTCGATCAAGTCTCCGTCAAGGTCAACAAAGGGAGCATCACCGCTTTTATCGGGCCGAACGGCGCCGGCAAAAGCACGCTGCTGTCCATGATGAGCCGCCTTCTGACGAGGGATGAGGGAGAAGTGTGGATTGAAGGCAAAGAAATAGGGCAGTACAAGAGCGGCGAGCTGGCCAAAAAAATCTCGATTCTGAAACAGTCCAACCACATCGGCATCCGTTTGACGGTTCGGGAGCTTGTCAGCTTCGGCCGTTTCCCTTATTCGCAGGGCAAGCTGACGAAAGAGGATTGGACGTTCGTCGACGAGGCTATCCGCTACATGGAACTCGAAGACATGCAGCACAAGTATATCGATCAATTGAGCGGCGGCCAGCGGCAGCGGGCTTACATCGCCATGGTTATCGCGCAGAATACCGAGTACATTTTGCTGGATGAGCCGCTGAACAATCTGGATATGAAGCATTCGGTCCAAATTATGAAGGTGCTGCGGCGGCTGGTCGACGAACTGGGCAAGACGATTGTCATCGTGATCCACGACATCAATTTTGCCTCCTGCCATGCCGATTACATTGTGGCGCTCAAGGACGGGAAGCTGGTCCGCGAAGGCCCGACGGCGGAGATCATCGAGGAGTCCGTGCTCAAGGACATTTACGACATGGATATCCATATCGAAGATATCAACGAGAACAAGATTTGCGTCTATTTTACTTAGCCGATTGTCCAAGGGACGCCATACCGTCCTTTGCAATAAATATTACGATTATCGAGGTGGTCAAGATGAAAAAAATTTCATGGATGCTCATGATGGTGCTCCTGGCCGTTGTGGTCGCGGCGTGCGGAACGAACGGTTCCGGCAGCTCCAATAATGCGGCAGGAGGCGGCGATGCGAAGAACGCGAACACGACCGCACCGAAAGATAGTGAAGAACTGACGGTTAAACATAAGCTTGGGGAAACGAAAGTCAAGAAAAACCCGAAAAAAGTCGTTGTATTCGACTTCGGCACGTTGGATTCCCTGGATAAACTGGGCGTAGAAGTGGCCGGCGTTCCGTCGAAAAACCTGCCTTCCTATTTGTCCAAATATAAAGATAGCAAGTATGCGAACGTAGGCGGCCTGATGGAGCCGGACTTTGAGAAGATCAACCAGCTCAAGCCCGATCTGATCATCATCTCCGCACGGCAATCGACGAAATATGAAGAGTTCAAAGCGATCGCTCCGACGATCTTTATGGGCGTGGACGAGAAAAGCTACATGAAATCGGTCGAAGACAATGTGAAGCTGCTCGGTCAAATTTTCGGCAAGGAAGCGGCAGCGGAGAAAGAGTTCGCCGCCATCAGCGACTCCGTCAAGAAGCTGAAAGAAAAAGCGTCCGCAGGCGGCAAAACCGCATTGGTCATCCTGACGACCGGCGGCAAGACCACTGCTTACGGTCAAGGCTCGCGCTTCGGTATCATCCACGACGAATTCGGCTTCGCGCCTGCAGACAAAGATATCAAGGTCGAGACGCACGGCCAGAGCGTAACGTTCGAGTACGTGGCGCAGAAAGACCCGGACTATCTGTTCGTCGTCGACCGCGACGCCGTTGTCGGCAACGGAACGCCGGCGAAGCAAATCGTGGAAAATGAGCTGACGAAGAAGACGAAAGCATTCAAAAACGGCAAAATCATTTATCTGGATCCGAACTACTGGTACCTGTCCGGCGGCGGCTTGCTTTCCGTGGCCGAGATGGTGAAAGAAGCGGAAAAAGCGGTACAATAATCGTACTGCCATAGCGCTGCCCAATGAACCAAGCTCCCTTTATTGCCATACCGGCGATAAGGGAGTTTGTTTTGTTAAGTGAATAAATATCGCGCGGGGTGTCAACCCTATCCACATCTTGACAGGTGGAGGTTTGCGATGGAGCGGGAAGAACAACAAGAAGGGTATTTCGAACATTTTACGAATAACAGCGTTACAACGCCTCCGGATCAGGAGGATATGGCAGCGACCGATGGAATCAGCAAATTCGTAGAGCGGGTGATGGACGGCCTCGCCGGAGAAACGGACGATTCCGGTTCGGAGCGGGCGCGCTCTTCGTCGGAGTAACATGGGTTCAATGCACGTCCGAGAAGCGGCTTTTCCCGAAAGGGAGGAGCCGCTTTTTTGCGTTGTATCGCGGGTTTGGAGCATGCAGCAAAGCCTGTTTCGCATACACTGTTATAAAACAGTGAAAAAATTTTAAAAACAGTATTGAACAGTTTGGAATCTTGTTATATAATAACCTCATCAAACAAAAACACTGTACTATAATAATAACAAATGGAGGTAGTTCATATGAATTGTCCGATATGTCACGGTCACGGCGAAATTGAATCCCCTAACTTTCATTCCGGCGGCGTATCCAAGAACGACGAAAAGCAAACCCCGGAATACCGGGACGCTTTCGGCACGAAGGTTACCATCTGCTTCTGGTGCTGCGGCAACGGCTACGTAGAAAGCCACGAGTAGTCCGTATCGATTTCCAATCGCTATCACATCGTAATCACTCATAAATACTCATAACCAATTTCAGGAGGGCAAAAAGGATGACAACCAATAATCGTAAAGCGCAATCGGAACAGCTTCAGCAAAAATGGAATTCCAAACGGTACGAAGGGGTACGGCGCCCTTACAGTCCGGAAGACGTACTTCGCTTGCGGGGCTCGGTACTGATCGAGCACACGCTGGCACAGCGGGGAGCGGAGAAGCTGTGGAAGCTGGTTCATACGGAGGATTACGTTCATGCCCTTGGCGCTCTGACAGGCAATCAAGCTCTCCAGCAGGCGAAGGCCGGACTGAAGGCCATTTATCTCAGCGGCTGGCAGGTGGCGGCAGACGCCAACCTGAGCGGCCAGATGTATCCCGACCAAAGCCTGTATCCCGCAAACAGCGTACCTGCCGTAGTCAAGCGGATCAATCAGACGCTGCAAAGAGCGGATCAAATCCAGAATGCGGAAGGGAAAGAGAACATCGACTTTTTCCTGCCGATCGTGGCTGATGCCGAAGCGGGCTTCGGCGGACCGCTCAACGTCTTCGAATTAATGAAAGCGATGATCGAAGCGGGAGCGGCGGCCGTTCACTTCGAGGATCAGCTCTCCTCCGAGAAGAAATGCGGTCATATGGGCGGCAAGGTGCTGCTGCCTACCCGGCAGGCGGTCCGCCATCTGATCGCCGCCAGGCTCGCTGCCGACGTCATGGGCGTCGATACGATTATCATCGCCAGAACGGATGCAAATGCGGCTAAGCTGTTGACCAGCGATATCGACGATAATGACAAGCCGTTCCTGACAGGCGAGCGTTCGCCGGAAGGCTTCTATTATGTCAAAGACGGGCTGGACCAAGCCATTTCCCGCGGTCTCGCATACGCTCCTTATGCCGATATGGTCTGGTGCGAAACGTCCGAGCCGAATCTGGAGGAAGCGCGGCGGTTTGCGGAAGCGATCCACGCGAAGTACCCTGGCAAGCTGCTCGCCTACAACTGCTCGCCTTCGTTCAACTGGAAGAAGAAGCTGGACGATGCGACGATCGCGGCGTTCCAGCGGGAATTAGGAAAGATGGGCTACAAATTCCAATTCGTGACGCTGGCCGGCTTCCATTCGTTGAACCACAGCATGTTCGAATTGGCCAGAGGGTACCGCGACCACGGAATGGCCGCCTACTCGGAGCTGCAACAGTCGGAGTTCGCCAGCGAGCGCTACGGCTACGAAGCGACCCGCCACCAGCGCGAAGTCGGAACCGGCTACTTCGATGAAGTGTCGCTTGTCTTGTCCGGAGGCGATTCCGTGACGACGGCGCTCAAGGATTCTACCGAAGCGGAACAGTTTGCGGGCTAAGGAGGCCGAGGCGATGACGTATCATGCGGTTTCACAAGGCGTGCTGCTGAAGGGCCGAATGCATAACCCGGCTTACTTTGAAATCTTGACTCCCGACGCGCTGGAATTTATAGCGGAATTGGAGAAAAAATTCGGTCATCGGCGTCTCTCCTTGCTGAAACAGCGGGAAGAGCGGCAGGAGCGGATCGATGCGGGGGAACTGCCCGATTTTTTGAAGGAGACGGCGGACGTTCGCAGCGGGGATTGGCGCATTGCGCCGATCCCGCCCGATCTGACCGACCGCAGAGTCGAGATCACCGGGCCTGCCGGCGACCGGAAAATGGTCATTAACGCGCTGAATTCCGGCGCGAAGCTGTATATGGCGGATTTTGAAGACGCGAACTCGCCGCAGTGGAGCAATTGCATCGAAGGGCAAATCAACATGCGGGACGCCGTGCGGCGAACGATTCGATACGAGTCGCCGGAAGGCAAGACGTATGCACTGAACGAGCAGACGGCCGTGCTGAAAGTTCGCCCCCGTGGCTGGCATTTGGAAGAAAAGCACGTATGGATCGATCAGCGTCCGATGTCGGCGGGACTATTCGATTTCGGTCTGTTCTTCTTCCACAACGCGCAAGAACTGCTGGATCGGGGGAGCGCCCCGTACTTCTACTTGCCGAAGCTGGAAAGTCATCTGGAAGCGAGATTGTGGAACGATGTCTTCACCTTTGCCGAAGAGAAGCTGGGCATTCCCGTAGGCACGATCAAAGCGACGGTGCTGATCGAGACGATTCTGGCGGCTTTTGAAATGGACGAAATCTTGTATGAGCTGCGGGAGCACAGCGCAGGTCTTAACTGCGGACGCTGGGACTATATTTTCAGCTACATCAAAAAGCTCAGAAACCAGGAGCATGTCATTTTGCCGGACCGCGGCCTGGTGACGATGGAATCGCCGTTTATGCGGGCCTATTCGCTGCTGGCGATCCAGACGTGCCACAAGCGGGGAGCGCCCTGCATCGGCGGTATGGCCGCGCAAATTCCGATCAAGGACGATCCCGAAGCCAACGAGGAGGCCATGCGGAAGGTCCGTGCGGATAAGACGCGCGAAGCGACGCAAGGGCATGACGGGACGTGGGTCGCCCATCCGGGCCTTGTGCCGGTCGCCCGGGAAGTGTTCGACCGCCTGATGCCGTCGCCCAATCAGATCGACCGGCAACTGACGGGCATCGAAGTGACGGCCGCCGACCTGCTCGAAGTTCCGCAGGGACCGATTACGGAAGCCGGCGTTCGCACGAACATTCATGTCGGGCTTCACTACTTGGAAGCGTGGCTGCGGGGCTACGGCGCGGTGCCGATCCGCAACCTGATGGAGGACGTAGCTACCGCGGAAATTTCGCGGGCGCAGCTGTGGCAGTGGATTCATCATCCGAAGGGCATTCTGGAGGACGGACGCAAAGTCACGGCCGAGCTGTTCGGAGAGCTGCTTGAAGAAGAGCTGAAGGCGATTCGGGAGCGCGTCGGCGCCGAGCGGTTCGATCAAGGACAATATATTCTGGCGAAGACGCTGTTTAGCGATATGACGACATCCACAACATTCGAGGACTTTTTGACCATCCCAAGCTACGCGCATTTATAATGAATGGAGGAGAAGGAATATGCTTCAATCATCGACGAAATTTTACGAGCAGCTTCCGGCCAAGTGCTGCAGCCGCTGCGGCGAAACGGTAGAGGAGCTGGCGGATTGCCATCATACGGAGTGCTATAAATGCTCGGAAACGGTATTTTATCCGCTGTCGCCCATCTTTCTGAGCATGTACAACTCGGCGATTCAAGAGTAGCGGGCCGTATCGACTCGCAAAAAAACAGCTCCTTTCCTGTGCGGAAGGGAGCTGTGAATTTTTGGGCGACTAGTTCAGTTATTGTTGTTCTGCCGCCGCATAGGACTCGGCTGCTGCGGACAAATAATACGCCAATCCGGTTTGCTGGCCTTCCAGCATGCGAAGATGAAAGTCGTCGCCGAGGAAAAAGCGCGTTTGGGCTGCAAAATCCGCAGGAGTGACGGTATGTCCGTGCTTGTTCATAAAGACAAGGTGCTCCCGGATCAGCCGCTGGATTTCCGCTTCACTGTGCTTGATCCCCGTACGCAAAGCTTCTGCGATATGATTCATAAATGCCGCTGCCTCTAGAGCCTGCTCATTCATGCTTTGCGCATCGATTTCTGCGGAATCGAGCATGTCGTAGCCGTAGGCGTCCTTCAAATGCAGATTCTGTTCCTCCAATGCCTCTTCCCATTCCTGCGCGCTTTCGAATCCTTTGAACATATCTTTGCTATTCATGATTTCTCCCTTCTCCATGCTGGACATGGATTGTTGTAAGGTTTGAATGATCGTTTCCAGCCTTTGCTTGCGGAGCAGAAGCAGTTCCTCCTGCCGCGCGAGAATCGAGTGCCGCTCAGGTTCCTCCTCAAGGAGCCGCGCGATTTCCTTCAAAGGAAGTTCTAATTCCCGGTAAAACAAAATGTGCTGCAGACGTTCCAGCTCTTTCATCCCATATAACCGGTATCCCGCTTCGCTGACCTCGCAGGGCAGCAGAAGCCCGATTTTATGGTAATGATGCAGCGTCTTGACGGTTACGCCGGACAATGAAGATATTTCTTTGACCGTGTACAGTATGTCGTGTTCCTCCTTTCGAATTTTAGTGTACAGACTCCTCCAAGGGGAGGGTCAAGAAAAAAAAGCCGCGATTTTCGCGACCTGAAAAATATTTTGAAGTCAGTCATGGATGGCTAGGCCATGCCTTCTTTCGTTTGGGGAGCTCGAAAATGAAGGTAAACGCCAATGCCTAAGGAAAGAACAACGATCGTTGCCGATGTCCATTGCGCTGCCGTCCAATGAAATAAATACCTTGGCGAATCGCCGCGCAGCATTTCCAGCAGGAATCGTCCTATATTGTAGAGGATATTGTACGCAAGAAACAAATAGCCGCGTTTTATTTTTTTTCTCAAAAGAATCATGAGCAGGGCAAAAATAATAATATCCATTTGTCCTTCCCATACTTCGGCGGGCCATAGCGGCTGATCGCCATAGGTGGCTCTTGCGTTGGTGCCTTCGGGATACAGAATGCCAAAATTGCCGCCTGTCGGATCTCCGAAAGCATCGCCGTTCATTAAGTTGGCATCGCGGCCGATGCTTTGGGCAAGAATGAGACCCGGGGCACATAAGTCTGCCATCTCCCAAAACGATAGTTTGTGCTTTCGAACATACCAGATCCCTACGAGAATAGCCCCTATCACTCCACCTTGAATTGACAAACCGCCATGCCATATCGCGATAATCTCTCCCGGATGTTTGGAGTAAAACTCCCAATCAAAGAAAAATACCGTCCAAAATCTTGAACCGATAATGGCTCCGATCATCATCGGCACAATCAAGTTCATCAAATGCTCTGCCAAATGATCTTTTTTTTGCAGCTTGGCTAAAGTGATCGTAAATCCAACGCCAAGGATAATCGCCAAAACAAACAAGATGCTGTACGAACGAATGGGAAAAGAACCTAGGTGTGCAATATACTGATGCAATCCGGCCACTTCTTTCTGCGTTAGTATGATAATGAACATAATAATTTAGTATGCTATGCCTTTTCAAGTTCGGAAGTGGTGAACCGATGCACCCGTACCGAATGCAGCAGCTGCTTAAAGAAAGAGGAAAGGATGAAGTGATTAACGTACGCCAACGTACGAGTATTTATCAAACGATCGATCGCTTGCTGCGGGACGGATTGATCGCTGTTCGTGAAACGTTGAAAGAACCCGGAAAACCCGACCGTACGGTTTACGAATCTACGGAGGACGGTCGGAAGCTATTTCGGGAATGGCTTCGGGATATGCTGTCTGTACCTTCTCAAGAGTTCCCCGATTTTCCCGTTGCCGTATCTTTCCTGTCTCTATTGACGCCGGATGACGTCTTGAAGCAGTTGGAACGAAGATCGCTTCTTCTTGAAAAAGAAATTCAACGCGTAAGCTCGGATCTGCAAACCTACAAAGATACTATCCCCAGATTGTTCATGCTTGAAACCGAGTATAAGCGGGCCGTGCTGACGGCTGAATGGCAATGGGTACGCTCTATCAGCGACGATTTGCAGAATGGAAATCTCGACTGGGATGAAGCGTGGCTGCGTGAAATTGCGATGCGTCTCAACAGCAAAGAGTAGCTGTCGTACATCATCACTCATACGTGGAGGAAAGTTAGTATGCTGACTAATCCCAAAGCAAAGAAAAAAGCGCTGATCATCGGAGGCGGAATTGCCGGACCCGCGCTCGCCCTGTTTCTGAAACGAGCGGGCATTGAGACGGAGATTTACGAAACCCGAACATCTTCGGAGGGGGTCTCGCTTACTTTATCCTGCAACGGGTTGGCTGTCCTGCAGGAGCTTGGACTTGACCAAGCGGTCTTGAAGGAAGGATCCGTGGTAAGTAAATGGAAGATGTGGAATGGAAGGGGGAAGCATTTGGGCGGCGGCGTTTTGGCGGGAGGGGGCTTGAAAAGCGTTTTTATCAAGCGCGTTCCTCTAGGCAACATCATCTCGGATGAAGTCGAACGCCAGGGCATTTCCATCCTTCGCGGCAAAAAGCTGGAAGATATTAAGGCAGCCGCGGAAGGAGGAGCCGTTGCGACTTTCCAGGACGGCACCAGCGTCTCCGGGGACTACCTGATCGGCTGCGACGGCGTTCATTCGCGTACCCGTCAGATCATCGATCCGGGATTTCAAGGCCCAGCCTTTACCGGGTTAATCAACAGCGGAGGATATACCTCAGGTGTTGAAGTTCCCAGCGAGCCGGAAACGATTCACTTCATTTTCTGCAAACGGGCCTTTTTCGGATATCACGTCAGCCCTACCGGTTTCATTTATTGGTATACGAATTGGCCGCAAGCGAATGAACCTGCCAGAGATGCATTCAAAGACATTACCGAGGCAGAGCGCAAAAAGATGATGCTGGACATTTACAAAGACGACCAGCCTATGATCCGGAAAATCATTGAGGGAGCGGAAACGACGTTTCCATTTTTCCCATCCTACGCTCTTCCCCGGCAGCCTTCCCATTGGCACAAGGGACCGATTGCTCTGGTCGGCGATGCGGCGCATGCGATTTCCCCCAGCTCCGGTCAAGGGGCCTCGATGGCGCTGGAGGATGCCATGGTTCTGGCAAAATGTTTGCGGGATATCCCTAACGCGGAGCATGCCTTCGCAACCTACGAGCAGCTCAGGCGCGAGCGCACCGTCAAAATGTACGGCGTGGGGCGGCACGGCGATTCCGGCAAGCATGTAACGGGTTCGCTCCAACAGTGGTTCCGGGATCTGACGACGCCGGTGTTCCTCAAGCTATTCGCGAATCCGAAGGCATCCGACTGGATGTACTCGTATAGAGTCGATTGGGAGAAGAACGTATCGGCGAGCCGGTAAAAGAATTAATGCAAGTCGCACTTGTCGTCAGCCGGGGATCTGTTTTTGTGTATCCGCTTATAGTATAATTGTTAAAGATTGTTACAGTTGTAAACTAGGCGGGTGAAGCGATGCAGGAAGAGACGCTGACCAAGCACGAGCAGATCATTCGATATATCGAGGAATTGAGCGTGGGAACGCACATCTCCGTCCGTAAAATTGCCCAGGCCCTCGAAGTCAGCGAGGGAACGGCTTACCGCGCGATGAAGGAAGCGGAAAGTCTGGGTTATGTCAGTACGAAGGACCGTACGGGCACGGTGCGGGTGGAGAAAAAAGAACCGCAGCCGATCGACAAGCTGACGTTCGCCGAGGTGGTCAACATTGTGGACGGCGAGGTGCTCGGCGGCGCGAGCGGCCTTCATAAGTCTTTGAATAAATTCGTGATCGGGGCGATGCAGCTCGAAGCGATGAAACGCTACATTGAGCCGGGCAATCTGCTGATTGTCGGCAACCGCACCCAGGCGCATCTCTATGCGTTGGGGCAGGGTGCAGGCATACTCGTGACGGGCGGCTTCCAGACGCTGGACGAGGCCAAGGAGCTGGCCGACGAGCTCGAGCTGCCGATTATCAGCACCAGCTACGATACGTTTACCGTGGCGACGATGATCAACCGCGCGATCTACGACCAGTTGATCAAGAAAAAAATTATGCTCGTCCGCGACATTATCCGGACCGATACCCGAGTCTATTCGCTGCGCGCCGAGGATACCGTCTCGGACATGCGCCATTGGATGGACGAAACCGGGCATACCCGCTTCCCGGTCGTAGACGAACGGAGTAAGCCGATCGGCATGGTGACGGCGAAGGATGTCGTCGGAGCCGAAGCGGGACAGCCGATTCACCAGCTCATGACGTTGGACCCGCTCACCGTGAGCGATCAGGCGCCCGTCGCTTCGGTCAGCCATACGATGGTGTGGGAGGGCATCGAGTTGCTGCCCGTGGTCGGCAAGGACGGAAAAATGGTCGGCGTGATCAGCCGGGACGATGTGCTCAAGGCGATGCAGTACTTGCAAACGCAGCCGCAGCACGGGGAAACCCTCGAGGATCAAATATGGTCCGGGATGGAGAAGGTGCGGGGCAAAGACGGTGAATTTTATTACCGGGGAACCGTTACCGCCCAAATGACCAATCCGATCGGGACGGTGTCGGAAGGCATTTTGACGACCCTGATGAGCCAGGTCGCGATCCGCACGATCCGGGAACAAAAAAGGGGCGATTTGATCGTGGACAGCTCCTCGAATTATTTTCTGCTGCCGATCCCGATTGATAGCGTGATCGAATGCGTGCCGAACGTGCTGGAGATGAGCCGCAAGTACGGGAAGATCGAAGTGGACATTTTCTGCAACGGCAAACGAATGGCGAAGTCGACGTTTACTTGCCGTTTGACGGATTAGATTTGAAAAGGCAAACCCCTTGACCTTTTATCGGGTTAAGGGGATTAAGCTTGTTGAGGAAGTGGTCAAGTAGGTAATAGAGGTTACGAAGGGGTGGGGTATCCACTTCCGACCGCTCTTGTCATCGGGAAATTTGATTGGAAGCCGCTTAGCAGCGGACATTTCCCGATAACAAAGGCGGCCGCTGTCGCTTCTCCAGTGGATACCCCACCTCCGTTTGCTTCTCTATTTTTGTTTAGACCACATTCTCAACTTTGAAGCCCCTTGACCGTATTTCAGGTTAAGGGGCTTGCCTTTTTTGGGGTAGAGTTCTGGGGCTGGGCGTGGCGTTTTAAGCCAGCACTTTCTTAAACTCTTGGGTAAGCAGCGGGACGATCTCGAACAGATCGCCGACGATGCCGTAATCGGCGATTTTGAAGATCGGCGCTTCCGGGTCTTTATTGATCGCGATAATGACGCGCGACTGGCTCATCCCAGCCAAATGCTGGATGGCGCCGCTGATGCCGCAGGCGATATAGACCTCCGGCGTCACGACTTTGCCGGTCTGTCCGATCTGCAGCGCGTAGTCGCAGTAGCCTGCGTCGCAAGCACCGCGGGAGGCGCCGACGGCAGCGTTCAGCGCTTCGGCCAGCGGCTCGAGCGTGCGGAACCCGTCGGCGCTCTTCACGCCCCGGCCGCCGGATATAACGATTTTCGCTTCCGTCAGATCGACCTTGCCCGACGCTTTGTGCACGACGTCCTTCACGACGGAACGCAGGTCGGCAGCGGGGGAGAAAGGAGTGGCGGCCATTTCCGATTGCGAGCCGGAGACGGCTTCGGCGGCAGGCACGTTATTCGGCCGGATCGTGATCACCATCGGACCTTGGGTAAACCGTTTCTTCTCGAACGCTTTGCCCGCGTAGAGCGGACGCGTAAAGGAAAGACCGTCGCCCGTCTTCTCCAGCGCGATGACGTCGGAAATTTGTCCTGCCTGCAGGTGAGCGGCGATCTTGGGCGCCAAGTCGCGGCCGATGGCCGTATGGCCGAACAGAACGGCGTGCGGATTTGCCGTGTCGAGAATGCCCGCCAGTGCGGAGAAATACGTCTCCGGATTATAGTGAGCGAGCTCCGCATGGTCGACGGACACGACTTGGTCGACGCCGTAGCCGGACAGCTCCTGGGCAAACACGGACAGTCCGTGGCCGAGAAGCGCCGCCACGATCCGGTCGCCGTCGTCTTTGACGAGCCGTGTCGCTTGAATCGTTTCGAAGGTAACTTGACGGAGCTTGCCGCCCCGGATTTCCGCAAAGATTACATAGGTTTTGCTCATATCGATTCCCTCCCTTTGGCATTAAAGCGCTTTGGCTTCCGTACGAAGCAGATGAACGAGCTGCGCGACTTGCTGCTGCGGATCGCCCTTCAGCACTTGTCCCGCTTTGCGCTCCGGCGGGAGCGAGAGGGTGTCGCGCGCCGTCTTCGGGGCGATATCCGCTTCGGTTAAACCCAAGTCATCCAGCGTCAGCTGCTGGAACGGCTTTTTCTTCGCTTTCATGATGCCAGGCAAGGAAGGATAGCGGGGCTCGTTCAAGCCTTGCTGTGCCGTGAACAGGGCAGGCAGCGCGACCTCCAGCGTCTCGGTGTCCCCTTCGGCGTCGCGCTGTGCCGTCGCCCGGCCCCCGCTCAGCTCCAGCTTCACGATGGACGATACGTGCGGGATGTTCAGCAGATGGGCGACCCGAATCGCGACCTGTCCCGCGCCGTGATCGACGGAGAAATTGCCGCCGAGCACAAGATCGTACGATTGCTTCCCGAGGTAAGCCGCAAGCACTTTGGACACGGTGAACTCGTCGCCGGAGATGCGCTCGTCCGAGATCAGTACGGCTTCGTCCGCGCCCATTGCCAGCGCGGTCCGCAGCGCTTCGGCGCAGCGTTCCGGGCCGATCGAGACGAGGACAATATTGCCGTCATGCTCTTCCTTCAGCCGGATCGCTTCCTCTACGGCATATTCGTCGTACGGATTGATGACGAATTTCGCCCCATCCTCGGATACCTCGCCGTCACGGATGACGATTTTCTCCTCCGTATCGAACGTTTGCTTCATCAGTACATAAATGTTCATAAGTCCAATGCTCCTCCCATACAAAATAAAGACAATATAACGTATTAAGCCTTCAACCCTTGTATGAAAAACTCTACGGTTTTTTCGACCTGCGCCGCGAGCGAATATTTGCGGCCGGCGATCAACCATGAAGTGACTACCTCGTCCATAGAGCCGAACACGAGCAGGCGCGTCAGCTTGACATCCAGGTTGGCCCGGAAGATGCCTTCTTCAATCCCTTGGCGCAGCACCTTTTCGATCAGCTCGATATACGTCTTGACGACAAGGCCGATTTCCTTGCGCAGCTCCAGCGAGCTTTGGCGCAGCTCGATCTGGGTGACGAACGCGAGATCGACGTTTTGCTCCAGCATCGTGTAATGAATCTCGCAAATTTTGCGAAGCGCCTCGTCCGCGGAGTCCGTCTCGTTGATGCTGCTGTGAAATTGACCGACCAGGTCGCCCAATTTTTTTTGGAAGAGAGAAATAAGAATGTCTTCCTTGTTTTTAAAATATAAATAGATCGTTCCGTCTGCTACGCCGGCTTCCTTGGCAATCCGGGAAACCTGCGCGTTATGATAGCCGTTTTCGGCGATGACTTTCAGCGCCGCATCCAGTATCAAATTGTACTTCTCCATTTTTTTGCTTGCCATCCAATCACCACCATGTTATTATTCAGTCAGAAACTGAATGAGCATTCATTCATTTCAATTTCATCTTATGGGAAACGCTGCTACTTGTCAATGTGTTTTGCTCATAAGATTTTTATGGGGGCCTAATGTTATCGCTTTCAAACAAGCCTGCCACAGCTTGGACCTAATCGGACGGAAAGGATGGATGTAACAAATGATGTGGCTCATCGTGAATCTGCTCGCCTTTCTTGCTGTAACAGCGTACGCAATCCGCCTGTTTTGGAAAGCCGTGTCTCACCGCTATGCGTATATGAAGCTCGGACAGCCCGTAGATTTCCGGCAGCAGGGCAAGGAGCGGCTGGGCGAGTTTATGGCCGAGATATTCGGCCAGAAGAAGCTGCTGAAGGACAAAAAAAGCGGAATCATGCACGTCGTTATTTTTTACGGCTTCATCATCCTGCAGTTCGGCGCTTTGGATCTGATCGTGAAGGGGCTGCGAGGAGGGGCAAGCGTATCGTTCCCCGGGTACGCCGTCTTCGGTCTGCTGCAGGAGATTACGGTATTCTCGATCCTCGTGGCAATGGGGTATGCGGTCTACCGCCGCTATGTGGAGAACCTGCCCCGCCTGAAAAAAGGCTGGAAGCCGAGCATCGTCGTCTTCTTTATTTTCGGCTTGATGCTGTCCGTGCTGCTGTCGCTCGCCTTCGAGCGGCTGTGGCTTGGCTCGCATACGAGCGCAGCTTACGCTCCGATCTCCTCCGCGATTGCGGCGGCGTTCGAAGGCCTATCCGGCCAGACGGCGGCGGTGCTGTTCTATGTATGCTGGTGGCTCCACCTGCTGATCCTGCTGGCATTTCTCGTGTACGTGCCGCAATCGAAGCATTTTCATATTTTGACCGCGCCTATCAATATATGGTTCCGCCGCAAGGAGCCGGTAGGACGGTTGAAAAAGCTGGATTTGGAAGACGAAGAAGCCGAGTCGTTCGGCGTCGGCAAGATCGAGGATTTTACGCAAAAGCAGATGCTCGACTTCTATGCCTGCGTCGAGTGCGGGCGCTGCACGAGCGTATGCCCGGCCTCGAACACCGGCAAGACGCTGTCGCCGATGCACCTGATCGTCAAGCTGCGCGATCATCTCACGGAAAAAGGCACCGCGGTGACGTCCAAGTCCCCATGGGTGCCGGAGTTCGCGTTCTCCGCGGCAGGGGCCCATTCGATGGAGGCGGCGGCCGAGCCGGGCGTCCGGTGGGAGACCGAAGGGATCACCGACATTCGTCCGACGCTGGCATGGCAGAAGAACGCATGGAAGGTGCGGGAGAAGCCCGCTGAGGAAGCGGAGCTGATCGGCGACGTGATGACCGAGGACGAGATCTGGTCCTGTACGACGTGCCGCAACTGCGAAGACCAATGTCCGGTCGGCAACGAGCACGTGGACAAAATTATCGATCTGCGCCGGCATCTCGTCCTGATGCAGGGCAGCATGCCGCACGAGGGCCAGCGTGCGATGCAAAATATCGAGCGGCAGGGCAACCCTTGGGGACTCAGCCGCAGCGACCGGGTGAAGTGGACCGGGGAAATCGACGGCATCGCGGTCCCGACGGTCAAGGAAAATCCGGATTTCGAGTACTTGTTCTTCGTCGGCTCGATGGGCTCCTACGATCTGCGCAGCCGCAAAATATCGCGGGCGTTTGTCCGGCTGCTTCATGAGGCCGGCGTCAGCTTCGCGATTCTCGGCAACGAGGAGAAAAATTCCGGCGACACGCCGCGCAGGCTTGGCAACGAAATGCTGTTCCAACAGCTGTGCGCGGAAAATATCGCCGTTTTCGAGAAATATGGCGTCAAAAAAATCGTTACCGCTTGTCCGCATACGTACAACACGCTCAAAAACGAGTACCCGGACTTCGGGTTGGAAGGCGTGGAGGTGCTTCACCATACGGAGCTGCTGGACCGGCTCATCCGGTCGGGCAAGCTGACGCCGCGCCATGCGGTGAACGAGCGGATCACGTATCACGATTCGTGTTACCTGGGCCGTTACAACAACGTTTACGAGCAGCCCCGCAACGTGCTGCGCGCGATCCCCGGCGTCGAACTCGTTGAGATGGAGCGCACCCGTGAGAACGGGATGTGCTGCGGAGCGGGCGGCGGCATGATGTGGATGGAAGAAACGTCGGGCAAGCGCGTCAATCTGGCGCGGACCGAGCAGGCGCTCGAAACGAACCCGACGGTCATCAGCAGCGCGTGCCCGTACTGTCTGACGATGATGGAGGACGGCACGAAGATGAAGGAAGCGGAAGACCGCGTCAAGGCGAGAGATATCGCCGAAATACTGGAGCAATCCGTATTCGGCGAATCCCATATACAACCGGCGAACGATGCAATCGGCGTGGGCGGATCGTAAGACCGGCCCCTGCCGTCCCTGTGAGGCGAATGCTTGGCGGGGACGGTGGGCGCCGATAGTTACGCAATGAGATTCGCCTGCCTGGCTGCAAGACGCCGCCGAATGCTTTACTCACACGTTTGGTTAAGCAATCTATATCAAAAACGTATTGGGAGGTAAGCAATATCATGATGAGATCGATACGCAAAGCAGCCGTCATCGGGTCGGGTGTCATGGGCTCCGGCATTGCCGCCCATCTGGCGAACGCTGGAATTCCCTGCCTGTTGCTCGACATCGTTCCGAAGCAGCTGACGGAAGAGGAAGCGGCCAAAGGGCTCACTCTGGAGCATCCTGCCGTGCGCAGCCGATTGGCTGTCCAAGCGATAGCCAAGCTGAAAAAGACGAAGCCGGCACCGCTGTACGACAATACTTTCGCAGAGCGCATCACGCCGGGCAACCTGGAGGATCATTTGGCGCAAATTGCGGACGTCGACTGGGTCATTGAAGTGATCGTCGAAAATTTGGACGCCAAGAAGCAGCTTCTTAGCAAGATTGAGGCCCACTGGAAAGAAGGCACCGTCGTCAGCTCGAATACGTCCGGCATCTCGATCAATGCCATGTCCGCCGATTGCGGCGAAGCGTTCAAGCGCCATTTTCTCGGCACGCACTTTTTCAATCCTCCGCGCTATATGAAGCTGCTTGAGGTGATTCCGGGCGAGCATACTGACCCGGCCATCGTCAGCGGCATGAAGCAATTTTGCGAGAACCGTCTCGGCAAAGGCGTCGTCCTGGCTAAAGATACGCCGAACTTCATCGCCAACCGGATCGGCACGTACGGACTGCTCGTCACCCTGCAGGAAATGCAGGAGAAGGGGTACCGCGTCGAAGAGGTGGACGCCGTAACGGGTCCGGCGCTCGGCCGCCCGAAAAGCGCGACGTTCCGCACGCTCGATCTCGTCGGACTTGACACGTTCGTACATGTGGCGAATAACGTATACGAGAACGTCTCGGACGAAACCGAGAAGGCCGTGTTTGCCGAATCGCCCGTGCTGCGCGGCATGGTGGACAAAGGCTGGCTCGGCGAGAAGTCGGGACAAGGCTTTTATTTGAAGAAAAAAGGGCCGAACGGCAGCGAAATTTTGTCGCTCGACTTCTCGACCATGGACTACGTGCCGCAGAAAAAAGTATCCTCCGCCTCGTTGGAAGCGGCGAAGCTTGCGAAGGGCGCGCGGGAGAAAACGAAGGCGCTGCTCGGAGCGGGTGACCGTTACTCCGAGCTGGCGTGGAACATTTTGAAGAAGGTGCTCGTGTACTCGGCCGCCAAGCTCGGCGAAATTGCCGATTCGATCCGCGAAATCGACGAAGCGATGAAATGGGGCTTCGGCTGGGAGCTCGGTCCGTTCGAAACGTGGGACGCCATCGGCCTGGTCCGGTCGGTTGAGCGGATGGAAGCGGAAGGCACAGCTGTTCCCGGCTGGGTGAAGGAATGGATCGCACAGGGCAATACGTCGTTCTACAAGAAGCAGGACGGCGCAGCGTTCTTCGTGCACAGCGGGCAATATAAGGAGCTGGAAACGGCGCCGGAAGTCATCACGCTGCGCAGCCTGAAGGAGCAGAACCGCGTCGTGAAATCCAATAGCGGCGCCAGCCTTATCGATATCGGCGACGGGGTCGCGTGCCTCGAATTCCATTCGCCGAACAATGCGATCGGGGCGGACATTCTGACGATGATCCAGCAAAGTCTGGATGAAGTGCGAAGCAATTACGACGGGCTTGTCATCGCCAACCAGGGGCGGAACTTCTGCGTGGGCGCGAATCTGATGATTTTGCTCATGGAAGCGCAGGACGAGGAATGGGACGAAATCGACAGCATCATCCGCCTGTTCCAGAACACGATGTACAAAGTCAAGCGGTTCGAAAAGCCGGTCGTGGCGGCGCCGCACCGGATGGCACTTGGCGGCGGCGTGGAGGCGTGCATGCCGGCGGATCAGATCGTCGCTGCGGCGGAGACGTACTTCGGCTTGGTGGAAGTCGGTGTCGGCTTGATTCCGGCCGGGGGCGGCTGCAAGGAGATGGCGCTTCGCGTGAGCCAGCATGCCGCGCATCCGGACGCTGATCTGCAGCCATACTTGAACCAGGCGTTCGAGACGATCGGCACGGCGAAGGTGTCGGCCAGCGGCAACGATGCGTTCAAGCTGGGGCTGTTCCAGCCGACGGACCGGATCGTCATCAATCAGGACCACTTGATTCACGAAGCGAAGCAGTCCGTTTTGCGCATGGTGCAAGGTGGCTACGAGCCGATTCGCGAAGAAAAAATCCGTGTCGCCGGAGCCGAAGGCAAAGCGGTGATGCAGCTCGGTGCTTATTCGATGCGGCAGAGCGGCTATATCAGCGATCATGATGTGAAAATTGCCAATAAGCTGGCGCACGTGCTGGCCGGAGGCGATGTGCCCGCAGGCTCGCTGGTGACGGAGCAGTACATGCTCGATCTAGAGCGCGAGGCGTTCCTTAGCTTGTGCGGCGAGCCGAAAACGCAGCAGCGCATGCAGCACATGCTGTCCAAAGGCAAAGCGCTGCGCAATTAATAATCCCGGGAGAGGTGAAACCCATGAGAGAAGCTGTAATCGTATCGGTCGCCCGCACCGCGGTCGGCAAAGCGAAAAAAGGCCGGTTGGCCCAAACGCGCGCGGAGGATATGGGCAAGGCCGTGCTCGAAGCCGCCATGGAGCGGGCGCCCGGTCTGAAAAAAGAGGATGTCGAGGATGTGATCATCGGCTGCGCCATGCCGGAAGGCGAGCAGGGGCTGAACTTTGCCCGCATCATGTCGCTCTATGCCGGTTTTCCGGTGACCGTTCCGGCATTGACGATCAACCGTTTTTGCTCATCCGGCCTGCAATCGATCGCCTTCGCGGCTGAGCGGATTATGCTCGGTTCGTCCGACGTGATCGTTGCCGGCGGCGTCGAGAGCATGAGCCACGTGCCGATGACCGGATTCAAGCTGTCGCCGAATCCGAAGATCGTGGAACAAATGCCGGAGGTCTATATCGGCATGGGCCATACGGCCGAAAATGTCGCCGAGCGGTTCGGCATTTCCCGTGAGGATCAGGACCGGTTCTCCGCACGTTCCCACGAAAAAGCGGCGGCTGCGATCCGCGACGGGAAATTCCGCGACGAAATCGTTCCGCTGCAGACGCAATGGACGCAGGTGGACGACAGCGGGAAGGTCAAGAGCGAATCGTTCGCGTTCGATACCGACGAGGGCGTCCGCGCCGAGACAACGGCCCAGGTGCTGGGCAAGCTGAAGCCGTCCTTCAAGTTGAGCGGCACGGTAACGGCGGGCAACTCGTCGCAAATGAGCGACGGCGCGGCCGCAGCCGTGCTGATGAGCAAGGAGCGCGCGGAAGCGCTCGGTTTGAAGCCGCTCGCGACGTTCCGTTCGTTCGCGCTGGCCGGGGTCGACCCGGAAATTATGGGCGTCGGGCCGGTGGAGGCGATTCCGAAAGCGCTCCGGATGGCCGGCCTTTCGATCGGCGATGTCGATTTGTTTGAAATCAACGAGGCGTTCGCGTCCCAATGCGTGCATATCATTCGCGAGCTTGGCTTGGACGAAGAGAAGGTCAATGTGAACGGCGGCGCGATCGCGCTCGGTCATCCGCTCGGATGCACGGGCACGAAGCTGACCACGACGCTGATTCACGAGCTGCGCCGTCGGGGCGGCGGCATCGGTGTCGTCTCGATGTGCATCGGTGGCGGCATGGGCGCGGCCGGTGTGTTCGAGGTTCATGCGGGTTAAAAATCCGAGTGAAAAAAAGCGGAGGGAGCGGAATCATTCTGGTCCAGACTTTGCGCAGCAAAGTCACATCGTAAGCATAGCTGGTCGCCTTTGTCCCCGGATTCTAACCAATAAATGGGTTATGTAATCAAAGAATTCGGGGACAACAGCGATCGGAAGAATGATCCGCTCGCACAGCCTATTTTCACCATATCCAAATAAACGAAGGAGAGATTCGGACATGAGCAAAATGATGAGCAAAGTGATCGGCGGAAGCTTTATTATCGAAGATATCGATTTTACACGGGTCGTGACCCCGGAGGACTTTACGGAAGAGCATCGGATGATCGCGCAGACGACGGAAGACTTCGTCGCCGGCGACATCGCTCCTCACGACGAGGAGATCGAGAAGCTCGATTACGAGCTGTCCGTGAAAATGCTGCGCAAGGCCGGGGAGCTCGGCTTGCTCGGCGCGGACGTACCGGAAGCGTACGGCGGGCTCGGCCTTGACAAGGTCAGCTCGACGTTGATCAACGAACGGCTGACCAAGGCTTCCGCTTTCGCGTTGACCGTAGGCGCGCACGTCGGAATCGGCACACTGCCGATCGTGTATTTCGGCACCGAAGCACAGAAGAAAAAATATTTGCCGCAGCTGGCGACAGGCCAGAAAGTCGCCGCTTACTGCCTGACGGAGCCTTCCTCCGGCTCCGACGCGCTGGGCGCGAAAGCGACGGCGGTCTTGTCCGAAGACGGCAGCCATTATATTCTTAACGGTACGAAGCAGTTTATTACGAACGCCGGCTTTGCCGACGTGTTCATCGTGTACGCAAAAGTGAACGGAACCGACTTCAGCACGTTCATCGTCGAACGGACGATGGAAGGAGTGAGCATCGGACCGGAAGAGAAGAAAATGGGCATCAAAGGCTCGTCCACATGCCCGCTCATTCTGGAAGACGTGAAGGTGCCGGTGGAAAACCTTCTGTGGGAGGTTGGCAAGGGCCACTTGATCGCCTTCAACATCCTGAACATCGGCCGCTTCAAGCTTGCTGCAGGCTGCGTCGGCGCCGCCAAGGATGCGATTGAGCTTTCGGCCAAATACGCCAACGAACGGACGCAATTTGGACGCAAAATTTCGTCCTTCCCGCTCATCGGAGCCAAGCTGGCTGACATGAACACCCGTACGTACGTGCTGGAAAGCATGGTGTACCGGAACGCAGGCTTGTTCGACGAAGGCTTGAGCGAAGTCGATCATGGCAGCGCCAACGTCGGGCAGCAATCGGCCAAAGCGATCGCCGAGTATGCGCTGGAGTGCTCGATCAACAAAGTATTCGGCTCCGAGACACTGGACTTCGTGGCCGACGAGGGCGTACAAATTCACGGCGGCTACGGGTTTACCCAGGAATACCGGATCGAGCGCATTTACCGGGATTCCCGCATTAACCGCATTTTCGAAGGCACGAACGAGATCAACCGGCTTCTGATCCCCGGAACACTGATCAAGCGCGCGATGAAGGGAGAGCTGCCTTTGATGCAAAAAGCGATGGGACTGCAGTCCGAGCTGCTGTCGCTGGTGCCGGGGCAGACGTTCGAAGGGACGCTGGAGCAGGAGAACCATCTGCTGGCCATGGCGAAAAAAATATTTCTTATGGTCGGTGCGCAAGCGGTGCAAAAGTATCAGACGAAGCTGGACCAGGAGCAGGAAATTTTGAGCCATCTGGCCGACATCATGATTTCCGTCTTCGCGATGGAAAGCGCGCTGCTGCGCACGAAGAAGCTGATCGCCGCAGGCGGCGAAGGCAAAGCGCTGAACGCCACGGACATGACGACCGTCTTCGTCCACGAATCGTTCGCACGGATTGAGGAATGGGCGAAAGAAGCGCTGGCTGCGATGGAATCCGGCGACATGCTGCGCACCCAGTTGTCCGTCTTGAAAAAACTGACCCGCAAAACCCCGATCAATGCGATCGAGATCAAGCGCGAAATCGCTTCTCGCGTCATCGAAGCCGAAAAATACGTAATTTAAGCTTGAAACCTGACAAATGGGGTGGTCGAACTTGTCCGACAAGCCATGGTTAAGACATTATCCTGTCGAAGTACCATCGACCTGCGAATACCCGAAGCAAAACTTAGCGCATTTTTTGGTACAAACGGCTTCGGACTATCCGAACCAAACGGCCTTATACTTTTTAGGCAAAAAAATAACGTATCGTCAACTGCTTCAATCCGCTTACCGCTTTGCGAACGCCCTTGCGAGTCTGGGCGTTCGCAGGGGGGATCGGGTCGCGGTGATGCTGCCCAATTGTCCGCAGGCGGTGATCGCCTATTACGGGACGCTGCTCATGGGCGGCATCGTCGTCATGACCAATCCGATGTATATGCCGCGGGAGCTGGAGTACCAGATGAAGGACTCCGGCGCCCATGTAATCGTTACGCTCGATCTGTTGTACGAGCGCGTCGCGAAGGTGGTCCCGCTGACCGGGATCAAGCATGTGATCGTTACTTCCATCAAAGACTATCTTCCTTTTCCCAAGAACGTGCTTTATCCGTTAAAGGCCAAAAAAGATAATCTGAAACGCGACGTTGTCTACGGAAACGGCGTCGCTTCGTTTATGGAGCTGCTGGAGCAGGCGACGGCAACGCCGCACGAGGTGCAGGCCGATGCCGACCGCGATCTGGCGCTGCTTCAATATACCGGCGGCACGACCGGCATTCCGAAGGGCGTCATGCTGACGCACACGAATCTGATCGCCAATACGATGCAAAGCAGGCTTTGGTCGTACCGCTCGCAAATTGCGAAAGAAACGTATTTGGCGGTCCTGCCTTTTTTTCATGTGTTCGGGATGACGGTGCTGCTGAATCAAGCCGTGTATACGGCGGGCACTTTGATTTTGATTCCCCGCTACGAGGTGAATCAGGTACTGCAAACGATTGATAAGCTGAAACCGACCGTTTTTCCCGGTGCGCCGACGATGTATATTTCGCTTATTCATCATCAGAACATCAAGCGCTTCGATTTGTCGTCCATCCGGTTCTGTATCAGCGGCTCGGCTTCTTTGCCGTTGGAAGTGCAGGAATCGTTCGAATCGATTACGGGCGGCAAACTGATCGAAGGGTACGGCTTGACCGAAGCGTCCCCCGTGACGCATGCCAATAACATTTGGGAGAAGCGCAAGCTGGGCTCCATCGGGATTCCGTTCCCCGATACGGATGCCCGGATCGTGAACCCGGAGACGGGCGAGGAAATGCGGATCGGCGAAATCGGAGAGCTGACGGTTCGCGGTCCGCAAGTCATGAAGGGCTACTGGAACAAGCCGGAGGAAACTGCGAAAATATTGAAGGACGGCTGGCTGTATACGGGGGATTTGGCCCGAATGGACGAGGAAGGGTATTTTTACATTTTGGACCGGCGCAAGGACATGATTATTGCGAGCGGTTACAACATTTATCCGCGCGAGGTCGAAGAAGTATTATACGAGCATCCCGATGTCGAGGAGGCGGTCGTCGCAGGAATCATCGACACCTACCGCGGAGAAACGGTTAAAGCGTATATCGTGCTGAAGCCCGGAGCGAAGGGCGATGCCGATGCGTTCAAGGCATGGTGCAAGGAGCGGCTTGCGGCGTACAAGGTGCCGAAGCAG
Organism: Paenibacillus tyrphae; assembly: GCF_024158745.1. Taxonomy (GTDB): domain Bacteria; phylum Bacillota; class Bacilli; order Paenibacillales; family NBRC-103111; genus Paenibacillus_G; species Paenibacillus_G tyrfis_A. The sequence goes on along the minus strand of NZ_JAMZAW010000022.1, from coordinate 59,142 downwards.
TACGAGTTCCGTGATAGCTTGCCGAAAACGATGGTCGGGAAAGTGCTTCGCCACAAGCTGGCGGAGGAAGAAGCGGAGAAGCTCAAGAAAAACGGCTAGGACGCTTACATTTTATTTCCGGGAGGGCCTGGTATGGACAATCAAGCATCGGCATTTATCAAACGCCTGGAACAAGCGGCACGCGGATCGTTCTGGGAACATATCGGAGCCCGGATCGATACGTTCGCTCAGGATCGGGCGGCCGTATCGCTGAGCATCCAGCCGCATCATCATAATCTGATCGGCATCGTGCACGGCGGCGTCCACGCTACGCTGCTCGACTCCGCCATGGGGCTTGTCGCCATGGCTGCGAGGCCGAACGAGAACGTCGTCACGACGAACCTGAATCTGCATTATATGGCCCCAATCGCCAAGGGGGAAATGAGAGTCACCGCCGAGATCATACACAGCTCGGGGCGCATGATCACCGCGCAAGGGCATGTGTATAACGAAGAAGGGCAGCTCTGCGCCTTCGGCACCGGAACGTTCCGTATCGTCGAATGGCGGGGGACCGAATAAACCGGAGTGACAGGGCATTATCATTTAGGAGGAAGGAGGGAAGGACGGCAAATGACGGTCAAGGAAAGCTTACAGGAGATGGTAGAGCGGATGCAGGCGAATCCGGAGCCGATCCGGCCGCTTCATTACGTGTATCAGTTCGAGCTGGACGAAAACGAGCCGTTTCAGGTCCGCTTCGATTCCGGCACCGTCGAAGTACTGGAAGGAACGCCCCATCCGGCCGACTGCACGCTGAAGCTGTCAGCCTCCAATTTCGTTAAGCTGCTTCGCAACGACTTGAACACGACAATGGCGTTTATGCTCGGCTCGCTCAAAGTGGACGGGCGTGTCGGCTTGGCTTTGAAGCTTCAGGAAATTTTGAAGGCGTATTAATTGTTTGATTGGATTAGCAAAATCATGAATGGCAGGCCGCCTCCGGCATTTTTCCGGGAGGCGGCTTTTCGTTTTTGAAAAAATTTTTCGCCATCGAAAGCCAAATGCATCTGTCCATGGTCTAATAGTATGAGAAGGCAAGGAGCCGGGGGTGACCGCATGGATATAGAAAAGCTAGTCAAGAAGGCGCAAAAGGGCAACGACAAAGCGTATTTACAATTGTTCCAGCACTTCGAAGAGACGATTTACCGGACGGCGTACGTCCACGTCGGCAATAAGGAGGACGCGCTGGACGTTGTGCAAGAAACCGCCTATCTTTCGTTCAAATCGATCCAAAGCTTGAGAGAGCCGCAATATTTTAAAACATGGCTGATCAAAATTGCAATGAACTGTTCCATGAACGTGCTGAGGCAGCGGAACAAGATCATTCCGTTCGAATCGGAAGATGCGGAACAATTGAGTGGGGGCCGGGACGACGGCGGCGACGAGGAAATTGCCCTTTCGGTGACGCTGAACGATTTGATCGAGAAGCTCGATACGAACGAGAAAAGCGTCATTATGCTGAAATATTACCAGGATTATACGATCCAATCGATTGCCGAGCTGCTGAATCTGCCGCTTGGCTCGACCAAGACGATCCTGTACCGAGGCTTGAACAAGCTCCGGCAACGTTTAACGAGAGGTGAGATTTCATGAGCAACAAAGTGACCGAAGAAATCGAATCCATCGAAATCCCCCGGGAGCTGCGCGAGCGGAGCAGGCTGGGGATCGAGCAGGCCCGGCGGGAGCTTGGACTTCGCACTTGGCGAAGCAAGCTGACCAAGACGGCGGCCATCGCTGCGGCAAGCGCCGGTTTGATTGTCGCTTTGGGGGCAGCTACGTCTCCGACCTTCGCCTCGTATGTCAAATCGTTGTTTACTTTCTATAACGTGGACGAGGGCTTGAAGAAAGCGGCGGACGAAGGCTTCGCCGAGCCGGTAAACCGCGAGGTGACGGATCAGGGCATTACGCTCAAGGTCAAGGAAGTGGTGAACGACGTCTTCCGCCTGTCGATTGTGTACGGACTGGAAAAGGACGGGAAGCCGCTGGATACGGACCTGTTGTTCGAGAACTTTACGCCGACCGATCCCGAGCAAGACCCGTACGTGAACGAATATACGTTTACGGATGAGAACGGGAAGGAGTTAAATCTATTTCAGCAGTGGAAACAAGTCGGGAACGATCTGATGCTTTACATTTCGCTCGATGAAGTCGCACCCGGGAAAGAAGTGAAGTCCTTGGCGGATATTCCGAACAAGCTCTTCGTCGATTTCAATGTAACGCTAATCGGAAAGACTTCGGGGAAATGGCATCTGAACGTGCCGATCGATCTGGCAAAGGCGAAGGCGTCGTCCGCGGTCATCCCACTGAACAAACGGTATGAGTCGCCGTTCGGATTCAGTCTCGACTTCCTTCAGCTCCGCCACGGACCGAGCAAGTCGGAGATGCTTGTTCAAGTCAATGAAACGCAGAAGTGGAAACGATCGTATCAAGTCGACCCTTCCTTCCGTTACCAGATTAAGGACGGGCAAGGCCGCGTGATTGCAGCGGAGGATTTTTTACCGTTGTATGACCTGGCCATCGGAAGCAAAAACACCCTTCCACAATTTGCAAACGGGCAGGGCAGCAGTGGGAAAATGCGCTTCTGGCATCCTTTCTTGCCTTTCAGCGATGCCAAAGACTTGAAGCTTGAATTAACGACGGTGTACACGGTGGAGCGGATGGCTAAGGATTTCTCCGTCTCGTTTGACCTGAAGGAAGTCATGAAGCAGCCGCTGACAAAGGAGACCGAGGGCAAAAAGCTGGCCTTTACGGCGCGTTTGAAAACGGAGGAAGCCCAGGAGCGCTTGTCCGACGGCCGTGAAGCGTTCAAGGGGCAAGGCTGGGTCATTGAAGCCGACCAGCAGCTTGGCGCGGATACGCTTGATTTGAAGTGGGCGTTGCAAGACGGCCAAGGCCAGGAAATGACTCCCGGGCAACAAGTGGCTTTGCTATCGCAGGACGAGAAGGGCAATTACCGCAACCGAACGCTGTTTTTCTTTCAGGACGTCGTTGCCGTTCCCGATCGCGTGACGATGACCTACAACCGCTATACGAAGGCCAATCCGGTAAGCTGGAGCATTCCGCTCGAACCGTCGTCCGATCCGGCGCTGTCGGAAGTCCCCAGGGCATTCGATATGACCGTAGAGGACTTGAACAAGCCCGAGATCGTAGCCAAAGCAGAGAAAGCCATGCGCGAGCTGGTTCCCGGCGAGCTTATCGAAATGTATGGGGTGACCGAGCTGAACGACCGGTGGTTCCTCCATTTGAAGGGGGAGGATGCCGGCATGGCCATCGTAGATAAAGCAACAGGCGAGCCGTTTATTCTTCGCCGCAATTATGCGTACGACAAGCTGGATGATGCGCTGCGGCATAAAGCGGAGCAGGCGATGCAGGAGCTGGACCCCGGACAGAACGGGTGGTTCGAACAAGGACAACGGCTCAAGACGAAGGATCAGAACGAATGGATCATTCGCGGCGAGCGTGCCGAAGTCGTTATCGATGCGGTCACGGGGGCCGTGACGAAAGCTGCCTTAAAATATTCTCCCAAGGAGGTGAACGCGCAAATTAAAGCAGCCGCCGAGCAAGCGTACGCAGCGCTGTCGAACGGCAAGGAGATGCGGATAAGAAGCGTGGAGCGGGTAAAAACGCCGCTCAAAGACGTATGGGAGCTCGCTGGTCCGGGAAGGCGTTTCATTGCGGATATCGGAGCGGTAACCCATCAAGTGACGTCGGCCAGCCTAACCTATAAGGACGATGTATACGGCAACGAGGCAAAAGCCCGGACGCTCTTCGCGACCCCATACTATACGGCGGAGAAAGCTCTGGAAGCCGTCGGTCCGGAGGTGAAGAAGCTGTTCGGACTCGATCTGGAGGGTTATCGGGCGAACGTTCAATGGAACGAGTACACGTTTACGAAGCAAGGGGCGGCGACCGTCAAAGCGAAGATCAATGCCAAAGGCGAGTTTTGGGAATACCGAATGGAATCCGAGCAAAGCTAGAGCGATTAAAGAGGAGGATTTTTCTATGAAAACGACAAAAAAATTACTCGCACCGATGCTTGCTTTAAGCATCCTTTCCGCCACACCGGCAATCGCCGCAAATGTGGAGAAACCTTTCCACGATCCCGGACTTATCCAGATCGCAAAAGTGGACCAGCGCTATGTGACGGCAGCCCAAAAAGCCGTCGAGCAATACGGCAACGGCAAATCGTTCCAACTGGAAGAGGCGTTAAAGGACGAATATTTTGCAGATGATCATACGAAAAAAGTACACTGGATCATTCAGTCGAAAACCCGCGATGCGATTGTCACGGTCGACGCCGACTCGAACAAAGTGCTGAAGGTTAGCGTGAAATTCGAGCTTGCCGAAATGACGGGGGAATATGCCAAATATTTGCCGATGGCGGAAGCGGCCGTTCGGCAATTGTACGGGAACGCGGATGTGAAGTTCGAGAAGGCTTCCTTTTTCAGGGATGAGACGCTGGGTACGAACGACTTCCATTTTTCCACGAACGACCGCCAATTTGTAAGGGTGGATGCCGTGAAGAATGAAGCGACAGCCGCCTTCCTCCAATATAAGCTGGCGGATGTCGATCCGAAGGCCGTTTCGACGGCCGAGCAGGCGGTGGGGCTGCTGTCGAAGGCGGATGATCAGCCTTTCACCGATGCCGAGTTCCAGCGTGACGATGAAAGAGAAGTGTGGGAATTGAAGCGGCTTGTAACCGGAAATGACAAAGCGTTAGGCATGGATGAAGACGGAAAGCAGCGGGTGGCGTCTGCAACGATCGGCGCCAAGACGGGAAAAGTGTACCGGGTGGAATTTTTGAAGGCACTGGGCGACAAAACGAAAAAATCGTTGACCAAGGAACAAGCTACGGCTATCGTACAGGCCGCCGTTCAACAAATTTACGGAACCGATCTGACAGGCTACACGCTAACCGTAGATGACGATTGGGGAGACTATAAGTTCAGCAGCGAGGGCAAGGATACCATCGTAGCTAACTTTACAAGTGGCGGTCAGTTGTACAGATTGTCTTTGAATACGGAGTTTGGAAAGCAGAATTAGGCTTGTTGAAAGGTTAGAAAAAGGAAAGGTTCCGGTCTCGGGCAATCATGTCTTGGGCCGGAGCCTTTTTGACATATTATTGGTCCACTATAGGCAAAACGGTAGAATATTTAATTTCTCTTAACGCCAGACTCGTTTGGATTCGCGCGATGCCGAGCTTATTCAGCTTTCGGATAAAGCTCTCCAATTCCTTGCGGTCTTTGTTCGCTACCTTTAGTAGATAGTCATACTCTCCTGTTAAACAATGACACTCCAATACTTCAGGCATGGAGCTTAATGCCTTCTCCAGCACTTCCAGTTGTTCGGCTTGATGGATGTTCGTGCTCATAAAAATAAAACATAATAAATCAAAGCCAAGCTTTTCTTGATTTAAAATCGCGACTTGGCGCTTGATGAACCCTTCGCTTTCCAACCGTTTCACCCTTGCATGTGTAGCCGGCGGAGACAAGTTCACCCGCCTTGCCAGCTCGGCATTGCTTAACTGTGCTTCTTTTTGCATCAGATCCAAAATTTGAATATCCACTTCGTCCAGGACTTTGCTTACAAGAGATTCCATGCGATTCTTCTCTCCCTTTACAATATTCGGAAAATAGGACGGTTTCGATTTGGAAAACGAATATAATTCAACGAGAAGGCATTCTTAACTTATATTATTTTGATTTATTTATATCTTACAAAATGATCTACAGTCCGATCAATAAAAATGATATGATCGTTAATGAATTCGATGTAAATGTCATTGTGCACAATGGCTTCCGTTTTTCGCTGTCACGGCGAAAAGGTAAAGGAGCTAATGACATGCCGAACAGGTACGTTTTGCTGCTGCTATTAACAAGCTTGCTGTGGGGAGGAAATTTTGTCGTCGGAAAATCGCTTGTGGGTCATGCTTCTCCGATGACGTTGACGAGCATCCGATGGATCATTGCCGTTATGTGTCTTTTCCCCATCGTCTGGTGGAAGGAAAAAACGATACTCCCCTCGCGGGCTGCCCTTCTTCCGTTGTTTTTCATGGGAATTACAGGCGTCGTTCTATTTAATCTTTTTCAATTTATGGCATTGGAACGGACAACAGCTACAAATGTCGGATTAATTTCCGCATTGAATACGATTTCGATTTCCGTTTGTTCCTTTTTATTTCTAAAAGAAAGAATCAACATGCCGCAAATATTTTCTATGCTTTTTTCGCTGGTTGGCGTCATTCTTGTTCTTTCCAAAGGAAATGTCGATCAGCTTCGAACTTTTCATTTGAATACGGGCGATTTATGGATGATGGGCTCTGTATGTGTGTGGGGAATCTATTCCGTTTGCAGCAGATGGGCCATGAAGAACACATCGCCCATGAAGTGTACGCTTTACTCCGGGATATTCGGGCTTATCGTTCTTCTTCCGTTCAACTTCTTCGACTTCACCGTGTCCAATATCAACGGTTCGTTTATCCAATCGATTTTATATACAGGCGTGATCTCTACCGTAGTTTGTATCGTGTTATGGAATATCGGGGTCCAAAAGCTAGGCGCGACCACAGCGGGGATGTTTTTGAATTTCAATCCGGTATTCACGGTGATTTTAGCGTTTTTATTTTTAGGGGAACAAATGACGTGGATCCAAGGGGTCGGGGGCTGCGTGGTGATCATCGGATGTTATTTGTTCTCGGCCTTCAAGACAAAAGCGGTTACGGCAAGCAATCAACGGCACGGTCTTGCTCATTGGCGGAGTAAGATTTAAGATGTTGAGGGGTCATGTAAACGATATCTATAGTTAGAGGTGCTTAATCTGATGAAAACCATAGGTCTTATTGGAGGCATGAGCTGGGAATCGTCCTTGCTCTATTACCAAATCATCAATCAGCGCGTGAAAGAAAAGCTTGGCGAGCATCATTCTGCCAAAAGTCTCATGTATTCCGTCAATTTCCAAGAAATCAAGACGCTTCAGCATCAAGGGAAATGGGATGAAGCTACCAACCTCATGATCGATTCGGCGCGTAAACTGGAAGCGGCCGGTGCCGATGTCATCGTCATATGCACGAATACGATGCACAAGATGGCGCAAGAAGTGGCGGAATCGGTTTCGATCCCGCTGCTTCATATCGCAGATGCAACGGCGCAAGAAATCGTGAAGGATGGCATGAAGAAAGTCGCTTTGCTGGGGACTTCTTTTACGATGGAGCAAGATTTTTACAAAGGCCGACTCATGGAAAAATTCGGGCTTGAAGTTATCGTGCCCAATGAAGCGGATAGAAAGATTGTCCATGATATCATCTATGAAGAGCTTTGTCTTGGAATCGTGAACGAAGCATCCAAGAAATCTTACTTAAGGATCATGGATAGTCTCAGCCAACAAGGAGCGGAAGCCATTATTCTGGGATGTACGGAAATCACGATGCTTGTATCGCAGGAGGATTGCCGTATCCCGCTGTACGATACAACTAGAATCCATGCGGAATGTGCTGTCGACTTTGCATTAAGCGAGGACTTAGCCGTAACGCCGTAACCGATCGGTCCGGTTCCCTTATCGGGGATCCGGATCGATTTTTTTTAACTCAAAAAATTTTTCGTCATTTCAAAGCCAAATGCATCCGTTATTTGTCTAATAATATGAGAAGGCAATGAAAAGGAGGCACACCATGGATCGTACGGATGAATTAAGCTTGATGAAAAAGGTTAGAGCAGGAGATACAAAGGCGTTCCGGGAGCTGGTTCGTCCGTACGAGCAACGGGCCTTCAGCACGGCGCTGGCGATTCTGGGCTCGCAGCCGTTGGCCGAGGAAGCGGTGCAGCGCGTATTCGTCGAGACGTACCGTACGCTGAAGCGGAAGGACATTCACCCGTTCCGCGCTTGGCTGGACGACAGGATCGCCTGCTCCGTCTTGGACGCCGCCGGGAAGCGGCTGTGGCAGGAGACGTTGACCGACGCCGACAGCGCTCATCCGGGGCATAGCGACTTGCTGCGGTCCGTCATGACGGTACCGTATCGTCATGGCGCTAACGTATTGCCAGCAGCTCACGATTCCGCAGATCGCCTCGCTCTTGAACGTCGACGAGAGCGAAGTAAGGAGCCGGCTTTACCGCGCCCGGTTGAAGCTGCTTCAAGGACCGTGTCCGCTCCCGGCATGATCGGAATCATATGAGATAAAATAAGAGGTCCCAGTCTTAGGCATTGTCTCATCGTCACTTAGGGCTGGGGCCTTTTGACATCTTCCATGATTTACAAACAAATATTGACAAATGAGAAATCCATGCTATGATTCAATTATTAACACCGATGGATTAATTATAGAAGTCCAATTAATTTTAACCGCTTTCAGTTTGGCGGTCCACATTTTTATGTCTTGCAATGACTTGGTAGCTGAGCTTGTTAAGACTCTAATTAACATGGGTGGAATAAAGAGGTTTTGGCGTATGAAAAAAATTGTGAAGCACGATCAAGACGTCATCCGGCAGCATAACAAGCAGATGATCCTTGATATTATTAAGGAAAAGCGGCCCATTTCGCGGGCGGAAATCACGAAGATAACCAAGCTCAGTCCGACCTCCGTCGGTCGCATTGTCGGCGAGCTGTGCGAGCAGGGGCTGGTGCGGGAAACGGAGCTCTCGTCCGGCGGCGTCGGGCGCAAGGCGATTATGCTCGATATCGATCCGCAGGCCGTCTTTTCGATCGGCGTCGATATCGGCAAGAAGATCGTGCGCTTCGGCGTGATGGAGTTCAGCGGCAAGCTGCTGTACGAGATTCCGGTTGGGCATACCGCCATCGAAACGGAAGCTGACCGAACGATCAATCTCATTACCGACACGATCAACCGGCTGGTGAAGGAGCAGGGGCTGGACAGCTCGAAGCTGATCGGTATCGGCATCGGCGTGCCCGGCGTTATCGACCACGAGCGCGGTGTCGTGCAGTATTCGTCCACGCTTGGCTGGAGAAACGTGCCGCTTGCCCGCTGTATAAAAGAGCGGACGGGGATCGATACGGTGATCGACAACGACCTGAAGGTCAAAATATTGGCCGAGTACTTGTGCGGCTCCGCCCGAGGCTCGAAGAAGACGGCGCTGATCGAGCTTGGCACCGGAGTCGGTTCCTCGCTTATCATCGACGGGGAGATTTTTCGCGGCGGCTCCAACAGCGCCGGAGAGCTCGGACATACGACGCTCGATCCGAACGGCAATTTATGCGAATGCGGCAAGCGGGGCTGCCTGCAGACGTACATCGACGAATCGGCCATTTTGCACGAAGCGAATCGGATTGTGGAGATCGGCGATATCGGACAACTGTTCGAAGCGGCCCGCAGCGACGAGAGCTGGGCGAAGGAGATTATTTCGCGGACCTCGCTGTATATCGGCATTGCGATTAACAATATCGTATGCATGTATAACCCCGACGCCGTCATTTTGAGCGGCAACATGGTGGAGAATTACAGCGATATCGTCCCTCTGATCGAGGAGCAGTGCGCGCAGGTCGTCTGGGAGCCGTTCCGGGGCGGATTCAAGATCCTCGCTTCCGATTTGAAGGAGCAGTCCATCGTCATCGGCGCGGCATCGCTCGTACTGAACAATTACGTGAACCAAAGTTGATGTGGAAGAAGGAATGTCCTTTTTGCCCAACTGAATGAAGACAGGCTGCTCGCAGGCATTGACGCCGGGGCGGCCTGTTTTTGTTTTGTCCGGGCTTCAGGATAAATTTTTTTTAAATTCCATCGACTTCCATCTAAAATTCCATCCGATTTTCAACGATATATAGTAGTAAATCGCGTTCGCGAGCCGAGCCGGGGAACCCCGGGCAATTCACAGCGGGCGTATACATCTGAGCAATAAGGAGTGCGTGCTATGAAAAATCGCAGTTTAGTCGTGAAAGCCGGATGGGTATTGGTGATCCTGCTGATCGCCATGTCGACGGCATTTACCTCGATGTCGTACCTTCGTGAAAGATCCATGTATTTCGAATCGTTATTGAATATTGAAGAAGCGCAGGACGCTCAACTGGAGCTGCAGAGCGCGGATATCCAGGCGGCCGGACAAAAGATGTCGATGAGCTACGACAAGTATATGGCCGACCCGGCGAACGTTCGTATTCAGGCGCAGCTGGAGAAAATGCTCACCAGCAAAATCGTTACCAACAGCTACTTGATGTCAACCGAGATGACGACGAAGGACAATAAGCATTATGCGAAGATGATGCAGGCCAATCGGGCCTTGAACGAACACGGAGCGAAGGTTTTGGAGGATTACGAGCTGTCGGCTCAGTTTCAGCGGGCGTATGAGGATGCGTTGAAGAAGGGGACGGGCATGACCGACGTATATACGGATGCCTCGGGCACATGGATTTCCATTCTAAGCTCTATCCGGACGGATAAGGGCGAGACGGTCGCCGTGTTCGGCCTCGACTTCGACTACGGCTTGATTCAATCGGATTTGAACCACGCGCTGCTGCTCAATATTTTGATCGGCCTTGCCATTGGCGGTCTGTTTATCGGGCTGATGATTTGGCTGCTGATTCGAACGGTCCGTCCGCTCAAACGGATGGCGGAGGTGTCGAAGCTTGCCGCAGAAGGGGATTTGTCCGTTTCCGTGCCGGTGAACGGACGCGACGAGATCGGGCTTGTCTCCGAGCATTTCAACCATATGGTCGAAAGTATCCGCAAGCTGGTGGCCAGTATCAAAACCCACTCCGACGAAGTGGCGGAATCGTCCGATCTGCTGACCGTGAGCGCGAAGCAAACGGCCGAGGCGACCGGCGAAGCGGCCCGTGCGGTCGAAGAGGTCGCGGCGGGCGCGGAGAATCAGCTGCAGAGCGCCGAGGAATGCAAGCGGGCGATGGTGGAGATGGCCACAGGCATCGAACGGATCGCCGAATCGGCGGGCGTCGTCGCCGATCTGTCCGCCGAGACGTCGCGGGACGCGGCACAGGGCAACGAGGTCGTGCAGCAGATGATCGCGCAGATGAACCGCATCGAGTCGGTCATGACCGAGACCGGCGGCGTCATCCACGAGCTGCGGAGCCGCTCGGAGGAAGTCGGCGAGATTATGACGCTGATCGCGGACATCGCGAATCAGACGAATCTGCTGGCGCTCAATGCGTCCATCGAAGCGGCCCGGGCGGGAGAGCACGGCAAAGGGTTCGCGGTGGTCGCCGTCGAGGTGAGGAAGCTCGCGGAGAAGTCCAAGGAATCGTCCGAGCATATTGCCGCTCTGCTGCGGGAGATCGAAGCCAACACGAAGCGGGCGGTCGCTTCGATGGAAACGGGCGTGAACGAAACGTCCAAAGGAACGGCGGCCGCGGGGCAAGCCGGCGAAGTGTTCGGACGCATCCTGCATGCCATTCAGCAGGTGGCCGGTCAAGTGCAGGAGGTGTCGGCGGCTTCCGAGGAAATGTCGGCAGGCACCGAAGAAGTCGCCGCTTCCCTGGAAGAGCTCGCCCGCATCGCCCAAGAGGCCGCGGACAATACGCAGAATGTGGCGGCATCCTCGGAGGAACAACTGGCGGCTATGGAGGAGATTTCCAGTGCCTCCGGCCATTTGAAGGAAATGTCGGTTCTGCTGCAGCGGCAGGTGAATACCTTTAAGCTTTGATATGCTTCTAAAGCCCCTTTTCCCCGAATAAGCTGTAGTATGGAGATTCGGATGCGAGGGGAGGAACGAAAATGAAGCGAATCACGGCACGGCGGATCGGTTGGGTCATCTTCGGCTGCATGCTGGCCTCCGCCGCCGTGCTGATGTATCTGCAAATCATAGGCGAGCTGATGCTTGGAATCGCGCTGGTAGGTATAACGTTCGTGCTATCTATGGGCCTGCTGTGGATGTCCGAGCTTGAAGACGAGGCGGCCGAACGGGAGAAGAAAGATAGGCGAATAAGCCGTTTTGAGCGGTCGAGGTAAAAATTGTGACGGCCTACTTCGATGACAGCGCTTGCAATATCGAGTGATTTGTTTTACAATTCAAATATGAGCACCAATAAAAAAATAGCATGAAGGCAACGGTGCCTTTGGATCGGAGAACGCGTTCGCACGTTCTTCGGTCCGGGGCGCCTTTTTGTCGTCTTTTGATGTATGCAGCGGAGGTGAACCAAGTGAAGCAGCCGATTCGAGCCGTACCGCTGGCCGTCCGCATCATTCCGAATGTGGACCCGGAGCTGGCCCGGAAGTTGGAGCTGAAGCCGGAAATCCGGAGTCTGGGGATGTTAACGTCGAGTATCGACGACGTCGGCTATACGGCGATGGACGAGGCGACGAAGAAGGCGGCGGTGGAAGTGGTGTATGCCCGTTCCTTTTACGCGGGATCGGCGCATGCCTCGGGCCCGCTGTCCGGAGAATTTATCGGGATGCTGGGCGGCCGGACGCCGGCCGAGGTGAAAAGCGGGTTGGACGCGGCTATCGCTTTGATGGAGAACGGCGCGTGCTTTTATTCCTTGAACAGCGAGGGCACGCATGCGTACTACGCTCACGTCATTTCGAGAACGGGTTCTTACTTGTCCCAGGTGGCGGGCATCGCCGAAGGCGAGCCGCTCGCGTATTTAATCGCGCCGCCGCTCGAAGCGGTGTACGGCTTGGATGCCGCATTGAAGGCGGCGGACGTCAGGCTGTGCCAATTTTACGGCCCGCCGACGGAGACGAACTTCGGCGGCGGCTTGCTGACAGGCAGCCAGTCCGCTTGTAGCGCGGCGGCGAGCGCTTTTGCCGATGCGGTTCTCAGCGTTGCGCGAGATCCGAAATAATCTGTTAACGAAAGCGGGTGATGGAGATGACACAGTCGATAACAGCAGCGCTGGGACTTATCGAGACGATCGGCGTCCCCGCCTTGATCGCTGCGGCCGATGCTGCGGCGAAGACGGCGGACGTTCGGGTCATGACGTATGAAAAAGCGGACGCCGGACTCATTACCGTGTATATCGTAGGAGATGTCGCCTCCGTCCGGGCGGCGGTGGAGGCAGGTGCAGAGGAAGCCCGCAAGGTAGGCAAGCTGGTCGGAACGCATGTGATTCCGCGGCCGGATCTTTCCGTTTCGGCCATGCTGGAAAGCATATGGCGGAAGGAAGCCCCGGCGGAGCCGAAGCCGTCTGTGGAGCCGGCTGCTGCCGAGGCGGCAGCGGACGAAGCGGCGGGCCTTTCCGGGACGGAAGGCGGGGACGTGGCATCCGCAGAGGCGCTGGCAAAGCTTTCGCTCCAGCAATTGCGGGAGCTTGCCCGCACCACCCCCGGATTCCCGCTGAACGCTTCCGGCATCGGCACGGCGGCGAAGGCCGAACTGATCCGGATGCTTACGGAGAAGAAGGACTGAAGGGAGTGAGAACCCGATATGAAGCTGGACGCCGATTTGCAGGCGATACAGGAAGTGCGCAGCCTTCTGCAGGAAGCGGGTCAAGCCCAGAAGCTGCTGGAAAAAATGACCCAGTCGCAGATTGACGACATCGTCGCTGCGATGGCCCGGGCGGCCGAGGCGGAAGCCGTACGGCTGGCCGAAATGGCCGTGGAAGAGACCGGGTACGGCAAAGTGGCCGATAAAACGGCCAAAAATCTTTTCGTCGCCCGAAACGTGTACGGGTCGATGAAAGACATGAAGACGGTCGGGATCGTCCGCAAGGACGACGAGCGTAAGGTGTGGGAAGTGGCGCAGCCGGTCGGCGTCGTCGCCGCGATCATCCTGTCGACCAATCCGACGTCGACCGTCATGTTCAAGTGCATGATCGCGCTGAAGGCGCGCAATGCGATCGTCATCAGCCCGCATCCGTCGGCGCTGCGCTGCTCGCTGGAAGCCGCCAAGGTAATGCGGCTGGCGGCGGAGAAGGCGGGAGCTCCCGCCGGTTTGATCCACTGCTTGTCAAAGCCTTCGGTCGAGGCGAGCAACGAGCTGATGCGGCACAAGCGGACGGATGTGATCCTGGCGACCGGCGGCACGGCGATGGTCAAGGCCGCTTACAGCTCGGGCAAGCCCGCGTATGGTGTCGGGCCGGGCAACGTCCCGGTGTACGTGCACCACAGCGCGAACCTGTCCCGCGCGGTCAGCTTGATTTTGCAAAGCAAGACGTTCGATTACGGCACGATTTGCGCTTCGGAGCAGGCGATTGTCGCCGACGCGTCGATCAAGCCGCAGCTGGTTGAAGAGCTGAAGCGGCAGGGCGCCTATTTTCTGGATGAAGAGCAGAAGCGCAAAGTCGGCTCGATTCTGACGATCGGTAAAGGGTTGAACCCGAAAGTCGTTGGCCGATCGCCGCAGGTGATCGCGGAGATGGCGGGCTTTACCGTTCCGCCGGAGGCGCGGGTATTGATTGCAGAAGAAACGAGCGTCGGACACGCGTATCCGTTCTCCGTAGAGAAGTTAAGCCCGGTGCTGGCGCTCTACACCGTAAAAGATTGGCTGGAGGGCTGCAGCCGCTGTATGGAGCTGCTGGAGCTCGGCGGACTCGGGCATACGCTCGGCATTCACTGCGAGAACGAATCCGTCATCGAAGCGTTCGGGTTGGAGAAGCCGGCCTCGCGCATCGTCGTCAACTCGGGCACGACGTTCGGCGGCATCGGCGCCACGACCGGCATTACGCCGTCGTTTACGCTGGGCTGCGGCTCGTTCGGCAACAATATTACGTCGGACAACATCGGTCCGCAGCATCTGCTCAACATCAAGCGCGTCGCCTTCGGCATCCGCGAGATGGATATCGCCCCAGTGGCGTCGCAGGCGGTAGAGCGGACGATGGAAAAGCTGCAGCCGGAAGCCTCCGGCAATCCGGGAATTTCGCGGGAGGATGTTCTGCAGATCGTCCGCAGCGTGCTATCTGAATTGCAGCTGGAAGCCAAGTAAGTTAATTCAGCAAATTTAATCCGGTAAGTTTAATCCGTTAAGTTCAATTTTAAATCATCAACTAAACTTTTATTCCAGGGAGGAATAGACAATGGCAGGAGAATTGGCAGCACTCGGAATGGTAGAAACGAAAGGACTCGTAGGATCGATTGAGGCAGCAGATGCAATGGTCAAAGCGGCAAATGTCAAATTGATCGGAAAAGTGCATGTCGGCGGCGGTTTGGTAACGGTAATGGTGCGCGGCGATGTAGGCGCAGTGAAAGCGGCTACGGATGCCGGCGCGGCAGCTGCGGAAAAAATCGGCGAACTGGTCTCCGTACACGTCATTCCGCGTCCTCACACGGATATTGAATTCATTCTGCCGAAGCTTGAAGGCTAATCCCTATGGCGCTGATTACGGAAACGAGTCTGCGCAGCCGGCTGGCGCAAGGGCTCCCGAATCCGTATCCGATCGCGGCCGGGGACCTGCTGACGCCGGCGGCCAATGATTTTCTGAAAAGCCGGGGCATCGACATTCAGCGTCTGAAGGCCGAAGCTCCGGCGGCCTTGCCTGCGGAGCCGGCGCCCGAAGCGCCGCTCCTTCCCGTCGGCGTCTCGGGCCGGCACGTGCATTTGTCTCCGGAGCATGTCGAGGCGCTGTTCGGCGAGGGGTACCAGCTTACTCCGCTGAAGGAGCTGTCGCAGCCCGGACAATTTGCCGCACAGGAAACGGTCACGCTGATTGGTCCGAAAGGCGTTCTGCAGAACGTGCGCATTCTTGGACCTTCACGTGGGGCGTCCCAGGTGGAGATATCCCGGACGGACGGCTTTGCGCTCGGCGTGAAGCCCCCTGTCCGGCTGTCGGGCGATCTGGAAGGCACGCCCGGCATTACGATGGCCGGCCCGAAGGGC
This sequence comes from Paenibacillus tyrphae, assembly GCF_024158745.1. Lineage (GTDB taxonomy): Bacteria > Bacillota > Bacilli > Paenibacillales > NBRC-103111 > Paenibacillus_G > Paenibacillus_G tyrfis_A. Next base: position 43,396 of record NZ_JAMZAW010000022.1, on the reverse strand, counting down.
GCGGTCGTGCTGGCGCAGGGCTTGATCGTCGCCAAAAACCATGTCCATATGTCGCCTGACGATGCCCAGAGGTTTGAGGTGTCCGACGGGGACCGCATCATTCTGCAGACCCGCGGCGACCGGCCGCTGGCGTTTACGGACGTTGTAGTCCGGGTGAACCCGCGCTATGCGCTTGACGTTCATCTCGATACGGATGAAGCCAACGCCGCTCAATTGAATACCGGAGATACGGTGCAAATGATCGGCAAAAACGGCGTCTTCACTCGTGCGGAAAGGGGGTAGCGAAGCATGGAGATCAAACCGATGATCGAATCGATCGTCCGTGAGCTCGTGCAGGCCATGCAGGCGGAGCAGGTGAAAAAGCCCAAAGTGCTGTATCTGTTTTGCGACAGCACTGCGCACGAGGCGTTCACGGACCATTTTATATTGCTCAAAAACAGCGGAATCTGCTACGATATGCTTTTTCTCGACGGAGAAACATCTTCATGGCTCGGCCTGCATAAAATCGAATGCGCCGGTCCGGGAAAAATCATTGCTGCCGACGAATATGCGCCCGCGCCGCTGGAGCTGCCGCTCGAATACGACGGGATCGTCATTCCCGAGATCGATGTGGATAACGCCGCACGTGCTGCGCAGGGGCTGAAAGGGACGGTGAAGGCGGAGATTTTGTTTTCCGCGCTCGTTTTGAATAAGTTCGTGCTGATCGGGGACGATATACCCGGATTGAAACGGGCGGACCGGCGTACGCTGAAAACGCTGACGCTGCCGAAGCCTTACGTCAAGCTGTTCGAGCGCTACAAGCGCGAGCTTGCTGCCCTCGGCGCGGAGTTCGCTCCGCAGAAGCTGCTGGCGGAAGCGGTTGTGCGCAAATGCGGTGTGGAGCAGCGCCAGCCGAGTAACGAGGCGCCGGCTCGTGGCACGTCGTCGCCGGAAGCGGCAGGTGCTCAAGCCGGAACTGCGAACGGTAGTAAGGCAGCGGCAGACAGCGCCGTGTTCGAAGGCAAGCTGCTGACCGCCGAATGGGTTAAGCGGCAAACGGATACCTCGCCGGACGTGCGAAAGCTGATCCTTGGCAAAGGTACGATCGTTTCTCCCTTGGCGGCGGATTTGCTGAAGGAGAAAGACGTCGCGGTCCAGTATGCGGAGTAAAGGGTGAAGTCCTATGTTTATGGGGAAAGTGATCGGCAGCGTGTGGGCCACGCAGAAGGAAGAGGGCATGGACAACCTGAAGCTGATGGTCGTCCAGCCGATGGATTTCAAGGACCGCGAAGCGGGGCAGCCGGTCATCGCCGCAGACCGCATCGGAGCGGGCGTCGGCGAGAATGTGATCGTATCCCGGGGAAGTCCGGCCCGCGTGCTGTTCAGCGGTAAAATGGTGCCCATCGACGCCATGATCGTCGGCATTGTAGACAGCTTCGAAGTCGGCGACGATAGCGGCGGTTAGGAGGAGGCGTATGGAACAGGAGAAACAGCGGGTCATTCAGGAATATGTACCCGGCAAACAGCTTACGCTCGCGCATGTGATCGCCAACCCCGATCCCGTACTGTATACGAAGCTCGGGATCGAGAAGGCGAGCGCGATCGGCATTCTGACGTTGACGCCGACGGAAACGGCGATCATCGCGGCAGATATTGCCACGAAAGCCGCGAACGTCGATATCGGCTATTTGGACCGCTTCACCGGCTCTCTGGTTATCGTGGGCGACGTATCCGCGGTCGAAATGGCGATCGAATCGGTCAACGAATTTTTGCACGAGAAGCTGAAATTTTCAATCGCTCCTTTGACGAGGTCGTAAGCCATGCGTAAAGTCATGATCATCGGCGCCGTGGGCGCCGGTAAATCGACGTTGGTCAAAGCGCTGATGGGCGAGCAGCAAGCGGCGGTCAAAACGCAAAGCCTCGTGTTCCACGACTGGCTGATCGATACACCCGGCGAGTACAGCGAGAATCCGCTTTACTATCGTTCGCTGATGGCGACATCGCATCAAGCGGCGGCGATTTTGCTCATACAGGACGCGACCCGCGAGCGGAACTATTTTCCGCCCGGGTTTGCAGGGGGCTTTCCGATTCCGGCCATCGGGGCCGTTACGAAAATCGATCACCCGAAGGCCGATCCGGACCGGGCAGTCTCGCTGCTCCGGTCATCGCTGCCTAAAGGCGAGATCCTTTTGACGTCGGCGGCCGGCGGCGAAGGAATCGCCGAGCTGAAGGAACTGCTGCTGGGCATCGTGAACCGGTAGCTTCGAACGTGTAGCAATAGATACGAAAGGGAAACCTACCGGCAAGCGCAGGTTACAGGAAGAAATTTACCTTGTGTAAGGGCTTTCTTCGCAGCGCGGTTTGTGTGACAATAAAATCGATGCATGTATAAATCGAGACGTCGTGAGGGATTGCTTATGCCATCGATTGCCGAACTGTGCGCGGAGCGCACCCTTTTATCTGCAGAAGAAGTGGAAGTTATTATAGATTTGTCGCGACATTTGCAATTGTTCGCCGACGTGTTCCAGTCGGACGTATTCATCGACTGTCCGCTTACGGATCAAGGCACGGCGCTTGTCGTAGCCGAGGCTAGGCCCACGACGGCCCCGTCGCTCTACCGCTCATCGGTGGTCGGGATGCACGCTTATGCGCACAACGAGCCGGCCGTCATGTTTTGCCTGCTTTCCGGCCAGCCGGTCATCGGTTCCCGGGGGATATCCCAGGAGCAGATCGCGATGCGACAAAATGTCGTCCCGATCCGGGCCAAAACCGGCCGCGTGATCGGCGTGCTCATCATGGAGCAGGACATTTCGGAGATCGTCGAGCAGGAAAAAAACGTGGAGCGGCTGCGCGAAACGACGGAGCAGCTCAGCGAAACGCTGCTTGCGGTCGCCTTGTCGGAAAGCAGCGTCCAATCACTCATGCACGAGGGCATCGTGCTGTTCGACGGGCAGGCGAATATCACCTATGCGAATCCGCGAGCCCGGCAAATGCTGCAGGAGATCGGGCACGGCGGCGCGCCGGAAGGCTCAAGCCTGGTCGAGCTGTTTTACGGCAAGCTTGATCGCGCTTCGCTGCTCGCACCAACCGGAATCGTCCGTCAGGAGCTTGTGATCGGGCATGTCGCGTTGGAGCTGAAAACCGTCTCGATCAACCGGCAGCAGCAGGGAGCTCTCGGACTGATGCTGATCCGGGACATCTCGGACTTGAAGGAAAAAGAGAAGCAGCTCGTCATTAAATCGGCTGTCATCAAGGAGATTCACCACCGGGTCAAAAACAATCTGCAAACCGTCTCCAGCCTGCTCCGGCTGCAAATGCGCCGTACGAAGCTGGAGGAAGTCGAGAAAATATATCGCGACAGCATCAACCGCATCAACAGCATCGCCGTCATCCACGAGATGCTGGCCTACGACGGGCTGGAAACGATCCAGTTCAACGATGTGCTGGATCGTATCGCGAAGAACGTCGTCTCCTCCACGGTCAAGCCGGATCAAGCGATTCGCGTCTCCATTTCGGGGGACACCTTGACGCTGCCGTCCGACATCGCCACCACGCTGGCGCTCGTCTCCAACGAGCTTGTGCAAAATTGCGTGACGCATGCGTTCGTCGACCGCGAGCAGGGAGACATTCGGATCTCGCTCTACTGCAGCGGACAGATCGTCCGCATGGTGGTAGCGGATAACGGCATAGGGCTGCCCGCCGCGGCCGATAGCGCCCGCAAGGGTCATCTCGGGTTGAAAATTACGGAAACGCTTGTGCGCGAAAATCTCGGAGGCCTCCTGCAGATGGCTTCCACCGGGGAAGGCACGCAGGTCACGATTACGTTTCCGCTTTTCCCGGCGGAGCCGAAACCGGTCTAAACGACGCCGATCAAGCGGCGTGGGATTGTTGGGAAAGTGGTCGTTTACAAAAATAGAGATGCAAACGGAGGTGGGGTATCCACTGGAGAAGCGACAGCGGCCGCCTTTGTCTTCGGGAAATGTCCGCTAATAAGCGGTTTCAATCAAATTTCCCGAGGACAACAGCGGTCGGAAGTGGATACCCCACCCCTTCGTAACCTCGATTATCTCAATTGACCACTTTCTCAACTCTGCCGCCGATCAAGCGGCGTCATATTCGTCGGACTTATGAGGAGGTGTCAAGATGCAGAACTCGATCGTCGTCGTGGATGACGACCCGATCATTCGAATGGATATCCGTGAAATGCTGGAGGAAGAAGGCTATGCGGTGGCAGGGGAAGCGAAGAACGGCGAGGAAGCGATCGAGCTCGTCGCCGCGCTCAAGCCCGACCTGGTCATTATGGATGTGAAAATGCCGGTGATGAACGGCATCAAAGCGTCCCGCATCATTCGCAGTCTGCATGACACGGAAACGTCGGTCCTGCTGCTGACGGCGTACAGCCAGAAGGAACTGGTGCAGGACGCCCGCAGTGCGGGGGTTGCCGCCTATTTGGTCAAACCGGTATCGGAGGAGGATTTGATCCCGGCGGTCGAAATTGCGCTCAGTCAGAAGGAAAGAATCGACTCGCTCAAAAAAGACCTGGAGCAGCTCAAGCAGTCGATCGAAGAGCGGAAACGGATCGAGAAAGCGAAAGGGATCGTCATGAAAACTTTCGCGCTGGATGAAGAAGAAGCGTACAGGAAAATGCGCGCCGTCTCGATGGCGGAAAGCATGCCGCTGATCAAGCTGGCGGATGGAATATTGAAGGACGGGCCGAAGCGCTGGTTCGGTCCTTGAAAGAGTGGTGAGCGGATGCATGGAGCCACAATGGATTACCAGCGTAGGCATCGATATCGGCACGAGCACGACCAAAATGATCGTCAGCCGTCTGAAGCTGGTGCGGACGTCGGGCGCGCTCAGTCTTCCCCGCTTTGACATCGCGCAGCGGGAATTGATCTACGCGAGCCCGATCCACAGCACGCCGCTGCTCGGCGAAGACGAAGTGGATGCGGATACGATCTGGGCCATTCTGACCGAAGAATACGATCAGGCCGGCGTCCGGCCGGAAGAGTTGAAATCGGGCGCGGTGATCATCACCGGCGAGACCGCGACGAAAGCGAACGCGCGCCGGATTGTGCACCTGCTGGCCGAGCGGTCTGGGGACTTCGTCGTCGCGACGGCCGGAGCCGATCTCGAAGGGCTGCTGGCCGGCAAAGGCGCCGGAGCGGACCGCCGCTCGCTGGAGGTGCGCGGCGCCGTCGTCAATATCGACATCGGCGGAGGGACGGCCAATGCAGCCGTGTTTTACCGGGGAAAAGCGGTCGGCACAGTGACGTATCATATCGGCGGACGCCTGATCGAGCTGAACGCCGGGGGAACGGTGACGAACGTCTCGCCATCGATCCGGCCGTGGCTGGAGGCTGCCGGATACCGGCTGGAGCCGGGGCATACCGTCAGCTACGCCCTGCTTGAGGACCTGTGCCGGGCGATGAGCCTCGCCATGCTCGACGATTTAGCGGGCATGACGGCTCCCGAAGAGCGCGATACGGTCCGCAAGCTGACGCTGGGCGCTCCGCTGCCGCAAGTGCCGCCGATCGAAGAATGGACGGTATCCGGCGGCATCGGGCGGCTGATGGAGGAAGCGAAGCCGCAGAGCTTGGCCGAAGCCGCCAAGCACGGCGATATCGGGCCGCTGCTGGCGCATACGCTCAAAGCGTGCGCCGCACGATATCCGATCCGGCTGGCGGTGCCCGATCAGACCGTACGGGCGACGGTCATCGGAGCGGGCATGCAGAGCACGGAGATCAGCGGAGCTACTGTCCATCTGGACCCTACGCTGCTGCCGATCCGCAACCTCCCGGTGTGCAAGCTGGAGCTGACGCTGTCGCTGCTCGAACAGCCGGCCTCGCTTGCCGCAGCCGTCGAGCAGACGATGCAGAGCGGCGCAGCCTTGTTCGAGCGGGACGCCTCGCCGCCGTTCGCGCTGGCTTTGGCCGGGCTCGAACATTGCGGCTACGCCTCGCTTCAGCGATTAGCCGACCGGTTGAGCGAAAGCTTCGCCGCCTATTTTCCGGACAGCCGGGTGATGGTCGTCGTTTGCGACACCGACATCGCCAAGGCGCTCGGCCAATCGCTCGAAAAACGGCTAAAGGAACGGACGAAGATCGTGTGCATCGATCAGATCAAGGTCGAGCACGGAGATTATATCGATTTAGGGGAACCGATTGCGGGCATTATGATTCCCGTGGTCGTCAAGACGCTGGCGTTTCATGGCAGAGAGGGGGACCGACGTTGAAGCTAAAAACCGCTTTACTCGGCAAAACATTTCAATTTCGCGATTTAAAAGACGTGATGGCCAAGGCGAACGAAGAAAAATCCGGAGATCAGCTTGCCGGGATTGCGGCCGAGGATGCCAAGGAACGGATGGCGGCCAAGCTGGTGCTGTCCGAGCTGACGCTGGCGGACATTCGCAACCATCCGCTGCTGCCGCCGGAAACCGATGAAGTGTCACGGATCATCGAGGAAGGCGTCAACGAGAAAATCTATGCGGAAATCCGCAACTGGACCGTAGCCGAGCTGCGCGAAACGCTGCTGCGGCACGAGACGGGCAACTCCGAAATACGCCGCATCAGCCGGGGACTTACCAGCGAAATGGTAGCGGCCGCCGCCAAGCTGATGAGCAATCTCGATTTGATGCAGGCGGCGTCCAAGATGGAAGTGACGACCCACTGCAACATTACGATCGGGCAGAAGGGCGTGCTCGCGGGCCGAGCCCAGCCGAATCACCCGACGGATAACATCCAAGGCATGAAAGCGTCTTTGTTCGAAGCGCTAAGCTACGGAATCGGGGATGCCGTCCTTGGCATCAATCCCGTCATCGATTCGGCGGATAGCGTGAAGGAACTGTTGAACGCGACCAAAGAAGTGATGACCAAGTGGCAGATTCCGACCCAAAACTGCGTGCTGGCGCATGTGAAAACGCAGATGCGTGCGATCCGGCAGGGCGCTCCCGCCGACATGGTATTCCAAAGCCTGGCGGGCACCGAAGCGGGCAACAAAGCGTTCGGCATCGATGTCGCCCTGCTCGACGAGGCGGACGACCTGATTCGGCGCGACGGGACGGGAACCGGTCCTAATCTGTGGTATTTCGAGACGGGGCAGGGCTCCGAGCTGTCCGCCGAGGCGCATTTCGGCATCGACCAGGTGACGCTCGAATCGCGGTGCTACGCGCTCGCCAGGAAATATAACCCTTTCATGGTCAATACGGTTGTCGGCTTCATCGGACCGGAATATTTGTACGATTCGAAGCAGGTCATCCGCGCCGGACTGGAAGACCATTTCATGGGCAAGCTGCAGCAGCTGCCGATGGGCGTGGACGTCTGCTATACGAACCATATGAAAGCGGACCAGAACGATATGGACAATTTGTCCGTGCTGCTGACCGCCGCCGGCGTCAACTTCGTCATCGGCGTGGCGATGGCGGACGACTGCATGCTGAATTACCAGTCCACGAGCTTTCACGATATCGCTACGCTGCGGGAAATGACGGGGCGCCGCCCTGCGCCGGAATTCGAGCGCTGGCTGGTCAAGATGGGCATTATGGAAAACGGACGCCTGACCCCGCTGGCCGGGGACCCGACACTGTTTATGTAATCAATCGTATAGCGCTGCGAGAGGAGGAGAGAAGCGATGACCATTTCATTGGACCGGCTTGTCGATCAAGTGATGGCGGAGCTGGAGAAGAAGCTTGGCACGGCCGGCTTGCCGGGCGTAAAAGATGCGCCGGCTCCTAAAGGCACCGCGGACGCAGGCGATTCACAGCAAGACACGGCCCCAAGCACGGGAGGCGGTAGCCAAGAGCATGCGCGCCAATCTCCTGTGACGGACGCCGGGTCCCATGCGGAGGAGAGCGGTATCCTAGGCTTCGGCGATGCGGCCTCGCATAATGTCCCGAATCCGAAGTGGGCTGAGGGCATGAACGAGCTGCTGGCCAATACGCCCGCGCGTATCGGCGTATGGCGGGCGGGAACGCGGCCGTTGACCCGGGAAATGCTCAAATTCCGCTGCGATCACGCCGCTGCCGTCGATTCCATTTACGGCGAGGTCAATCAAGCGGTGCTCGACGAATTCGGCATGTTTACCGTGGAGACACGCTACGGCAACACCGAAAATTATTTGAAGCGCCCGGACATGGGCCGGATCGTGACGGACGAGGGCATTGAGCTGATTCGCAAGCAGTGCGTCATGAAGCCGCAGGTACAGGTGGTCGTTTCGGACGGCTTGAGCGCGAACGCAGTCGACGCCAATTTGCGCGACGTCTATCCGTCCTTGCTGGATTCGCTCGAAGCCTACGGCTTGAAAACCGGTACCCCGTTTTTCGTGCGCGGCGGGCGCGTGGCCGTCATGGATCAGATCGGCGAGCTGCTGCAGCCGGAGGTACTCGTGCTCTTGATTGGCGAGCGGCCGGGACTCGTATCGTCGAAATCGATGAGCGCCTATATGTGCTTCCGCCCACGGCAGGGAACGGTTGAAAGCGACCGCACCGTCGTCTCCAACATTCACCGTGGCGGCACGCCTCCGGTCGAAGCAGGCGCCCACATCGGCACGATCCTGAAAAAAATGATTGAACAGCAAGCAAGCGGAGTCCGCTTGGAAATCTAATGGGAAAACGCTTCCAAAAAGGTATGTTCGCAGACGAACCCGCATAACCGTGAAAGAGAGCTTGCCAATCCAACGCGCCGGGGAGGGAGGTGAGACTGCATGGCTATGACGATCGGAATCGTATTGATCGCCGTCACTTGCTTGTTTGCTTTGTGGATTGTCCGGCTTGCCGGAAACAGCATTCGGACCTATGACGAAAGCGAGCATGAAAGCTTCCTCGGAAAATAAGCCGACCGGACCGGACCTTCCACTGTCATCCTGTTGTTATCCTTATGAAGGAGGCTGGGAACCATGAGCGAACATCTCCATCATCACGACAAGGACAAACAAGACTTGAACAAGTTCGGCTACGCGCAGGAGCTGCTGCGCAGCATGGGCGGGTTTTCCAACTTTGCGATTTCGTTCTCGATCATCTCTATCTTGACCGGCGCGGTATCTTTATACGGCCACGGCTTAACGTACGGCGGGCCGGGCATGATGGGCTTCGGCTGGCCGATCGTTGCACTGTTCGTCATGTTCGTAGCGGCGGCTATGGCGGAGCTTGCTTCCGCAATTCCGACGGCCGGAGCGCTGTACCACTGGGCGGCCATCCTCAAAAACAAGCGCTGGGGCTGGTACACGGCGTGGATCAATCTGATCGGTCAGATCGGCATCGTCGCCGGGATCGATTACTCCGTCGCGCTCTTCGCCGATCCGCTGCTCGCCGGCGTGTTCGGCTACACCTCCAGCAATACGACCGTCCTGATCGCCTTCACGGTCATTTTGCTTACCCACGGCATCCTCAATCACATCGGCATCCGTATCGTCGCCAAGCTCAATGATTTTTCCGCTTGGTACCACATTATCATCGTCGCAGTACTTGTCGTCTCCTTGGCTTTGTTTACGAAAAACGGCTTGAACAACGTCGATTATTTGTTCAAAGTGGGCGAGACGTTCTCCGACAAGCCTTACTTGTTCGCTTTTCTGATCGGATTGCTGCAAGCGCAATGGACGTTTACGGGCTACGACGCCTCCGCCCATACGATTGAAGAGACGATCAATCCCCGCGTCCGCGCGCCTTGGGGCATTTTCACCTCGGTTGCGTATTCGTTTGCCATCGGCTTCCTGATGCTCGCCTTCGTCACACTCTCGATCAAGGACGCCGCAGCTGCCGCCGGCTCGGAGAACGCGTTTATTTATGTCATCAGCCAGGCGCTGGGCGGCACGTTCGGTTCCGTCGTGCTGTGGCTCGTTACCGCCGCAATGTGGTTTTGCGGCTTATCCTCCATTACTTCGTTTTCCCGGATGATGTACGCCTTCTCGCGCGACAAAGGCATGCCGTTCAGCAGCCAATGGGCGCAAATCTCCAAAAAATTCCGCACGCCGGCCAAAGCGATCTGGCTTGCGATTATTCTTTCGTTCCTGCTGGCATTCGTCGATTATATCATCAAGACGGTCAACCCGGACGCGGCCTATACGACCATCGCGTTTCTGACCGCCGTCAGCGTCGTCGGCTTGTACGTGGCTTACGGCATCCCGATTTGGCTGAAGCTCCGGGCGAAGGCGCAAGGACGGTTTCAGGAAAAGCATCTCGGCCCGTGGAACCTGGGCAAGTACAGCGATTTCGTTTCCGTGGTGGCCTTGATCTGGATCGTCTTCATCTGCATCGTCATGGTGATTCCTCCTAACGAAACGGCCGGCTATGCGCTCGCCGCTATGCTCCTCCTACTCGTGATCATGGATGTGGCCTATTACAAAAATCATTTCCCCGGTCCGCTGGCTGCGCTGAATACGTCGATGGAAGACATTTTGCGCCGCGAACGGGAATTGGAGCAAGCGGGAAGCCCCGGCACCGGCTCGGGATTTTCGCACAAAGCTTGATATGACATAAAATGCAAAAAGCCTCATGCCCGGCGGTATCACCGGTATGAGGCTTTTGAGCTTGCGTGCACGGCTTTAACCTGCATACTCTTCGTAGGACCAATCCTTCGCATGTTTCAGCGTGATTTCGATAAACGCGGCCAAGGCCGGGGAAAGCCATTTGTTTTTATGATAAATCATTTGGGAGAACACCTTTCTGAAGCTTCCTTCGAACGGAATGAGCCTGAGTTTATGGTCGCGCAGCTCTTCCATTACGGCCAGCAGGGGCAGGCAGGCGAAGCCTAAGCCGCTGGCGACGCAGCGCTTCATCGCTTCGATACTCCAGAGCTCCATAATGTGCGAGGGGGTAATGTGTCTGTCTCGCAAATACTCTTCAAACATCGTCCGGTAGCTGCATTCCCGCTCGTTGGCAATGAGGCATTCCTCCAGCGTCCGGTTATGATAACGGCTGTCCAAGGTGGTGATCGGATGATCGGGACTTCCGATGATAACAATCGGCTCTTCCGCTAACGGATGCACGACCAGATCGCTCTCCTGAAGCTCCGGAACGATGAGAAAGGCGACATCCGCGTCCCCGCTCAGCAGCGCTCTTTTGTTGGCTCCGCACGTCGCGTTGCTCAGCTTGATGCTGACGTGCGGGAATCGTTTTCGATACTCTCTTAAAACCGGCTCCAGGCGATAGACGGTCAGCGATTCCGGAGCGGCAATCCGCAGCTCACCTTTCAACTCTCCCGTTTCGTTAGCCATATTTTCGATTTTCTCATACGTTTTCAGCATTTCCTGCGAATACTGCAAAAGGCGGCTTCCGGTTTCCGTCAGGCGAATTTTTCGTCCCAGCCGTTCGAACAAAGGGGCGCCCAAATGGGCTTCCAGCGCTTGAATGTGCGAGGTGACGGTGGATTGGGTGTATCCCAATTGCTCGGCCGCTTGGGTGAAGCTGCCGCATTCGATAATTTTTTTGAAGGTGATAAAATGACGTATTTCCATGATTACACCAGCCTTACGGTTAGGTCTGGTTCCATACTATCATAAAAATCAATGGATTGGTTCGATAATTTCAATTTTACCGATGCTGCGAATTGTCGTATCGTAATAATACCCTGCAAAGGGGCTGGCGATAAAACGCATTTTTGTTGACAAGGAGGGGGAATGATGATGAAAAGCGGATCGGAACCATCCAAAATGTATTATGGGTGGGTCGTCGTCCTAATCGTGTTCGTAACCTTGCTGGTATCGGCGGGAATCCGCTCCGTGCCGAGCCTTTTTATGCTGCCTTTTCAAGAAGAGTTTGGCTGGAGCCGCTCCGATATATCGACGGTCGTAGCGACCAATATTCTCTTGTACGGCTTAATCGGACCTTTTGCGGCGGCATGGATGGAAAAGCTGGGCATTCGCCGGACGATGGCGATCTCGCTGCTGCTGCTGGCCGTGAGCCTGTCATTGACCCCTTTTATGAGTTCCTTATGGCAGTTTGAGCTGGTATGGGGCATCGTGGCGGGCATCGGGACGGGTACCCTCGCCAACGTGCTTGGCGTCACGGTAGCCAACCGGTGGTTTGTCAAACGAAAAGGGCTGGTCGTGGGGATGCTTACCGCAAGCGCGGCTACGGGGCAGCTGCTGTTCCTGCCTCTGCTTGCCAAAATCACGGAGGAGCTCGGCTGGCGGTATTCCGCCTATGCGGCCGTGGCCGTCCTGCTGGTATTGCTGCCGGTTGTCGTGATCTGGATGCGAAATCATCCGTATGACGTGGGCGCCGCGCCTTATGGCGAGGAACAGTTGGTGAAGCCGAGCCCGTTTCGCGGAAACTTGTTTCTGGAGCCGCTGATCTCGCTTCGATTGGCTTCCCGCAGCTTAACCTTTTGGCTGCTGGCGGGCACGTTCTTTTTTTGCGGCTTCACGACGAACGGCTTGATCGGGACACACTTGATCCCCGCCTGCGGCGATTTCGATATCTCAATGGTGACCGGGGCCGGACTTCTCGCGCTGATGGGCGTTTTTGATCTGGTGGGCACTACGCTGTCGGGTTGGCTCTCCGACCGTTTCGACAACCGATGGTTACTGTTCTGGTATTACGCGCTCCGGGGCCTTTCGCTTATTTACCTGCCGCAGGCGCTGGGGCTGGGTCCGACGCATCTGCTTGTGTTCGCCGTGTTTTACGGCCTCGATTGGATCGCGACCGTCCCGCCGACCGTGAAGCTTACGACGGATGCTTTCGGCAAGGAGCGCGCGGGTATGATTTTCGGTTGGGTTGTGGTCGCCCACCAGATCGGCGCGTCGACGGCCGCTTATTCGGCGGGCGTTTTGCGCGACTGGCTGGGCAGCTACACGCTGCCGTTTATGTTGGCGGGATTGACTTGCTTCATCGCCGCTTTCATGTCCGTGAGGATTCAAGCCGCCGGCCGGCGGAAAATCGCTGCGGCCGGCTGACGATGCAGCAGGGTCATGCGTAAACGCGGGTTTTTAGGACGCCGGCTGCGGGGAGCTATCCGGCGTCCTGCACTTGCTGCAGATGAAAAGGCATCGCATCCGTTCCTTTTCGATCGTTTCGATAAGGAATACAACGGATTATGCAATATTGTATAAATGAGCACAAATAAGTTCGGTCCGGTTCAGAACAGCAAGCCTTGCTCGAGTTTGCCGACCATGCCTTCGATCCACTGCAGCTCGGCTTCCAGCCGCGCCGAGAAGAGCCGCAAATTTTCGCTTAAATAATGAGGAGTATTGGCGGGAAAAAGGTTGAAATCGGCGGTAGCTTTAAAGCTCTCGATATCGGCGCGGAGCAGGTTGATCCGATGACGGAAGGCGCCGAGCAGATGATCCTTGGAAATGCGGTTCATGAACATCAGTGCGATGTGGAACGAATCGAACTCCGGCTTGTATTCCCATATGGCCTTGTCCAGCAGCCGCTCGAATTCCTGCTTTCCCTTCTCGGTTACTTGGTAAGCGATTCGGGCAGGCCCTTTTTTATTTTCGATGATTTTCTCGGAGGAGGCCGTTTCCGCAAGCCCTTCGGAAGCCATTTTATTCAGCGCAAAATAGATGGACCCGTATGCGATGTTCGCCCATTTGCCAGCATGCCAAATTTCCAGCTCCTTGCGCACATCGTATCCGTGAATCGGTTGACGTTTAAGCAGAACGCCCAAAATAAGCAGACGGGTTGACGACATGATTCGTGTCCCTCCCGAATGGATATGGTCGAATGATACTTATTGATCATAAGGCAAAACGGTGGTTTTTGCAAAATTTTCCCAGAATAAAATTATGGGCTGCCCCCTCAAGGAGCCTGGCGCTCATTCGGTGTGCGCTCGGAGGGGGGCAGTTTTTGTTTTGTTTTTGGGGAGCTTTATCGCTTGATGCCGTACCGCTTCTCCAGATGCTCCGCATGGGTGCGCAACTACGAGTGCGGCCCGAAAAACTTGTCGTAATAGTCCAAATCGAGATGATGCGTCTGCAAATACATCAGCGAGTACACGGACGGCACCGTCGCCGGGAATTTGCCGAATGGGTCGTACACATACTGCGCGATATGTGCCACGGCGGCGCGCATGTCTTTGAAATGAGGCGGCGTGTACGAGACGAATACGCCTTCGAGCCCGGTCGGATTCGGCAGCGGCTCGTGCTCGGATTTGTAGGCGAGCGCTCCGTCCGGAATTTCCGCTCCCCGGAAAAAACGCCGGGAACGGCGGCCGAACAGCGCTTCCACCAAGGGAAATTCGGCGATTTCCTTTAACCATTGCTCGTCGATTTCGATGTTGTCCAGCGACATGCTAATCCCTCCGCAGATGAAATAAATAAGGTCATAAAAAAAGACATCAATGCACCAGATGCCGAAGCGAAAAAGCTTCGAAGGCATGGCACAATCATGTCTCTCCAGTGGACTGGTCGATGATTAATAATTTCGATGGAAATACTAGGAATATCAATCATATGTATCATAATCCGGGCTTGTTTTCGTTGTCAATGCCAAATTTGCTGTGAAAACCTTGTGCGGCAAAGGCGGACAAGAAAGCAGCTGCTTTTTCGGCAGCGGCGTTTTCCCGGCGTTGCAGGCGGTTAAAAGCTTATTTTATCGACAAAATCAAAGGCGATAGCACACACGAACCCCAGTGCTGCGCCGGCAGGTTAATGGCGATGATACCGGCCAGAAAAAGGGCTCTCGTGACGATTCCGCCGCTTGATAGAACCGGACGAACACCGCATAGATGAGCGCCCAGACGCAGCCGGCGTAAGCAGGCCATACGGCTCTCTTGGTGAAGCGTTCGAAAGCGTTCCATTTTGGGGCTCTAGCCATGTTATTTATGGTGGTTTGCTGCATGGTGAAATGCTCCTTTCTTGTTCGGCCAAGGCATGTGCTGGGAATCCCGACCGGCGCGGCGAATCTCAGATCTTTCGATCGATGGCGACGTCTTGATGATACACCGGAGAATTCGGTTTGTGACGCGTCTGCAGATCTGTTTGCCCGAAGGTCCGGAGGTCTGTTTGCGAGCTGCCGCGATTGAGATCGGTTAACTTTTGCAAAAAAACTTGAGTCTGCGCCCGTTTCCCAGTATATTGGGGATATCCATATTTTCACGGGGGTAGAACATGAGTCGAAACGACGAACTTACCGGGTATGGCCGCCATCATCTTCAGATGGAATCGTACGGAGCGGCCGCCTTTTGCTTTTATCGGGCTATAAAAGAAAACGAATTCAACGGAAACGCGTGGAACGGACTCATTCTTTCGCTGAGTTTGATGCGCCGGGAGGAAGAGATCCGCACGACGCTCGCCCGCTTCGCCTTGCAGCCGGGACTGGATTTCGACCGCGACCTGCTGACCTTCGTCTTCATGATGTGGCAGCAAAATCCGCGCGCTTTGGCCGAATGGCTGCGCCGGATCGTGCAATTCAACGGCATCCCCGAAAAGGACCAGCTGGCGTTCACGGAAATTGCGGAGGACGCGGAGCGAGCCTATGAGGATTTGGTCGCGAAGTACGGCGCGGAATCGCTGCACAGCCGCGGCATGCTGACGCTGGAAGAGTACGCGGCGCGTCCGATTCAATTGGACTGGCTGCTGGAAGCGCCGGTCGATACGATTTACGAGCAGCTGCAGTGGTGGCTCGAGGACAAGGACTCGGCGCTCTCGGCGGTGCGCCTGCTCTGCATGTTGCCCGACACGCGAAGCGAAAAGCTGCTGCGCCGCGTCTGCCGGAACGTCGCCATCGAGCCAAAGGTTCGGACGCACGCGCTGCTGGCGCTCCGCTGGCTTGGCGTCCGCGGCAATGCGAAGCTGTACAAGTTCAACGAATCGTTCGTCGTCGACTTGGACACCCCGAAGCCGGAGCTGACCATTTCCGTTCCGGCCGTTTACAAGCCTGCGCTGGACCGCGTGAAGCTGTGGGCGGCCAAGGAAAAGGGGCTCGTGACGCCGGAGGTGTACGAGCAGTACGCTTCGACGGACGAGGTCCAACTGCCGCCCGAGATCGTCGAGAAGCTGGACGAGGCGGAGGTTCCGCCGCTGCTGCAGGAAGTGTCGCATGCGCTCATCCGCGCCGCTCATGACGAGTATTACCCGCTTGTGCCGACGATCAGCGGCACGCGTCAATGGAGCGCCGCACTGCTCATGCTGATGAAGGATTATGCGGTCGGCATCGGGGAAGAGTGGCCGTACGGCGAGCCGGAGCAGGATGAAACGGCGAAGCAGCACCGCAACTGGCTGCTGAGCGCGAGCCCGGATTTTTATCCGAGCATCGAGGAAGTGCGGAAGTTGAAAGAAAGCTGATCCGCGCGGCGCTGTCCGCGTAGGGTCGAATAAATCATGAAAAATGCCGGTTTTCTCCGTTCAATCAGGAGAGGCCGGCATTTTTGCGTTGTTCAAATTTGGGTTGCGTTTTTTTGCGCCAAAGGGCGTTCGCACATGACCCCGGCACTTGTGCTACATAGCATAGATAGGAATACGTTCTTCCTGAAAGGGGGGCATCGCTTGCGGATTTTATTTTTGGAAGATCATCCGATGTGGGTGCACGGTTTGCCTAACGGGTTTCGGCAGCTTGGTCATCAGGTCAAAACTTATTTCCCGAACGCAAACACGACACAGGCAATCGACCTCTTCCGCCCCCATCTTGTCATCGTCATGGGATGGACGCCGGCCAATGATACGGCTAAAAAGCAGCTGCGGATTTCAAAGGCTGTCCGGAAGTCCGGAGTTCCCCTCGTTTATTGGGCGACGGAAGACCCTGGGTATCACCGGAAGTTTTCCAGACCTTTGGTTCGGCGGATAAAGCCCGACTTTGTCTTTACCATTCATCGGCCTACGCTGAAAGAATACCAAAAAATGCGCATTCCGGCCGCCCATCTGGATTTCGGTTACGATCCCGGCATCCATAAGCGAGTTCCTGCCGTCAAGAAGTACCGGAGTACCGCGGCTCTCGTGGCCAACGGCTATATACAGCTTTACCGGCAAAAACCGGGCCATTTCCGGTTCAAGTCTCTCCGCACGCTGGTCAACCCGTTTTTGGCGAACGGCCTTGACGTTGCATTGTACGGACGCTATTGGAACAAGATGCGAGGCTTTTTCCGGACGCGCCTCCCCCAAGAATCGATCTGCGGATGTATCCCTTATCCGGAAGCGAACAAGGTATATAGCTCGGTCAAGTTTGTCATTTGTCCGCAAAATGCGGGGGACCGCCTCACCCAGCGCACTTATGAAATTCTGGCTTCGGGAGGGCTTATCGTTACAAACGACACGCCCGAAATACGCCGATGGTTTCGCCCCGGCCGCGATCTTCTCGTCACTTCTTCCGAGAAGATGACGCGAAGCCTGATCCGGAAATACGCCCGGCAGCCCGGGGCCTGCGAGCGCATACGCCGCTCCGCGGTGCGTGCTGCCGCTCCGCACGCCTACGTGCATCGTGCGCAGTATATTTTGCGCGTGTTGAGGAAACGCGGGATTCTACAGCGCGGCCGGGGCGGGACCGGGCTGCGGAATGGACGCGGGGCCGGCCCGCAAGAAGGTTGGATACGGTAAGCAGCCGGTAGCCTCTCGCACGTAAGCGGTCGATAATTTTCGGCAAGGCCTTCGCCGTTTGGCTGGCGGAATCGCTCGCATGCATCAGGACGATGTCTCCCGGTCCCACGGCGTTCAGCACCCGCCGTACGATGGCATTCACTCCCGGCTTCTTCCAATCCAGCGAATCCACGCTCCAATGAATCGTCAGGTACCCGAGCCTTCGCAGCTTTCTTACGACGCGGGCATTCAAATCGCCGTTGGGCGGCCGGAACAGAACGGGCTTCACCCCGGTTGCCTTCCGGATGACGCCCTCCGCCTTTTTCACCTGCCGGTGAATCCACCGGTTCCCATGCCCGGTATAGTTGACATGCAGGTCTCCATGGGAGCCGATCTCATAGCCTCTGGAGCGGATGGCGCGGGCAAGGCGGGGGTGGCGGGCAGCCCATGGAGCGGAAAGGAAAAAGGTAGCCTGAGCCACTTTCTTTTTCCGCAAAATACCGAGCACCGGACCCGGTACTTTGCTGCCCCATCCGATATCGAACGTCAAGGCAACCCGTTTTTGCTTGGTTTCGATTTTATAAATCGCTTGGTCGCGGTTTTTCACGGAATCCCTCCTTATACCAATACTATATTCCACAGGGGGGACAGCCTGACCGTGCGTCTGTCATGACGGATGTCAACGAAAGGAGCCCGAGTATGAGAATCCTCTTTTTCGAGAACGGAACGATCTGGTCCAGAGGTCTGCCGGATGGACTGCGCGATCTGGGACATACCGTACGGATGTCCGGACCGCTGACGAAGCGCCGCATTCCCGCCATCCTGGCTTCCTTCCGTCCGAATCTGATCGTCAACGTCGGATGGGGGCCAGACCATACCAAAAATAAACAAATATGGATGCGAAAATACGCCAAGGCCGCGCGGATTCCGCTCGTTTATTGGTCTACGGAAGATCCTCATTTTACGAAGGCGTTCACTCTTCCGCTCATCCGGAGAATGCGGCCCGACTACGTCTTTACGATTTCCGCCAAAACGGCCCGGAAATTCCGCAAGCTAGGAATTGCCGCCGCTCATCTGGATTTCGGGTTTCATCCCAGCCTTCATCGCCGGGTGAAGCCTTCGAAAAAATATGCGTGCGATATTGCGGTCGTGGCTAACGCCTATCCGTCGGTTCTGCAGAAGGCTCCGGGACATTTTCGCCGGGAGGCGATCCGGATGCTCCTCCGCCCCTTGCTGCAGCGCGGATTCCGCGTCGATTTTTACGGACGGGACTGGGATAAAATGAAGCCTTATCTGGGGCGGCGCATTCCGCGTCAGTGGATTCACGGCTATTTGCCGTACAAGGACGCAAGCAAGGTCTACAGCTCGGCGAAAATCGTCCTCGGTCTGCAAAATTACCGGGACATGGTCACGCAGCGCACCTACGAAATTGCGGGCTCGGGAGCATTTTTGCTTACCTGCGATACGCCGGGGGTCCGAAAGCTGCTGAAGCCGGGATACGAGGTTGCCGTGACTTCTTCACCGGCGCAAACCGTCCGGGCGGTACGCCGTTACCTGAAGGATGCCGCGGGACGGGAGCGCATCCGGCGGCAGGGCCGAAAGGCGATTGCGAAGCATAGCTATACGCACCGGGCGAGGTTGTTGTTAAGTGTGCTGCGGCGGCGCGGCATTATTGGAAACCGCTGATCCTGTTTTCTCATTAAAGGGGGGAGCAATAGATGGAGAAAAGCGGGAGAAGCAGGGTCGCTTTTCTTACGTTTGACGACGGGCCGTTCCGCAATACCGGCGTTATTCTTGACCTGCTCCGCCAACATCGGGTGAAGGCGACTTTTTTTGTCGTCGGCAATCGGGCGAGGTACGCTATCCGGCTGTACAGGAGAATGGTACGGGAAGGCCACGCGATCGGCAATCATTCCTTTTCGCACGATTACCGCTTGATTTACCGTTCGGTAGACGATTATGTAAGAGATTTCCGCCGGCTGGAATCGTTTCTGGTGCGCGTTACGGGGAAGAGACCGGCGGCCATTCTTCGTTTTCCCGGAGGAACCAATAACCGGGTAAGCCGGAAATATGGAGGCAGGAGGCTGATGCCTCTTCTGGTGAAGAGGATGCGAGAGGCAGGCTACCGGCATTTTGACTGGAACGTCGATTCGGACGATGCGGTAAAGCCGCCGCCGACCGCCGGTACGATCGTACGCAAGGTGCTCGAGGGCAGCCGATTCAAGCGGCGGGCCGTCATTCTTTTTCACGATTTCAATAAAAGGTCACTTGAGGCTTTGCCCGCTGTCATCCGGGGCTTAAAGCGGAACGGCTTTACATTCGGTACCCTATCGAAGGCATCATTTCGCTGCCAATTTCGACCATAAGAGGTGAGCAGACTATGCGCGTATTATTTTTGGAAAGCCATCCGATGTGGATTCACGGTCTCCCGAACGGCTTCCGCGACGCGGGACATCAGGTAAAAATATCCGGTCCCCTGACCCCAAGGAGCCTTCAAACGCAGATTGCCCGTTTCCGGCCTCATCTCATTGTCTCCCTCGGGTGGACCCCTGAGCACAGGCAGCACAACCGGAAGTGGATTCGAAAATATGTCGGCAGATCGGGAATTCCGCATGTGTATTGGGCGACAGAGGACCCGACCCATACGGAATATTTTACCCTTCCGTATATCCGGGCCGTGAAGCCGGATTTTGTGTTTACCATCTGCCGTTCCCGAGTGAAGGATTACCGGAGGATGGGCATCCGGTCCGCACACTTGGATTTCGGTTACCACCCCAAGGTGCACAGGCCCGTCAAAGCCCGCAGCGAATACCGGTGCAGCATCGCCGTTGTCGCCAACGCGTATCCCCGGAATCTGGTCAAATATCCGAAGCATTACCGCAAGCAATCGCTCCGCAAATTAATCAGCCCTCTTGTCCGGCAGAAGATTCGCATCGATTTTTGGGGGAGAAAATGGGGAGAAATGAAGCGGTTTCTCGGCGCCGACATCCCCAAAAGCTGGATTCACGGGTACTTGCCCTATCCCAAAGCAAACCAAGTATACAGCTCGGCAAAAATTAATATCGGATTGCAAAACAAGCTCACCCAGGTGACGCAGCGCACGTATGAAATTCTCGGTTCGGGTGGCTTTCTTCTCACTAGCGATACGCCGGAGATCAGACGATTGTTTAAGCCCGGCGAACATCTGGCCGTCTCCTCCTCGCCTCAGCAAACAATGAGGCTGGTCCGCTACTATTTAAATCATCCCGAACAGCGCGAGCGGATCCGCAAAGCCGGACTGCAGGCCGTGAAGAAGCATTCCTACAAGCAGCGGGCCTTGCAAATGATCCGCGAGCTGAGAAGGCAAGGCATTTTAAAGCGCGCTTGAAAACGGCACCGCATTTATTCGGGCTTTCGCAAGAGCTCGCCCAGATCCACCTCCATCAAATCCCGGCCCACCGTAATCGGTCCGCGATAAATCTCGCTCATGCCCCGGATGTAGGCCGCTTCCGCTTCCGGCGTTTTGGCCGGAGCCGGAATGTGGTGGGTGAGCAGCAGATGCTTGACGTTCGCCTGACGGGCGATTTCGGCCGCTTGCAGCGTCGTCGTATGGTATTTCGCCGGATTGCCGAGGCCTGTCGCCTGCTCCGGGTACATGGCAATCAGGGCGTCTAGCCATTCCTTGTTGTAAGCCTCGTGAACGAGCAGGTCGGCTCCTTGGGCGTAACGAACCATATTGTTTACCGGAACGGTGTCTCCCGAGATGACGGCCGCTTGCCCGTTGTATTCGAATTTGTAGGCGACGGCCGGGTATACCGGACGATGGTCGACCTCAAAGGCCGTAATCCGGATGCCGTCCCGATCGTATACGACGCCTTCGTTGCATTCGTGATACTCGATTCGCGAGCCGTCGAAGGCGGATTTGTTGTAATTGATTCGCAGATCGACGTCGAAGGCGAACGACGCCTCCATTTTACCGATAATGTCCCGGGTCGTTACCGGACCGTACACCTGCATCGGAACGGTGCGGTTCTCGTAGACGGCGCCCGGGACGACATGCGTTCTCCAACTGCTGATGAACACGTCGAAAAAGCCGGAGTTGTGATCGCTGTGGTGATGCGTGAACAGCACGTCCGAAATGCGCTGGGGCATGATCCCGGCCAGAAGCAGCTGGCCGACGGTTCCCGCTCCGCAATCGACGAGAAATACTTTGCTGCCGACGAGCACGGCCACCCCTGGTTTGGCGACCCCGTAGACCGCCCGCGGCGATCCGGTCCCGAGTAAAATGACTTTTAAATGCTCGTGAAAATCGGGCACGAGTTTTTCCTGCCCTTGAATGTGCCTGGCGAGGTCTGTCAATCGAAAAAGCCCCTTCCCGTGTGTAAAATGCAAGCTTGTATCGTGGTCTGAATCCATTATAGAACAAGAGGTCTGTGCTTACCATACAAATCATTTTGGAATAGTCGGAATTATAGAGGGGGTTTCCCGCTGGGCTGGTTACCGGCTCTGTTGTCATGCCGATGACGGCGCTGGGACAAGCTTTTCTAATTTGTCCGTCAGGTGTGCTATACTTGTTATGTTGCCTGCTATCGATTTCCGAAAGGATGGTTGCCATGTTTACAAGTATATTGGTTGCTTACGACGGTTCCGAGCTGTCCCAAAGAGCCTTGGCCAAAGCGAAAGAGCTGGCGGGAGAGTCGAACGCCAAGCTTGAGGTCGTCCATGTGCTGCATCATCCCGTTGTCGTCTTCGGCGAAGCGGTCGTATCTCCTCCGCGAAGCTATGAAGAAGAGTACATACAGCATGCGCAATCTCTCATCGACCAAGCGAACCGGGAAATCGCCGGGCTTCCGAACGCGAAAGCCAGTTTGCTGCAAGGTCAGCCTGCGGACTCCGTTCTGGATTATGCAGGGGAGATCGGGGCGGATCTCATCGTGATCGGAAGCCGAGGCTTGTCCGGCCTTAACGAATGGGTGCTCGGAAGCGTGAGCCATCATGTCGTGCAGCATGCCCGGATTCCCGTTCTTGTTATCAAATAGGCCTTTTGATATTAAAAAAAGACGTGCGCAGGAACCGCAATCGCCTTGGCGATCGTTCCGCGTACGTCTTCTTTATTATGCGCAGCTATTCTTCCTGATACAGGTCGGTCGACAAGTACCGCTCGCCCGAATCCGGCAGCAGCACGACGATCGTTTTCCCCTCATTCTCGGGCCGGATCGCCAGCTCCGTAGCGGCAAAGGCCGCGGCGCCCGACGACATGCCGACCAGCAGTCCTTCCTGCTGCCCCAGCAGCCTGGAGGTCCGGTAGGCGTCGTCCGTGCGTACCTTGACGATCTCGTCGATGACGGCCCGGTCGAACACTTCCGGCACGAAGCCGGCGCCCAGCCCCTGGATGCGGTTAGGCCCCGGCTTGCCGCCGGACAGCACGGGCGAATCGTGCGGCTCCACCGCAACGATGCGTACGGCCGGATTGTGACGCTTCAGCACTTCGCCGACGCCCGTCACCGTTCCGCCGGTCCCGACGCCTGCGACAAAAATATCGACTTTGCCGTCCGTGTCTGCCCATATTTCCTCCGCTGTCGTCTTCCGGTGGATCGCCGGATTGGCCAAGTTATTAAACTGCTGGGGGATGAACGAATGCGGAGTTTCCGCCGCCAGCTCGTCCGCTTTGCGGATCGCGCCTAGCATCCCTTCGCCGCCCGGCGTCAGCACGACCTCGGCGCCGAGCGCCTTGAGCAGATTGATCCGTTCCCGGCTCATCGTATCCGGCATGGTCAGGATCAGCTTATAGCCCCGGGCAGCCGCTACGGAAGCGAGGGCGATGCCGGTATTGCCGCTTGTCGGCTCGATGATGACGGACTCCTGCGGGCGAATGAGTCCTCTTTCTTCCGCGTCGATGATCATGGCATAGCCGATCCGGTCTTTGACGCTCCCGGCCGGGTTGAAAAATTCCAGCTTGGCCAGCAGGGTGGCTTTTAATTCTTGCTTTTTATGATAATTGGACAATTCCAGCAGCGGGGTATTCCCGATCAGATCCGTTAAGTTTTTCGCGATACGGCTCATCTGTATTCCTCCATTCATTCCGATTAACCCTATTCTTTTAATTACAATATACCATGATACTGCAATAACGATCGTAAGGTCAAACGACGCCCGGACGGCAAGGCTGCTGCGGTACACAAAGAGGGTTAAATGATAGGTTCAAGCTATGATTATGATACAAATAATTGAATTGAACGATAGATTTGGCAGGCTTATACTGGACTCCGTAAGTATACATCCAGAGAGAAAGAAAGGGAATCTGCATGATCGACCATCAGCGCACGCCGCTATTTTCCGCCTTGCTGGAGCATGCGCAAAGGCAGCCGCACCAATTTCATATCCCCGGGCACAAAAAAGGGGAGGGGATGGAAAGCGGCTTTAAATCGTTTATCGGCGACAACGCCTTGTCCATCGATCTGATCAACATTGCGCCGCTGGACGATTTGCACCAGCCGACGGGTGTCATCGGGGAAGCGCAGCGTTTGGCGGCGCTTGCCTTCGGGGCGGAGTATACGCTGTTCTCGGTGCAGGGAACCAGCGGCGCCATTATGACCATGATCATGACCGTCTGCGGACCGGGGGACAAAATCATCGTACCGCGCAATCTGCATAAGTCGATTTTGTCCGCCATTATTTTTTCCGGGGCCAAGCCGGTGTTCGTGTCCCCGGAGCGGGACAAGAAGCTGGGGATCGACCACGGGATTTCCGTCCGCTCGGTGAAAAAGGCGATCGAGATGCATCCGGACGCCAAAGCGGTGCTCGTCATCAATCCGACCTATTTCGGCGTCTGCACGAATCTGCAGGCGATGGTCGAGACGGCCCACCGCTACCGCATTCCGGTGCTGGTGGACGAAGCGCACGGAGCGCTGCTCCATTTTCACGACAAGCTGCCCATGTCGGCAATGCAGGCGGGAGCCGATATGGCGGCGACCAGCATGCACAAGCTGGGCGGCTCGCTGACGCAGAGCTCCCTGCTGCATGTGCGGGAAGGACTCGTCTCGGTCAAGCGGGCGCAGACGCTCTTCAGCATGCTGACCACGACGTCGACCTCGTACATCCTGCTCGCATCGCTTGATGCCGCCCGTAAAAATCTCGCCACACACGGGAGGGAAATGGCCGAACGGACCATTCGGCTGGCCCAGGAGGCTAGGCTGAGGATTAACGAGATTCCCGGGCTGTTCTGCTTCGGCCAAGAGATTTTGTGGACGGAGACGGCATACGATTTCGACCCGACCAAGCTGACGATCCATGTGCGGGGGCTCGGCATGACCGGGTACGAAGCGGAAAACCGGCTGCGGGACCGGCATAATCTGGAGGTGGAGCTAAGCGACCTGTACAACATCCTGTGCCTGATTACCCCGGCGGACACGGAGGAATCGATTGCCGTGCTGCTGCGGTCGCTGGAGGAGCTTGCCAAGGAGCGGGGCAGCGGCCGCCAAGCGGCGGAGCGCGACATCCGTCTGCCGGATATCCCCCAGCTCTCGTTAACGCCGCGGGATGCGTTCTACGGGGATACGGAGAAAATTCCGTTTCGGGAATCGGCCGGCCGCATCATCGCGGAATCGATCTACGTTTACCCGCCGGGCATCCCGATTCTGCTTCCCGGGGAAGTGATCGGCGAGCGGCATATCGCTTATATCGCCGACCATCTGGAGGTCGGGCTTCCGGTGAAGGGACCGGAGGATTTGACGCTGCGCGAGGTCAAGGTCATCGTCGAAGCGAACGCGATTTTTTAAAGAAAAAGGAGGGGAGCCGGATGAACGTTTCGGCCTTGCGCGAATGGTTTCCAATATTGAAGCAGCAGGTGAACGGGTATCCGCTGACGTATCTGGACAGCGCGGCTTCGGCGCAGAAGCCGGTTCAAGTCATCGAAGCGCTGAAGCGCTTCTACGAATGGGACAACGCGAACGTGCATCGCGGGGTACACACCCTCGGCTCTCGGGCGACCGAGGCGTACGAGGGGGCGCGCGCCAAGGTTGCGCGTTTTGTGAATGCCGCCTCGGAGGCAGAGATCGTCTTTACCCGCGGGACGACGGCGAGCATTAATCTGGTCGCCGCCGGTTACGCGAGGGCGATATGCAGGGAAGGGGACGAGATCGTCCTTACCCCGATGGAGCATCACGCCAATCTCATCCCGTGGCAGCAGGCGGCCAAGGCGACAGGGGCGATATTGAACTATATTCCGCTGCAGGAGGACGGCACTCTCTCGCTTGAGGACGTGGCAAGAACGGTTACCTCAAGAACGAAAATCGTCGCTGTCTCTCATATCTCCAACGTGCTCGGCGCCGTCAATCCGGTCAAGGGGATCGCCGAGATTGCGCACCGGCGCGGGGCGAAGCTGCTCGTCGACGGAGCGCAGGCGGTCGCTCACAGGAAAGTGGACGTGCAGGAGCTGGATTGCGACTTCTATGCGTTCTCCGGGCATAAGATGTGCGGTCCGACCGGCATCGGCGTACTGTACGGGAAACGGGCGCTGCTGTCGGCGATGGAGCCGGTCGAATTCGGCGGCGAAATGATCGGTCATGTCGATCTGCGGGAAGCGACGTGGAAGGAGGCGCCGTGTAAGTTCGAAGCGGGCACGCCGATCATTGCCGGAGCGGTCGGCCTGGGCGCGGCGATCGAGGTCTTGGAGCAAATCGGCATGGATGCGATCGAGAAGCACGATCTGGAGCTGACCGCTTATGCCGTCGCCCGGATGAAGCGGATCGAAGGCCTGACCATCTATGGCCCGACGACGGGGCGCATCGGGATGGTGACCTTTAATCTGGACGGCATCCACCCGCACGACTTGGCGACAGCGCTGGATGCGTACGGGGTGGCCGTACGGGCGGGGCATCATTGCTGCCAGCCGCTGATGAGACGGCTCGGGGCGCAAGCAACCGCCAGGGCGAGCTTTTTTGCCTACAATACGGAAGAGGAAGTCGACCGGCTGGCGGAAGGGCTGTACCGGGCCAAGGCGTATTTCGCGGATTAGCGGTGCATTCGGTCGATGGAATCCAAGAAGAAGGAGGGGCGGGCGATGGACACCATATCATCTAATTTAGCCGCGGTCGAACGCCGCATTCAGGCTGCATGCCTTCTCGCCGGGCGGCGCCGGGAGGATGTCGGGATCGTCGCCGTTACGAAATATGGGGCCGCCGATTTGACGTCGAAGATGCTGCAGCTCGGGATGGCGCACATCGGCGAAAACCGCTGGCAGCACGCGCAGCCGAAGTGGGAGGCGCTGGGAGGCCGAGGCATCTGGCATTTTATTGGCCATCTGCAGACAAACAAAGTGAAGGACGTCGTCGGCAAGTTCGCGTATATCCATTCGTTGGACCGGATGTCGCTGGCGACGGAAATGCAGCGAAAAGCGGACGCCTTAGGCGAACCGGTCCGCTGCTTCATTCAAGTGAACGTGTCCGGGGAGGAGAGCAAATACGGCCTGCCGCCGGAGGAGCTTGTTCCGTTCGCGCGGCAGGTGTCCAGCCTGGACGCCGTGCAGGTGGTCGGCTTGATGACGATGGCTCCGCTGGACCGGGATGCCGAAGCGGCCCGGCCCGTATTCCGCGGACTGCGGCAGCTTCGCGACGAGCTGAACGAGGCGGGGGCGCTTGGATACGAAATCCGGCACCTGTCGATGGGCATGTCCGGCGATTTTGAAGTCGCGATTGAAGAAGGCGCTACCTGGCTCAGGCTCGGCTCTGTCCTGTGCAAGCAGGAAGGTCAAGCCTGACGCAAAAACGGCAAAAGCGGCACCCCGCAGGGCGGCATCGTCATGCCCTCGGAGTTGCCGCGTTTATTTTTCAGCCGACGGCCGGGTTATCCCAAATGAAGCTCCTTCATTTTGTTGTACAGGGTTCCCCGGGAAATGCCCAGCAGCTTGGCTGCGGCGCTCTTGTTGCCGAGCGTCTTGGCCAAGGCGTCTTCGATTAACGATTTTTCCTCTTCCTCGGTATTCCGCGTTTTCAATATTCGCAATTGCTGGTCGGGCTGCTCCGCCTTGGGCTTGTCCAGCTGCGGCTGCTCCTTTTGCAAATGCGGAGGGAGATTGGTCATCGTAATGCGTTCGTTTTCGCTGAGAATCAGGCATCGCTCCACGACGCTCATCAGCTCGTTAATATTACCGGGCCAATCGTAATTGTAGAACGCAAGCATGACCTCGGGATCAAGCTGCGGAACCGGCTTTTGATACTGCAGCGCAAATTGTCTGACGAACGTTTGAACCAGCGAAGGGATGTCTTCCTTTCGTTCGCGAAGCGCAGGCAGCGCGATGGAAATGACGTTCAGCGCGTAATATAGATCGGACCGGAACAGCTGCTTTTCGACCATCTTCTGGAGATCCTGATCGGTCGCCGCGATGATGCGGGCATGTACCGGAGTGGGCACGGTTCCTCCTGTCCGGACGACCGTTTGCGTCTGAATATACTGCGACAGCTTCGCTTGAATGTCGGGCGGCAGCCGGTCGATCTCGTTCAGGAACAGCGTGCCTTGATCGGCCAGTTCCAATTTCCCGGCGCTGCCGGTCTGATTTCCCGAGAAAGCGCCCCCCTGAAAGCCGAAAAGCTCCGTTTCCAGCAATCCGGCCGGAACGGAACCGCAATGCAGCGTAATAAACGGCTTGTCGGCCCGCGGGCTGGCTTGATGGATCACTTGGGCGAGCTGTTCCTTGCCCACCCCGGCTTCCCCGATGACCAGCAAAGGATTTTCGGCCCCGGCCACTTTTCGCGCCAACCGGATCGCATTGCCGATGAGCTCGCCTTTGCCCTTGATGAAGGAAAAGGGGTCCTCTTGGCTCGCCTGTTCGTCGAAGCGCGCCATATGAGTCGAAGAAAGCTCGTCGTTCAGACGGACCAATTGGGTGATGTCCTGCTCCGTGGCAATCCCGCCGATAATATGGCCGTTATAATCCACAACGGGAGAAGCGTTAACGAGCACGTGATTGCCGGGACGCGGTCGGTGATACGTATTGCGGATCATCCGGCCTTCGTCCAGCATCCGGAGCACCATAAGCGCTTCCGGCTTGAAATGCTCGCCGATGCGTCTCCCCAATATATCCTTCTTAGCGATGCCGTACGTCTCTTCGGCGACGGTATTCCAGCAGATTACCGTGCCGGTTTGGTCGACGACCGTGACCGCATCGGTTACCGTTTCGGCCAGCGTGAAGAAGTAAGAGGCAAGCCGCTCCCGTTCTTTATAAACGAAGGTCAGCAGCTCGGCCATATAGCTGTAGCCGACTACGGTTCCGTCCGCTTCCCGGAAGACGACAGGCCGCTGGGTCGCGGCAGGCAGCCGCATGAAGCTTTCATAGTTCCCGGCGGCAGCCTCCGAATAGGGGAGAACGGATGATAGCAGATTCGGGCTTCCGGGCAATTCGTCGATCGTGTTCTCGTGCCCGTGCTCGAAAAGCCAGAGGTCCCCGGCGGTAAACAAGTAAGCGCCGTTATTCTTCAGGATGCAGACGGCGGCGTCCTGACGCAGGCGTGTCGAAATTTCGCCGATTGTCGAATGAAGAGGAAGCATATGCAGTTGTCGATGAATAGGTAATTGTTCAGCATTGAACATAGGCGGCCTCGCATGAGTTTTATAATTAAATTTAACATGAAAAACAACCGGTTACAACTAAAGGCAAGCGGTCTTTTGGATTATTTTTCATGGTTAATATGTTCATTTTTGAACATAAAAACAAGCGTCGAAACTTTTTTTGTCAAAAGTATGTACAAAAGGACAACGCGTGTGTATAATCGGCTGTGTAAACAAATTTAACACTGCAAAGGGGCGAAAATAACACATTTTGTGGAACGATGTCTTTTCACAAACAAAAGGTCAAGTTTTTGTAAACGGTTCACATCTTTAACCCATCGGCTTAGGCTCCTCATGCCGTCCGAATGACGGCGGCGATCCAACAAGATTAGTTAAACGTCCATTCATCAGATTCGAAACTCCATGCGCGTAAGAAATCATTACACTCCGTCTATTGAATATGCTGCTGTCAACTGTCCATTCATGGTTATTGCCCCATTGTTGATTTATCCGCTTCGTTCGCGGCGCGAATTGTCGCGAAACGAACACGACCGACCTGACGAAGTATACGGTAAATAAAAAGAAAAGCGTATTCGTTGCAAAAGGTTTGGTGAAAGCGGTTACTTCATAAAGATAAAATCTCGGGAGGTCGTCTAAAACGATGAAAAAACAAACTTCAATTGGAATTGCAACCGTTATCTTGGGAATGTTAGCGCTTACGGCATGCGGAGGGAATCCTGACGCAGCGAAGTCTGCGACGGGTTCGACGGAAGGGTCGGCCTCGGGCAAGGAAATTAAAATCGGGATGATGTTCGCGTTAAGCGGCAACGAGGCCAAAATGGGCCAAGACATGAAACAGGCTGCGGAATTGGCGGCCAACGAGATCAACGCCGCCGGCGGGATTAACGGCAGCAAAATCAAGCTTGTCGCCCAGGACGACGCTTGCGATCCGCAGACCGCTACGGCTGCCGCCAACAAACTCGTATCCGAAGGCGTAACCGCCGTCGTCGGCGGCTATTGCTCCGGCGCCGCGATCCCGGCCACCGGCGTGTTCCATCAAAACGGCATTCCGACGGTCATTACGGCGGCCAACTCGCAAAAAATCGCCGATCAGAAATTTCCGGAAATTTTCATGATCAACGGCACCGGGGTGCACCAGGCGCAAATGGCGACGGAGTATATGGTCAACCAAAAACAAGCGAAAAAAATTGCGATTATTCACGATAACTCCGCTTTCGCCAAAGACTTGGCGGAAGTGACGAAGAAGCAGGTGGAGAGCGCGGGCGCGAAAGTCGTCGTATTCGACGCCGTGAACCCGGACGAAACGGACTTCTCCTCGCTGGTATCCAAGCTGAAGCAAGCACAGCCCGACGCGACATACTGGACGGCGTACTACAAGGGCGGAGGCCTGTTCATCAAGCAGTTCAAGCAGCAAGGCGTTTCCGGCATCATCGGAGTCGGCGACGGAGCGAACGACAAGATGCTGATCGACATTGCCGGTAAATCTGCGGCTGAAGGCACGTTCATCACCAACAGTCCGACGGCGGAATTCCTGCCGGATGCCAAGAAGTTCATCGATGATTATAAAGGCAAGTTCTCCCAGGAGCCGGGTCCGTACTCCGCTCTGCAATACGACGGAATCAAGGTGATGGCCGATGCCATCAAGCGGGCGGGCTCTACGGACAAAAAGGCGATTACCGAAGCATTGGCCAAATCCGATGTAAAAACGCTCACCGGACAAGTTTCCTTCACTCCGCAGGGCACGTTGACGAAGTCAAACTTTGTCGTACTGCAAGTCAAAGAAGGCACATTTGCTCCTTCGAAGTAAGCTTGAACCTTGAACTTCAACGCGCGGCATGTGAAGATCGTGCCGCGTATCTTTTCAAAAAGGAGCGGTCCGATGGAATTTCATCTTACCACCGACATTTTTGTGCAGCAGTTGATTAACGCTTTGATCGTAGGTTCCTTTTATGCCTTAATCGCGCTTGGTTATTCGATGGTATACGGCATCATCAAACTGCTTAATTTTGCGCATGGCGATTTGTTTATGGTCGGCGCTTTCGTCGGCTACACGGTATTGGCCAAGCTGACCGGTACGGGGGAAAGCTTGCTGGGGATGGGATTGGCTTTTTTGATTGCCATGATCGTCACCGGATTTTTGGGGATGGGAATCGAACGGATCGCCTACAGGCCGCTGCTGAAGGCTCCCCGTTTATCGATATTGATTACCGCGGTCGGCATGTCGCTGGTGCTTGAAAATACGATTATGGCGGCTTATGGCGCCAAGCCGTATATCATGCCCGTGACGCTGCCGACGACCGGGTTCTCGCTGCTCGGCGCGAAAATTACGTATGCCCAGATCGGAATCATCGCCGTCTCGGCGATATTAATGGTTGCTTTGCAGCTGTTCGTCCACCGGACGATTTACGGCAAGGCGATGCGGGCGATTGCGATCGATCAGACGGCCAGCAGCCTGGTCGGCATCAACGTGACGAAAGTGATTTCGTTGACGTTCTTCGTCGGCTCCTTCCTGGCCGCTGCCGCCGGCATGATGAATGCGAGTTATTACGGCAGCCTTACGTTTACGATGGGCTTTATTTTTGGCATGAAGGCCTTTACGGCGGCCGTCATCGGCGGAATCGGCAACATTCGCGGGGCGATGCTCGGCGGCTTGATGCTGGGCGTGCTGGAGACGGTAGGCACGTACCAATTCGGCGGCGAATGGAAAGATGTCTTTGCATTCTTTATTCTCATCGCCCTGCTGGTTGTCAAACCGACAGGCATTTTAGGCCAAAAAGTGACGGAGAGGATGTAGCGTATGGAAAATGCGACGAAGCAAACCGTTGTTTTAAATCGTCCGAAGCTCAATGCCAAATCCTCAGCGCTCGCGGCGCTGATGGTGCTGGCGGCATTTTTCCCTTTCTTCGCCGGACCTTATTGGCTGGACGTCGGCTTTCTCGCCGTGTTCTATATCGTTCTGGGGCTCGGACTGAATGTCGTTGTCGGCTACGCCGGGCTGCTCGACCTCGGGTATTCCGCGTTTTTTGCGGTCGGCGCCTATACGACGGGCATTTTCATGACGCAGTTTCACATGAATTTTTTCCTGGCCCTTGCGCTTAGCGGGATATTCGCCGCCGTGGCCGGCCTCATTATCGGGGCTCCGACCCTCCGGCTGCGCAGCGACTACTTGGCGATCGTCACGCTGGGCTTCGGCGAAATTGTGAAAATATCGGCCAAAAATCTCGAATTTACCGGCGGGGCCTCCGGGATCTACGGCATCCTGAGTCCGTTTCCCGCCCCGACGACCTTTATGGGCATTACGATCAACAACCTGACGTACTGCTATTGGGCGATATTGATTTTGGCGGTCATTGCGATCGTGGCTTCCAAGCGGCTCGGGCAATCGAGAATCGGGCGCTCTTGGGCATACATCCGGGAGGATGAGGACGCGGCGGAAGCGATGGGCATTAACCGGGTGCGCAGCAAGCTGGCCGCTTATTCGGTAGGAGCTTTTTTCGGCGGACTGGCCGGTGCGGTGTTTGCGGTCAAAATGACGGCAATTGCGCCCGAAAGCTTCAACTTCATGCAGTCGGTCATGATTTTGCTGGCCGTGATCCTGGGCGGTCTGGGCCGGATTTCCGGCGTCGTGATCGGCGCGATCATCGTCATCGTGCTTCCCGAGTCGCTTCGGGATCTGAATAAGCTCATTCATTTGGATGTGGATATCGACCGTTACCGTTTCCTTGTCTTCGGGGTCGCGCTGGTGATCCTGATGATTTTCCGCCCGCAAGGACTCGTTCCCGAGAGCCGGGGTAAAGAATAAGCAATCCGAGGTGAGTTAAATGGCGAACATGCGAATTTCCAATTTGCATCTCCAATTCGGCGGATTGACGGCCGTCAACAATCTGAGCTTTGACATTCCGGACAATGCCGTGATGAGCGTCATCGGGCCGAACGGGGCCGGGAAAACGTCTTTGTTCAACATGATTACGGGCTTTTACCGGCCGACGCGCGGCGAAATTTTATTCGACGGCGTGAATATCGTCGGGAAGAAGCCGAGCCAGATTACGTCGATGGGCATGGCGCGCACCTTTCAGAACCTGCGCGTATTTCCGAACCTGACCGTGCTGGAGAACGTGATGGCCGGTATGCACTCCAGAACGAAGCAAGGGCTGGTGGGAGCGCTGTTGCGCACGCCCGGTCACCGCAAGGAGGAAGCCTGGATTCGGCAGGTGGCCGAGGAGTGCATCCGTTTTGTCGGGATTGAAGCGTACACCGACCGGCTTGCCAAGAACCTGCCTTACGGCGCCCAGCGTTATCTGGAAATTGCGCGCGCCTTGGCGATCCAGCCGAAAATTCTTTTTCTGGACGAGCCGGCGGCAGGCTTCAACTTTAGCGAAAAGCAGGATCTGATCGGGCTGATCGGACGAATCCGCGAAGCTTACCGCATTCCCGTCGTCTTGATCGAGCACGATATGGGGCTGATTAACAAAGTTTCCGATCACATTATGGTGCTGAATTACGGGCAAAAACTGGCGGAAGGCACGCCGCAGGACGTGCTGAACGATCCCCGGGTGATCGAAGCGTATCTGGGCAAAGAAGAGGAGGATGAGGCGGGATGAGCACCATTCTCGATGTGAAGCGCATAGAAACCTTTTACGGCAAAATTCAGGCGGTCCGCGGTGTCGATTTTACGGTGAAGCAGGGTGAAATCGTCGCGCTGCTCGGGGCCAACGGTGCCGGCAAAAGCACAATTCTGAAGACGATATCCGGGCTGATCCGTCCGGCTCAAGGCAGCGTTGCTTTTATGGGCGAAGACCTGACGAAAAAAGAACCTCATGCGATCGTAGAAATGGGCGTCGTGCACGTGCCGGAGGGGCGCAGGGTGTTCGGCGGTCTCACAGTGACGGAAAACCTGGAGCTCGGATTTTTCATCAAGAAAAGGGACAAGGCGAAGCTGGCGCAAAATTTGGACATGGTCTTTCAAATGTTCCCCCGGCTGGCCGAGCGCCGCAAGCAAATGGCGGGAACGTTAAGCGGCGGGGAGCAGCAGATGCTGGCCATCGGCCGGGCTCTCATGTCGGAGCCTAAGCTGCTGATGCTCGACGAGCCTTCCATGGGGCTTGCCCCGATCATCGTCATCGACATTATGAAGATCATCAAACAGATCAACCAACAGCGAGGCACGACGATTTTGCTGGTCGAGCAGAATGCGAAGGCGGCGCTCAAATTGGCGCATCGCGGCTATGTGCTGGAAACGGGCTCCATTACGATGGAAGACAGCGCCGCCAACCTGCTTGCGGACGATAACGTGGTCAAGGCTTACCTTGGGGTTCATTGATGGCTCCTTCTTTAGAAGAATCGCTGTCACAACCGGCCGTAACGACGAAACGCGGCGGCCTGCCCGTATCGCCGTATGCCTTGCTGTTTGTCGGGGTATTCTCCGTGGCGTTATCTTCCATCTTTATTAAGTGGTCGTCAGCTCCGGCCTCGATCATGGGCATGTACCGACTTTTGTTCACGATTGTGCTGCTGCTTCCGTTCAGGCCGTGGAAGCAAACGGGAGCCGGCCGGTTTTCCTGGAGCTTTAAGGGCAGCTTGCTGCTGGTGGTGTCCGGCTTGTTTCTTGGCCTGCACTTTCTTTTCTGGATGGAGTCGCTAAAGCATACTTCCGTTGCCAGCTCCATGATATTGTTGACGCTGCAGCCCGTTTTTATTATGATCGGCTCCTTCTTCTTATTTAAAGAGCGGACTTCCGCTCAAGGCGTCGCCAGCTTGATCGTCGCACTGGTCGGGTCGGTGCTGATCGGCTGGGGGGATATCGGCTTCTCCGGGCAAGCTCTCTACGGCGATATGCTGTCGATTGCGGGAGCGCTTAGTTACTCGCTCTATTTGATGGCGGGGCAAAAGCTGATGAAACAAATTCCGTCCATGCTGTACAGCCTGTTTGTTTTTATCATTGCCGCATTGCTGTTGTTTGTGTTTAATGTGTTCAATCATTATACACTTACCGATTATACGCTGACGGACTGGGGCATTTTTGTGCTGCTGGCGCTGATCCCTACCGTGATGGGACAGATGCTGTTCAATTGGCTTTTGGCCTATGTGAGTGCGACAACGGTGTCCATGGCGGTCATCGGTGAACCGGTATTGGCGATCATTTTGGCGTATCTGTTATTGAACGAACAGCCTACCTGGCTTCAGGCGGCCGGCGGGCTTTTAACCATGCTCGGCGTAGGGATTTATTTTCGAATTAAGCCTAAGAGTGTTCAAAAATAGACAATATAATTAAAAACAAACAAAATTATTGTTAAATGTGTGTACAACATCGTCTTTTGATTGTATAGTGTAAATACAGATAACGCTTTCATATGACAACAATGTATGGTTCAGAAGGAGGATTCGGGTGTCCATGGAAGTGCTCATGCGGAATATGTTTCAGGCGATAGGAAAGAGTCGCTCCGCGAATCAGTTGGCGAAAAAGTACGGCTTGCGCTTCGGCGCGTCTCGCTTCGTCGCAGGCGAAACGATCAAGCAGTCGATTGAGGTGGTCCGTAAACTGAATCAGTCGGGCCGGGTCGTCACGTTGGACCATTTGGGCGAATTTATTTCCAGCGAGGCCGAGGCCATGGAATCGACCGAAATGTGTCTGCGAACCTTGGACGCGATCGCGGAATCCGGCGTTCACTCCAACCTTTCCCTGAAGATGACTTCGCTCGGGTTGGATATCGACAAAGGACTGTGCACGAACAACATGCGCAGAATTTTGGACAGAGCCCGGGAATATGGTAATTTCGTGCGGATCGATATGGAGGATTACGCCCACTGTCAAGTGTCGCTCGATATTTACCGCGAGCTTCGTCAGACCTACGACAACGTCGGCATTGTCATTCAGGCGTACTTGTTCCGCACGGAGCAGGATATCAAGGATTTGAACGAGCTGCGGGCGAATCTGCGCCTGGTGAAGGGAGCCTATAAGGAGTCTCCGAAGGTGGCCTTCCCGGAAAAGAAAGATGTCGACGAGAACTACAAGAAGATCATCAAGATGCACCTGCTGAACGGAAACTATACGGCGGTCGCCAGCCATGACGAGAACATGATCGAGTTTACCAAGCAAATTGTTAAAGAGCACGGCATCCCGAACGACCGCTTCGAGTTCCAGATGCTTTACGGGATTTGTGAAGAACTGCAAAACCGTTTGGTCGCAGAAGGCTACAAGGTGCGTGTCTACGTTCCGTACGGCATCGATTGGTTCGGTTACTTCATGCGGCGGTTGGCGGAACGTCCGGCGAATGTATGGTTTGTGCTGAAAAATATGTTTAAATAATCCATTCTTATGAATTGAGAGGGGACTAATCCAATGAATACATTGATGAATGTAAGCCCGTTTGTAAATGAGCCCTTTACGGATTTCAGCACGGAAGAGAACAAGAAAGCGATGGAAGCCGCAATCGCCAAGGTCAAGGCCGAGCTTGGCCGGGATTACCCGCTGCATATCGGCAGCAAAAAAGTGATGACCGATGCGCGCATCGTATCGATTAACCCGGGAGACAAGGATCAAGTGATCGGCCGCGTCAGCAAAGCCGACCAGGCCTTGGCCGAAGAGGCGATGCAGACTGCTTTGCAGGCGTTCGAATCGTGGAAACGAGTTCCGGCTGCGGAGCGCGCGAACTATTTGTTTAAAGCGGCGGAGCTGATGCGTCAGCGCAAGCACGAGTTTTCCGCGCTGATGATTCTGGAATCCGGCAAAAACTATGCGGAAGCCGATGCGGATACCGCGGAAGCGATCGACTTCATCGAGTTTTATGCCCGGGAAATGCTGCGCCTGAGCCGCATCAACGAAACCCAGCCTCTGACGAAAATCGCGGGCGAGACAAACAACCTGACGTACATTCCGCTTGGCGTCGGTGTCGTAATTCCTCCGTGGAACTTCCCGCTGGCGATTTGCGTAGGCATGACGACGGCCGCCGTCGTATCCGGCAACACCGTTCTGCTCAAGCCTGCGTCAACGACGCCGGTCATCGCTCATAAATTCGTGGCGTTGATGGAAGAAGTGGGGCTGCCTGCCGGCGTCATTAACTATATTCCGGGCAGCGGCGCGGAAGTGGGAGATTATTTGACGACGCATCCGAAAACGCGCTTCGTCAGCTTCACCGGCTCCAAGGAAATCGGGCTGCGCATCAACCGTTTGGCGGCGGAGACAGCTCCGGGACAAATCTGGATCAAGCGCGTCATTGCGGAGATGGGCGGAAAAGACGGAATTGTCGTCGACGAAACGGCCGATCTTCAAGCGGCGGCCCAATCTATTGTCGCTTCGGCCTTCGGCTTCCAAGGCCAGAAATGCTCCGCCGGCTCGCGCGCGTTTATCGTCGAGTCCGTTTACGACGAAGTGGTCGAGAAAGTCGTCGAATTGACGAAAGCCCTGCAAGTCGGGCTGCCGGAAACCAATGCGCCGGTAGGACCGGTCATCGATCAAGGCTCCTACGATAAAATTTTGAATTACATCGAGATCGGCAAGACGGAAGGCAAGCTGCTTGCCGGCGGCGGCAAGGCGGAAGGCAACGGCTATTATATCGAGCCGACGGTATTTGCCGACGTGGACGGCAAAGCGCGGATTATGCAAGAGGAGATTTTCGGACCGGTGCTCGCCATCGGCAAAGCGAAGGACTGGAAAGAAGCGATTGCGATGTACAACGACACCGAATTCGGCTTGACGGGCGCATTCTTCTCCTCGGACGAAGAGCGGATTGAGGAAGCGCTGGAAACGATGCACTGCGGCAATCTGTACATCAACCGCAAGTGTACCGGCGCCTTGGTCGGCGTGCATCCGTTCGGCGGGTTCAACATGTCCGGCACGGATTCCAAAGCGGGCGGCTACGATTATTTGCTGCTGTTTACGCAAGCTAAGTTAACTTCCCGGAAAAACTAATCGCCTGCCGACGAATGTAAGCGAGCAGGAAGCATATTGCATTGCGCGGTAAACGAAGCCCGGTACCTTTGAGGTGCCGGGCTGAGCTTGTTGAGAAAGTGGTCAAACGGGATTATAGAGGTTACGAGGGGGGGGGGGGTATCCACTTCCGACCGCTCTTGTCTTCGGGAAATTTGATTGGAAGCCGCTTAGTAGCGGACATTTCCCGAAGACAAAGGCGGCCGCTATCGCTTCTCCAGTGGATACCCCACCTCCGTATGTTTCTCTATTTTTGTAAAAGCCCACTCTCTCAATACTTTGAGCCCGATACCATAATGCCGGGCTTTTTTACTAATTGACGCGGCCACCGCTCGTAAACCGGCGGGAAAAAGCAATCAGGCCGCCGTGATGTCGGCAGCCTGATTCGTCCCGGAGAGCTATTTTTTCCCTCTTACCTGGAGCCGGCCCTTGATGCGTCTTTGTGTTGACGGATTCCCCAGAGGGTAAACAAAATTCCGGGGGAACCCGAAGACATTGTCGATACGGTTGAACTGCTGGTCAGCGACAAGTCCCAATGGATCACCGGCTAGACGCTGCGCGTCAACGGCGGATTTATTTAACCATTCAAAAAAATTATGCGCACCGATCGTATTGCGTCCCTTGGCTGAATACGAATAGTAGTAACATGCTTCGCAAAGGAGAAGACCATGATTACATATATCGTTCAGCGGGGGGATTCCCTCTATTCGATTGCCCAAAGGTTCGGGGTTACGGTAGACGCGGTGATGGAAGCGAACGGGTTAACCTCGAATATCATTTATGTGGGGCAGACGTTGACCATTCCGGTTTCCGGGCAAAGGACTTACACGGTGAAGGCCGGCGATTCGCTCTATTTGATCGCTCAGAGGTTCGGGACGACGTACCAAGCGATCATGATTCTGAACGGATTGACGTCAACGGCTTTGCAGGTCGGACAAAGGCTGCGTATTCCCGTCTATACGGAGGCCATTGTCAACGTGAATACGGTGAATATCCGCAAATATCCGGGAACGACCTCGCCGCTCATCGACCAGATGGACCGGGGAGCCAGGCTGCCGGTGACGGGAATCGAAGGCGACTGGGTGCAGGTGCGGCTGTACGACGGACGGATTGGCTGGGTACTCCGGGACCTCGTCCGGGTCGTTCCTCACGGCGGGGAACGCCCGGTGCAGCAGGTACTGGGCTTTTACACGGAAAGGGAAGGACCGACGCTTCCCAGCTCGCATCAAGTGTTTGTGGAGCATACCGCGCAGTTGTCCGCCGTGGGCATGTTTCATTTTCGCATCAACCGGGCCAGTCCGACGGAAATTGAGAAATTTCCGGCAACGTTCACCGACGCCTACATGCGGCAGGTCGTGGATTACGGACATCGCCATAATGTGAAAATGCTGCCGACGGTACATAATTTGTTGTACGAAAGAGGGCATCAGGAGGTCAACAAGGAAGTCATCCACGGGATGCTGGCGACACCGGATACGCGCAAGGCGTTCATCTCGAACGTGATCGCGCTGATCCAGCGTTACAACTTCGACGGGGTCAACATTGACTTCGAGGATGTCCGTTACGATGACAGGGAGCGCCTTTCGGCCTTCTACCGGGAGCTCGGCAAAGCTTTGCACGATCACGGGTATTTTTATTCCGTCGATACGCCTTCGCGCACCTCAGACGAACCGACGAACCCGTTCTCCGCGCCGTTCAACTATTCCGTGCTGGGCCAGGCGGTCGACGAGCTCGTGTTAATGCTGTACAACGAGCATGGCTGGCCGGGAAGCGGTCCGGGGCCTGTCGTCTCGATCGGCTGGATGGAAAGCGTGGTCAAATATGCGTTAACGAAAATGCCCGCCTCCAAAATTACGGCTGCCGTATCGGTGTTCGGCTTCGATTTCAATTTGACGACGGGGCGCAACACGTATGCGACCTATTCCATGGCGATGAATTTAGCGAAAAAATATAACAAAGAAGTCATCTTCGACGAGAAAACGCAGACGCCGATGTTCGCTTATACGGATGAGTCCGGCAATAAGCACGAGGTTTGGTTTGAAAATGCGGCCAGCATCCGGTCGAAAATGCAGCTTGCCCATCGTCTGGGCATCCAGGGCCTCGCTTTGTGGAGACTCGGTATGGAGGATCCCGGCATCTGGACGATGCTGGAGAACGAATTCGTCATTCGCAAGAGCGTGACATAACCACGTCGGAAGCCTAAGAACAAAACAAACCCGCCTTCGGGTCCGGACGGACTGCGGTAAGGCGGGTTTTGACGTTTTCCGGGAGTCAGGACTTGGCGCGGCGTTGGCGCAGAAGCTCGACCAACTGTGCGGGCTCGTTCGTGATGATGCTGTCGACGCCAAGCTTCAGCATGCGGTTCATCGTCTTTTTGTCGTTGACGGTCCAGACGAACACTTGCTTGCGATGCTGCGCGGCGAGACGCATAAACTCTTCGTCGACCAAAGGATAAGCGGCGCTGAGCACTTCGTAGTTACGGTCCGTAAAGAGCGCTTCGCGGTTTGCGGATTTCTGGCCTACGATCAAGCCGGTTCGGATGCTTGCATTGAGCTGCTTTACTTTGCGTAAAAGCGCTGGATCGAACGACGTTACCGTACAGTCGGCCGTGAATTTGCGGCGCTCGATAATGTTGACGGTTTCCTCGGCCAGCCGTTTTTGATGACCGTTATTTTTAAGCTCGATGTTGAGCTTGATTTTGCCTTGGGCGATCTCGATGATGTCTTCCAATGTCGGGACGCGTTCTTGGCGAAATTGCGGGTGAAACCAATCCCCGGCGCTCGCTTGGCGCAGCTCGCCGTACGGGATTTCCCACATGGGCTTGTTGATTCCGGTTGTCCGTTTGGCGCTGTCGTCGTGCATCAGCACGATCACCCCGTCCGCCGTCTCCTGAACGTCAAGCTCGGCATAGCCTGCGCCGTCCTTGATCGCTTGGCGAATTGAGCTCGCCGTGTTCTCGGGCGCGGCATGCGAGCTGCCGCGGTGCGCGGTAACGAGGCCGCTGTTGTCCGCGCGCGTAGCAGGCGTCGAGCCTGCGGCGGTAAAGTTGACGGCGAATACAACGGCGAGCACCAGCATGAATTTTTGCATAAAGCAGCCTCCTGATGAAATAGTGCACGGGACAGCACGAAGCTCCAAGTTGGGCATTGTTGCGTGTCCTCTATCATAGACGATTCAAATTCGACAAATTCCTCATGTCCGGGCAAAAAAAGATTAGCATATTTCGGTTAGATAAAAATTAGCTTGTCCCGGCGTTTTGGACCGCATGCGCTAACGGTTTCTTAACAATTGCGAAAGGAAGGCGCGGGAGGAACAGAAAAACGGGTCTGCCAGCGAACGGATTTGTATCCGGTTGTGAGAGATGTAGAAATGCGATCATATGTTTGGTATAATGGGAAAGCTCTT
The DNA here is from genome assembly GCF_024158745.1 of Paenibacillus tyrphae. GTDB lineage: Bacteria > Bacillota > Bacilli > Paenibacillales > NBRC-103111 > Paenibacillus_G > Paenibacillus_G tyrfis_A. The sequence continues at coordinate 2,097 of NZ_JAMZAW010000022.1, read as the reverse complement.
GACCGGGCCGCGACAACACAGAATAACGAGGAGGATCTAAGAATGCTGCAAAAAACGCACAGCGTCGCCGGTTTGCTGGCCGCGGAAGGGGTGCTGCTGCACTTCCAAGTGCCGCTTCTGTCCTGGGACACCGCCGCTGCGCTTCTGCTTGGCTGCTTGGCAGGGCCTTTGGCCGATATCGACAAACCGGGATCGACGATGGCAAAAGTATTTTTTCCGCTGTCCTTCGTGCTGCGGCTCATGGACGTCCGGCACCGGACGCTGACGCACTCCGTCTTGTTCCTGTGCGGCATTGCCGCGCTGCTGCTGCCGCTTCCGGAACCGCTGTTCTGGAGCCTTCTGCTTGCTTACGCGTCCCATGCTTTCATCGATTTGTTCAACGAGCAGGGAGTCGAGCTGCTGTGGCCGATCAAGCTCAAATTCCGGCTGCTGCCGAAATTTATGGCGATCGAAACGGGTTCGTTCATGGAAACCGGATTCCGCTACATCCTGACGCTGCTCTGCATTGCGCTGCCGGTCCGCTACTATTGGGATACCGTCTCCGGGCTGTTTTGAATCATCCATTCGTTCATTCGGCAAGCCTATCGTAACGATAGGAAATTCGTCATTGATGCAGCCGCCCGCCGCCTTTATAATTCGTCTCGTTCGCGTATTTATTATAATGAAGGCTGGCGATGAACAAAGTGAATCGGCAATTATTTCGTTTGCTAACCGAGCTGTCGTCACACAAATGGCTGTCCGAGCGAATCGGTTCGTTCACCAGGTCGAAAGCTAGCCGCCGGCTCATCCGGCGCTTTGCGAAAACGTACGGCATCCGGGTCGAGGAAGCCGAACGTCCGCTGGATGCTTACGAGTCGTTGAACGACTTTTTTATTCGTCGGTTAAAAGCCGGGCTGCGGCCCGTCGATCCCGACGCCGCTTCGTTGGTTAGCCCCGTGGACGGAACCGTCACCGGTATCGGTTCGATGAACGACAAGCTGCGTTTTATCGTCAAGGGTCAAGAATACGGCTTGGACGAGCTGCTCCATGATTTGACCACGAAGGACCGGTACCGCAGCGGTTATTTTATCGTCCTGTACTTGAGCCCGGCCGACTACCATCGCGTCCATTCCCCGGTCGCCGGAGAGGTGACCGCCACGCGCCGCATCCCGGGATCGGTCTATCCGGTTCACGAGCGCAGCCTGCGGCATATGCCCAAGGTATTGAGCCGCAATGAACGGCTGATTACCTGCATCAGGCACCGGTTCGGAATGACGACGGTCGTCAAGGTGGGAGCGATGAACGTCAGCAGCATTCGGTATACGGAGCCGCTGCGCGTCCGGTTGGACCGGGGAGAGGAGTTGGCCTTCTTCGAATTCGGTTCGACGGTTGTACTGCTGATCGAGAAGGAAGCTTTCGCGTTTCGCGACGGTCTGGATGTCGGCAGCAAGGTACGCGTCGGCGAAGCGCTCGGTTATTGGGAGGCGGAAGGCCACTAGTTGGGGAAGGAAGAGTAGGCTGTAAAACGCGCAGAAAAAAAGCCAGGCCCTAAAAAGGGGCCCTTGGAGAGTGTTGAGAAGGTAGGCTTTTACAAAAATAGAGATGCAAACGGAGGTGGGGTATCCACTGGAGAAGCGATAGCGGCCGCCTTTGTCTTCGGGAAATGTCCGCTAACAAGCAGCTTCAATCAAATTTCCCGAGAACCGGGGTCCCCGCAAAGTACTCGGACTGAGCTTCCCTGATTCAACTTCACTTTGCGGGGTGGGGCATCGGTCGGAAGTGGATACCCCACCCCCTCGTAACCTCTATTATCTCAGTTGACCACTTTCTCAACAAGCTGAAGAGGCCGTCCCAAAAGCCATGAAAATGGCTGAGGGACACTTTTTTTTGTATCAAAGAATACAAAAAGAAACCGTTCCTTGTTAAAATGGAGGTACCACCCAACCACTACAAAAGGAGACGGTTTCTTTGTACATTCAATATACCATGGATCAACTTGTTTGCCAATGGACTTAGAAGAAGACATTCCCGAAAATCACCTCGTTCGCGTCGTGAATGCAGCCGTGAATCGGCTTGATGACGCCATCTTCGACGCAGCTTACCCCGGAGGCGGGCGAG
>NZ_JAMZAW010000021.1 GCF_024158745.1 Paenibacillus tyrphae | reverse complement strand
AATTTTATTAATATGTGAAACTTCTCTTATCAATTCTTCTTTTAATTCAATCAAGTCACGTTGTTCAAATGAAACATTACTAAGATTCGTTTGAACATCTGCAAGCTCTTGCTCTTTATGAACCAACTCTTGACGAAGTTGTTGAATTTGAAGTTCGAATTTTGAAGAATCTGACTTTCGATTTTTCACTTCATTTCGCAAAAGTTGAACTCGTTGCAGTTCCAGTTTATCTACAGTCAATTTTCTTAAGAGTTCACTTGATGGAAGACTGCTTACGTCATACCCCATTTCGGTAGCCAGAACGCCAAAATTATCGAATAATATTTTTTTTGCATCTCTTTGCTTCTCATACTCACGCAATTGCCCCAACATGGCATAGAAATCAGAAAAACGATGGCCTACTAATAATTCAAAGATGACCTTACGTATATGGACCGAATCTGAAACGAAATTACCATCCGTTTTATGCTCTTTATATATTTTCTTTGGTTCTGTGCCTTGGTCATAATGGATGAGGCGAAACAAGTCTGTAAAATTGACTTTAAAGTGAGACGTGCCTTGCCAAACATCAACTACTTCAATACCCAACTTTTGAAGTAACCAGTCTGAATAAGTGGATTGTCCCTCTGGCATATGTTGTCTGTTTAAATACAATGACTCTTCTTTACCACTCTTGTCTTGGACAATAATCATGTTATTCTGTTTTTGGCCAAAATAACGTTTAATCAAATAAGGTTCATGATTAATTTCAATTTCAAGAAGCACAAAATTGTTAGTGTCGTTTTTGACCTCTTTATGGACTTCTGTTTTAGAAAAATTAAACATTTGAACATAGTCGCCAAGTGCATAACAGATTAACGCACTAAATGTTGATTTTCCTCCACCATTTCCAGCTTCAATAATATTTACGCCATCTGATAATTTTGGCGAACTATAGGTGTACTTATCGCCATTGTAATGCACTCGATTAATTTTTAATCTTCCCATATATGTACACCCCTTTTCCTAAACAATTCATCAAGTAATGAGTCAGTTTTCATTGTTCTGATATATGAGAACATGGATTTAATTTGTTTACTATGGTCACGTTCCATACGAAATAACTCTGAGGACGAAAATTCTTCTGGAAGGTTTTCATTACATAACCATATATCAAATGATTTTCTCGTCTCATTTTTGGACATTGAAAGAATACCCTTTTGTTGAAGCGCATAGAACAATGACCCTGCCCAGTTCAATCGCAACCGACTTTTTAGGTAGGTTTCCTTTAAATGATTCCTATCAATAGGTGATGCTTTACTGTCCAATGCTTTATTAGAAGCTACAATCGAAAATAATGCGTGATTAGACAAAAAAGGAATTAAATAATTTAATTTTGACCATTCTTGTAAGCGTTGCTGCTTACTTGTAAAACCCAGTGTCTGTAAAAAAATTATCGTATTGTAAGCGAAATAATAATAATCATCTTCCGCGCTAAACATCATTCGTTTCTTAACGTTCACATTTTCATTCTTTATTTGGTCACCCATTGCACATTTAATTCCTCCTGTCAAAAGCTAAATAACATGAATTAATTAATTCATAAACTGTATCTCGAACAGCATTTTCACTTTTAAAAGGATAATGATAATCTTTACCCCAATCTTCTAAATGTGCTGTCGCTGAACGAACCAACATATCTATCCAGTCGTCAACGATTGGTGGTTCAACCGTAGATTGACGTGTCTGTTTATGTACGACTCGTATCAACTGTTCTTCACAAGTCTCAAACACACGATAAAGATATGCGCCACGTTCTTGCGGCTGAACTCTTAATAATTGTTTTTCAATTGAACCAATTTTTCGTGCGAAAATCTCAAAAGTTGATTCATCATATTCAGGTGATACGTCTTTAATTTTACTGTCAATATTTCGACCATCAAATGGTTTTTCCATTGACTCCCAATCTTCATAGCAAGGGTCTAATGGCTTTGCAGACGCAATATTGTTACCTATTTCAAGAAATTTTGCTCTTACTGTATCCGCATTAATCATTCGATGAATTGGGTCTTTAAATGCTTGTCTTTTTTCGAGTTCTTTATCCAATGCATCAATGATATACTGTTCTTTTCCAGAAATAGTAACTGTATCATACAAACGACAGCTCTTAACTTTTGACAATAACGAAATTTCAAGTTCATTTTCGTCTTCTTGGTCAAATTTCCAATCAATCTGTTCTAGGAACTGCGTCCATATTTCATCTGTATATTTTTCAATTATATCTAAATACCCAGTCTCATGTTTATCCTCGTATTGCTTTCTATAGTCGTCTAATACGATGCATTTAAGATATGGTAGTACCGTCTCATAATCCCTATCCATCAATAGACGCATAAGTTCTTTTTCAGGCAGCTCCAACTTATGTTTTTTCAGTAACTCAGTTGTACGTTCATTTGTAATACCAGTGTTGGTATAAAAGCCAAAACGAATATGTTTTCCATGATGTAAATACACATCTAGAAAGCTTACTAAACTATTCTTAACCTCATCTGAGTTTAGTGAAAAACATTTTGATTCATAACTTTTATCGCTCTCTAAATATTCATTGCTCCCACCATTCCCATCATTTGATGTGATATAGACATCTTCAATATACTCACATGCAACAAGCACAGAGATATTTGTGGATTTTTCAAGTTCGTCAAATATTAGTTGGATAGCTCTTAGTCGCTGCAGCCTTTCACCCTTACTTTGTTCACCTACTACCCGACTGATAACACTTCTCTCCATAGGCTTCCATCCTTATTATTATGAATCTTATGCACTATGGCATTTCGACACCATCCTCCATTATTCCTTTTTATTGTCCAAATTTTTGGATGACAAGGAATATATAACCTTCATAATAGAACATATGTTTCCATATTATCATTAGGAGATTAGTATGACTACTAAAAAATTTTCGAGAATAACCTTTTGCAATATTAATTAAATAATAAAATAAACACTCGTTATGGACCGAGTGTTTATTTCCCTTGGAATCATCTAAAATTATTCTTATTCGAGTCACAAATGCTTCAAATTTATATTTTAAAAGCAAATCGTCCAGTTCAACAATGATATAGCCTTTAACTAGACGATAGAGTAATGCTTCTTCTTGAAAAAGCAATCTTAACGTGAAGTTGCCTTTTTGGTTATGGAAAAAATATCCTTTCTGGATGAAAACAAAGTGTAAGAAAGCCACAACAGCTTGCAACTCAGATTTCGAATCTTATGTATTCCATTGTTCCATGAATTAATGAAAACAATATGATATTAAAAGAAAGCGCTAGGTATTTGCACGACCTTGATAATACACATAACCTCGGATGAACTGTTTGTACTAGACTCGAGCTGCCCCGTCATGTTCAACCCTCAGGCTCTGACCGTCCCGTCGCTCATGACAGCCAGCGTATGCGCCATCCCTCCGGAAACGGATACCACCGTCAACGACGATGACCCTTCCGGCTCCGCGCGCACGTACGCGAACGATCCGAGCCATGGCCCGGCGGTCAGCAAGAAAACAAGCAGCCAACGTATCCTTTTATTCAAGCTCCAGCCTCCATTCCCATAAACGAACAATAATCGCATCTATTGTAAGAAGTTTTCCAAGTCTCGTATACTTACGAAAGTTAATGGAGCAACCAACTTTTTTGAGGAAAAAGGATTTGCATGGCTTTGGAAAAACTTTTCAAATCCTATATACTGAATATAAGAAAGAGCTTTCCTGACTAAACCAAAAAGACGGTTAACGAAATTCATCATTAATAACAGCAATGAATGAGCGCAAGCTTGCATCACCCGCTACTTTTTTTATACCCTTAACCTTTCGCATCGTTTAGATCACACACCCAAAGGAGCGATCCCCTTGCTAATCGATATCAAATCCAGATTGAACCAGCCCGAAATCGCGGAGCTTCTTGAATACTCCATTTTTCCCGACCCGGTTCGGCTGGCGCAAACCCTGGACGACTATAAGCGCAACGAAGAGCTTGAAATGTACGGCTACGAAAAGGACGGAAAGCTGATCGGCCTCGCCGGCTTCCGGATCGATTCCGGGCGCGTGATGGAGCTGCGGCACATTGCGGTCCAGCCGGACTATCGGGGACAAGGCTATGGCCGGGGGCAAATTTTGGAGCTGATCCACCTCAAAAACCCCGCGGAAATCGTCGCGGAAACGGATGAGGATGCGGTCGATTTTTACCGGAACATCGGATTCGAGATTGTCAGCCTGGGCGAAAAATATCCGGGTGCGGAGCGGTTTCGCTGCACCTATGCGGTTGAGCCGGAGGAGGAATAGGAAGCATGAGCCGTTCCGTTGAAATCGTCGAAATCCGGGCGTACGAGCCGGAATCGTTGGAGCAGCTGGCCGAGCTGCTGATTGATGCCGTGGAGAGCGGCGCTTCGGTCGGCTTTTTGCCCCCGTTAAGCAAGGAAGAAGCCATGAATTATTGGAAAAGCGCGCTGGAGCCCGGCGTCGTCCTGTGGGCGGCCAAACTCGATCGGGCGATTGTCGGCACCGTACAGCTCCAGCTCGCGCAAAAAAAGAATGCCGCCCACCGGGCGGAAATCGCCAAGCTGATGGTCCATACCCGCAGCCGCAGACACGGCATCGCCCGCGCTCTGATGCTGGCGGCCGAGGAACGGGCCCGCACCGAAAACCGAACGCTGCTTGTGCTCGATACGCGCGCAGGCGATCCGTCCAACCTGCTGTATCGGTCGCTCGGGTATGTGGAGGCGGGACGCATTCCCCGCTACGCCCGCTCTGCGGACGGCAGCCTGGACGATACCGTGTTTTACTACAAGGAGGTCGAGCTATAGCGCCATGAAGCATCTCCTGCTTCTTCTCGCATGGCTGCTGGCAAGCCAACCTGTCACGACTCCGGAGACCGTCACGCAGCCCACGCGAGCCAGCCAGGCCGCGCCGGATCATTTTCCGTATAAGGTTTCCTTATTAACCCATGCGTTTGAAAAGTTGATGGCTCTGGAGCCAAGCCTGGACTCCAAGATGCAGTTTATTTCTTTGGATTGGCAGATGACGGACTGGAAGCTGTCCGAGGACGAGCGGAACGAACTTATCGATCATTTTCATACGAAATACGGCGCGGAGATCCTGTTCGACTCCTATCATCAATTAAAGGAGAAAAACAAGCTGGACCCGAAAACGAACAGCCTCTACGGTATCCTGCTCAATATCGAGAAACTGGAAATTCATTCACCGGAAAGCGTGACGGTCACCGGCGGAAAATATCGCTCTCCGTTAGGCGCCGCGGGAATGACAACCACTTGGCAGAAAACGAAGGATGGCTGGGAAATCGTCAAAATTACCGATAATTGGATCAGCTAGGAGGCTCGGGATGAACAAAACAACCGTATATTTAGTCCGGCACGGACAGACGGAATGGAACGTACAGCACCGGTTTCAAGGTCATCAGGATTTTCCGCTGACGGAGCTTGGCTTGAAGCAGGCTCGTTGGCTGGGCGAAGCGCTGCTGGAGCAGCCGCTCGATTGGATCTACAGCAGCTCCAGTCTCCGGGCCATCAAGACTGCCGAGCTGATCCGCGGCAGCCGGCCCATTGCCATGACGGAATGCGACGAAATGAAGGAAATCAACCTGGGCGAATGGGAAGGACAGGTCGCTGCCGAAATTGCCGAGCGCTGCCCGGAGGCTTACGAGCACTTCTGGCGTCAGCCGGACCGCTTCCGCGCCGCTCAAGCGGAGACGTTCGCGGAGGTGGAGCGGCGCGCCCTCGGCAAGCTCCGCCACATTCTGCAGGGCCATGCCGGGCAGACCGTGCTGATCGTCACCCATACGGTCGTGGTCAAATTGCTGATGGCCGCTTTCGAACAAAGGCCGATCGAGCAATTATGGGAGCTGCCGTACATACATCCGGCCTGCCTATGTAAGATCGAGTTTACTGAGGACGGCAAGCCGGACATCAAGCTGCACGGCGACATCAGCCATTATCAGGAATCGCTTCAGCCTGCGGAAGGATAAATGACGCATGATCCGGGATGGAGGTCTGGAAATGAGCATCGTACAAGTTACCTCAGATAATATCGCTCGGGAGCACATCTGCTGCGCCATGTCGGACAAGAAAGCCCAGCACGGCGTCAGCCTGAAGAAAGAGTGGCTGGCGTGCCGTTTTCAAGAAGGGCTTGTCTTTAAAAAGCTGGACGCCAAAGGAAAAGTGTTCATCGAATACTTGCCTGCCGAGAACGCTTGGGTGCCCATCGATGCGCCGAACTATACGTTCATCAACTGTTTCTGGGTGTCCGGAAGCTACAAGGGACAAGGCTATGGGGCACAGCTTTTGCAGGAATGCATCCGGGATTCGGAGGGCAAAGCAGGCATCGTTGCGGTATCGAGCCACAAGAAGCGGCCATATCTGTCGGAGAAGTCTTACTACGTGAAACACGGGTTCGAGGTGTGCGATACCGCCCCTCCCTATTTCGAGCTGCTCGTCAAGCGGTTCGATCCGAACGCCCCGCTTCCCCGGTTCAAGGAAAGCGCCAAGCAGCAGACCGTTGCGGACGGTGATGGCCTGGTCGTGCTGTACACGGACCAGTGCCCTTTTACCGATCATTATACCGGCGAAGAGCTCGATGCCATTGAACAAGCGTACGGAATCCCGGTGAAGCGCGTGAAGCTCACGACCAAGGAGCAGGCGCAAAATGCCCCGTCCGCCTTCACCACGTACAGTGCGTTTTATAACGGACGGTTTGTCACGCACGAGATTTTGACGAAAGCCAAATTCGATAAGCTGTGGAACACGCTCGGGGAGCCGCAGGGTTAGAAGTGGGTGCGGTTTTATCCAGGGTAGATACCCTCGGAAGCCCCCGATCCAGAGCCGAAGGAGAGACTTACGGTGAACATTGTATTTTGCAGCGATCCTCTGGACCCGAAAACGGCGGATGCCGACTACGAGCTTGAATACCGCACGGCCGCAGGACTGGGGCTCCCCGTCGAGCTGATCTCGCTCGAAGACTTGCTGGACGGACAGGCGGCTCGCGCCGTCCGGCGGGTCCGGGAAGCGGACACGGCTGAGCCTGCGATTTACCGCGGATGGATGTTGAAGCCCGCGCATTACGAGCAGCTGTACATGGCTCTGCGACAAAAAAACATCCATCTGGTCAATACGCCGGAACAGTACGTGCTCTGCCATCATTTTCCCCATAGCTACAGCTTCATTCAAGAGCATACCCCCGAGAGCCGGTGGCTGGACATCGCTGCGGTCCACTCGGACATCAACCGCGTCCATGACATGCTAGCCTCGTTCGGCAGCCGGCCGCTTCTTCTGAAGGATTACGTCAAATCGCGGAAGCACGAATGGGCGGAAGCCTGCTATATTCCCGATGCGTCTGACCGGAAGCAGGTGGAAAAGGTGCTGAGGACTTTCATTGGGCGGCAGGGTGACGGGCTGAACGGCGGAATCGTGTTCCGAGAGTACGTCGAGCTCGAAAAACTGGGAGCGCACGAAAAAAGCGGTATGCCCCTATCGAAAGAATACCGTCTCTTCTTCTACCGGCACCGGCTGATCGCGGCGCAAAATTATTGGGAGGAAGTAGCCTACGACGCGGAACAGCCGGATTTAAACGTGTTTGTCACGATCGCACAGCGGATTCGCAGCAGCTTCTTCACCATGGACATCGCAAAAACGACCGCGGGAGAATGGTTGATCATCGAGATCGGCGATGGGCAAGTATCCGGCCTTCAGGATATGACGGATGTGGAGACTTTTTACCGGTCGTTTCTGGACTGAGAGGTCAGATAAACGGCAGGGCAAAATTCAAGACGAACAAAGCAGCGATGGCCACGAACACCGGGGAAATTTCCCGTCGTTTGCCCGCCGCGAGCTTCAGGATCGGGAAAGCCACGAAGCCGAGCCCCATGCCGTCCACAATGCTGGAGGTGAGCGGAATTCCGGCCACGATCAGAAAGGCAGGCAGCCATTCCGACAAATCGTCGAACGGAATATCTTTCACGCCTCGGAGCATCAATCCGCCGATCAAAATCAGCACTGGCGCGATGGCCGAATCGGGAATCAGCCGCATGACCGGACCGAGCGGCACCGCGCAGGCGAAGAGCGCTCCGGCCGTTGCGGCCGTTAAGCCGGTCCGACCGCCGGCAGAGATACCTGCGGCGCTCTCTACCGCAGTCACCGTTGGACTCGTGCCCAGAACGCCGGAAGCAGCTACGGATACGGCTCCCGCCTGAAGGCTGCGGGCCGCCTTCCCCGGTTGCCCGATGAGCCGAAGCTGGGCGTCGATGAGCCCGATGTTTTCGAACAGCACAACAAGCACGAATGAAAACACCGCGGTCCAGAATACGACGGACGACAGCCCCGAGAACGACATCGCTCCGAACACGGAGCCGTAAGCCGCCAGCGATAATTCCGTCCCCACGCCGTCCCAAGCAAGCTGCCCGGTCACGGCCGCCAAGCCGGTACCGGCCGCGATCCCGATCAGCAGGTTTCCCGGGACGCCGCGGACGTACAAAGCCAAGGTCACGGCCAGCGTGGCCAGTGTCAGCAGCGTGTGCGCACTGCCGAAATCGCCGAGCGCAACGATCGACGAACTGCCGGGGACGACGATGCCCCCCTTTTGCAGTCCGATAAAAGCCAAAAATAAGCCGACACCCGCGCCGATCGCATGCTTGAGCGAGTCGGGAATCGTAGCGGCAAGCCGCTTGATCAGAGGCGTAAAAGCAAGTGCCGAGACGAGTAAGCCGGATACGAAGACGGCCGCCAGCGCCTCCGGCCACGACAGCCGCATTCCTTGGACGACAGTGTACGAGAACAGCGCGTTAACGCCCATTCCCGGGACGATGACCAGCGGACTGTTCGCCCAGAGACCGACGAGCAGCGATCCGAAACATGCCGCTAGCGCCGTCGCGATCACCCCCGCCTCGTACGGAGTACCCGCATCCGCCAGGATCGATGCGTTGACGGCGACAATATAAACCACCGTAACAAACGAAACGACGCCCGCGGTCATTTCCGTACGGACGGTCGTACCGTGCTGTTGTAGAAGAAACCGTTTGGTTAGCATGCGCACCCTCCCGAGCGACATCCCGCGCGCTCATTAGTTCCATACCTAAAATGCCAAAGGATGATCACGGCAATGAAACTGACTTGGTACTATCAAGCAACCGCTGCAGAAGGCCCTTTCTCGCAAACGGAAATGGAACACTTGATTGCAAACGGCATCATTGACGGGTTCACCAACGTAAGGGCAACGACCAGCGGACCGTGGATTCCTGCCAAAGATACGGACGCTTTTCATGCGGCTTTTCCTTCGGCTTTTGACGCCTTGCCCCGCCAAGAACGACGGAAGCATAAGTTCAGCCTCCGCGTCTCTCTTTATGTGATCTGCTTTATTGTTAACCTGTTCGTAGTTATCTTATTACTAATTTCTGTGGGACAGTTGGCGAATTTGGCGATGCTCAGCTTGGCCTTTCTCTTTTTCAGGCGGATGATTTTGTAAGATCTTTTTTTGGGGGAGGCTGCGGGGATAATGGAGACCGACTACGATTTTAGAAGAAGAAAGATCAAGGCACCGAACGGAAAATTAAGCATCTTGATCATCCTTCTCCTATTGGCTGCCGGAGGATACTACCTGTACCTGATGATAACCGAGAACCCGGATGCCGCTAAGAATAAGGATGTTAAGACTACGCTGGTCCAATTTTATAATGAGTTTGTGAAGAGCCGCAATGTCGGCCCTGCGGCTAAATATATTTATCGTAACGATGGGCAGCTCGTTGTCAATTACCGTTTTTATTACTGGGATATACAATCGTACCGGATCAAAAAAATTCAAGACATCGAAGCCTACAAAAAGAAAGGCATCGTCGAAGTCCGGACCCTGAATTGGGAGTCCAAGGAATCCAAGTATACGGATACCGTGACGCTCGAATACATCGAAGGCCGGTGGCAAATTACGAATTATTGGAGCACCAGTTCGGACGGTTGGCCGAAGCTGCCATAGCGGGGGAAGCATGAGTATTTAGGGACGTTCATAAAGTATTGAAGCATTTTGAAACCCATTTGTTCGCTTCCGAAACGCCCAGCGACAAAGTAACGATCCTGCGAAGCATACGGACTATTTGGCATGATATTGAAAAATATTCCAAGAATATTTTTCCTGCGAAAACGGCTGAATTATCCCATATCATTCATTGCATCCCTGCCGACGATCTGGCGATTACGAGAAAGATGTATGAGAGCGCTATCGGCCAATTTGTACGTTTAAAGGACGCTTGGCAACATGAAAAAGAGATTAAATCGTTTTATTCGCGGTTATTCCGGCTCTTGGAGGAATTGCTGCTGTTCAATAAAGATTGGGATGAATGCTGCGAGTTATGCCAGGGGGCCTTGTTTTATTATATTGAAGAGTGCAGGCAAATTGTCCTGAAGCAATGCCGCAGCTGCGGAAATGTTTACGATGCCGAAACGAACGAAAGGCTGCCGATTCGTCATGCTTATGAGCTGCGAATTGCCCTTAGAAGCGATCTCTCGCACATACTCGGACCCGATGAATGGATTTAAGCAAGAATTGGAACTTCTTGTTAAAATGAACCGTCTGTATTTAAAAAGCCACTACTTTTATTTTTCGGGAGGTCACGTCATTGAATTATACTTCGTTTTATGTCGATCTGGCTCAGCAATATGCGCAGCAGCAGCCGATCGCGCAGCAGGTTGGCGCTTTGGCAGGCGGCTCTGTGGGGCGCGGCGAAGCGGATCGGTTCAGTGACTTGGACTTAAATGTCTATACGTCGAACCAAGAACAGCCGCATTACAGCGCCAATGTGCTATTTCAGGAGCACGTCATTCAGCTTCATGTCCACCCGCTGCCGCAGATGGAGCAAATTATCGGTTCCCCGTGGGATTTCCGCTTTCTGGAGGAAGCCCGCATCGTTTCGGACCCTTCAGGACTGCTGCAAGCTTTGATCGCCGATGCTTCGGCATATTTTCAATCGCCGCAAGGCAGAGAACGGATGCTATCGCAGGCCAAGGCCGAGATAGCCGAACATCAAGCTTGGTTTCAGGAAAGTCTCGATGCCCAAGAACCGTTGACGGCTAGCTTCGCCGCCGATGCCGTTTGGGCAGATGCGGCACAAGCCTACGCTTATTTTGTCCATGGCGCGATGTCGACCGGAGGATTGCTGCCGATCATGAGACAGCTGGACTTGTACCCGGCCTACCGGGAAATTCGGTTCGGTGCGGGCAGTATCGAGCCCGACAAACTGCTCGCGTCGCTTCAGGCATACCGCGCTTACTTGCGCGAGCGGAGCGGCGATGCGGATGCCTTTGCGCTGCAATCCGTGCAAGACGAGCTCGCGGCCCGCAAGGCAGCGAGGTATCGTGAAACAGGCGACCCGGATAATCTCGCTTGGCAGCTTTATGCCGAGGCCTTCTGGTGTTATCTTGCCCTTGGGGACGGCCAAACGTTCGAACAGTATGTCCGGAAGCTGCCGGAAGCGATGCAGACGCACCTTGTCACGCTCGGCTTCCGAACGTATTCGGAGGAGCAAATGCATACCTTACTGAAACAAGCGGAGCACTTGATCGGTCTTTGCGAAGAAGGCCGGGTGCGCTAACGAACCTTATGAGGAGAAAAAAGAAAGGAGCTCGCAATCTATGGGCCGCCGCCGCATTCATCTTGTATACGTCCTGCATGCTGTACATGATGTTTGTCGGGTTCGGACGGTCCGTTCATGCGGACGAGCTCCGTTACAACCTGCATCCTTTTCGCACAATCGGCAATTATTTCATTTATTTTGATTCCTATGCGTTTTCCATTGTGCTCATCAATCTCGGCGGCAACATCGGGATGTTTATTCCCTTCGGAATTTTGCTGCCGCTCTTGTTCCGCAGCTGTCGCACGTTTGCCCGCTTTTCACTCGGCTTCATCGTTCCGCTAATCGCTGTTGAGTTTCTGCAGACGGTACTGCGTGTCGGTTCCGGCGATATCGACGACGTCATTCTTAATTACGCGGGCGCCTCTCTCGGGTATGTGCTGTATAGGGTTGTCTTTGGCAGGAGACGCCACAAAGGATCGCCCGGTATTTCCATGGTGTGAGAATATATTGTCCATATGTCTGAACGTTTTCCGTCGTGGTATAATAAAATGGCAAACGAAATGGAGTTGAGAGGATGACCAACAGACTTGACCCTAAAGTCGATTTCGTTTTCAAACGCATTTTCGGTGTTGAAGAAAATAAAGACGTACTGTTGGATTTTTTGAATGTAACCTTGAGAGAAAGCGAGCCTTCTCCGATCACGGACATTCAGCTCCTCAACCCGTATATTGATAAAAACGCGCTGCACGACAAGCAATCAATTCTCGATCTTCATGCCCGCACGGCGGACGGAAAGCAAGTAAACATCGAAATTCAACTGTTCAACCGGTACGATATAGAGAAACGGACGTTGTACTACTGGAGCAAAATGTATTCCAGCCAGCTTGAAGAAGGACAAAAATATAAAGATTTGAAGAAGACGATTACCATTAACATCTTAAATTTCAACTTTATCCCGAATGATCGTTACTATAATCTTTTTCATTTGCGGGAACACCATAGCGGATTGAGGCTTACCGATGATATCGAGATTCATTTCATGGAACTGCCCAAGCTGCAATCGCAGAGGGCCAGCTTATCCGATAAGCTGGTGAAATGGTTATTGTTCCTGAAAGGCGTAGATAAACAAGAACTATGGGAGGTCATCGCCATGAACGAACCGACATTGCAAAAAGCGATGGATACACTGGAGTTTCTGAGCCAGAACGAAGAAGCCCGCCGATTGTATGAAATGCGGCAAAAAGCGCTGCACGACGAAGCGTCCATGATCGATGGAGCCAAGGAAGAAGGTAAGCGCGAAGGTAAGCTGGAAGGAAAACGGGAAAAAGAAATTGAAGTCGTCAAAAATTTGCTGGAGATGGGCATGGATGTGGCCAAAATCGCCAAAGCGACAGGATTACCCGAAAGCGAAGTCAAAAAACTAAAAGAGCAGTTTCACTAATCTCCCCTGCCAAAAATTCATCTGTCATTCAAGAAAACACGTTCAATAGGACGTGTTTTCTTCTTGAACCCCGCTGCCTTTGCAGCCCCGTTTAATCTTCACCCTCCGCATCCTCTTCCCTCTCGACTTCGAACGTTTCCATCCAATATTTCGCCCGAAACGCCACCATTTCATTCGGCGAATCGACGAAAGGCGAAATAAACTCTTCTGCGCCTTCGTCGTTCCACACAATCGTTTCAAAATATTTCTCAATCACCGCATGGCACCAAGACGGATTCATCGGTTCTATACGTTGTTTCAGCCCCGGTATGGCTAACTCCGTAATCTCTTCAGGCATATATTCGATGGCGTCCAATGCCCAATAATGGGGAGCGTTGGCATCCTCTTCATCCAAGATTCGCAGCAAATAATCGATATAAGCGGGAGACGGATGGTTCAGCACCGACCCGATCCAATAGTGAGCATGCACCCATGCTTTCGTGACCAGATTTTCTGAAATGTAGGCAATGATTTCTTTCTGAACTTCCGCTGGATCCAATTCGCCCACTCGATCTATCAGCTCGTAAAGCAGCTTATGCGCCTCATTGTAATCTGCGGCATGCTCCATTTTATGTACATAGATCGTGATAAGTCTTGCTAGCGAACCCGATTCCTCCATAAACTTCTCTCCATCTCTTGATCGTTTTGTACAAAAGGATAAGGATTTATTAAGCATGGCACTTAGGCGTATACGGTCTCCAGCCCGCTATGAGCTAGTGTATATGCTACAGCATACGTTACTAGCACTCCCTCGGAGCCGTTTCCGTTTGCGATGCCGGTCCTTTTGCTATGATCCATTATCCCTCAAGCTAAGCTGGAAAGAAAAGGGGAACTTTCGTTAAAGGAAGCGATACCCGCTTGGCCTTCGCCGCGGTTCATGGCCGTCTCCCCCGTACGGGTCAGCTCCAGAATGCCGTACGGCTTCAGGACGTGCAGAAACGCATTGTTTTTGTCCGTGTCTCCGACGACCTGAACGACGACCGAGTTTGTGCCGATGTCAATGACCGAGCACCGGAACGTCTCGACGATGCCGAAAATTTCCGGCCGGGTGGCGGGCTCCACCCGCAGCTTCACCAGCATCAGCTCCCGCGAAACCATCGGATAGCGGCTGACATGGACGACTCCGATCACGTCGATGAGCTTCTCCAACTGGCGGCCGATTTGCTCCAGCGTCGTGTCGGTTCCCTTCAGCGTAATGACGACCCGCGACAGCCCTTCCTCTTCGGCCGTGCCGACGGAGATGCTATCGATGTTGTAGCCTCGGCGCCCGAACAGTCCGCAAATGCGCTGCAGCACTCCGGGGTGGTTGTTGACGAGGATGGAAATCGTGTGCTTTTGCATGCCCTACTCCGCCTCCAATATCATATCGCTTAGCGTCTGCCCTTGCGGAATCATCGGAAATACCAGCTCGTCCTTGGACACTTGAAAATCGATCAGCACCGGCACCGGCGTGTCCAGCGCTTCCTGCCACGCCTGTTCCGCTTCCCGTTTGTCAGACGCTCGCAGCCCTTTGACCCCGTACGCTTCGGCTAATTTGACGAAGTCCGGGCTACCGGACAGATCGATATGGCTGTACCGGCCGTCGTAGATCAGCTCCTGCCACTGCTTGATCATGCCGAGCGTCCGGTTGTTGATGACGACGATCTTGACCGGAATGTGATGAATGGCGCAAATCGCCAGCTCCTGCGCGCACATCTGCATGCCCCCGTCCCCGTTGACCGAAACGACCAACCGGCCGGGATGCCCCACCTGCGCCCCGATGGCCGAAGGAAAGCCGAACCCCATTGTGCCCAAGCCGCCGGAGGTAAGCAGGGAACGGGGATGCTTGAATTTGTAAAATTGCGCCGTCCACATCTGATGCTGCCCGACATCCGTCGTCACGATCGCTTCGCCGTCCGTCGTTCGCGAGATCATCTCCAGCACGTACTGCGGCTTCAGCTCCGTCTCGGAATCGCGATAGGTCAACGGATAGTCCGCCTTCCACCGCTTCACTTGCTCCAGCCAAGCTCCTTCCTTCGGCCGGATGCCCGAAGACAAGGCGTTCGCAGCTTGTAGAACCTGCCGGGCGTCGCCTGTGATGGGCAGCGCGGTCGGCACCAATTTGCCGATCTCCGCGGCATCGATATCAATGTGCGCGATCGTGGCCTGAGGCGCGAAGCCGTCGAGACGCATGGTAACGCGGTCGTCGAACCGGGCACCGACCGAGAGTAGGAAGTCGCAGCGCAGCAGCGCCTGATTCGCCGCATACGTCCCGTGCATGCCCGGCATGCCGAGCCACAGCTCGTTCCCGCTTGGAAAAGCGCCCAGCCCAAGCAGCGTCGTCGTCACCGAAACGTTCAGCCTGCTGGCGAACGCCGTCAGCTCCTCCGCCGCACCCGCCTGCACTGCCCCGCCTCCGGCGAGAATCAGCGGCCGCTCCGCCGCTTCGATCGCCCGCAGCAGCTCTTCCACCTCGCTTGCTTTGGCCTCCCGCACCGGACGGTATCCCCGCACGGACACCGTCTCCGGGTACCGGAAAGCCGTGATTGCCGCCGAGACGTCCTTCGGAATGTCCACCAGCACGGGACCTTTGCGGCCCGTTCCGGCGATGTGGAACGCTTCCCGCAGGATCGTAGCCAGTTCTTCCACCTTACGGACGAAATAGCTGTGCTTCGTAATCGGCTGGGTGATACCGACGATGTCGGCTTCCTGGAAGGCATCTGTGCCGATCAGTGAAGTCGCCACATTGCCGGTGATGACGACCAGCGGGATCGAATCCATGTGCGCGGTCGCGATGCCCGTAACCAGATTGGTCGCTCCCGGCCCCGACGTCGCCAGGCAGACGCCGATTTTGCCGGTGGCACGGGCGTATCCGTCGGCGGCGTGAATGGCCCCCTGCTCGTGCCGGGTGAGAATATGGCGGAAATGCGGATTCCCGTGCATCGCGTCATAAATGTACAACACCGCGCCTCCGGGGTAACCGAATACGCATTCCACCCCTTCGAGCAGCAAAGTGCGGAGCAAAATCTCCGAACCGCTGACCCGGTCCGGGGCAAGCAGCTTGGCACGAAGCGCCTCCCGTTCGGCGAGATCCCCCTGTCCGCTGTAACATTCCGGGCCTTGCCCGGCTCCAAAGCCGCTCAAGCGGCGCGCTTCCGTATCGAATGTGCTCATCGTCCTGCCTCCGTTTTATGAGATTACGGTTACTTTATCACGGGGTCGTAGAAGCAGGTACTACCCATTGGTTGACACTAATAGTATACTTTGTGATAAAAAACCGGCGGCAGGTGAGGACTCGTTGGAGACGAAACGAACGGAACAAGCTTCTGCTTTTCAAACGATAGGGGAACGGCTGGAGCGCTGGCATGCGGACGATTTTGTCGGCAGGGCGTTCGAGCTTGGGGTGTTCGAGCAATACGTGACGCAGCTGGCAAGCCGTCAGGAACGGATTATTAATGTGTACGCCACCGGAGGGATGGGCAAAACGCAGCTGCTGGAGCGGTTCCGGCGAAGCGCGGCGGACCACGGGGCTTGTTATTTGGGGATCGATATGCGGGATTATTTGAACAATCCGGCCGCCGTCTGCGGGCACCTTCTGCTTGAGCTGGGAGCACCGGTTAATCCGGAGGAGCCCGCGCTGCTGGAGCAGTGCTTGGATAGCATCCGGCAAAAGGCGGAGGAAACGCGCATCATCCTTGGCATCGATCACTATGAGGAGGCGGGCAGCCTCGACCGATGGTTTCGCGAGACGTTCATCCCGAGGCTTCATGCGAATATTCTTCTCGTGATCGCAGGGCGTTTTCCATTGGCAGGGTCTTGGCAGCTTTCATCCGCCTGGCAGAGGCTAATTGTACCGCTTCCGTTGTCCGAGCTCAGCTACGAAGAAACGCAAGACTGGCTGCTGCAAAACGGCATCACCGACGAAAAGCTTCAGGAAGCGGTATGGATGCGGACGTTCGGGCACCCGCTCTCGCTATCGCTCCTCGGCCCGATTGCTCGCGCAGATAGCTCCCCCCTCGCAAGTTCGGGAGACCCGCTGGAAGACCTTCTACGCCAGTGGCTGCGGGAAGCGCCGGACGACGAGCTCCGCAGGCTGATCCTGACCGCATCCGTCCCGCGGACGTTTAACCAGGAGTTGCTGACGCTGCTTGAGGAGCGGGACGTGCCCTTTTCGCTGTTCGACCGGCTGATCCGTCTGTCGTTCGTACGGCGCTGCTCCGGCGGCTGGCAAATGCACGATTTGGTCCGGGAAACGATCCGGCTCACCTTCCGGGAGCGGATGCCGCAAACCTTCGAACAGTATGGCAAAAAACTGGTCGAAACGTATTATTCGCGGATTGTCCGCGCGATTCCCTTCAAGCAGGACGTGTCGTGGGAGATCGCCGAGATGATTCCTCACACGGACAATCCGGTGCTGCGGGCCCATTTTCGCCATGCCCCGGGGTCGGGGAACTATCTGGAAACGATTGATGCGCACAACCTGAACGATGCGGAAAATTATATCGACCGGCGCAAACGGGAAGCCCGCAGCTGGAAAATCGCCTGCTCGGACCCGGAATCGGACACGTTGTTCCGCTTCACGATGACGGCGGAGCAGACGCTGTACCGACTGACGGGGCTCGAGCTGCCCCGGATGCTGCAGCTTGGCTGCGAGCTGCGCCTGCTCCGCAGCCCCGAAGGCCGCGTCGCCGGCTTGATGGCCGCCGTGCCGATTCACGAGCGGACGCTCGATTTTCTCGCGCAGTCGCCGATATCCGGCGCGTATTTCGCCAGCTTGCCGCCGGGCGAACAGGCACGGTACCGCACGCCGCCGGAGCAAGCGTCCGGCACGTTTCTGTTTACGATCGATGTGGAAAATCTGGAAAAAGAAGAGCTGCGTTCGGACATTATCCGCCTGCTTTTCGAATCCATGATGGCCGGCAAGGTGCTGCTTACCTCCCCGCCCCCGCTCGATTACTACAAGCTCGCTTTCCGCAGCCTCGGCTTCGAGACGGTTCCCGGGGCGGAGCACCGCGGCTATGACGGCACGACCCCGACTCCCACGTACCGGGTGGATACGCGCAAGGAAAAGCTGGCCGCGTTTCTGGACCGACTGATCCGCAGCTCCAAGGAACACGCTCCGTCTTCGCCGGGGCCGGTGGCCGGGGAAGCCTTGGACTTCACGCCCAGAGAGCGCGAAGTCGCCGACCTGCTCGTACGCGGCGATACGAATGCGCAAATCGCAGCCGCCCTGTACATCAGCGAGGTTGCCGTGAAGAAGCACGTCAATGCGATGCTGCAAAAGACCGGGCTGAAAAACCGGACGCAATTGGCGGCCAAAATATTGGACAGCCGCAACGGGTAACCATTTGGGCCATTCCCGCTTGCGGTGCCGGTCCTGCCTGCTACGGAAAGCCGGACGATTCGTTCAGCGGAAGCCACTACCGCTTCAGCGCTTCGTGCAGCTCCCGGTATTCCTGCGGGCTGATCCCCTCCATTTCCTTGAATACGCGGCTGAAATGCTTCGTATTCTCGAACCCGGTCATCCCGCTGATCTCGTACACTTTGAGTCCGGTCGTGACAAGCAGCTCCTTGGCTTTGTCAATGCGCAGCTTTTTCAAATAGCTCACGAAGCTCTCGCCGGTATATTCTTTAAAGGCTTGGCTGAAATAGGAATAGTTCAACGACACGTGATTGGAAACGACGGCCATGTTCAAATCTTTATGGAAATTATCTTGCATATACTGCACAGCCTGCTTCATTTCTTTGTGATCGATATGGAACGTCTTCATGCTGCGCACATAGTCATCGAGCCGATGCAGCAGCCCCTCCACGCTGTGGTAATAATCGTGAAAATAATAAAAATTCCAAAGGTCCCCGACCTTCTTGAATAACCGGAGAATCTCGACCGATTCGCCCCCGTAAACGTGAAACACCTTGTCAAAAATCAGCTCGTTGAACGCGCGGCTGACGCCTTCCAAATACGCAATATCGTATCGCGCCACCGTCCGGATATCGAGCACTTCCATCAGCAGCGACGTTATTTCCTTCTCCCGGCCTGTGCCCAGCATATTGGCCAGCTTTCTGATCTTGTCCGCAGGGATCGCAAAGTCCCTGCTCTTCCCGGCGATGCACTCGTAGGAGACGACCCCCGGCGCAGATTGAAGAAACGTATATTTCAGCGCCTGCTCCGCCTCTTGATAAGCCGTCCGCAAGCGCGCGACGCCTTGGGTATAGCCGCTCACTCCCATGCTGTATGCGAAATAACCCGTTTCTGCGATGCGTCCGGCCAAAAATTGAAAGAGCTCGCGGCGCTGTGCGATCAGCACAAGCTGATTCTCCTTATCCCATACGTGCGCACGCTGCTGTCCAGCCGACTCAGGAGCGTTTTCCAGCTCGGCTTGAATGCGCCCCAGAAATTCGGGCGGCCCCATCCCCTGGACGGAACCGCGATATTGCAGCACCGCAAGCTGAAAGCCCTCCACCAGCCACTCCAGACCGCATCCCTTCAGCCGCTCCAACAGCCCCGGCTCGTCCGGATGCGGATGGCGCAGCAAATAGCTTAGCTGACTTTCCCGATAGGCTTCCTGCTGCCGCATTGAACTCGTCAATTGTTCGTCGATGCGCTCCCTCTGCTTCAGCTCCTTCTCCAGCTTCAGCATCGTCCGGGCCAGCTCGTCACGGACGATCGGCTTGAGCAAATATTCCGACACATCGCAGCGGATCGCTTCTTGAGCGTATGGAAAGTCATCGTGGCCGCTCAAAATAACGACGGCCGGCTTCCGCTCCAGCTCCTGAATCCGCTGAATCAGCGCAATCCCGTCCATCACCGGCATCCGGATGTCTGTAATCACGACATCCATGGAGGCCCGATACAAAATCTCCAGCGCCTCCGCCCCGTCTTCGGCAAAATCGAACGTATAAGCGTCCGGGAACAGGCGGTCGATCATCGCTTTCAACCCGAGCCTAATATTTTTCTCATCGTCAACGATAAGCACTTTTCTCATCTGCAGACAACCCTCCCGATAAAATCAAATAGGGCAGCTTTATCGTCACCCGGGTGTAAGCTCCCTCCTCGCTGTCCACGGTCAGTCCGTACTCGCCGCCGTAATGCATGGCGATCCTTTGCATCACATTGCGCAGGCCGATCCCTCTGCCTTCCTGCTCCCCGGATAACCGCTGTCCATATTGGACCTGGAATCGAACATCGTCCATAACGAGCTTCTCGCGCAGCTCGGCAAGCTTCTCCCCCGGCATGCCGGCCCCGTTGTCCGTCACCTCAATGTACGTCGATTCGTCCCCTCTCCAAGCCCGAATCCGAATCGCAATCCCCTCCCGTCGTGTGCGCTCTGTCCGCATGCCGTGCTTAACCGCATTTTCCACAAGAGGCTGCAGCGACATCTTCAGCATCTCCTGCTCCCGGTATCCTTCGGGAATATCCAGCTGCAGGTCGAGCTTATCGTCATAGCGCATATTCATAATGGCGATGTAGTTGCGGATGTGCTGCAATTCGTCCCGAAGCTGCACGTATTCGCTCGACCACTTCAGGCTGTAGCGCATCAATGCCCCGAGAGAGGTCAACGCGTCCGAGATGGTGTACTGCGCCTCCACTTCGGCCAGCATCTTCAGATTCTCCAGCGTATTGTAGAGGAAATGGGCGTCGATCTGATTTTTAAGAGCATGCAGCTCCGCCTCCTTCGTCGCCGCTTGTTTATTCACCGCTTCCACGATCAGCTCGTTCATTTTCTTCATCATCTGCCGAAAATGATGCGCAAGCTCGCCTACCTCGCCGCCCGCATCGATATCGATCTGCACATTCAGATCTCCCCGGCGCACCTTTTTCATCGAATCGCGCAAAATGTGCAGCTTTTTCAAGATCAGCGACTGCAAAAAATAAGTGATCACGGACAAGAGCGCGATGAGGACGACCGCTGCGGCGATGAAGAGATTGCGCGTATGCCGAATTTGCGTCACCTGATTTTCTAGAGATACGACATTGAGCAGATAGGCGTCCATCTGGTCGATCGGCGTCGTCAGGCACAAATACGGCGTGTCCCCGACCGTAAACGTAAAGCTGGCCCCTTCCTCATGAGGACGCTCCGCCCAATCGCGCCGAAGCCGCTCCAAGTCGATATCCTTGAAAAAAGCGCTGCCCGTGTCGGTGAACATTCGTCCCGAACGGTCGATAACCAGCATGCGGGACTGATCGTCTTGAAGGGGACTGAACACTTTTTGAAAAAACTTATCGATTTTCATGTCCACCTCAAGAATGCCGACATGCTTGTCGCTCGGGTAATAAATTTCTTTCAACAGCGAGACATAGGTCGACGCAGCCCGGTTGTCCGCCGTGGCCCGGTTCATGATGTCTTTTTCATCCTTCAAAATCTCCCAAAGGAATTCGCCCCGCTGCTCCAGTACGCTCTTGTACCACGGCCTTGCAGAGATCCGGCTTTCATGGAAAATCATCGGCCAGATTTCCATCGTATTCGGATTATTCGTAAACAGGCGGACATTCGTAATGTTAGGGTTATTAAACATGAGCCTTTGCAAATTGGAGAACGACTTGGCATTGAAATCGACGAGCTCGGGAACCTCCAGATCGTCCGGGCTTTGCATATAATTCATGAGCTCTTTGTTCGCCGTGTAGAACTGTGCCGTGCGTAGCATGATTTCCATATTATTCAAAATATACGCTTTCTCGCTGGACAGCGCATATTGATTTTTCTTGAGCGTATCTTGAATCGTATTATGATAAAAGCCGTTGAATATATACCATGAAAACAAAATGATAGGGATCAAAATAATGAAAATATAGGCCCCGATCAGCTTGAACTGTATGGAAATGCGGTCCGTCAATCTGGCAAGCCTTATGCTCCGCATGCTTTTCATTTTCGTCCCCAGCCTTTATCCGACGTTTGTTCTCTTATTTTAATACGGAAATATGAAAAAAGCCCGGAGCCCCGGAAGCCGGGCTCGCGGGCCGAACCGCTCGAACTACTTGGCGAATTGCGCAATCTTTTGGCTGTTGGCCTCGAATTCTTTTTGCTGGTACGCTCTCACCTTCTCCAATCCGGCGGTCTGCCGATCCTTCTGAAATTTGTCGAAGAGCTGATCGAACTCCGCATCGGACTTGGCAAGCAGCAGCTTCGGCAGCGCCTTGCCCCAGAGCTGGGCAATCTTCGTGTTGGCGATCCCTTCGACGGAGTTGCCTGTCGGCACGATGTTATCGTATTGCGAGAAGCTCTTCGTCTTGCCCCGGGTCCACGCTTCCGGCTGCTTGATCGGATCGACGCTGGGAGGCGCCCATTTGAGGCTCATGTTCGTATCCATCAGCATCCAGAAGGTATGGGAGGCGCCGTACTTCTTGTCGAAAGCGGAGCGGTCTTTGTTCAGCATCTCCAGCGCTTCGGGCTTGAATTGGTCTTTTCCGTCAATGGTATCGTAGCTGATGCCCTTTTCGCCCAAGAACAGATCCTTATTCCCTTCTTCGCTGATCAGGTAACTGAGGAACTTGATCGCTCTCGCCTTGTCTTTCACATCCTTGGAGATGAGCGTCACCGTCCAGCCGGCAA
This sequence comes from Paenibacillus tyrphae, assembly GCF_024158745.1. GTDB lineage: Bacteria > Bacillota > Bacilli > Paenibacillales > NBRC-103111 > Paenibacillus_G > Paenibacillus_G tyrfis_A. The sequence goes on along the minus strand of NZ_JAMZAW010000021.1, from coordinate 141,681 downwards.
TTCCCGGACCTGCCAACGTCGGCGGGTCCTGCTTCGCGTTGGCCGGTCCGTCGATGGCAATGTAGGCCGTGTTCGGATCTTTCTGATACAGCGAAATATTTTGATTGGCCATATCGGAGCGTTGGAACAGCATGGCGAAGTATCGGCCCTGGGCGATTTTCTCCTCCATTTGCGGACGTTTGTCGATGAAAACGTCTTTGGCGAGCAGGCCGAGTTCGTTGGCTTGGCGGAACGTCTTCAGCCACTTCACCAATTCGGGGTCGGTATACCGGTCGTACAGCTTGCCGTCCTTTTCGTAAGGAACCGCCAGAAAGTTAGCCAGCATCGAGGAATTCTGGTTCGCATCAAACAGCGAGTAGTTGCCGGTATCTCCAAACTCGTGCAGCCCCAGCGGAATAAGCGGCTGGCCGTTCACGCTCGGGAATTTCTCCTTCGCCGCCTGCAGCGCCTTCAGAAAGCCTTCCGGCGTTCTCATATCCGGCTTGCCGAGAGCTTCGTACATATCTTTGCGGACCAGAAAGGTCTGGTTGGAAACGAAATTCTCCCCGTATTTCTTGTAATCCTGCGGGGACGAGGACGCGTTCGGATACCCGTAGAAATGGCCGTCCTTCTGCGTATACCAAGTGGTCTTAGCCGGGTCCGTTACCTTGAAGAAGTACGGGTCGTATTGCTTCGCCAACTCGTCCAGAGGCAGAACCATGCCCCCTTCGATCATTTTCTTGACCGCGTCTTCGTACCACCCCAGCGTAATGAAATCGGGCAGCTTGCCGGAAGCGATCATCGTATTCAGCTTTTCGTTTTCGTTGCCGGCCGGAACGATAAAGTTGATGTTCACGCCCGTTTTCTTCGTGACGTATTGGGAGGTCGGATCGACGCCCCACTTGTTCGGAAACCAGGAGAAATTCAAATACCAGTCGAACGTAATCGGCTTCGTGTCGGACTTCCAGCCCGGCTCGTCGGGATTTCCGGCCGGAGCCGCCGTGTCCGCGGAAGCGGTTTTCGCCTCTTTGGCCGGTTCGTTGCCGCGATCTGCGGAACATGCGCTCACGGATACGGCCGTGACCAAGGCAAGCAGCATAGCGAGCGTTTTGCGCGTTTTACTCATACCCATCTGCGTTTTCCCCTTTTCTGTATCATCATAGTTATATGGAATCAGCCCTTGATAGAGCCGATCATGAAGCCTTTCACAAAATATTTCTGCAAAAACGGATACACGATCACGATCGGCAAGGACGTAATGACCATCGTCGCCAGCTTGATCGACTGGGAAGACACGGACTTCGCGATAGTGCCGGAGGTGGCGGCCATCATCTGATTGGAGCTGGACTGGGCCACGACTCTGTACAGATACGTCTGGATCGGCTGAAGCTCGCTTTGATTGATGTAGATCATTCCCGTAAAGTAATCGTTCCACTGGTACACGCCGTGGAAAAGCGCAATCGTCGCAACGACGGGCATCGAGACCGGGAGAATGACCGAGCGGAAAATTTTGAAGTCGTTCGCCCCGTCCAGCTTCGCCGCCTCCTCCAGCCCGTCGGGAATCTCCCGAAAAAACGCCTGGAAAACGATCAGATCGAAGAAGCTGAACATCGCCGGAATGATGTAGACCCAGAAGCTGTCGAGCAGCCCCAAATCCCGAATGAGCAAGTACGAGGGAATGAGCCCGCCGCTAAAAAACAACGTGATCGTGCCCAGCATCATATAAGCCCGGCGTCCGATCAGTTCTTTGCGCGAAAACGCATACGCCACCATGGCGGTGAACAGCACGTGCACGACCGTTCCGACGACCGTCTTGGCGACCGTCACGCCCATCGCCAGCATAATGCCGTCGTTGGCGAATACGGCCAGATAGCTGTCGAAGCTGAACATGCGCGGCCACCAATAAATGCCGCCCCGCATCGCGTCGTTGCCGTCGTTCAGGGAATTCACGAGCACATACCAGATCGGGTACAGCGTGACGAAGCAGATCACGAGCATGAAGACATCGTTCAGCCGGTCGAATATAACCTCACGCAGCGTTCTGCGGTTCATGGAAACCATCTTGCGATCCTCTCCTTTCCTAGAATAGGGACGTGTTATTCAATCGCTTCGTGATGTAGTTTGCCGAGAGCAGGAGAGCGAGCGAAATGAACGATTTGAGCAAGCCTACGGCCGTTGCATAGGAGAAGCGGCTTTGCTTCAGCCCGACCTGATACACGTACACGTCGACGACGTTGCTGGCGCTCTCATTCAATTGGTTTTTGAGCACGAGAATCTGGTCGAAGTTCGAATTCAAAATGCCGCTGACGGCGAGAATGAACAGAATAGTAATCGTGCCTTTGATCGCCGGGAGTGTCACGTAAATCATTTTCTGGAACCGGCCTGCCCCGTCAATCGTCGCCGCTTCGTACATTTCCGGAGAAACGCCGGAGATGGCGGCTAAATAAATGATAGCGGACCAGCCCAGCTCCTTCCATATGTCCGAGGTGACGATAATGGTCCAGAAATAGTCGGGCTCGGCCAAATAGCTGATCGGCTCCTCGATAAGGTTCATGGCCAGGAGCAGCCGGTTGACGATCCCGACGTCGGCCAGCCAGGTCGCCAAAATGCCCCCCAGAATGACCCAGGACAGAAAATGGGGTAAATAAGAGATCGTTTGCACCGCCTTCTTGTAGCGTACGGAGCGCAGTTCGTTCAGGAAGAGCGCGAAGACGATCGGCAGCGGGAATCCGAAGAGCAGCTTAAGCACGCTCATTCCGATTGTATTTTTGACCACATCGGCCAAGCTGTCGTCTTCCAGAAAAGCTTTGAAATGCTCCAGTCCCACCCAGGGCGCTGCGGAAATCGACGCCGTGATATTGAAATCCTTGAAGGCAATGACAATGCCGTACATGGGGACATAGTTGAAAACGACGATCCATAGGACGCCAAGCAGCGCCATAATTTGCAGATGACGCTGTCCGTAGAGCCTGCGAAGCAGCTTGGATGCCGACCGGCTCAGGGCTTCCGGCTCTTGGCGCCGAATCGGCATATCTGTCTTGGGATTCAAATCTACTGCACCTCCGGCTCGCACCTTCGTAATGTAAGCATTTTCATCACTTTCATTGTAGAGGGCCGCCGCTTCCGGCGTAAGGAGTAAAATTTCGGCTGGGGTTGCTTTTTTTCGGGTTTTGTTCCTCTTGGGACAAGCAAGTCAAATTCTTCATAATTTCTTAACGTAATCATTCATTCCCCTTTACACAACTTGCCTATAATCGAGTTGTCCAATTCTAGTGGAGGTGCTTATTTATAATGAAAAAGGCTTTTAAAGTCTTAACCAGCATCGCGGTCACCGGCAGCCTGCTCGCAAGCGGCACGGGATTCGTCTCCGAGCCCGTACCGGCGGCTTATGCGGCGGAAACCGCGCAGGCTCCATCCGTGTATATCGCACCTATCGACCGAGCGAAATTTTTAGCCGGAAGCCTCTTCGACTTCCGTGTGGAATTAAATCACCTGACGGCGGTGCCGTCCTCCGTCAGCATTACGGTGAACGGCAAAGATGCCGAGCAATTTTTCGGCAAGCCTTTGGTCAAAACCAACACAGACAAAAGCCAGGAGTTCACCATCCGGGACGTCAAAATCAATGAGCCCGGCACCTATGAAGTCGCCGTCAAAGCCGACAACGGCTTGGCGAAAACCGTGAAATACGAAGTCGTGCTGGCCGATCAAGGCGGCAAAAAAGCGAAAAACGTCATCCTGTTCGTCGGGGACGGCATGGCTTTCCCGGACATTACGATGTCCCGCATCATGTCCAAAGGCATCACCGAGGGCAAATACAACAGTCTGCTCGAAATGGATAAATTCGATCAGCGCGCAGTCGTGACGACCTCCGGCATGGATGCGCTCGTGACGGACTCCGCCAACAGCGCCAGCGCGTACAATACCGGCCACAAGTCCGCCGTGAACGGCCTGGGCATCTACCCGGACAATACGGAAAGCTCGCTCGACGATCCGAAGGTCGAGACGCTTGCGGAAATGCTCAAGCGCACCCGCGGCATGTCGGTCGGCGTCGTCACGACATCGGAAATCGAAGATGCCACCCCGGCGGCCGTCGTCTCCCATACGCGCAGACGCTCGGACAAGCCGGAAATCGCCGAAATGCTGTATAAGCTGCAGCCGGAAGTGATTCTGGGCGGCGGATCGGCTTATTTCCTTCCGAAATCGACGCCGGGCTCCAAACGGAAGGACGAGAAAAACCTGTTCGACATGTTCCAGCAAAAAGGCTACACCATCGCGGAGAACGCCGCCCAGTTGAAAGCGGCGAATGCGCCGGACAAGCTGCTCGGCCTGTTCCATACGTCGGACATGAGCGTCTACTACGACCGCTCGACGAACAACAAAGCGGAGCTGAAATCGTTCACAGATCAGCCGAACCTGTGGGATATGACGCAAAAAGCGCTCGATACGCTCAGCAAGAACGATAAAGGCTTCTTCCTGATGGTCGAAGGCGCAAGCATCGACAAGCAGCTTCACCCGCTGGATTGGGAGCGCGCGGCTTACGATACGATCGAGATGGATAAAGCGATCGGCGTAGCCAAGCGGTTCGCCGAGCAGAACGGCGAGACGATGATCGTCGTCACCGCAGATCACTCGCACTCCGTCAGCGTCGCGGGCACGTACTGGGAAGGCGACGGCAAGTCGGGCCGCGAAGCGTTCCGCACGTATGAGGATTCCAAATTCCCGACGTATGTCGACGGCAACGGCGACGGATTCCCGGACCATCCTGACGTAGACCGCAAGCTGGCTGTCGTGTTCGGCTCCTACCCGGATTACTACGAAGATTACAAATTCGATCCGGTGCCGACTTCCCCGTCGGTGAAAAACAAAGAAGGACGCTATGTCGCCAACCCGGCGAAGCTGGCAAATCCCGACGATCCGAACCGCGACCGTTTCCTCCGGCAGGGTACCGTTAACCCGACGACGGAAAGCGTAGGCGTGCATACGGCCGATGACGTGCCGCTGATGGCCTACGGCCCGGGGTCGCAATATTTCAAAGGCACGATGGACAACACCGATGTGTTTTTCGGCATGGCTAACGCGCTTGGCCTGAACGTATCCGATGCGAAATCGGACGGAAAAAACTGGATCCCGCTGGCCAGCTTCGTCCATATGATGGTCGGTACGGTGAAGTTCAACGCGTCGACAAGAGAAATTACGATTCAAATCAACGACAGCACGGTTGTTTTGAATCTGAACAGCGGCAAAGCAACGAAGAACGGCAAAGACGTCGCGTTGGAGCATAAATTCGAGAACGGCACGACGTTCGTGTCCGGCAGCTCCATCCTGGAAGTGCTCGCGAAGTAAGAAAAGCTCGCAAGATCAAACGATAAATGGAAATTACGGAGTGAATGGAGGCGTTACCCATGCGGCTTGAACCAAGAGGCATGACCGCCCTAGCCGTCGGCCTGATCGCCGTTACGCTCCTCGTTCCCGGCTGCAATCAACCGGTTCCCCTGTCTTCCGGGGGGCCGGTTGATTCTTCCGTTTCGGCGGCAGCGTCCGCCCCGGCGGCGGAGACTTCGGCTGCCGGAGCGCAGCCGCAGCAGGCAGGCGCGGGAGAGGCCGGCAAAGCCGCTCAGCCAGCGGCGGCGGCGGATGCAGGGCAAGCGGGCGGCGGGCAGACCGCGGCTGCTGGAGCCCCGCAGGCAAGCACGAGCGAGGCCGGCGCGGGCAGTGCGGCGGCCTCCCCCGGGGCAGCGGGCACCGCGCCCGCAGGCACCGCCCCGGCGGGCGATGCGGCCACGGGGAGCGCAGCGGCTCCCGACGCGCAAGCAGCGGCCGACGCGGCTGCCAAGGGCGCTCCCGCGGCAGCCGGGACGGCATCGCCGCAGGAGAAGCCGCCTGCGGCCGAACAAGCGGCGGCCAAGCAAGCTAAACCCGAGACGACGAAAAATATCGTGAAGGAAGCGGGCAAAACGCCTGTTTTGACGTTCGAGGACCTGTATTCCGAGATGACGGTGCGCGGCGTGAAGCTATCGGACCAAGTGAATCAGTTGGCTGGCAAAAAAGTAGAAATGACCGGCTTCATGGCTCCGCCGTTGACCGCCAAAGTCAACTTTTTCGTCCTGACCAAAGTCGCGCTCACCGTCTGCCCGTTCTGCTCGACCGATGCGGACTGGCCGACGGATATCGTGGTCGTCTTTATGCCCAAGGGCAAGGACGTGACGCCGACGGAGCATCAGGTCAAAGTGACTGGCACGCTCAGCGTAGGCTCGCAAACGGACGAAGAGACCAGCTTCGTCAGCCTGATCCGCATCAACGCGGACAGCGTGGAGGTGCTGAAGTAATGCTGCATGCCGAGAACTTGACCAAATCGTACCCCCTTCCGGGCAAGCGGCAGGTGCACGTGCTGAACGTCTCCCATTTTGCCATGAGCGCAGGCGAACGGGTGGCCTTGGTTGGACCGAGCGGCTCGGGCAAAAGCACCCTGCTTCAGCTCATCGCCGGCATCCTGCGGCCTACAAGCGGCACCATCCGCCTGCTGGACCGGCAGCTCGAACGGCTGAGCGAAGCGGAGCTGGACCGCTTCCGGGCGCAGCATATCGGCTACGTGTTCCAGAGCTTCAACCTGCTGCCGGGCTTTACCGCGCTGGAGAACGTGCTGGCGGCCATGCAGTTTGGCAAAACCATCCCGCCGAAGGCGCAAAAGCAGCGCGCCGGCGAGCTGCTGGCGCAGGTCGGCCTTGAGCACCGGCTTCACCACAAGCCGGGCCAGCTCAGCGGCGGCGAGCAGCAGCGCGTCTCTATCGCGCGGGCGCTGGCGAACCGCCCGGCCCTTGTGCTGGCGGACGAGCCGACGGCCAGTCTGGACCACGCCAATGCGGAGCAGGTGTTTTCGCTGCTGGCCGAAGCCTGCGAACAGAACAGAACGGCCCTGCTGCTGTGTACCCACGACCCGGAGCTGGCCGGCAGATTGGACCGCGTCGTGAGCCTTCGGGAGCTTTCCATTTACGATACCAGAGAGGTCGGGTAATTCATGTCTTTGCTGCACATGGCTTGGCGCAACCTCATGAACCGGCGGGTCCAAACGCTCATTACCGTCATCGTCGTCAGTATCGGCGTCGCGATGACGCTCAGCATCATGATGCTCTCCGCAGGCATCAAGCAGGGCATCGTCAAAGCGAGCGAGCCGTTCGGTATGATCGTCGGCTCCAAGGGCAGCGCCAACCAGCTTGTGTTCAACACGATCTTTTTAATGGATAACCCTTTGGCGAATATTTCGCTGGATTATTACCATACGCTTGAGAACGATCCCCGGGTCACCCAGGCAGTTCCTTTTGCGCTCGGTGACAATTACAAAGGGTTCCGGCTCGTCGGCACGACCCCTTCCTTCTTCGCGCTGAAAGGGAAGCCCAGCGACCCCCCTTATTTCCAGCTCGCGGCCGGGCGGCTGTTCGACAAGCCGTTCGAAGCGGTGCTTGGCGCCAAGGTCGCCAAAGAAACCGGGCTGAAGGTCGGGGACCGGCTCATTTCGGGTCACGGCGTCGCCAAATCTTTGCAGCACGACGAAGGCCATAAGGACCATCCGTACACGATCGTCGGCATCCTGCATAGCGTATCGGCCCCTTCGGATCAAGGCATTTACGTCAGCATGGACAGCTACTGGATCAGCCATGAGCATGCGGGAGAGCAAAAACATGATGATGAAGACGAGCATGGCGTGACCGCCGCCTTGGTGAAGCCGCGAAGCTACGTGGACCTGATGAAGATGTACCAGGAGATCAATCAGGGCAAAGAGGCGCAAGCGGTGTTCCCCGGACAAGTCATTGCCAAAATCTTCGATATGATGGGCAGCGGCGAGCAAATTTTGAAATATATCAGCTACGTCGTTCTGGGAATGGCCGGGCTGACCGTCGTTCTGGCCCTGTACGGCTCCACCGTAGAACGAAGACGGACCGTCGCCATTCTGCGCGCCATTGGGGCAAGCCGCAGCGCCGTCGTCACGATCGTGCTGCTCGAATCCGTGCTGGTGGTCGTCTTCGGCTGCGTGCTCGGTACGGCGCTCGGCGGCGGACTCACCTGGCTGTTGTCGGACTATATCGGCTCGCAAATATCCGTGACCGTTGCCGTCGCGTACAGTTGGGACGTAGCTGCCGTTATCGGAGGCGTTGCGCTGCTGGGCATGATCGCGGGCATTCTCCCCGCCGTCGGCGCTTACCGGACGGAAACGGCCCGTTATTTGCACACGGCATAATCAAATTTGTAAAAAACGACGAGTCGCCCTCGCTTCAGCTCAGAAAAGGCTGAAAGAGGGCGATTCTTCGTTTTAACGCTGCAGCAGCGCCATTATTTTTTTCTCGAATGTGGCATCGTCGGCAGCACCGGTAATTTTATCCGCGATCATACCGCTGCGGTCCACCAGATAGGTTGTCGGGATCGGCACGATACGGTAGGCCTGAGCCGTCTCCGCCCGTTCATCGAGCAGCACCGGAAACGACAGGCCATGCTCCGAAACGAACGCCCGGACGGATTCGATCCGGTCCTTGGCCGTAATGTTGACCGCCACAAACTCCACCCGGTCCTTATACCGCTCATACAGCCGTGCCAACGCTGGAGCCTCCGCTTTACACGGCTCGCACCACGAGGCCCAGAAATTAATGATCAACGGCTTGCCGCGAAATTGCTCCGACGTATACGTTTGTCCGTCCAGCGCCGGAAGCGCAAAAGCGGGCGCCTGGGCTCCAATCTTCGCCGCCGTTCCAGCACGAGCCGGGAGCTTGGAATACAGCACCAAGGATACCAGCGCGACCAGAAGCAGCAGCATCCCTTTTCTTTTCATCATTTCACCGTCACCATCCGTCCTTGTCGAGCCTGTCCCCTTTATTATACCGGTCGAATGTTTTCCGAATGTCAACAAGGGGAATTGTGAAAGAACGGCCTCCAATGGTAGAATTAGGTTGCCAATGCAATTTATACGGGGGTTACCATGAATAGGTTTCGCTTACTGCTCGCTATTCCCTTATTTTTTATCGCTATCGTTGGCGTTCTGATCTTTTTCACGGACCCGTTCGCTCCCTTGAGATGGTACCTCGGTCCTCAATACAAAAATGACGCGAAAGCGTTCCTTAGCGCCGTCTCCAGCGGAGAATACGAGAAGGCTTCGAAGTCCTTGAGCCGCAATCCGCGTGCCGACGAAACCGGCAATGCCGCTAAAACCCAATGGATCTCGGCCATGCATGAGCTGAAAACACAGGGCTTCTACCCTGTCGAATATATCAATTTAAAGGTGCCTCACGACCGGGAACATATGGATGGGCGCGCCGACATCACGTTTATGGAGGACGGGAAGCGCCAATCGTATTACACCATTCTGACCTTCGACCTCGGCGGTGTGCATCAGGCCTGCATTTTCTCTCCCGAGACGAAGCATACGGAGGCTTGGAACAAGATCAACTGCCATTATTGAGCCGTAATTGAACGGATGAAACATTACCTTTCGATCGTTGCCGGAATCCGCGTACTGTCCGGCTGCTGCAGCCACGCGTTAACATCAGCCGTGAATTTAGGCGCGCCGATGACTCTTTCCATATGGACAAAATCGTGAAAGTCTTGGCTGGAATAACGATTTCTAAGATCCAGTAACGGCACGTTATACTTTTCAAGAATCCCTTGCACCCGCTTTTGAAGAGGGTCCCAATAGGACTGCGCGGGGTATGGATCGCTGAAATTTACAGGCATCCATACGACACCGACGGGAAGCTTTCGTTTCTTGCTTTCCTCCAGAACCCAGATTAAAGCATCGATATTTTCCGTAAGATCTTGGTTTATGGTCATCGCACCAAACTGTCGTTCATAGCCCTCCCATTTTTCTTTAAGCTTCTCTGGAGGAAGTTGTCCATAATAAAGCATTTTATCTGTCCACTCTTTTTCCAAAGTTATATCCAGCCTGCCCGACTTTAAATTATGTACTAAGGATTGGGTGGAACTAACCAGAGCTTGACGAATATAGTCGCGATAAAAATATACATAGGGTTCGTAAAATTGTTTAAACCAAGGATAGGTTGGGTCCGTATCCAATTTATCCAACATGATGTGGGGGTCGATCCCAATAATAAGCATTTCTTCAGGTCTAAACAGATTTTTCGTAAGAATCGCCTTTAAATCTGTTAATTTTCCGTAGGATAAACCCATTTCAACCAACGGGACAGATGATTGCTGTTCGATGAAAGCAGCAGCAACGGCAGAATTACCGAAAAACAGCGGCCCCTCTCTTTTTTGGTTATGATGTAATAACGTTTTATTAAAATCATCTTTGTAAAAAACGGATGAGGTTCGCATAGGGTCCCATCTGGAAAAGGAAATATCGACAGCGATAAAAGCGCATAAAAGTAAAATGAGAAATGAGTTAGCTTTAGCTAATTGAATCACTCTATGTCGTTTCTTCAAACTGATCACCATATTAATTAGAGTTTTAGTACATAAATAATTAACCACGAACCAGTCTCATAGATTACCTAAAATTTGTATTAAATTTTATTTGATGTATTTTTTTACAAAATAACGCAACTTTTTTTCATGAGATATAGTCTATACTAGTAGAATTCTGGCCAGAGTTCAAATTTATGGGATTGGTGGTAAGTAGATGAGAAGAGGGATTCAGATCTTACAGATTGTGGTGGTTGCATTTTTCATGAGCGTTTCAACAGCTTTTGCTTCATCATCTAACGAAGCGGAAACAAATCAAGCATTGGAGGCTGCAACAAATGCGTTCGAGGCAATGAAGGCTGGAAACGTTAATGAGTTAATCGCCAATACTAAAGACCTTAATTTTAATGACGAATCAGCACGTCGCTCACACTATGAAAAATCTTTCCAAGACCAGACCGTCACGTCCTATCAAATCATATCGGAGAATAAACTTAATGATAATAAGGTAGAATTAAAAGTGAAATTGACCCTTAGTGAGACCGGGGTTTTACCAGTTCTTCCATATTCGGTTGTAAAAGAAAATGGTACTTGGATGCTACAGATCGAACCATTAAAGATCAACTTAGAGAACTCACAAGATTATGGTAAAGTAAGTGCAGGCAAACCAATGGAGACCATCAAATTTATCGAACCTAGTTATACCGCATTCGGATCCGTTGCTTATTACAGTTTTGATAATTTGGCTACAAACAAATCGATCACAATTAATTCTGCTTATAGCATTTCCAAAAACCAAGTCACCTTCCACGGCTGGCAAACTACGCTAAGAAGCGCTACACCCAAACTTAAATATCATGTAATTAAATATTTCTTGGGACAAGAACAAAGTTACGGCAGTGCTGTTGTGTCGGGCGATATTCCGCAGTCGGGAACCTGGTATAGTGAAGTTGCTTCTGTTTCATCGACAGGAAGCAACTTCTATACCATGATTGAGAATATCAGTAATAATTTTGACTCCGCTAGCGGTGCAGGTAATGTTTACGAATAACTAAAAAATATAAAAGGGCCGACACGGCCCTTCCCAAACTTCAGACACTTGTTAGAAAGCTTTCACCTTTGAAACAAAACGCTAATTATTACTGCCCGATTCTTTTTGGAAAAAAATTCCCGATATCGCCGGAATGGTGTATCTTCGGGAATTTTTGTTTTGTCAGTTACGCCTCGCGTACCGCCACATAAATCTCGACCTCGGCATCGCCGGGGTCAAAGCCGCGCGCATCGTATACCTCGAAGTCGCCCGTATAGGCACGCTCGTACGACGACGTCTCGAACCACGCCCAGATCCGCTGCCACGCCTCGGCCACGACGCGGGCCACGGAGCCCCGCTCGCTTTTGAACACGACGTACCGCGCCTGCGGAACCGCCTCTACGGCCAGTCCTTCCGGCGCCTGCTCCTTTGCCCACGCATGCCCGATCAGCACCGTGTAAGCTCCGTTCACGTCGCTCTCGTAACCCGTGTACAGCACGTAGGTCAAATGCGGCTCGCTCACACCATCGATCTTGGACAAGTTTGCAGCAAAAAAATCGTTCCACAGCCGCGGAATCGTCCCGTCCGGGCCGGTTTCGCGCTGATTCGTCGTTCGGGCGCTCACGCCGACAAGGTGCATTGCGGGTTTGGAAGCAAAGCTCGTCTCCATAGGTTCGTCCTCTTTTCATCGTATAGTTGCGATCGGTCATCGCGATGTTCTGTAACCTTCGTTTCTTAGTATACGATGCAAAATTGGACAGCACCCTGTCATAGTTCCGCGTACTGCGCAATTATCTTTTGCGCCCGCTCCTTGAGCTCCCTCGCCATAAACGCCGGCTCGTCGATTCTCACCTTGTCCCCGAAGCTGAGCATCCAGCCGTAAAACCACTCGTTGGCCGGATAGCTGCCGCGGACGCGGATCGAACCGTCCGGCAGCCACTCCGCCTGCTCCGTCGGAAACGTATCCTCCACCCGGTCACGGACTTCCGGCCGAAAGGTCAGCACCACCTCGGATGCGCCGGGCTCCGACCATTCCGGCTGCCAGGAATACGAGTCCAGGGCCGGTGCCGGCCGCGGCTCGAAACGCTCCTCCGTCACGCGCAGCTCCCGGACCCGGGACAGCCGGAACACGCGAAATTCGCCCCGCAGCGTGCAGTAGGCATGCAAGTACCACAGGTAGCCTTTGAGGATCAGACCGATCGGCTCCACGGTCCGTTCGGTTCCCGCTCCATCCAGATTCGTGTAGCGAAACGTAACTGTACGACGCTCCCCGATCGCGGTTCTTAGCGCCTGAACCCTCGCCCTTGCCGACGCGCTCTGCCCCCACGGATTGAAGTCGAATGTCAGCGGCGCTCCGCCCTGCTCCAGCAGCTCCCGCTCTGTCGGCTGCAGCATCGTTTTTACTTTCTCCAGAAGATTGGAAACCGATTGGTCGTCGAACGCCGTACGTATGCCTTGAACCGCCGCCAGCATGGACAACAGCTCGTCCAGAGCCAGAAATTGACGGCTGATCGTAAACTGCTCCATAATCTCAAAACCGCCGGTCGTCCCCTGATGCGCAACGATCGGAATGCCCGCCAGGCTCAAAGCCTCGATATCGCGGTAAATCGTCTTGGTGGAAACCTCAAACCGGTCGGCCAGTGCTTTGGCGCTGAGCCTTTTTCGATTCAGCAGCAGCACGGTGATCGCCAATAAACGATCCGTTCTCAGATGCTCCGCCCTCCTGCCTCGTCATGACGGGAAGCTGCCATCGTTCGTCAACAGCCCCTCCGCCGCCTTTTTACGATCATTATAACAGAAAGGGCAAGCGGGGGCCGATGGCATCTATTTATTCCCTTCCTCCCCGGTAACGCAATACACGGACATCGAGCGGATTTTCGGCACAGCGATGCTGTCCAGCACGTTCAGACGCATGCGGTCCGTACGGACCGGAGCAAACCGGTCGATCTTCTTGTGGCCGACCGCACTGCCTCGGACGAGCTCAATCCACTGTCCGTCCAGCATCGCTTCCAGCGAATATTCCCGGATGCATTCGCCATACCGGATGTCTTCCATGAGCACCGCATGATCCAGCTCCATAGGTTCGTCCAGCGCCAATTCCGCCGTACCTTCGGCGTCCTTCACCTCGGCGAGCGGGCTGCCAAAACGGCGGCGGATCTCCTCCCCGAACGCCAGCACGCGCTCCACGTCCGCCTCCGGCAGCAGCCCCCGCCGATCCGGAGCTACGTTCAGCAGCAGCGTCGCTCCGTGCCCGACCGAGCGGTAATACACGTCCATGAGCTCCTCCAGACTAAGCAGGCGAGCTTCGTCGTCCGGATGCCAGAACCAGTGATTCCTGCGAATCGGCACGTCGCACTCGGCCGGCAGCCAGGCCGGCGTTTCCGGCAGCCAGTTCACGGCCGCCTCGGTGAACATGCTGACCCGGGCCGTCTCGGCCGTGTTCCAGCACGGATACGGCGCGACGCCGTCCTCGTTCCCGACCCACCGGATCGTCGGGGCCCCCATGTTGAAAATCATCGCGTCCGGCTGATGCCGTTTGACGAGCGCAATGATGCGCGGCCAATCGTACTGCCGGCCCTCGGACCCGGCCCCGTCGAACCATACCTCGACGAGCGGCCCGTACTGCGTCAGCAGCTCGGTCAGCTGCTCGGCGTAGAAGTCGTCGTAAGCGGCACGATCCCGATAGCACGCCGCATTCCGGTCCCACGGCGATACATAAATGCCGAATCCGAGCCCCTCGCTTCGGCAAGCCTCCGCACAAGCGCGCACGACATCGCCTTTTCCATCAAGCCACGGGCTCGACTTCACCGAATAGTCGGTCGTCCGGGTCGGCCACAGGCAGAAGCCGTCATGGTGCTTCGCGGTCAATATAAAATAGCGGAATCCGGCCTGCTTCGCGGTCCTTACCCACTGGACGGCGTCCAGCGCCGTCGGATGGAAGCGCTCGGGCGAGTCCGAGCCGTCACCCCATTCCTGATCGCAAAACGTATTGATGCCAAAATGGCAGAACATCCCAAGCTCCATATCCTGCCAGCGGAGCTGCTGCTCCGTCGGTATGGCCAACCGTGGCTCATGCTTCATGTGCCGGCACATCTCCTTCCGTTTCTTCAAAATTTTTGGGCAACCTCGCAGCCAAGCCCGCTCTGCCACTCCGTTTGGAGTACAGGCGGGCTTGCTAGCGTCGTTCGTTCCTCTGCGGATTACTTCTGACCCTTGGCTTTAAAGCTGTCGTTCATTTCCTTGATGTGGCTTTGGTAGCCCGGGTCGTCCTTCATCGTCTTGACGAATTTGTCCCAATCGTCGATCGTCGATTTGCCGATAATGACGTTGATCATCATATCGTTGATCTTTTTGTTCCAGTCGGCTCCTTTTTCCTTGAACGGCGCCGATTTCGGCAGCCCGAATTCCGGATTCGGCTCGGATTGTCCCGCGATCGTATCGACCAGCTTTTTATTGTATTCCAGTACGTCGGACGGCATGCCCGGCGCGCTGGCGCGCAAATACTTGTTATAATAGCCGGTTACCCATTGGCCCGTGGAATCGCCCGAATAGCCTTTCTTCTTGCCTTCTTCCGTTTGCGTGACTGCACCGTCGGCGCCGATCGTGAAGTCCGTATCCTTGATGCCGTACGTGCCCAGATTGTAGCCTTCCTCGGTAGCGGTATAATCGTACACTTCCAGAATGCGCTTCAGCTTCTCCTCGCTCACTTTCTTGCTGACGAGGAATTGGCCGTAATAGCCGATGGCCTGCTCGTAATGCGCTTTGCCGTCCGCAGCTTTCGGAATCTCATAGGCCATCAGGTTAGCGTTCGGATTCGCTTTTTTCAAGTCTTGATTGAATTTATAGGCGTCGGAGACGTTCGTGATCGCCGCACCGGCTTTTCCTTGCACGAGCATGTCGCGCACCTGCTGGCTCTTCATGACCGGCAGATCCGGCACGATGCCTCCGGATTGGAACGTTTTGTTCCAGAACTGCATCGCCTCTTTCGCCTGCGGTGTCATCCAGTTCGGGGTGATGCTGCCGTCCGTGCCTTTCTGCCAGCCCGTTCCCGCGCCGAACATACTGATCAGATACCCGGCCGGGCCCGGCGAGCCGAAGAGCGCCAATCCGTACGTGTCGGCTTTGCCGTTGCCGTCCGGGTCGTTCTTCGCGAAGGCCGTGAGTACGTTATGCAGCTCGTCCATCGTCTTCGGCGGCTGCATGCCCAGCTTGTCGAGCCAGTCTTTGCGCAGCAGGAGCGCCTCGGAGCCATCCAGCGGACGCACCCTCGGCAGCGAGTACAGCTTGCCTTTAATGGAGGCGTTATCAAAAACGTTTTGCGGATATTTGGATAAGTTCTGATAATTTTTGACAAACGGTGTCAGTTCCCAGAACGCGCCTTTGTCGATCGCATTCAGGAAGCTTGGCGTCGTATTGAAGTCCTCTACGAACATCACGTCGGTAATGTCGCTCGACGCCAGCAGCACGTTCAGCTTTTCCGTAATATTGTTGGCCGGGATGTAGTTGATTTTCAGATTGACGTTGAATTTCTCGCCGATCTTCTTGAGCCCTTCCAGCTCCCCGGTCGGCGCCGCGCTGAACGCGATCGTCGTGACGGTGATATCCATCGGCTTGCCGGATTTGCCGTCCCCTTGAGCTGCCGGAGCGTCGGACGGCTTCCCGCCGCAGGCGGCGAGCGAAGCGACCAGGGCGACCGATACGGCGCCCGCTGCGATTGTTTTCATCGTTTTCATTCCAAGATGACCTCCCTTAAGTATGTTTCCGGATGCGAGGCGAATGTTCTTTATCGGTGAACGGCCGGACACGGTCAGGCTTGAAACTGTCAGCCTTTGACCGAGCCCACCATCATACCCTTGACGAAATACTTCTGCAAAAACGGATAAATTACAACGATCGGCAGCGAGGAGATGACGACGGCAGCCATTTTGATAACATCCGGCGGCACGGTCTGTTCGCTTTGGATCATGGCCGCGACGCTCGGGTCGGCCACCTGCGTGGACGCCTGAATCAGCAGCAGTTGGAGCAGCACCTGCATCGGCCGCAGCGAGTCGTCGTTAATGTACAGCACCGCGCTGAAATACGTATTCCAGTACGCCACCGCAAAAAACAGTCCGAAAGCGGCCAGCGCCGGCAGCGACAGCGGCAGCATGACCCTGAAGAAGACGCCGATGTCCGAGCAGCCGTCGATGTTGGCGGCCTCCTCCAATTCGGCGGGCACGTCCTGGTAGAAGTTCTTCATCAAGAACACGTACCAGGCCCCAGTCAGCACCGGCAATATGAGTGCCCAGATCGTATCGGTCAGGCCCAAGCTGTCCACAAGCATATAGTTCGGAATCATCCCCGGCTGAAACAGCATCGTGAGCAAAATCGCCACGAGGAAAAATTGCTTGCCCTTGAGCCGCTTGCGTGACAGCACATACGAGAGCGAGCTGGTTACGACAAGACTGAGCAGGGTACCGACGACGGCCAGCGTTGCGCTGATGCCCATCGAGCGGATGAATGTCCCCGTCGACAAGATGTATCGATACGAGTCAAGACTCCATTTTTCCGGAAAAAGAACGACCGACTTCGTCACGTACTCGTTCGCGTCGGTGAACGAGACGATCACCACATACATAAACGGCAGCAGCGTCAGCAGCGAGATGACGGTCAACAGCACGTAATTCGCCGCTTGAAAAAAACGGTAAGAGGCCGATGCTTTCATGTTAGTATAGCCCCTCCTCTCCGAAACGCTTCGCGAGACGGTTGGCCGCAACGACGAGGATGAGACCGACCACGGACTTGAAGACGCCGACGACGGTCGCATAGCCGAACCGGCCGTTCAGGATGCCTACGCGGTAGACGTAGGTGTCGAACACGTCGGCCACGCTGGATACCGGTGCGCTCGCCATCAGGTAAATTTGCTCGAAGCCGACCTCCAGCACTTGTCCGAGCCGCAGGATGAACAGCACGATGATCGTGCTGCGGATGCCCGGCAGCGTAATGTTCAGCATCTGCTTCCAGCGGTTCGCCCCATCGATTTGGGCCGCCTCGTACAGCTCTTGGTTAATGGCCGTAAGCGCTGCGAGGAAAATAATCGTCCCCCAGCCCGCTTCCTTCCAGATGCTCTGCGCGGTCAGCATGAGCCAGAAGCCGTCCGGGTTCGTCAAGAAAGCAATCGACTTGCCCCCGGATTCCGTAATCAATTGGTTGACTACGCCGGTGCCTTGGCTGAGCAGCAGGAAGCAGATACCCACAATGACGACCCAGGATAAAAAGTGAGGCAAGTAAATAACCGTTTGCACGAATTTCTTAAAGAACAGCGCGCGCACTTCGTTCAGCAGCAGCGCCAGCACGATCGGCATCGGGAAGAAAAATAAGATGTTCATAAAGCTGATCCCCATCGTGTTGCGGAACAAAATCCAAAAGTCGGGGTTCGAGAAAAATTCTTGGAAATATTTGAACCCTACCCATTCGCTGCCCCAGAAGCCGCTCCAAGGCGAGTAATCCTTGAAAGCCAGAGCCAATCCCCAAATCGGGAAATATTTAAAAACGAGAAAAAACAGCAATCCCGGCGCCGCGAGCAAGTATAAGCCTTTGTCTCTTCGCAAAGCGACCGCCCATTCTTTGATGAAGCCGTTTGTCTTCGGCCCGGCTCCGTTCTTCCGCAAGCCGGCCGGAACGTTCGTACCGCGAACCGCTTCCGTTTCGGATGAACCCATGCTTCCACCTCCTGCGTTGTCAGATCAATCCGTCTTCGATCGAATATGTCTGCATCGTACAGCGAAGCGGAGGCGGCGGCAAGGCGCAATTCTTGGGGCGGTTTCCGGGCAAAAAAGGAGCATCGCCCCTCGCGACAGATGCCGAAAAGACGCGCCGGTGCACGATTTATCGGCGTCATGCCCACTTCTTATCTTCGCCGGCAATATAAAAAATGAGCATGTCCGCAGCCCGCGTTTTCCACCCAATGGTTGAGTTTTCCAGTCGAAAGGTCTATAATCAGTACTGCTTTCATCTATGATTCTACTACATACATCTAGGAGGCAACATCTCATGAAATCTGGAACATGGAACAAGTGGAAACGCGGCCTGGCCGGGGGCTTGCTCGCCGTCACCACAATGCTCGGAACCGTCGTACCCGCACTGGCGAACGAAGCGCCACAGGCTGCGCCTCAGATCAGTCCATGGTCGATGGGCGTACTGAACGAAGGGGAAAAATACGGTATTTTCCCGCTGTCTTGGTACTATGACGGAACCTTTCAAAAACCGATCGCTCATGATAGATTTCAATCGTTAGTCCAAGCAGCCGGAGCGAAGCTGGATGCGCTGGGATTAAGCAAAAAGGGCGAGTTCACGCTGCCATCGGGAACCGCAACGATCACTAGAGACACCGTTCTCCAATCTTTGTTCGCTTTGTTAAAGCAATACGAGCTGCCGGCAGCCTTCGAGATGGATAAGGACGCTGAGCCGATTGCGTATTTGCAGAAAAAAGGCATCGTCCAAGGAACGGGCAGCGGTCTGGAGCTGGATCAACCGTGCACCGTCGAGCAGGCGGCCGTGCTGGCCAGTCGGGTCATCGAATATGCCTACGAAACTGCCGACGGCGGGGCAAAAGGGCTTTTCTGGAAAGTGACCAAGGGGAACAACACGATGTATTTGTTCGGATCGATTCATCTGGGGATTCCGGAGATGTATCCGCTGCGGAAACAGGTCAAGGATGCGTTCCAATCGTCCGACGCGCTGCTGGTCGAAGTGAATCTCATGCCGGACGACACGGCTGGATTAGAGTATTTCACCAGTCTGACGAGCTATAACGACGGCACGACGCTGAAGGATCACGTCTCCAAAGAAACCTATGAAAAGCTGGAGCGCGTAATCGACAAATTGGGACTGCCCAAGCAAGCCTTCGATCAGCTTAAGCCTTGGGTGATCAGCTCCAACCTGTCCCTTACGGCGCTTATGAAATCTCCTGAGGAGTTGGTGCAGGCGACCGCTTTGGGTGTCGATATGCACTTCCTGTCGAGTGCCAAGCTGGCTGGAAAACCGGTGCAGGAGCTGGAAGGGTTCAAGCTGCAAGGTGATGTTCTGAGTAGCGCGTCTCCGCAAGAGCAGGAGAAGGAATTGAATGCGATGCTGGACCACCTGTTGACGCCTGACGCCACCGCTCCGGATATGGCCGCACAATTCAAGCAATGGCAGCAGCTGTGGGCCAAGGGGGACTTGGACGGCTTTACCCAATCCTTCTCCGCTTCTTCCCAGCAGTTTAACCAAAGCGGGCTGGCTCAAAGGCTGCTCGGGGAACGGGACAAGAACATGACGAAAAAACTGGCGGAATTGTTGGAGAAAGACGGTAAATCCACTTATTTTGTCGTCATCGGTGCGGCGCACTATGCGGTGAAAGATATGGTTCTCGACCAATTGAAGCAAAAAGGCTACGACGTGCAATTTATTAAATAACACTAGGCGATAAAAGTGCCGCCCCGTATCGAAGCGAATTCGATATGGGGCGGTTTCTTGCTATTCGTCATTCGGATTCGCGAAAGAAAGACGTGACTTCAAAGAGCAGGCCGCCAAGGGCCGTAAAGTACAAGGTATAGCCGCCTCTCATTTTTCTGGGACCGTGCTCCGTATGAATATTGGCGGCAGCGAGCTTGGCGTAGAACTCATCTACCTCGGCCATCGTTTCAACATAAAAACCGATGTGGAAATCCTTCGGGTAAGTTACGGTTTCTTCTCCAAAACGGCTCAAAACCAAGGTAAAGCCCTCTCCATCGCTCATCACGGCGAGAGCGTCGCCTTTCTGGCCGAGCAGTTGAAAGCCGAATAAACTCTGGAAGAAATCCGTTGCTTCGGGCAGATCGTTGACGCAAAGATTTAAGTGGTTCAGTTTCATATAATTGCCTCCTTTATAACTTTGACTCTACCGCAGGGCAGAATATGTACTTTATCGCAGGTATTCACCAGGATCACCTTTTAATCTAATTATATTAGATTAATCTAATAGTGTTAGAATAATCTAATATGGTATACTTGTCAACGGAAAGGGTGAATTCTTATGGCTAGGAAAAGGATCTCTCCCCCGGACTCCATCCTGGGTTGGCCGGAGGCAGAAGCCGCGCATGTTCCGCTCGACCGGGTTCGTATCCTTCAAACCGCGCTGCAGGTGCTGGATGAGATCGGCCTGAAGGAACTCAGCATGCGCAAAATCGCAGACAAGCTGCAGGTCAAAACCGCCTCCTTATATTACCATTTCAAAGATAAAGAGCAGCTGATGCAATTGCTTTCGGACAAAATCAGCGGGGAAATGGTTTGGCCGGAGGCGTCGCTACCATGGAAAGAGCAAGTGTTGCAATGGGGAATTCAGTTCAGGAAAGTCCTTCTTCAGCACCGGGATGCGGTAGAGCTGTTCAATCTTACCATCGGGGTAGGCTATCAGCGTCTAACGCAAATCGAAAAGCTCTATCAGCTCTTCGTCTCGGCGGGCTTCACGGACCCTCAAATTCCGTGGATCGCGTCCATGCTGAAAAACTATGTGCTGGGATTCGTCGCCGAAGAAACCCGGCTTCACGCTTTTGCCGGGGATGAAGCTCATGGTTCGTTTGAAGCAATGGGCGAGCGGTACAGCCGGTTTTTTCAACAATTACCGGAGGAGCAATTCCCCAATACGATCCGCCTGGCCCCTCATATCACGAATACGGATTGGGAGAAGGAGTTTTCTTTTGGCTTAAGCGTATTGATCGAAGGTTTTTCAACCTTTCAACCAAAATAAAACAGGTCCGGCTTTACGCCGAACCCGTCTCGCGGAACTGACCGGGCGTTTGCCCGGTTTGTTTTTTGAATACGCGGATGAAATTTTTCGGCTGATAGCCGACGCTCTCCGCCACTTCGGCGACGGACAGGCCGGTCGTCTGCAGCAGCGTCTTGGCGCGGTCGATGCGGTAGGCCGTCAAATATTCGATGAACGACACACCCACGATCCGCTTGAACAGCTTGCTGAAATAAGGCGGGCTAAGCCCGCAGCGCTCGGCGACTTGATCCAGCGACAGATCGATATGATGATTCGCCTCGATATAAACGATGGCGGTCTCAAACGTCCGCTCGTATTCCTGATGGTGCCTTTGCTGCACCTTCCGGGCAATCGGACGGATCAGCCGCTCCCGGAACCAGTCGTTCAGCTCCTGGATCGAATGCACGTTCTTGATCTGCACGTACAGGTCGGTTTCGTCACCGGTGCCGTCGCCTTCCTTAAGCGACAGATTGAGCAGGAAGACGACCCGCAGCGCGGCGGTGAGGAGCTGGTAATAGGCCGTCCGAATCCGCTCCGTCTCCCGCAGCGTCTCCTGCGCATAGGCGGCGAACTGCTCAAGCTGCAGCTCCGCTTCCGCGGCATCGCCGTTGCGCAGCGCCTGCTCCAGCCCCGCTTCGATCTCGAACGGGTACGGGTAGGACTTCGCTTCCCCGATGTCTCCGTCCCCGCTGCGGATGACTTGACCGGTCCCGGCCCAGAAGCGGGAGCGGATCGCCATCGCCGCCTGCGCGAACAGCCTTGGCATGCCGCCCGGCGCCCCCGGCCCGTCCCCAAGCCCCGCCGTGACCGGCAGCTTCAAGTAGTCGGCCAGCACGGCGCGCAGTCCCGCGGCCAATTCCTGCACGTGCGCGAACCATGCCACAGGGTCCTCGGTGTCTTCCCAGAGCCAGACGGCAATCTGATCGTTCAGCAGGTTCACGACCATGCCGCTTGCACCCTGCTGCGCGAGTACGTCCTGCGCGATATTTTTCATCGTAAATACGATCAATTCCTTGTCGCTTTCCCGAAACCGGCTGCTGCCGTCCGGCGACTGATCGTAAGCGAGCGCAAAAACGGCGTGCATGTGCTGATAGGGCACGGCATAGCGTTCGAACAGAACCGGAAGCTGCTCCGGCGTATAATGCGCGTAATGCCCTTGCAGCCACTGCAGCGCGAACGCCTCGCGAATGGCCGGCAGCTGCCGGTTGAGCTGCGTCTGCAGGCGGGTTGTCGCCTGATTCAGCTCCGCCCACCGGCTCTGCACGTAGCCGATCTCGTCGGCCAGCAGCTCCTCGTCCCGGTTCCCGCGCACCAGCGAAACCAGATGCTCGATCGGCCGGTACAGCCGCTTCGTGCTCCACGCCGTCGCCGCTGCGCCCAGCAGCAGAAATACCAGCACAATGACCACGGTGATGACGGCGATGCCGCGGGATTTGGCATTCAACTCCTGCAAAGGCACCATATCGAGGTACGTCCAGCCATTGAACGAAGAATGGAGGGCGGTGACCAAATAATCGCGACCTTCCCACGCGAAGGAGAAGGCGCGCCCGGGATGCTCTCCCACCTGCTCGTACAACCCTTGGGGAGCGGGCTGCCCGGCCGACGAGACGACCTCCCGGCCCTCCTCGTTCAAGATGAACGAAAGCTCGTCCGGATAAGCGGAAAAACGCGTCATATTTTCCTGAAGGAACGACGGATTCAGCTGCAGAAGCAGCAGCCCGATCGGCTCCGAGGCTTGAAACGGCACCTGACACACGAGCGTTACGCCCGCCTGTCCGCCGGGGGCGTCCCCCATAAACCGGAACGTATCGTGGCTCCAGTACATCGCTTCGCGGGAAGCAAGCAGGCCTTGCAGTTGCCGGCGGTCCTCCTCTCCGGCTACCTTATGTCCGCCTTGATCCGGCGACACCAGATAATCGTCTTCGGCAATATACATGACAATGCGGCTAATCTCGGCG
Organism: Paenibacillus tyrphae; assembly: GCF_024158745.1. Taxonomy (GTDB): domain Bacteria; phylum Bacillota; class Bacilli; order Paenibacillales; family NBRC-103111; genus Paenibacillus_G; species Paenibacillus_G tyrfis_A. Next base: position 118,544 of record NZ_JAMZAW010000021.1, on the reverse strand, counting down.
TTGCTATTTTGAAGAGAAGATAAATTTTGGAATAAATTGGAGTAAAATCCGGCGTAGTTCGTCCATTTCTGCTCCGTCAGGTTGCCGTTGAAGAACGAACCGAGCAGCATCTGAAGCGCATTGCTGCGGACCCGCTGCAGCGCCGTATCGATGGAGTACGAAGCGTGCTTCAAGACGCGGGCGTTGGCTTGGTCCACTTCCTCGCGGATCGCGGACGACGAAAACCAATAGCTGGAGAACCCGACAAAGATGACGGGGAAGATCGAGGCAAAAAGCGATACGGCGAGCATGCGCCGCAGCATCGACTTGCGAAACGAAGCAAACGGGTTCCGTATGCGGAAATAGGTGCGTTTCATGGTGTATGACTCCCCCTCGCTTTCTCCACTTTAGTCTAATGCGTCGTCCCGCCATTTGGCAAGACCACAGGCGCACCGGTCAAAAAGACACGGTACGCCCGCATGGATGGCTTTCTATAGTCCTGTCCGGCAATCGCCTACTTCCCTTGCGGGTCGGCTGCCGTGATCATGTGCAGCAGCACTTGGGCGACTTCGGCGCGTACCGCGTGAACTTGCGGAGCAAGCCTATCTTCCGCCTGCCCCTGCAGGAAGCCGAGCTTAACGGCTTGCCGGACCGCGTCCTCCGCCCATGCGGAAATTTGTCCGGCATCCCGGTAGCCTGCAAGCTGCTGTACATCCGGCGCTGCCGTCTTGCCGCCCTGGAAAGCGTAAGCCCGCATCAGCATGACGGCCATTTGCTCCCGGGTGATCGGTTCGCCCGGAGCAAACGACGTACTCGTCACTCCGTCGACTACCCCCGCTTCATGGACAGCCGCAATCGCGTCCGCATACCACGCCTTCGGGTCCACGTCGCGGAAAGGCGTCCCCGACGGGCTTGCTTTCAGTCCAAGGGTGCGAACGAGCATGGCAGCAAATTCCGCACGCGTCGTCGCTCCTTGGGGGTTGAATTCGCGTTCCGTCACGCCGCTGACGATATGCTTGGACGCCATGACTTTCAGCGTACGGTACGCCCAGTGATCCTCCGACACATCCGCGAACGATTTGTCGTAATCCAGCACGGCGAACGTGCAGCAGGCCGTAACGGCTGCAGACACCGTACCTGCCGCTTTATCGACCTTCGCTCCGACAAAATCCCATGTCTTCGACGTTTCGTTGTATGCGTAAATGCCCAGTCTGTCCGGATCGGCCGTCCGGGCGGCATCGTAAGGCAGCTTCAGCACGACCGGCGCGGAGAACTTCTCCGGACGGAACACCGGTTTGTTTGGCGCGACGGCCCTGATTCCAAGCTCATACACGGTCCCCGCCAAGCGAAGCTCCGACGACGTGTCTGGCTTGGCCGCATTCGGCGCGACCGCCTGTTCTGCGGCAGGGAGCAGACGCAGCACAATCCGCGCGTCCGCCGTATCCGAAGGCAGGCTGCCGCTCACTTGTTCCAGCACCGCGGCCGGAATCGTGAGCGCTGCCTTGCCGATTTCCACTTCCAGCGGGTTGTTCCGCAGCAAGGAGGCCGCTTGTGCCGGGAGCGCCAGTTCTGACGCCGATTCGTCCATGCGCAGCGTCACTTTGCCATTCGCTGCTCGCTGCAGCTCCTCTTCCTTCACGACGACCGTGCCGGGCTTCTTGGACGGATCGTTCGATCCCGCCGCAGCAGAGCCGGATGCTCCAGGCTGCGAAGCGGAACCCGGCGAAGCCTCAGGTGTTGACGAGCCCGAGTCCGAGCCGGAATCCGAATCGGAGCTCGAATCAGGCTTCGGCGACGGTCCAGGGCTAGGGCCTGGACCAGGCTCAGGCGTTGGGCCAGGTCCAGGCTCTGGTTTCGGCCCCGGGCCGGGACCTGGCTTCTCGGGCTCTATGCCCGCCGTGGTCATCGTCACGCTAGGTCCCCCGGCGCTCCAGTTGCCTGCGCCGTCCACCGCCTCGACGCGGAACGTGTACGCCGTGTTCGGGGCCAAGCCCCGGATCACGGTCGAATACACGCTGCCGGCCACGGTGGCCGATTGACCGGCACCCCAGCCGACGCGGTATGCGGCTACGCCGTTGTCATCGGCGGCAGGCGTCCAAGCGAGCGTGACTTCGCCGCGGTTCACTTCCGCTGCGGTTAACGCACTGCCCGACGGCCACGTAGGAGCGGCCGTATCCGGCCGCTCCGTACGCAAAGTCGTTACTGTTACGCTTGGACCGTCAGTGCTGACGCGTCCGCCTGCATCCGCCACCTGTACGGCGAACGTATAAGTCGTGCCCGGCGCCAATTGGCGCACGTCATACCCGTAGGTGCTGCCGCTGACGCTGGCGATCGGGGCTCCGTTCTGATAGATGCGGTACGTCGCATCGGTTACCGTGCTCGTCACCGCCCCGGACCAGGCGAGGGATACGCCGGTTTCCGAGACGTTAGTGGCCTGCAGCACACCGCCCTCCCAGTGCGGGACGAGCGGGTCGCGCAGCTTGATCGTGTGCGTCGCCCCTGCCGAACCGGCCACGTTGATCTGTACGATCAGTTTAGGCGACGTCTGAATGACCTGCACCGTGCTATCCTGACTTACCGGCACCAGCGAGCCGCGGTTCAGCTCGACGGTAACCGACGATTGCTTCTGCGTCGGATCGGAGACGGAGAGCGTGATTTCTCCATTCCGCTCCTTCACCATCGCGGAAACCGGATTTCGCGCCGTCAACGAATCGACCGTCGCGGCCTGCCAGAAATTCGCCGCCGTGATCCCGAGCGACGGCTTTCGCACCGCCTGCACCTGAGCATTGTTCGCGAGAATCGACACCGGCGGCTGCGCGCTGTAGTTCTGGGTTGCCGCCGCATTCCGGTTCGGCAGCAGAACGTAAGCGTAATCCGCGTTCACCGGCTTGACGCCGTGCGCAAAAGCCAGACTCAGGTAATTACGGGTGATCGGCGTCGAGCTGAACCCCGTATTGATGTCCTTCCACGCTCCGGTGCGCGCTTCCCGTTTCACAGCCACATTTGCGCCGTTCGGGAAATAATACCCTATATCCGTCCCCGGAACGTTCCCGGTCAAATGCGCCCATTGGACCGTCCGATTGAGATCCGTGGTCTCCTTCGGCACGACGGTACCATCGATCGTCAGAATGTTGTCGTTCCCGTCCGTCAGCTTCCGGTTGTCGGCAATGGTCTCAACGGGATTGCTGCCCGTGGAGGTGATGCCGGCGCCGAGCGCGACGATTTCATCGTCGAGCAAGAACCAAGATTTTTTACCCTGCAGGTCGCTGCCCGTGAGCTTCTTGAGCGTAAAGTCCATGCCGACCGCGCTGTACAGACCGTCCAGCGTAGAGCCGCCCACCCACGTTTGGGTGTTGGGATAGCTCGCCCAATCGGTCGCCGTCAGCGTTTTGCCGGAGCCGTCCGTCGTCGTGCCCGGCAGCCGGAACGAGTCCACCGTCGGCCAAAAATCGTTGCGGTACTGCGTCTGATCGTCATTGTACAAATACGTCATGCCTACGCCCGTAAACCAGCCCTTCAAGTTCTCGCCGTTGCCCTTCTCGAACGAGGAGATCCGGTCGGAGAAGAGGCTGACGCCGAACAGGTAACCGGGACGGAAATGAAACACTTTGTCCATACCCGCCATGATCTGGCTCTTCACCAGCTCGCCGCGCGGCTGTACACTGGGATCGTTCAACAATCCTTTCAGCAGCTTGATTTCATAAATCGACGAGGACGCCTGATAATAATTCGTCGTGATTCGATCCTTCGTAATCCATTCCTTGACCATGCTGCGGTAAGCGGCCGCTTTATCCGCCGGTGCGCCGTCGGACATGCGCAGGATGGTCATCATCAGCCCCCGTGCGGAACCCGCGGTTTGCCGGGAAATGCCCCGCCCGTTCGTCATATCGAGCGCAAGCCCGTTATAGATGATCGGCTCGAAGCTTTGACTCACCCAATCGTACACAGTGTTCGTCCGCGGGTCCGTAATCGGCCAAGGCGAGCCGTTCAGCATGTAGCCCATATCCGCAGCGCCCTTCAGCCACACCCCGCCGTACCCTGCGGTATAAGCGATGTTCGTGTGCTGCACCAGCGAGCCGTCGCGGTACACCCCGTCGCCGCTCGTCGTATAGACAAACTCGCTGCCGATTGCATCGCGGCCCTGTACGATTTTCGCGCCGTTCTTGCCGATCACGCCGCGAAGCGTAACGACCAGCGCTTTGTCCAACAGGTTCGCGCCGTTCTGCTTCTTCCCTTTCACTCCGAGAACGGAGGAATAGACCGGGTCCGGGCAAAATTTGTCGATCGCCCTGATGTACTGCTCCACCTGCGCCGGGCTCAGATCGTCATACAGCAGCACAAGAATATCGTTAATGGTTTGAGCCGCCCCGATCTCCCAGTCCCACCAGTTGTCATACGGCGCTTTGTTCTCGTTGTACCGGTTCGCGTACATCCAGTCCATGGCCTCGACAAGATCCTTCTTCAGCGCCGGATTGTTGTACAAAGCCGAGTAAGGCGTCTTATAAGCGACCGCCATCGTTCTTAAGCGGGAGAAATTCGATGTCATCTGCGCGGAGACCGTCGTGCTAGCCAGATCGCTCCACAGATACGTGCGTCCCGCCGCCGTGTTCAGCTTGTTCCAAAATCCGGTTTGCTCCGCATTGCTGACAGAGGAAGCCAGATTGTCCAGAAAATAAGCGTAGTCGGCATCCGCAGGGTCATAGCCGGTACCGCCCGTCAGCTTGTCCAGCCACTTCAGCCGGATCGTATCGTAAGCCTGCATCATTTGGGCGCTTTCCACGCTGACGATCGATTGCGCCGACAAACGGCCGTCATCGGTCCGCGCGGTAATGGTGGCGGAACCGACCTGGTTGCCCGTTACCAAGCCCGCGGCCGATACGGAAGCGACCGAAGCGTCGGACGACGACCAGAGCACCGTTACGCCGGATGCCGCGCTGCTCGGCGTAATGACCGGAGTCAGCTGCGCGGTTTTCCCCACTTCGACGGATACTGCGGTTGGCTCCAAAGCAATACCGGTCGCCCCGGTCCACTCCGTGAGCGTCACATCGTCCACCCAAGCGGTGCCGGAAGCAAAATCGAAGATCGGCTCCACCACGACTTTGTTCACGTTCGACGGAATCGTCAGATATAGATCGTACGGCTGCCAATCGCTGGTTCCTTTTAGTTTCGGCGTTAACGGGCCGTCGCTGATTTTCGTGTTCGTAGAGCCGTTATAATAAAGATACTGCGTCCGGACATACATGCCGCCGCTTCCGGCGTTCACGTTGTCCGTCTTCATCCACAAAGACAGCTTATAGCTTTTATTCGGTGTGACGAGCGGCGATTGCGTGACGGAAGCCCGGTCCGACGTCGCGCTTCCGGACAGCTTCAGGGACTTCGTCCCGCCGTGCACTTGTGTCGAGTCCACAGCGAAGGTGCCACCGCCGACCTTGAATCCGCCTGTCCAGTTGGACGGCGCTTTCCCTCCCGTCCACTTTCCGGAGCTGTCCGTGACAACGGTTTCAAAATCGCCGTTCAACACCAAACTACCCGTAGCGGCCATCCCGATTCCTCCTCCTATCGGGACAAACCAGCCGGGCATCACTAATGCCAGGATCGTCAAAATTTTCACCATGTTCATTTTCATTCCGGTCCCTCCCAGCGGCTTTCGGCCAAACGTCCCCCCAGTTCAAGCAGTACGCGCGGGACTCCGGCCGCTATTGCATCTCTATACTTACAGAAACGCCGTCCGCTCGGCAAGGCTCAATTCTTGTAAATCCGTCCGGGCAAAAAATGTTCCCGGCTTTTCCCCGCCGTAGACAGCCATTTTCAAACGAAAAAACCCGTCTTATGAAGCCCATAAGGACGGGTTAAGCATCATCATAATTTCCGGCCGCAAGCCGGATTAATTAACTTCTTTTTCCAATATGGTAATGAACACTTGGGGCGCGACTTCCACGTCTTTGGACTCCGCAAATCCGAATTGCTTGTATAACGAAATTGCGGAACCATTTTTGGCCCCTGTGCTCACTGCAAATTTGCGGATGCCCGGTTCGGATTCAAGCGCGTACTGAACCAAGCTTCTCCCGATGCCTCTGCGGAAATAATCCGGATGCACAACCAACCGGGTAATGTGCAGCACGTCCTCCTGCTTTTCGACCGCCACGACCCCCGCCAACGTCCCGTCCGCAGTATAGCCGTAAAACGTCTCCTCCGCTTGCATTATCGTCTGGACCGTATCCCGGAGCTGAGGGATGCCGTCGAAGCCGATCAGCTCCGCTTCGACACGGTAGGCCGGAAGCTGCACCCGAAGCACTTGCTCGGCCACGGCAGGCTGCGTCATGTCCAACTTATGTATCATCTCAACCATATCTCCTTCTCGTCTATGTTTGGTATCCCTTTATTGTAACGAAGAAGCGCGGGACCGACCAAGCTAAAAAACAGGTTTAGTCAAACAATCCAAGAGGATACTTTTGAACAAAACCCGAGTCGTTTTTCCATAAAAATACATATCACCACTGACGTTCGAATAGGATACATTGTGGACATGGCCCCCGGTCCGATGCGCCCGTTTTTCTGCCGTCCGCAGCAGCTTGCGGCCGGATTGAACTTTACCGGGAATTCGAGTGAGGAAGGAGGGAACGACGATGTGGGTCAAGCCAAAAGCTAAAATCATCGACGTCTGTGCCGAAGTGACCGGTTATGCCTGCCAGAAATAAACGGTTCTTTGAGCCGCAGCACACAACAATCGGGTTGCCGGAGAAATCCGGCATCCCTTCTATAAGGGGGACGACCGATGCTTCTCAAAATTATCGGGACGGCGGCCGGAGGAGGCTTTCCGCAGTGGAACTGCGCTTGCCCCAACTGCCGCTTGGCACGCGCCCGCGACGGACAGGCGCTTACCCGGATGCAAAGCAGCGTGGCCGTCAGCAGCGACGGAGCCGCGTGGTACTTGATCAACGCTACGCCGGATATCCGCCAGCAGATCGAATCGCAGCCCTCCCTTCGCCCCGGACCGGGACTCCGCAGCACGCCGATCGCGGGGGTCCTGCTGACCGATGCGGAGCTCGATCATACGATCGGGCTGCTTAGTTTAAGGGAGGGCGGGCAGTTGGACATTTTTGCGACCGGTCCGGTCATGCAAGCGCTGGCCGGGCCTTTTCCCGTCCGCCATATGCTGGAGCCGTACGCGGGCGCGCGCTGGCGGGAAATGACGCCCGGCGATCCTATTGCCCTGTTCGCCGGAAGGCTGGAGGTTACCCCATTCAGCCTCGGGTCCAAGGCGCCCCGCTACGCTTACGGATGCTTGGATGGGGACGAAGGGAACACAGCCCCTGCTTGGGTCGTCGGCTACCGGATAGAGGACCGGCTGACCGGCGGCAAAGCCGTCTACGCCCCGGGCGTGGAGGCCTGGTCGGACGAGCTGGAGCGGATGCTGACGGATGCGGACTGCATTTTGCTGGACGGCACCTTCTGGCAGGCCGATGAGCTGAAGGGGCTGGGCGTCTCGGAGCTGGCCGCTTGGGACATGGGACACGTCCCGATCGACGGAACGGACGGGAGCCTGCACCGGCTTGCCCGCCTGACCGCGGCACGTAAAATTTACGTGCACATCAACAACACCAATCCAATACTGAATCCCGCGTCGTCCGAATGCCATACGCTGCTTGCACTCGGCATCGAAATCGGATACGACGGCATGGAGCTGGAGGTATGACGATGAGCGAGTCATGGTCGAACGACGAATTTTTGATACGGCTGCGCCGGATCGGCGAGCAGCGGTATCACGACAAGCATCCTTATCACATCCGCATGCACGAGGGAAAGCTCAGCCCGGAGCAGCTTCGGGCCTGGGTCGCCAACCGGTTTTATTATCAAAAAAACATCCCGGTCAAAGACGCGCTCATCCTGGCCAAGCTGCCTACCCGGGAGGACCGGCGCCGCTGGCTCCAGCGCATCGTCGACCACGACGGCCGCGAGGGGGACGAAGGCGGCATCGAAGCGTGGATTCGCCTTGGGGAAGCCGTCCATATTTCCCGCGAGGACCTGCTCAGCGAGCGGCTCGTGCTGCCCGCCGTCCGCTTCGCGGTCGACGCGTACGTGAACTTCTGCCGGCTGCAGCCGTGGCCCGAGGCCGTCGCTTCCTCCCTGACGGAGCTGTTCGCGCCGACGCTCGTCTCCCGGCGCATCGTCGTCTTCGAGGATTTGTATCCGTGGATACGCCCGCAGGGGCTTGATTATTTCCGCACCCGGCTCCATCAGGCGCCGCGCGACGCCGATCACGGACTGGAGCTCGTGCTGCGCGAATGCCGCACCCGCCGCGAGCAGGAACGGGCGGTTGCCGCACTCTCGTTCAAGTGCGACGTGCTGTGGTCGCTCCTTGATGCGCTGCAGCTCGCTTACCCGGACGGGGAGAGCCGCGTATGAGCTGGGGGCTGCAGGAACGGCCGGCCATTCGTCCCCCCGCCCGCATGAAATACGACGCGCTGCGCAAGCAGGAGCTGCTGCTGCTCCCGGAGCGTGTCGTTCAATTGAATGAGACCGCCGGAGCGATTCTGCGGCTGTGCGACGGGCAGCGAACCGTCGGGGAACTGACGCGCGAGCTGGAGGAGAAGTACGGACAAACCGGCCTGCAGGACGACATTGCCGAGTTTTTAACGCAGGCCGCGGAGGAAGGCTGGGTGGAACGATGGATCTAAGCTTGCCGTACGCGCTGACCGCCGAGCTGACTCACCGCTGTCCCCTCCGCTGCCCGTATTGCTCCAATCCGCAGGAGCTGGAGCAGCGGGACAACGAGCTGCCCACTGACGTATGGCTGCGCGTCCTGGAGGAAGCCGCCGGGCTGGGCGTCGTCCAGCTGCACCTGACAGGCGGGGAGCCGCTGCTGCGGGCCGACGCCGAACTGCTTATTGAACGGGCGCGTTCGCTCGGCCTATTCGTGAATCTGATCACAAGCGGCGTCGGGCTGACCGAAGCGCGCCTCCGCCGGTTGGCGGAAGCCGGAGTCGACAGCCTGCAGCTCAGCCTTCAAGCGGCGACCCCAAGCCTATCCGACCATATTGCCGGCTTCCAGGCGTTCGACAGGAAGCGGCAAGCCGCCGCGCTCATCCAGGCCGCAGGCCTTCCTTTGAATATGAACGTCGTTCTGCACCGGCACAATATCGGGGAGCTGGAGGCAATCGTCGAGCTTTGCCTCTCCTGGGGTGCGTCGCGGCTGGAGCTGGCCAACACCCAGTATTACGGCTGGGCGCTCGTCAACCGAGAGACGCTCATGCCGACGAAGGAGCAGCTGAAGACGGCCGAAGCCTCGTTTGACGAGCTCAAGAAGCGGATCGGCAAGCAAATGGAGCTGATCTGGGTCGTCCCCGATTATTACGCCGAGCTCCCGAAGCCTTGTATGGGAGGCTGGGGCCGGATCTCGCTTACCGTGTCCCCGAGCGGCAAAGTGCTGCCTTGCCCTGCCGCTTCGAGCATCGAGGCGCTCACGTTCGATTCGGTCGTGGACCGGAGCCTCGCTTCGATCTGGTACGAATCCGCCGCGCTGAACGCCTTTCGCGGCACGGATTGGATGCCGGAGCCGTGCCGCAGCTGCGACCGCCGCTTCGAAGACTTCGGCGGCTGCCGCTGCCAAGCTTATCTGCTCACCGGCGATGCACGCCAGACGGACCCGGTATGCCGTCAGTCGCCTCACCGCAGCTTGATCTCGGACGCCGTTGCCGGGGCAAACGAAGCCCGACCAACAGCTTCGGGCTCCGCCGAAGCGCTGCCTTCCTACGTTTATCGGGGCTCTGCGGCAGACCGTCCCGTTCGACGGCAGCCGGGAGGAGCGGCGGTATGAACATGTTCGATGCCTATTGTCCTTTTTATCATTATGCATAAATTATCCTCTTTTGGATGAATACTAGCACCAGTTCGCGCATGAGGGGGGGCCGGCGGCTTGACATTTCGTTTTTTCAATAAACATCGGTCGTTCTCGAGACCAGCCGCGCCTGCTCAGCAACCGGTCGACTCCCGGGAAATTCCCTCTTCCATTGAAGAAGCGATTGGTGTAGTAAAAAGCACATTAGGCGAAAGCCCGGATGTGATTTTCCGATCCTTATCGATTGGGGATAGCGGAATTCGCGGTTCGATCGTATACATCGAAGGCCTTACAGAGAACTCCGTCATCAACCGTCAGCTCATGGAATCCATTCTTAGCACCCGTGTGGGAAAAGCCGAATCCGCCCCCTCGAACCTGCTGGATCTTCTCGCGGCTAACGTGATTCCAATCAGTCCGATCCTGCGAATCGGATCATTGTCGGCCCTGACCGATGCCCTGCTTCGCGGACACGCCGTTCTGCTGGTCGATGGCTATAGCGAAGCGCTTGGCATGAATGCAGCCGGTTGGCCTATGAGGGACGTCAAGGAGCCGACGAATGAGAATGAGATCAGGGGGCCGCGGGAATCGTTTATCGAGGATTTGAGCACCAATATAGCCCTCATCCGCCGAAAAATAAATGACGTACAGCTGCGTTTCGATCGTATGGAATTGGGCAAAGAAACGAAGACCCAACTATGTCTTGCCTATATGAAGGGAGTTGCGCCGGATTCGCTTATCGAGGAAGTCAAAAGCAGAATCGGCCAAATCCGCACCCGGGGCATTCTGGAAAGCAACTATATCGAAGAATGGATTCAGGATCATCCGAAGTCGTTATTCCCGCAGATCGACATAACGGAAAAACCGGACCGTGCGGCCGCCATGCTGCTTGAGGGGCGGGTTGCCATCCTCACGGACGGCACCCCATTCGTCCTCATGGCTCCGACGGTATTTTTGCAGTTGTTTACGACCTCGGGAGACTACTATTTAAACTTTTGGTTCGCGTCCTTTTTACGTCTGCTTCGTCTGACTGGATTTTTGGTATCTCTGGTAACGCCGGCGCTCTACATCGCGGTCACGACCATGCATCAAGAAATGTTCCCGACTCCTTTGGCCTTGCGGATTGCAGGTGCCCGTGCGGATGTGCCGTTTCCGGCGATCGTAGAAGCCTTGATTTTGGAAACGGCGTTCGAGCTATTAAGGGAAGCCGGAATCCGGCTTCCCAAGGTCGCGGGACAAGCTGTCAGCATCGTGGGGGCGCTGATCATCGGACAAGCGGCAGTTGAAGCCGGGATCGTCTCACCGATTATGGTTATCGTTGTAGCCATTACCGGCATATCATCGTTCTCGCTGCCAAGCTACGGTTTGGCTTCGGCCGTTCGGTTGATCCGTTTTCCGCTCATGATCTTGGCTTCCATCCTGGGAATTCCGGGGATCACGGTTGCTTTACTGGCTCTCTTGACGTATTTGGCATCGATGAAATCGTTTGGCGTCCCGTTCTTATCCCCATTATCGAATACGATGTATTCGGATTGGAAAGATACGCTCATTCGGCTGCCCCTGCCCGTCATAGGAAGAGGAAATCACCGCTTCGGAAAACCAAAGCATGGCTTTAGCGAGTTCGATCCGGAGGAATCGCCGCATGTCCAAGAGCATCAGCAAACCGGTCATTAGCGCTTCTCAAGTCGGCCTTCTCATTGCTGCCAATCGAATTGCAATGATGGTCGTCTTTTTACCTGTTGTTACCCAAATCTCCGGTGGAGCAAAAGATGCCTGGATAGCTTCGGCCATCTCCGGCTTGTGCAGCTTTTTTATTGTCTGGCTTAACGTGTATTTAGCTCAAAGACATCCTGGCCTAACGTTGGTGGGAATTTGCCGAAAATTGCTGGGACCTTGGGCGGGAAGCGGTCTTGCGCTTATTTTCCTGTGGTTTTTTTTCCACATCTCCATCCTATTGATGAGAGACTTCGCCGAAGTGCTGAGCAATGCGCTCATGCCGGAAACACCGCTTCCGGTTTTCATCTTTTATGTGACGTTGGCGGCCATTTTTTGCGTGCATCGCGGACTTGAAGGAATCGTCAGGGCCAATAACATTACGATGCCTATTTCCGTCATCACGCTTGTATTCATTCTTTTGCTCGTATCCAAAGAGATTCATCTGGATGGGCTGCTTCCCTTATTGGACGATGGATGGCTGCCGGTGTTAAAAAGAACGGTAATTCCAATCGCATGGTCAGGGGAAGCCGTTCTCGTCTCGATGCTGTATCCCTATGTGCATGACAAGGACAAGGTTATGCGATACGCGATGCTTGCCAACTTGGGGGCCATGGTATTACTCATCCTGTTATCCGCTGCAGTTATTGGAGTTTTCGGCGCGAATGAAGCTCCGAACTTATCGTTGGCCGTTTTTTCGTTAACACGCATGATTTCAATCGCCCGGTTTCTGGAGAGAATCGAGGCCGTCATGGTGGCAGCCTGGATCAGCCTGCTGCTTACCAAAATATCGATCTATTTGTACGCTGGAGTGACAGGAGTTGGCGAATGGATGAAACTTAAAACGTACCGATTTCTGATTACTCCCATGGCGGCGTTAGCCATGATTTTAGCCGTGGCTTCCTTCGACAGCCTCGCAGATGTGCTGTACAGTACTTCTCCCCACAACTTCGGCATATATGCCATTACGATCGAGGCAGCTCTACCCGCGCTGCTTGTGGCGCTTTCCATCCTGCGCCAAAGGAAACATCCGCTATGAGCAGGACCCTGTCCTCTCGGATTTGTCTTGCGCTGACACTCCTTGTGGGGCTTACGGGCTGCTGGAACCGCAAAGAGATCGAATCGCTCGGTTTCGTGATCGCTGCAGGGATCGATCCGGCCCGGCAGGGCTACTTATTCAGCACGCAGGTTGTCAATACGGACGCCATGTCCAAAAACAAGTCGGAGAAAACTCCGCCCTATTTCGTTTACACCTCCACAGGCGAAACGATATTCGATGCGGTTCGGAAAGCGACCCATACTTCGCCAAACAAGCTTTTTTGGTCTCATACCAAAATGCTTATCCTTAGCGAGAAAACGGCCAAGCAAGGAATAAAACATGTACTTGAGTTTTTCAGCCGGGATGCGGAAGAACGAAGACATTTTTTGCTGGCCGTTACCCCCGGACTGGCGGAGGACGTACTGAAAGCCGACGTGAAAACGAAAAAAATACCGACGCTTGCGCTTCTGGAATTAATGGAGCTTTACCGGGCTTCCTCCACAGCGCCGCGCACCACCTTAAACGATTTTTTGCGAATGTACCAAAGCAGTACAGGTATCTTACTCCCTGTCGTAAAGATCATCCGAGATCAAGCGGGCAAGCAAAGCTACTACCTTGCCGGCTCGGCTGCTTTTCGAAAGGATACGCTCGCAACTTACTTGACCCCGATTCAGACCCGCGGAGTACTGTGGGTTTTGGGGAAAGTAAAGAGCGGCATTATCGTCGCCAAGTGCCCGGGAACAAGCGGGGATGCTCCGGAGAACCGCGTTTCTTTTGAAGTATTCAAGGCCAAATCGGACATCAAAGCCGAGAAGCGGGAGGGGCGTTTTCTATTAAAAGTGACTATCGAGGAAAGCGGGAATTTAGCAGAGGCTTCGTGCAGTCACAATGAGATTGACCCGAAACCGATGCATACCTGGGAAGCCATAAAAAAAGAAAAAATTGAAGCCGAAATTAAAGAGGCGATCGCAAAAGCGAAAGAAGCGAAGACAGACGTATTCGGGTTCGGCGAAGTCATTCATCGGGCTTACCCACAGGACTGGAAAAAAATAAGCAAACAATGGGACGACATGTTTCCCACGCTGAATGTCCAGGTGTCCGTGGAAACGAAAGTAACAAGCAGCGCTCTATTGCAGCGAGTGGGAGGCAAGTGACCCGATGATCATTTTTGCGGCTGTAATCGCCATGGTATGCTTAAGTCTTAAGGATTTGCCCCGATTACTGAGCTCCGGTCTAAAAAAAGAAATCGCGATGTACTCGTTGTTGACCGTGTCTATTCTTGTATTGGGTACCCTGGTCCTGTTGGAAGTCAAATTCATGACGCCGCAAAAGATCATTAACGAAGCAATGGAAAACATCGTGAAACTCGTTGCCGCAGTGTTCTGATGGCAAAACCGAAGATAGCAACAGGCTTCGAGAAAAAAATAAATCCAAGACCTGTACGGAAGATTCACTGTCCCAAGGTCTTGGATTAATGCATAATTATCCCGAAGCTCAAAGGGGAGCGGGGCTCCTCCATCCATTCGCTTAACCGTTCCCTGCTGCGCCACACGCCTTTTTTTACACGCTCCGGGGACATCTCCAGAATTTCCCCTATCTCTTCGTAGGATAGCTGACATTCGTACTTCAGCGATACGATCAGCTTCACCTCATCCGGCAGCGCATCGACGGCTTCAAGGATCGTACGGGGTCCGAGCTTGCCCGGCTTCAGCCTGCGATTGGTCGAAGCTTTGGCCATTTTGCACCGGTGAATAAGCACCCGGTAGGCAGCCGTCCTCATGGAACTGTTCGTTGGCTCAAACCCTTCCTCCGCATGTCTGCGATACAGCTCGACAAACGTACGCTCCACTTCCCGCGCCGCAAGCTCGCGGTCTTGGAGCAGCCGGTGCGCAAGCCGGTAAACCGGATCTTGCAGCGATTCGATGAAGCTGCGAAATTGTTGAAGCTGTTTTTGGCCGTCTGCAGAAGCCGGCTGGTATTGCTGTGGATTCATGCTTTTTGCCTCCGTTCTCATCATCTCTTCCATTATAAGAACGCGATGTGTACTTCAAGTGTCTTTTTTGGAAAAGCAAACACAAAAAAAAACAGCCTAAACCCCGATTCTCGAGGTTTAGACTGCTTGGCAGCATAGATCTTATTTACGCTTAACGCCCAGCGTGACAATCTCGTAAGGACCGACCGGTAAAGACAGGCTCGGCTCCTCCGAAACGAGCGCTCCCGCTTCCTCCAAGACGTTGCTTTTGTAGACCGATTCCGCGCCGCGGGCCGAATGCAGCCCCAGCTCCGTTCCGGCCGCTTCCATGTTGAACCATCTCAGCATGAGATCGCCGGAAGCCTCGCTCACTTTCATGGACGAGAACGCAAGCGCGCCGCCTTCCCAGCGGTACGGGGCATAGCCCGAAGCGATGGAACCGCCGTGCACGCCGGTTTGGCAAACCGTCCACGGAATCTGGAATAGGTACGCCTCGGCAAAAGCGCCCGAAGCCGAACCGTCGCCGCTGTGCGGAATAATCTCCATCCGCACCGTGTGCTCGCCGAGACATTGTGCCTCCGGCGTCGGGAACAAGCCCCAATCGCCCAGCTCGCTGACGGATCGAAGCAGCGTGACGGCAATCGTATTGCGTCCGTCCCGCAACACTTCGTACTCTTGAAGCCCGAGGTTGGCGATCGTGAGGCCCGCCCCTGCTCCGCTTACGTCGACAAACGCTTGCTGATGCTGCGCATTGCTCGGATTTTCCCACTCGGCCGCCGGTTCGTTGTCCCGCGTTGCAATCTCGAAGATCGAATCGGCGCGGTGTACCGCCGTCTCCACGTCGGTCGGGAAGAGCGCGCGCAGCCGGTGATCCTTCGCCTGGTTGTTGAAGGACGCCTGCAGCTCGAGACCTCGGCCGCTGCGGCTCAGACTGACCTGTGTGCGGATCGTGAGCGGCACCATCTCCTTGACGCGCTGCCCTTGGCGGTGCGGGAAATAGACCAACTCCCGCTTCTCCTGCTCGAACACGGCATCGCCGGATGCCGGAACCGA
The DNA here is from genome assembly GCF_024158745.1 of Paenibacillus tyrphae. Taxonomy (GTDB): domain Bacteria; phylum Bacillota; class Bacilli; order Paenibacillales; family NBRC-103111; genus Paenibacillus_G; species Paenibacillus_G tyrfis_A. The sequence continues at coordinate 102,953 of NZ_JAMZAW010000021.1, read as the reverse complement.
CCATTCGTGCACGATTTCCACCGTCGCACGGTACGGCGTATCCTCGACGATGCGGATATCCGCCTTCAGCCCTTTCGTCGTCAACGCCGTCTCGCCGTTCGGCTGCTTATACATATATTCGTTCCCAATATCGCCGGTATTCTCGTACACGCCCAAATCGCGGAACGTGCGGCCCGTTTGCTTGTCCGTCACAGCGAGGGAACCATCCTCCGCGATCTCGACGCGAAGCAGGGCGTTCTCCATCACCCGGTCGCCGTTCAGCAGCGAAGCGGCATCGGCAGCCGGAGACGAAGCCGGATCGGCTGGCTTGAGCCACGCGTACGCGGCAACGCCAAGCGCAGGCACGTTCTGCGCCTCGAAGGTGAGGCTCACCCTGCGGCACATATACGGCTGGCGGAACTTGTCGTCCGGCAGGTCGTAGCCGAACTGCAGGCCCAGATCCTGCATCGTGAACGGCACGACGCGGCCTTCCGCATCGACCAGCGTGCGGCCGGAGACGTCGAGCGCCTGCATGCGGCGGCTCATCTCGTCCAGCGGGAAGCCGTCGCGGAAGTACAAGCGCTCCGCGTCCAGCTCCACGGTGACGACTCCGGTTCTATCCCAGCCCGTCGTATTGAAGACGACGAGCGGACGCGCCTCCGCACCCATGCGGGCGAAGACGGACGTATCGACCGCTTCCGCAATGACGCGCTTGCTGTCGTCGACGATCGTCTCCGCCACATGGCGGCTTTTGTCGAAGCGGGTCACCATCTCGCGGTGCACCTCGTCCACGCTGCAGCCGCAGATGCTGTCGTGCGGGTGGTTTTGCATCAGCGTTTTCCAAGCGTACGTGAACAAGTGGTGCGGATACTCCTTGCCCAGCAAGTGCGCGAAGGACGCGAGCGGCTCGGCCACTTTCTCCAGCAGCGCTTGCCCCCGCTGGTTCATCTGCTTCAAGTAAATGCGGGCGGACGCGGTATTGACCAGCGTCGACCAACCGTCCGTACGCTGGCTGCGCAGCTCGCCCTTCACCACGGACAGCTCCCGGTCCAAGGACCGGTTCACGGCCTGCAAATAATCCGCCACGTTCGAGTGGACGAAATCGGTGTCCGGGAACAGCTTCCGCGCCGTGTGGATCGCCTCGGACAAGTCCTGCTGGATTGGCTGGTGGTCACATCCGTTCATGAACAGCAGCTCCCCGGTGGAAGCGTATTTCTCGGCATCCGCCAGCTTCCGCTCCCAGTACTCCTTCGCTTCCTTCTCGTCCGTCGGAACCTCCATCCCGTTGCAGTACCAGTTCGCGAACAAAATGCCAAGTACCCGCGAGCCGTCCGGGCCTTCCCAGAGCAGCTCGGAGAACGACGATTCGTAGTCCGAATCGGACACGGTATTGTTGAAGCCCGTCGGCTTAACGCCGCGGCCGAACATCGCGTTGTCGATACCGGCCTGGCGCAAAATTTGCGGCGCCTGCCCCATGTTGCCGAACGTGTCGGGGAAATAGCCGACCTTGGCGATCGTCCCATACCGCGCAGCGTCTTGATGCCCGATCTGCAGGTTGCGCAGGTTCGCTTCGCTGCTCGTCAGGAATGCATCCTGCAAAATGTACCAAGGCCCGATATGAATGCGTCCTTCCCGGATGTACGCTTCAAGCTGCTCCTTTTTTTCCGGCCGGACCTGAAGATAATCTTCCAAAATAATCGTCTGGCCGTCCAAATAAAAGCTCTTGAACTCCGGATCGCGCTCGAGCGTATGAAGCAGCGTGTCCATCAGTTGGATCAGCAGCATATGATGCTTTTCATAAGGCAGATACCATTCCCGGTCCCAGTGCGTATGGGAAATGATATGCGCGGTTCTTTTTTTGCTCATGGCTTGTGACGCCTCCTCCCCGGACTACTCTCCGGTCACTTGGATATGAACTTCCTTCGGCCGGTACACGGACTTCAAGCGGCCTTCCCGGTCGACCGCGAACAGCACCGAACGCTCTTTCTCCAGCACAAACGAATACCGGCGTCCCGTAGCCGGGTCCTTCACTTCCACATCGGTATCGAAGGCGAATTCGGACACGAAGACGAACAGTGCGCCGTCTTGGAAAGCGAGCTTCCGTCCGTACACGCCCGGGAATCCGCCCCCGCGAAGCCATTCCAGCTCCGCGCGGAAGCCCGCCGCCGTCAGCGCGTGTTGGTACAGCATCGCAAGCGGCTCGGCGCGCTCGTTCAATTCGACCGGCAGCGGGCACCAAAGGAGCCGCCCCGAACCGAGCGGAACGTCGATCAGCTTGTCGGCTTTCGCCTCTGCAGCCTCGTCCGTCCGAACTTCCTTCGCCACCTCGGCGATCCGGCGCTGTCCGAACGAAACAGGCAGCAAGCGGCCGTCGAGCTCCAGCATTTCTTCGCGCCGCACGTTGGCCGGACGGTAAGAGCCGACCGTATCCTTAAGACGCTCTTCCGGCTGCCAGTAGGCATCCAGCCCGAGAGGACCGGTGACGAGCAGCGTCGCTCCGGTAGCCCGTACAATGGCGATCAATTTCGCAAACGCTTCGCTATCTATATTATGTGCGCTCGGCAGGATGATCAGCTTCGCCGGCACTTCTGCAAGTGAATCCAGATGGTATTCTCCGACTCCGCGGAAAGGAACTTTCAGCTCGTAGGACAGCATCCGCGTCAGACGGGTCGTCGCATCGAACGCCAATTTCCTGTTGGAAAAGTCGTTGGAATACGGGAAGACGACGGCGACCTCCTCCAGCTTGCGGCCTTGGAACAAGTCCCGGATGTCGTCCATAAAGCGGCCGAAGTCATAGGAAACGTCCGCCTCCGGCTTCTCCGTTCCGTCCGCCCGCAGCGCCCCGATGTGCGATTCGTTGGCATTGTCCATATAGAAATTGGTGTTCCAAATCCAATGAACCGCCCCCGCGCCGCCCGTCGAGAAAGCATAGGCATATTTGCGCTCCAGGATGCTGCGCAGCTCCATCTCCGATCGCTTCGCCCGTCCGTCCGGCGTCTCGACGTACATGATGCCGGTCTCCTGCACGAGATTCGGCTTATCCGGCGTCTTCGCAAAGATGCCGTCCCATACAAGATGATCGTTCAGCCACCACGAGTGAACGGTCGTGTAATCCGACGCCTCCGCGTAGAAGAACGGCGACGGCCGCTGCGCACCCAAGGCTTCGTCCTGCCCGACGACGACCATATGGTCGGGGCAGACGTCCTTGATCGCGTCGTAGAGCTGCTTCGCCCACCGGTTGTGCATCTCCATCGAGAACAGCGCGTAGTCGAGCCAGCGGGTGCCTTTTTTCCCTTGGTGCATATCCTGCACGTTGAAGTTGATCTCTTCCGGCTCCGGCGGTACAGCCGATTCAAAATTCGGAAGCTGCTCCGGCGACATGTTCCAGCGCTCCTGCAGCCGCGCAATCGAGCCGTGACGCTGTTTTAGCCATTCGCGGTAAGCCGCCAGCTCGAACGGATCGCGGCACGACCGCGGGCCGTCGGAGAAAATTTGCGGCGGATCGAACATCGACGGCTCGTTGATCAAATCCCAGTCGACATGCTTCGTGTCCCGATGTCGCGAGACGATCGAACGCACGAACCGTTTCTGCGCTTCCACACTGCGCGGATCGAGGTAAGGGTTGAGGCCTTCCCAAGGCTCCGGCGTAAACGAGAAGAACGTAAACGTGACCTGCAAATCATGCTTCTTCGCCGTAAGCAGGAAGGCGTCGATCGAGCGCAGCACCTCTTCGGAAGCGTGCCCGTCGACCTGCATGATGTTGCGGTACGCCGTCCAGATGCCGGTCCGAATCCAGTTGATCCCGGCTTTCCTCATCTGCGCCATGTCACGGTCCCATACGGCCGCATTCGGCAGGAATAAAAACTTGCGCGCCACGTCCGATGTCATGTATGTCATCCCGACGACCGGTAGCGGACGTCCGTCCTTGACGAAATAGTCCCGGCCGCAGCTGACCGGCGTGCCTGTGGCCAGCAGCTTGGCGTCCATGCCCCAGAAGCCCTGCCGCAGGATGCGCGTCTCCCCGTCCGGCGCTTGCACCTGACAGACGATATGGTAAAAGCCGCTCTGAATGTCAAGCGGGACGGAAATGCGGTGAATATTCAGCTCCTCCGTGACGTCCGCCTCAAAGCGGTGCTTCCAGGAGGCTTGCCCTGCCTCGTGCTCCAGGGAAACCGAGAATTTCCAAGCCCCGTCGCCCGCCCCGGTCCCGCGCCCGATCCGCTGCGTTTGCAGCGTAAGCATCGCCCGTTCGCCCGGTTCGTACGAAGCGTAGTTCGGCTTGATCCACAGCTCGGTCACGCCTTTGGCGCAAAACGCGGCCCATTCCTTCAGCGCTTTGGCCCCGCCCTCGTTCCAGAATGCTGCGGTCAGCGGCAAATGAACGAACAGCCAGCGGCTTCCGACGAAGGGGCCCTTCGTTTGCTCCCAGAGCACGACCGGCGCAGCCACCTCCCGACCTTCGGCCGAGATGCCTTTCAACAGCGGATAAATATGCGTGTCCATCGGTCCGGCGGAGCCCATCTGATGCGGCAAATCGCTGCTCTTCGTGACATGCGGCACCAGATTCCACGTGTCCGCTATCGTAAGCAGCGCTTCCTTGCCGGCCAGCAGCGGAATGTCGGTTGTGGCGGCCAGCTTCTCTACCGACGCCGCATCGACCCGGAGCGCTTCATGAATATGAAGCTGCTGATGGTAAGCGGTTTGCTCGGCTTCCACATGCCAGCCTCCGTTCTCCTCCCGGACCGGGTGCTTGAACGGCGCGCCTCCGGCGCTAATGAGCCCGCCGCCCTGCCGGAGAAAGCCGAGAATCGCGGGCCAAGCGGCTTTCGGAAAATACGGCGCATGCAGGTTGACGAAGCAGCCGCCCTCGGCGGAGCTCAGCGCCTCCGCCAAGCGGTCCGCCGGGACAACCTGCCCCACACCCTGCAATAGTCCAGCATCGACCTGCATCCCTTCGCCGAGCGGAAAGCCCGGATCGTAGAAAATGACGATCGGCCGTGTCATACAATCCCATCCTTCATCGCTTCGTATACAAGCAGCGAGAACAAGCTGTTGGACCATGCAAACCAGCTGCGCGTGAAGATGGTCGGGTCGTCCGCATGGAAGCCTTCATGCATGAAGCCGGTATCCGCGTCCGTCGCTTCCAGCATCGCCAGCATTTCAAGCTTTTCTTCTTTGGTGACCGCCGTCAGCCCCTGCATCGACAACGCCATATGCCAAATATAATCCGGCGGCGTATGCGGGCTGCCGATGCCTTTGGCTACTTTGCCCTCGTAATAGAACGGATTCTGCTTGCTTAGGGCAAACCGTCTCGTATTTTGATAAATCGGGTCGTCCGGCGTCGTGTAGCCGATATACGGAATCGACATGAGTCCCGGCGTTCCGGCGTCGTCCATCAGGCAGTAGTTGCCGAAGCCGTCCGTCTCGTAAGCGTAAATCGGACCAAACTCCGGATGGCGGTAGATGCCGTACAGCTGAATGCCGTGATCGACATCCGCTTCCAGCTTCTTCAATTCGTCGACGAACGCCAGATCGCGAAACACCCATTCGGCCATCTCGCGCATCTGCCGCAGCGTCACGACCGCGAACATGTTGGACGGAATGTTGTAGTGGAAATCGCAGGCGTCGTCGCTTGGACGGAAGCCGGACCAGATCATTCCCGTGTAATTCACCGGCATGCCCAGGCCGTTGTTGCGCAGCGAATCCGTCGGCACGTCGTTATTGCGCATGAAGCGGTACGGCGACAGCTCGAAGTGGCGCTGCTCCGTTTTCCACAGGTCGACCGTTTTGCGCATCGCGGACTTGAAGTTCATGTCGAAAATGTCCGTCCGCTCCGTTTCCTTCCAGTACTTGTAAGCCAAGCGCATCGAAAAGCAGATCGAATCGAGCTCGAATTTGCGTTCCCACACCCACGGGGACATTTCGGTCTCGTCCGTCGTATTCCAGTGCCAGTCGTTCGCCGATTCGTTGAAGGCGTTGGCATACGGATCGATATGGATATATTGAATATGCCGTTTAATCAGCCCGGCGATCAGTTGCTGCAGGTCCGGGTCGTTCTTCGCCAGCGGCACGTAATGAATCACTTGCTCTACGGAATCGCGCAGCCACATCGCCGGAATGTCGCCGGTAATAATGAACGTCGTTCCGTCTTCCATCCGTTTCGTCGTCGTCGCCAGCGTGTTCGGGAAGCAATTTTTAAACAATTGCAGCAGCTTGGGACGGTGAGCCAGCTTGACCTCCGCTTCCGCCAGCACGTCCTGCACCGCCCGCGGCAGCTCCATCGCAGGAATCGGAATTTTAGGTAATCTGAATTGTTCCATCTCGTCCGTCAACCTCCATTTTTTCTACTACTCACCGAAGGAGGAAGGAATGTTTTTGGGGTCGGGTACTCACACGGCTGTAGTAGCACGCGGTGGGGTATCCACTGGAGGAGCGATAGCGTTCGCCTTTGTCCGCGGGAAATATCCGCCGCCAAGCGGCTTAAATTAAAGATTTCCTGCGGACAAGAGCGACCGGAAGTGGATACCCCACCGCCCGCCGCCGCCTCTTACCCGAAAAAACTTCCTTACTCCTTCACCGCACCAACCGTCAACCCTTGAATAAAATACCGTTGGAAGAACGGGTACGCGAACACAATCGGCCCCGTCGCCAGGACGACCATCGCCATCCGCGACGTATCCTGCGGCAGCGATTGCAGTACGGCTACGCCCATTGACGGGTTGCTCGTATTTTGCAAAATAAACTGCATGCTCGTCTCGATCCGCATCAGCATGGATTGCAGCGGCACCAAGCTCGGCTTGTCAATATAGAGCAGCGCGTTGAACCAGTCGTTCCAGTACCCGAGGGTGCTGAACAGGCCGATCGTCGCGAGCCCCGGAAGCGATAAGGGCAGAACCAGGCGGAAGAAAATCCCGAATTCGCCCGCACCGTCGATTTTTCCCGATTCGATAATGGCATCCGGTACGCTCGTAGAGAAGAACGTCCGCATAATCATGATGTAGAAGGCGTTCACGGCCAGCGGCAGGATGAGTCCCCAGATGGAGTCCTTCAGCCCAAGCAGCTGCGTGACGACGATATAGGTCGGGACGAGCCCGCCGTTGAACAGCATCGTGAAGAAAGCGAAAAACGAAAAGAAATTGCGGTATTTGAAGCTTTTGCGCGAGATCGCGTAGGCGAACAGCGCAATCATAATCATGCTGAGCAACGTACCGATCACGGTAACGGCAATAGTGACACCGTAGGACCGCAGCAGCTGATCCCCGGCTTTAAATACATAGCGGTAAGCTTCCAGACTCCATTTTTCCGGAATGATCCGGTAGCCGTTGCGCGCCAGCGTCCCTTCGTCCGTAAACGAAATGATCGTAACGAACACGAAAGGAAACACGCACGCAATCGCCAAAAAGCCGGCAATCAGGTTAAAAATCACGTTCCAAGCCGGAGACAAATGATGAAAATCCCGGCTTCGTTTCATCGTTCGCGCAGACACGGTCATCTCCTCCTTTTTCCATATGGATTAATACAATGCGTTGTCTTTATTGAATCTGCGAACAATGGCATTGGAGGTAATGACGAGCACGAAACCGACGAACGACTGATACAAACCGGCCGCGCTGGTCATGCCGATTTCTCCGGTAAATTTCAAGCCGCGGTATACGTACGTATCGATGACGTTGGTAACCGAGAACAGCGTACCCGAATTGCGCGGTACTTGATAGAACAGCCCGAAATCCGCGTAAAAAATACGTCCGATCGCAAGCAGCGTCAGAATGGTAATAAGAGGCGTCAGCATCGGCACCGTAATGTGGCGGATTTGCTGCCATTTGTTCGCTCCGTCGATCATCGCCGCCTCGTACAGCGATTTGTCGATCCCCATAATAGCCGCCAAATACACGACGCTGTTGTAGCCGATCGATTTCCACAGAAAGACGAGCGTCAGAATAAGCGGCCAATACGTCGGATCGTTATACCACTGCGTGGCGGTGAGCCCGAACGCTTTGGCGATTTGGTTGACCATGCCTTTGTCGAAGCTGAGGAAGCTGAATACGAAATACCCGACAATAACCCAAGACAAGAAGTAAGGCAGGAACATCCCGGTCTGATACAGCTTGGCCAGCTTCTTATTGGCGATCTCCGCCAAAATAATAGCCAGCCCGACGGCCAAGACGAGGCCGATTACGATGAACACGGTATTATACAGCAGTGTGTTCCGTGTAATGAGAAAAGCGTCCTTCGTGCTGAACAGAAATTCGAAGTTTTTGAGCCCGACCCACTTGCTGTTCACAATGCTGGCCAGAAACCCGTCGCGGTGGTACCGGTATTCCTTGAAAGCGATAACCGTCCCGGCCATCGGCAGGTAAGAGAAGAAAAGAAACCAGATCGTGGCGGGAAGCACCATGAGAAGCAAGGCTTTGTTCCGACTGAGATCCTTGAGCACACCCTTCACATTCATCACCCCTCGCGTTCAAAGAGACGGGGCGAATGAATGCCATTCGCCCTGAGTCCCGTTCTTATCGTTCACCTACAAAGCTTCGGTCAAAGCTTCGGTCAAGAAGCTCTGTTGCCTTTTGAAGCTTGATTATTTTTTGGTTGCTTTCCATGCGTCGATTTGACGCTGTGCTTCTTCCATGATTTTGTCGAGTCCGGCAGCTTTAAGCTTTTGGTTGGCCTGCGGAATAATTTGATCCGGATCGACCGTACCGGTCATCAGCGGCGCCCAGAATTCTTCTTTGACGTTCTGTACCGCTGCGATTTCGCTCGTCACTTTGGACGGGTCGAAGTTGAAGCCCAGCAGCGCAGCAGGCTTACCGGTAGCGTTGAATTTCTTGAAGCCATCCCATTTGTCCTTCGGATCGGTCGGGTTCAGGTACGTGAGCATCAGGTTACCCAGCGAGAACGTCGGCATATCGTAGTTTTTCGATTCCGGCAGGTTCTCCATCACGTTGTCGCCGACTTTTTTGTAGTGCACGCCTTCGATCCCGGAGTCGACCATGTTGCGCAGCACCGGATCGGTATTCAGCAGGTTCAGGAACTCCATTGCCTTCTCCGGATTTTTGGAGTTCGCCGAAATCGCTTGCATCGAGCCCATAACGGACCAGTTGTAAATGTAAGCCGGGCTGGCTGGCGTGGAGACGACCGGATATCCGTAGCTTGCCGTCCACAGGTTGTCCGCGAATGGCTGCGTCGTTGCTTTGTCTGCAAACCATTTGCCGGTTTTTTGAACGTCCGTCGAGGAAACCATCGTTGCCGCTTCCGTAGGAATGTAGCCGGCTTTGTAATATTTGTGCATCGTTTGGAGCGTTTGCTTCATTTCCGGCGTGTCCAGGATGTTGAGAACTTTGTAGTCTTGATTGTCGACTCTGACCGCCATCGGCATTTTCTCGATCACGTAGTCGTACGGTACGAATACGCCGTAGTTTTTGTCGACGGAGAACGGAATAACGCCCGGATCTTTTTCTTTAATCGTTTTCAAGAGCGGCTCCAGGCTTTCCAGCGAGTTGACGTTCTTGATATCGAGGTTGTACTTGTCGAGCAGTTGCTTGTTGAAGCGCCATACCTCTTGCGCCGGCAGTTCTTTGTTGGCCGGAATGCCGTAGTTGTGGCCGTCGACTTTGGAACCGCTTAAGAAGGCGGGATCAAGCATGTCCTTGATGCCTTTGCCTTGTTTCTCAAGCAGATCGTCGATCTTCATGAACGCGCCTTTTCTTGCGTTCTGAACGTAGTCGAACGCCCAGGAAGACGTGAACATAATATCCATCGGCGTACCGGAAGCGGTCATGACCTGCATTTTTTGCGAGTAATCGCCAAAGTCGATCATGTTCATTTTGACGGTAACTCCGATTTTTTCTTTCGTATATTTGCTGACCTCTTCCATGACCCGGTCAACGTCCTTTTGAGGCGTGCCGATCGTATACCAAATCAGCTCAACAGGTTTGCCCGCGGCGCCCCCTGCGTCCTGCGCGCTGTCCTTGCTGCCTCCGCATGCGGTCAAGACGACCGAAGCAGACAGCATGAGCGCGAGTCCGGCAAACAGGCTTCTTTTTTTCATTTTCATGTTCGCAGATACCTCCCTTTTTCTTTCAAGCAGCCGTTGAATCGTTTCAATGGCTACCTTTACATTAACTCAAGAAAGCATTTACAAATAGGCAAGAAACTAAAGGTATGCTGTACAAAATAAAGAAAGGGTCTGCCGTTTTTTACCCTTCACAGCAGCCCTTTGTAATCCGTCGGAGAAATCCCGACATATTTTTTGAATTGTTTGTAAAAATAACTGGTTTCCCAATACCCGACGGTTTTGGCGATTTCCTGAACTTTCAGATGCGTCTCTTTCAATAACGTCTTCGCCTTCTCGATGCGGTACTTGTTGATATACTCCGTGAAGTTCTCGCCCGTTTCCTTATGGAACAGGTGGCCGAGATACACCGGATGAATATTGAACTGCCCGCTGAGCGTCTTGAGCGACAGCTCTTCGGCATAGCTGTCGTGAATCAGCTTCAGCACCTGCTGAATGACGGGGCTGCGGACGTCCTGGATCAACGAATCGACGGTTAAGCCCGCCACCGTCTTCACGGCGTCGGCCATCCGGTCCACCGTTCCGGCATGCAGCACACGGTCGAAGGCTTCCTGGTACAGCTCGGACGAATCCGTATGCTTAATCGCTTTCAGCTCCATCTTGAAGCGGATCATCAGCTCGATAGAGATTTGCTGGAGTCGGGCGGGCGTCATGCCCTCCTGCGCCAAGAGCCGTTCGTAATCCTGATCGATGCGGGCGAGCAAGCTATCTTTATCTTTGGCTAAAATAAGCTTGGAATATTCCGCCCACTCCAGCGGAAAATCGAGTCCGGCCGTCTCGCCGGAAACGGCGACCTCCTCGTAGTCCAGAATGTCGCGGCCCTGATAAAGCAGGAAAAACTCCTGCGCCTTCTTCGCATGCGCGTAGCTTTGCGCCGCCTCGTAAGGCAGCCGCTCCACACTGCCGAGCGAAATGCGGCAAGAGCGGGAAGCCTCGGCGTGATCCGCCTTCATTCGGGCCAGCATCTCCAGCGCGGCGCGCTTGCCCTCCGCCGGCTCGTCCAGCGTAAAGACGACGACCAGTTCTCCGTCCATATTGTGAAACGGGATGACCGACAAGCCCGGCAGCTTCTGTTCCGCGGCGAAGTCGGCGTCTCCCGTGTCTCCCTCTGGAAAACGGACGAGCGCCACAAGCACATAGGGACGGTTCAGCTGCAATTGCAGCAGCTCGGCACGCTCGTCGAATTCGTTCGGCGCAATCTGGCCGGTCAGCCACCGGTGCATAATATGCTCCTTCAGAATGCGCATGTCCTGTTCGCCCAAGACGCGCTCGGCTTGCGCAGCGTTCAGCTTGTCCGTCGTCGTGGTCAGCGTGGAGCGAAGCTCCTGCACGTCAATCGGCTTGAGCAAATAATTTTCGATCCCGAGCCGCATGCCTTCCTTCAAATAATCGAACTCGTTGAAGCCGCTCAGGATGATGACCTTGAGGCCTGGATTCCATTCGCGGACGGCGCGGACAAGCTCCAGCCCTGTCATAACCGGCATCGAGATATCCGTGATCAGAATGTCGGCGGGAGTATGCTTCAAGGCGTCCAGCGCCTTCTGCCCGTTCCCCGCGTGACCGACGATTTCGAGCCCCAACGCGGCCCAGTCGATAATATCGTACAGCCCTTCAATAATGAAAGGCTCGTCATCCACCAAAAACACTCTATACATCGGATTCTCCTGCTCCTTCCTTTTCCGGGAACCACACGGTCACGGTCGTACCGGCCCCGGGCTTGCTCTTCAGCTCCATCCCGGCCCTATTTCCATGCAGCAGCTTGAGCCGCTCGTAGACGACCCGCAGTCCGAACGAGCCGCCGACCTCTTCGGGCGCTCCGAGCGCTTGCTTGATCTCCTCGAGCCGCTGCGGCTCGATCCCTCTGCCGTTATCCTCCACCCGGACGCGAATTGTCCCGTTCTCCCGGGAGAACCGGATGACGGCGCGGTTATCGTCCCGGTCCGCCTCGATGCCGTGAACAATGTAGTTTTCGATGATCGGCTGGAGGAACATTTTGACGACGGGAATCCCATACAGCTCCCGGTCGCATTCGATGGCGTAAGTAAATCGATCTTTATACCGGATACGGAACAGCTCCAAATACAGACGGCACGCCTCCAACTCGTCCTTGAGCGTATAGACGGCTTTCTGCTGCACCACGTTGCGGAACAGCGCCGACAGGCTGAAGATCATCTCGCCTACGTCATGCGCGCCTTGGGAGATAGCCCGCATCCGGATCACTTCGAGTGTATTGTACAGAAAATGCGGATTGACCCTCGCCTGAAGCGCCGCGAATTCCGTATGCTTTTGCCGGATTTCCGCTTTATACACCCGCTCAATATAGCGGTTCAGCTCGTCCAGCATATCGTTGAAGCTGCGGGAAATTTGGCCCAGCTCGTCTTCCTTCGGCTCGATGATGCGCGAGGTCAAGTCTCCGGTCTCTACCTTTTTCATGAACCGGATAATTTTGTTCGTCCGCTTGGCGAAATTGATCACCACGAGCGACGGAAACAGAATGGCAATCAGAATGCCCAGCACGCTGGCGATGAGGATCGTCCGTTTCCAGCCTTGGGAAGCGGCTGCGATCTCCTGCTTCGGAATCGCGCCGACTACGACATAGCCCGCCTGGTTTTGCGCCAGCGTCGTAATATACGATTCCTGCTCCAGCATGCCCGTCTCCTGTTGAATTTGGTTCATATAAGGATAAGACTTGCCGTAATACGTGCCGGAAGAATCGAAAATTACATTCCCGTCCGGGGTCAGCACGAGAATGGTCCCCTTGAGCGTCTCTTTGTAGCTGGCCAGCGACTTCCAAATGCCGTCGGAGTCGAAATAAATCAAAAGCTGCCCGATATATTTCAGTGAATTTTTGTCGTTCATGACAGCCCGGACGGCAAACAGCCGGGGGTCCCATTGATCGATTTCCTTGCGGATCCACGGATTCGGCACCGAAACGTTCTTGTTGTCCAACGCCATCGCGTCCGGGACATAGGAATGGACGGCATTTGTAATATGAAGCTTCGCCGATTTTTGCCGGTTGTACACATACAAGGACTGCTTCTCTGCGCTGTACAGCATCAGATTCCGGATATCCGTATCGTCCTCAATCCGGTTGGCGAAATAGGACAAGCCGTATGGAGCGACGTCTTCTTCATAATATCGGTTCAATCCGTGCTCGATATAATCCCGAAAATCATGCTGCAGGAAATACGAGATGTCGGCAGCTAGCCTCGGATCGCGGTATACACCAAGCACCATCGATTGCACCGACTCGTATTTTTCGCTCAAAAACGCGTTTACACTTTCCATCGCCTTCTTCTGGTTGTCCATCTCCCGCTGTACGACAGATTGCGACATCACGTGATACATCATGTACGAGAGCGTGATGATGGTCAGAATCGTAATGAGGGCAAACGAAAGCAGCAGCTTCATGAACAAGTTGTTTTTAATGTATCTCCGGTATACGCTTCCAATCATCGTCCCACCCCCTGCTGCCGTTCCTATGCTTCGATCCCTAAATTATAGCATGTCTGAAAATGAATCGGGACATGTTCCAAAATAGTTCAAAAGTTCGATTTTTCACAAACGAATTCCCGGGATCACTGTGATCTAGATCATATTTTCCGGGACAAGCTTTCCTCACAATAGAGATAGACCATGACAATCCTCACAACAATCCGTGACGGTTTGCCAAAACAACAGGTTCAGGAGAAAGGTGGAATAGGAATCCCATGGATGTAGTGATGCTCTCGCGCATACAGTTTTCCGCAACGACGATTTTTCACTTTATTTTCGTGCCCATCTCGATCGGATTAGCGCTGATGATTGCGATTATGGAGACGATGTACGTAGTCAAAGGCCAGGAAGAATATAAACGGATGGCCAAGTTCTGGGGCAAATTGTTTCTGATCAATTTCGCCGTCGGCGTGGTCACCGGGATTTTGCAGGAATTTCAGTTCGGTATGAACTGGTCGAATTATTCGCGGTTTGTCGGAGACGTCTTCGGCGCTCCGCTGGCCATCGAGGCTTTGCTGGCGTTCTTCATGGAATCGACGTTTATCGGCTTATGGATCTTCGGATGGGAACGGCTGTCGAAGAAGGTCCACCTGGCCTGCATCTGGCTGGTGTCCATCGGCACGACGCTGTCGGCGTTCTGGATTCTCGCGGCCAACTCCTTTATGCAGCGTCCGGTAGGCTTCGCGGTCAATAACGGGCGAGCGGAAATGAACGACTTCCTCGCTCTGATCACGAACGGCCAGCTGTGGTGGGAATTCCCGCATACGGTGTTCGGCGCTTTTCTGACCGGCTCCTTCTTGGTGGCCGGGATCAGCGCCTGGAAGCTGCTGAAGCGCCAAGACGTATCTTTCTTCAAAAAGTCGTTTCAACTCGCGATCGTGATCGCCTTGATCTCCTCCGTCGCCGTAGCGCTGTTCGGCCACCAGCAGGCGCAATACCTGGTTGCCACCCAGCCGATGAAAATGGCGGCCAGCGAAGGCCTGTGGGAAACGAGCAGCGATCCTGCGCCTTGGACGGTCACGGCGTTCATCGATCCGGTGAAGCAGCAGAATACGATGGAAATCAAAGTGCCGTATCTGCTCAGCTATTTGTCGTACAGCAAGTTTTCCGGCAGCGTGCCGGGGATGAAAGACCTTCAAGCGGAATACGAGCAAAAGTATGGTCCGGGCAACTACATTCCGCCGGTGCGCACGACGTTCTGGAGCTTCCGCATTATGGTAGCAGCCGGCTCGATTATGATTTTGCTGGGTCTGTACGGATGCCATCTCGCGGCCCGCAACAAGCTGGAGCAAGCGGGCAAGTGGTTCCTGCACGCGATGGTGTGGGGGATCTCCATGCCGTTCATCGCCAACACCTCGGGCTGGATTATGACCGAGATCGGCCGTCAGCCGTGGGCCGTATTCGGGCTTATGCGCACCGAGGACGGGGTGTCCCCGAGCGTCAGCGCCGGGCAGGTGCTGTTCTCGCTGATCTCGTTCACCGGCGCCTATACGGTGCTCGCTATCGTCATGGCCTACTTATTCATCCGAGTGATCAAAAAAGGGCCGAATGCCGTCGATCATGCCGAATTCGCGCATACGGACGATCCATTCGACAGGGAGGGACAACATGCTTTCTCTAAATGAGCTTTGGTTTATTCTTGTAGCGGTTTTGTTCGTCGGCTTCTTCTTTCTGGAGGGCTTCGATTTCGGCGTGGGCATGTCTGCGTCGCTGCTGGGCAAAACCGACGGACAGCGCCGCGTATTAATTAATTCGATCGGCCCGTTCTGGGACGCGAACGAAGTCTGGCTGCTGACGGCGGGCGGCGCGATGTTCGCGGCTTTCCCGAACTGGTACGCCACGCTGTTCAGCGGCTTCAACACGCCGCTTGTCGTTCTTCTGCTGGCCTTGATCGGCCGGGGCGTCGCCTTCGAGTTTCGCGGCAAGGTCGACAATCAGCGCTGGAAGAAGACCTGGGACGGCGTCATCTTCATGGGCAGTCTGCTGCCTCCGTTCCTGCTCGGCGTCGTCTTCGCCTGCCTGCTGAAAGGCCTGCCGATCGACGGGCAGATGGAAATGCGCGCCGGATTGTTCGATATCGTGAACGTCTACAGCGTCATCGGCGGAGTGACGGTCACGGTGCTGTGCCTCGTGCACGGCCTGATGTTTACGACACTGCGGACGACCGGAGACTTGCAGGATCGGGCGCGTGCGCTGGGCGGCCGGCTGCTGATTCCACTTGCGGGGCTGCTGGCGGTATTCGGGGCGATGACTTACGCGATGACGGACGTATTCCAGGTCCGCGGCGGCATTTTGTCAGTCATGGCCGTTGCCGGGGTCGCCGCGTTCGTATTGGCCGGCGCCTTTAACGCCAAGAAGAAGGACGGCTGGGCATTCGGCATGACGGGAGCCGTGATCGCTCTGGCGATCGTTGCCGTGTTCATCGGATTGTTCCCGAGGGTGATGATCAGCTCCATCGACAGCGCGTTTAACCTGACGATCCACAATGCCGCTTCCGGTCCGTATTCGCTAACCGTGATGACGTACGTCGCTTTAGGCCTGCTTCCTTTCGTGCTCGGCTATCAAATCTGGAGCTACTTCGTCTTCCACAAACGCGTGCACGAAAAGCAGCACCTGGAGTACTAACATGGGAAAGGCGCTGCTCGGTTATCAAGGAATCAAGCCGGTTCTCGTCATCATGACCTTGCTGACTTTGGTGCAGAGCGCCGCCATCCTAGGTCAGGCGGCATGGCTGGCGGAGGTCGTCTCCGCCCTGTTTGCCGGCAAGCCGCTGCAGGAGCTGACAGGGACCACGCTGCTGTTTCTGCTCGCATTTCTGCTTCGCCAGGCGACGGGACTCGTCCAGCAAAGGATCGCGTATCGCTATGCCGAAAAGACGGGCGCGAGCTTGCGCAAGCAACTGATGGAGAAGCTGTTCGAGCTCGGGCCAAGGTTCGCCAAAACGGAGGGCACAGGCAACCTGGTTACGCTGGTGCTGGACGGAATCTCGCGGTTCCGCACCTTTCTGGAGCTGGTGATTCCCCGCATGCCTTCCGCGGGGGTTACCCCTGCGGTCGTGCTGGCATACGTGTTCTGGCTCGATGCCGTATCGGGCGTCATTTTGCTCGTGACAATGCCGATTCTCATCGCGTTCATGATCTTGATCGGACTCGCCGCGCGCAAGCAAATGCAGCAGCAGTGGCAGTCTTACCGCGTCTTGTCGAATCATTTTGTCGATTCGCTCCGCGGGCTGGAGACGCTGAAGGTGCTCGGCCGCAGCCGCTCGCACAGCGAAACGATCGGGCGGGTGAGCGATAAATACCGCTCGGCGACGATGCGCACCCTGCGCGTGGCGTTCTTGTCGTCGTTTGCGCTCGATTTCTTCACCATGCTGTCCGTCGCCTCGGTAGCCGTCAGTTTAGGGCTGCGGCTGGTGAACGGCGACCTCATGTTAGTAACGGGGCTCATGGTGCTTATTTTGGCGCCGGAGTATTTCCTCCCCGTCCGCTTGGCGGGGGCCGATTACCATGCCACCTTGAATGGCAAAGAAGCCGGCGAGGCGATTCGGGCGATTCTGGATCGGCCGTCCGGGGCAAAAGCCGCGCCCGAGCTTCCGGCCTCGTTCGTCTGGAACAGCGACAGCGAGCTGACGCTTTCCCGGATACAGGTGCAGCATGAGCCGGAAGGACCACCATCGCTGCAGAACGTGTCCGTGCGAATCCGGGGCTTGCGGAAAATCGGCATCGTCGGCGAGAGCGGCGCAGGGAAATCGACGCTGATCGACGTGCTGGGCGGGTTTCTGCATCCGACGGAAGGAAATATTGAACTTGACGGCTGCAAGGTTCGTTCCATGCACGCAGAGGCTTGGCTTAACCAAACGACGTACATTCCGCAGCATCCGTATTTGTTCCACGGCTCTTTGGCGGACAATATTCGCTTCTACACCCCGGACGCGCCGCAGGAAGAAGTCGACCGGGCGATCGCCGCGGCCGGACTTGCCGAGCTCGTTGCCGGTTTGCCGGGCGGCAGCGGGGAAATCGTGGGCAATGGCGGGCGGCCGCTGAGCGGCGGGCAAGAGCAGCGTGTCGCCCTGGCCCGCGCTTTTCTAAGCCGGCGGCCGGTGATGCTGCTCGATGAGCCGACCGCCCATCTGGACATCGAGACGGAGTACGAGCTTAAAGACACGATGCTTTCTTTGTTCGAGAATAAGCTGGTGTTTCTGGCGACCCACCGCTTGCACTGGATGCCGGATATGGACTGGATCATCGTCCTGCATCAGGGGCGAGTCGCCGAAACAGGCACGCACGAGGAATTATTGGCGAACAAAGGGATTTATTATGAATTGATCACATCGCAGCGGGAGGGGATATCATGAAGCGGGAAGCTTGGCTGCGCCCGGAGTCGCGGGCCTTTTACTGGCGGTTCGCGGCGATTGTGGCATTAGGGGCGTTAACGGCCGGGTGCGCCGCTTCCCTGATGTTCACTTCCGGCTATCTCATCTCCAAGTCGGCACTGCGGCCGGAAAATATCTTGATGGTCTACGTCCCCATCGTCTTGGTCCGAACCTTCGGGACGAGCCGGGCGGTCGTGCACTATGTCGAACGCCTCGTCGGACACGATACGATCCTGCGCATGATCTCGCACCTGCGCGTCCGGTTGTATCGGCTCCTCGAACCGCAGGCGCTGTTCATCCGCTCCCGCTTCCGCACGGGCGACATGCTTGGCGTGCTGGCTGACGATATCGAGCATCTGCAAAACGTTTATCTCCGCATCGTGTTTCCGGGAGCGGCCGCTTTCATCGTGTTCGTATTGTCGGTTGCGGCGCTGGGCTGCTTCGACGGTAGGTTTGCGCTGTTGACGGCCATTTATTTGTTGATTCTCGGCCTTTTGCTGCCTGTCGCTTCCTTAGCCGTAACGCGGAGGAACCATACGCTGATCAAGCGACAGCGTGGCGGCCTATATCGGAAGCTGACTGACGCGGTGCTCGGGATGAACGACTGGGTCGTCAGCGGAAGAGCGGCGAGCTTTATTGAAAGCTACGAAGCCGACGAAGCGGAAATGGCGAGACTGGAACGGCGAACGAGCGATTGGACGCGGCGAAGAAATGCGATCGCCCAGGGGGTGGTCGGCCTCATGGTCGTCTCCATGATCTATTGGGCGGGCCAGCAAGCGGCCGACCAGCGAATCGCCGCGACCTTGATTGCCGCCTTCGTGCTCGTCGTGTTCCCGGTGGCGGATGTGTTCCTGCCTCTTTCGGAGGCCGTGGAGAAGCTGCCGCAGTACCGGGAGTCGCTGAACCGGCTGTCGGGGATTGGCGGGCAGGCGGGCAGCTCCCCTGCCCCAGTGCAGGACAACCCGGAGGCCGCGGCGCTCTGGAAAACGGCGCATATTCAGGTCGATAGCGCCAGCTATCAATATGAAGCAGGAAGCCGACGGGAAATCGACCACGTATCCCTGGATCTTCCGCAGGGGAAGAAAATCGCGATCATCGGCCGCAGCGGCGCAGGCAAATCGACCTTGCTGAAGCTCATTCAGGGGGCGCTCTTCCCTACGGAAGGCCAAGTTACTGTGAACGGCAGGCCGGCGCATTCGCTTGGCGACGGCATCTCCGGCGTCGTCTCGGTCTTGAACCAGAGTCCGCACCTGTTCGATACTTCGGTGGCGAACAATATCCGGCTCGGGAAGCCCGAAGCCTCGGACGAAGACATTCGCCTGGCAGCCAAGCTCGTCAAGCTGGATGCCCTGATCGAATCGCTGCCCGCAGGCTATCGGACGCCCATGCACGAAACGGGGCAGCGCTTTTCGGGCGGCGAACGTCAGCGGATCGCGCTTGCGCGCATCCTGCTGCAGAACACCCCGGTCGTGCTGCTGGACGAGCCGACGGTCGGCCTCGACCCCCGGACCGAACGGGATCTGCTGGCTACGATTTTCGATACGCTGCGGGACAAATCCTTGATCTGGGTTACGCACCATCTCGTCGGGGCCGAGCAGATGGACGAAATTATATTTATGGAAAACGGCCGCATCGAAATGAGAGGCACGCACGCCGAACTCATGGAGCGCTATCCGCGCTATCGCAATTTATACCGTCTGGACCGGCCGGGCGAGCCGGTTCTATAATTCCAACCCTCCTTAAAGGGCGGTAAGCTACTGCTGCTGACAGCCATTGTCGGTAGCTTTTTTGCATGCTTTCAACTTTCGGTTAAATTTAGTTACTAGCCATTGGGTACAAGCTTCAACCGCTAAAACGATAAGCACAAAGGAAACAAGGACCACCTAAAAAGGTCGTCCTTGTTCAGAATGTTGAGAAACCCTATCGGTAGAAAATCTCAGAGAAATAGAGGTGGGGTATATCCCGTAAGAGTTTTACGTCCGCCTTTGAAACCCGTGAAAATACCGCTAATTGTAATCAAGTTCACGGGTTTCAAGAGCGGCTGGAGGGATATACCCCACCGGCGTATGCCGAGAATTTTATACGCGAAGCGGGTTTCTCAACAAGCTCGACAAGGACCACCTAAAAAAGGTCGTCCTTGTTCTTAAAACGCTGGGAAAGGGAGCCGTGACCGTTCGGATCTTCAGCTCTTGAGGAACGCTTGCATGTATGGACATGCGATCGTGGGCTACGAGATTTGTATGCCTTTCTTGAGCGACTTCAGGTCGCCATTCGGATTGACCAGCAAGGGCAGCATCTTCACACTACGAACCATCGGGGAGTGGCACTGCCGGCATACCGGCACATCCTCGAACGCAAAGTTGTCCCGCATCCAGCCCTTACATCCTTCCTTGCTGCAAGACCAGATCGTCGTGTTTTCCTCAGGGATATCCTCTAACGATTTCTTTTGAAAGTTCACAGTTAACCCCTCCCTTGATTTAAAAACCCTTGATCCTAAAAAAACTGCCCTCAACACAAGTTAAGGGCAGTTTGCTTGGGCTTACATTACAGCTTTACAACATTTTCGGCTTGCGGTCCGCGGTTGCCTTGCACCACATTGAATGTGACACGCTGGCCTTCATCCAACGATTTGAAGCCGTCACCTGTGATCGCGCTGAAATGCACGAATACGTCGCCGCCGCCTTCCATTTCGATAAAGCCAAAACCCTTGTCGGCATTAAACCATTTTACTGTACCTGTTTGCATCGTATGACCTCCAAAATTTGTTTTAACATGTCTTTTTTATCCTTCAAAGAAATAAAAAATTCACATATTGAAAAAGGTTCCATCACACAAATGATAACCCTTTACAATATGTGAATTCACAGGTCAAATTTATGATTAACCTAAGCTTACCATAATTAGATCCAAAAGACAAGTTTGTTACCGGAAGTAAAGTCAGAAAAATAGTAAATGCCCGTTAAGCTCGGGGCAGCCGAGTTGAAGGACGAGTTTTACGGATTCTTAACTTGACCCTTCGCCTGATTAACCTTATAGTTACTACAAATGTATGAGGTGAGAACAAATGTTAGGCGGTCGTTCATGTTAAATTCCGAGGAAAAAAAGCTAATCGTGAAAATCGCGAAGCTGTATTATTTTGAAGCTTGGACCCAGGAAAAAATTGCGGTGAAATTCGGCATTTCACGGCCCGCCGTCTCCAAGCTGCTCCAGAAGGGACGCGACGAAGGCGTCGTGGAAATTCTCATTCATGACGATACGCTGGAAACCGGCGATCTGGAGAAGGAAATCGAAGCAGCCTTCGACCTCAAGCAAGCGATCGTTGTGCCTACCCGCGACTTGAAGCAGGAGCTGGTTTACAGCACGGTCGGCAAAGCGGCGGCCGGTTTTGTGCTCAAGGCGATGAAGCAGGCCGAGCGCATCGGCGTATCGTGGGGAACGACGCTGTTCCACGTCGTGAAAGAGTTTCCTTTTGAAAAGAAAGAGAACCTCAAGATCGTCCCGCTTGTCGGTGGGATGGGCAATGACAAGACCGAAATCCATGCCAACCAGATCGCGTACGAGCTGTCCAAAAAACTGGGCGTAAAATGCGAATCGCTGTATGCTCCTGCGGTGGTGGAAACCGAAGAGCTGCGGGATAAAATCGTCGAGCTTCCGAACATTTCTTCCGTTCTGGAGGAAGGCAAGCAAATCGATCTGGCACTGGTCGGCATCGGGAATCCGTTTGCCATGTCGACCATGGAAGAAATCGGCTATTTGAACCAAGAGGTGCTGCAGCAATTGAAAGCCTTGAACGCGGTGGCCGATATCAATTCCCGCTTTATCGATCAAGACGGGGCCCTTTGCAGCCACTCTATCAATAATAAAGTGATCGGCATCGAGCTGGAGCATCTGAAAGCCGTAAAGCTGGTTATCGCCATCGCGGTCGGACTGCACAAGGTGGACAGCATCCTTGCTGCGCTGAAAGGCAAGTACGTGCATGTGCTGATCACCGACGAGCCGACCGCATCCAGCCTCGCCGCGAAGTTAAAATAGAACCTTGATCGCAGCCGAACGAACCGCCAACGGAGGGAGCCTCATGAAAGAAACCCGGCTTGAAACTTTTCTGTACTGCAACGATTGCAAGCAAGAGCAGGATCATGTGATCAGTTACCTGAATAAACGGATCTCCGAGATTGAGTGTCAGGCGTGCCATCGGCGGCTTTCCATGCAGATCGATCTTTCGCATGAGCTGTACGATGAGCTGTTTACCAGAATCCGTACCAAGCCCGCCAGAATGACCGAAGAGTACAGGCGACATGTCAGCCAGTTTCTGCTCACACTTCCGGCCAGGGTCGCCAGCAAGCCTTACCGGGTGTACCGGGAATGGAAGGAAATTCGCGGCTTTTTCCATAAGTACCGGGTAAGGAAAGGCTGAGCGCGGCAACCAAAGCGCTTTTTCCCAAATCCGTACAAAGAAAGAACCTTCAACCCACGAAAGCGGATTGAAGGTTTCTTCTATATATACTGCCTACAACAAGCCCACAAGTTCAAGCCCATACGCAATACCGTCATGACTGACATCCTTTGTAATGTAACGCGCTACTTTTTTCACGGATTCCGGCGAGTTCCCCATCGCCACGCTGTGGCCGACATATTGGAGCATCTCCAGATCGTTCAGGTTGTCGCCGAAGGCGTACACCTGCTCTCGCCGGAAGCCGAGCTTATCGATGAACCGCTCGATGCCCTGCGCTTTTGAGCCGCCGAAGGGAAGCACGTCCATGGACAGCCGATGCCAACGGACAAAGTCCAGCTTCCGGAACCGCTCGATGTAGCCGGATTCGTCCTGTTCGGTGCAGAACAGCATCGTTTGGTAAATATCCCGGTCTGCGTAAAAATGCGGATCGTATTCGGGATGCGGATATTGCAGCGTCCCGATGCTTTCCTCGACGTACGGATGACGCCTGCTGCTGCTTCTCATGCCTTCCTCGTCCAAATAAACGAGCGGATGACCTTGCTGCAGCGCGTATTCGGATAACGAACGAATGACCTCCGTCGGAATCGGGTTGGTATAAATCAGCTTGCCGTGCAGCATCACATATTGGCCGTTGAAGCCGACGAAGGAATCGATGCCGAGCTCGCGGCGCAAAGGCTCAAGCATGAACGGAGAGCGGCCTGTCGCAAAAGCGACCTCATGCCCCGCCTCCTTCAGCGTAAGGATGGCTTCCTTCGCGGAAGCAGGCAGCCGCTTGTCATGATCCAGCAAGGTCCCGTCGATATCAAAAAAAATCATGCTTCGCGTTCGGGTCACATCAACACCTCGGTGCAGTAAAATTCTATAGCTGTTCTTCCGCCGGCAAGTGGAGAGAGACCTTATCGTGCAGTTGAAATTGCAGCGGCGAGCTGATCTCCCATTGACCGTCCTCGGACCGGACATGGTAATGGAATTCTTTTCCCTGAAACTGCACGTTCGTCACTTCCCCCGTAATCCCGGCTTGCGCCGAAGAACCGAGCTTGAACTGGTCGGGCCGGACCGGGTACATGCCGCACGACTTGAAATGATCGGCGACGCGGCCGCCCTGCCACTGAACGGTACCGTCCGAGCCTACCGGCACAAAGCTGTCGCGGTTCCAGCGTCCGCGGATCAGGTTGGCCTTCGACACGAACTTCGCGACAAATTCGGTTTCCGGGCGCAGGTAAATGTCCTGCGGCGTCCCGATCTGCTCGATGCATCCGTCCTTCATCACGACGATTCGGTCCGCCATGGCGAGCGCTTCGCCCTGATCATGCGTCACGTACACGATGGCCGTTCCGGTCTGCCGGTGAATCGCTTGAATCTCGCGGCGCATATCCATGCGCAGCATCGCATCCAAGCTGCTGAGCGGCTCGTCCATCAGCAGCAGCGACGGCTCCGCCGCAATCGCGCGGGCAATCGCCACCCGCTGCTTCTGTCCGCCAGACAGCTCGTGCGGCATGCGGTCGCCGTGCTGCGCCAATCCGACCATCTGGAGCACGCTCGCAATGCGTTCCTGCTCCCGCTCGCGAATATAAGACGGAGTTTCCTTATGATGACGGATCGGAAACCGGATGTGCTCCGTCACATTCATATGGGGCCACAGGGCAAAAGCCTGAAACACCATGCCGATTCTCCGCTTCTCCGGCGGCAGGCTGAAACCCGGCTTCGCTACCGTCGTCCGGTTCATGCGGATCTCGCCGGCGGTCGGCTGCTCGAAGCCTGCGAGCATGCGCAGCAGCGTCGTTTTGCCGCAGCCGGAAGGACCGAGAATGGCGACAAACTCGCCTTTTTCTATCGTTAAATTCAAAGGCTTCAGCGCCTGAAAAGCTCCGAACGTTTTGCTGACTTCCACTAATTGAATGCTCATGAAGACTGGACTCCTTTTTGGGCTGAGAACTTCCGAACCAGATGCAGAAGCCCCATCCCCACCATAATCAAGAGGACGATCAGGCTGGACAACGCGGTAGAGTACAGCGTATTGCCGGCTTGCTCGAAGCCGAATATCGTCACGCCGATCGTTTGCGAGCCGGTTGACCATAGGAGCGCGGATACCGTAAGCTCCGTGAACGCCGTCAGGAAGACGAGGAATGCGCCGCTCAGCAGCCCCGGCAGCAGCAATGGAAGCAGGACGAAGGCCCACTTTTTCCAGAATCCCGCGCCGAAAATATGCGCCGCCTCCTCCATCGAAGGATCGATTTGCGTGAAAGCGGTAATGCCCGCCCGCACCTGCAAAATCATGAACCGGCATACATACGCGATAAACAAAATGCGGATCGAGCCGTAAATGCCGGGATTCCAGCCGGGAATGGGCTGCATCCACGCGAAGATCATCGCTAGGCCGAACACGATCCCCGGCAGCGTATAAGGCAGGGCCACGGCAAGCTCCGCCGATTTGGTCAGCCACGAAGGCTTGCGCACCCGCACATAAGCGAGCAGGGAGCCAAATACGAGACAAATGACCAGCGTCGTCGCCGATAGTGTCAGACTGTTTTGGATCGACTGCCATACTTTTTCATTTTCCAGCAAAATGTATTTATAGTTCGAAAGCGTCAAATTCGCCGGTTGAAAAGGAAGCCCGTACGCCTTTTTCAAAGAAAGAGCGATCATGGACACCAGCGGCACGACCGTGATGACCGCTAGAAATGCCCATACGGCTGCGGTAACCCAAGTCCGGTGCTTCCCCAGCGTAAAGCGCGGGCTATTATCGACGACGACCGTATCGGCCGCCTTGATTTTGCGGACCGCGAGCCATTGCAGAAGCGTGCCGATGATGGCGATCACGCCCAGCATGACGGATAAAGCGGCGCCACGGGAGAAGGCGGACGGGCCGAAGCCGATAATCTCTTCGTAAATGAGTGTGCTAAGCACGGAAATCTGCTTCGGAATGCCCAGGAACGCAGGGATGCCGAAGTTGTCGAGCGAGGCCAGAAACGCCAGCAGCCCGCCGGCCGTCAAGCCGGGCAAAGCCAATGGAAGGGTGACCAAACGGAACGTTTTCCATCTTCCGGCCCCGCTGGCTCTTGTCGCCCACTCCAGATCGCGCGGGATTTTTTTCAGCACATCCACGGTCAGCAAATACACCAGCGGAAAATGATGAATCCCCATGACGAAAATAATGCCGCCGTAGCTGTACATGCTCCACGGCTTGGCATCCGGGTTCACCAGATGCAGCAGGCTGGCCGCAATCCCTTGGCTGCCCATGAAGGAAGACCAGGACAGTGTCAGGACATAAGATGGCAGTATAAAAGAAAGCAGCATCGCCATATGCAGCGTTTTCTTGTGCTTGATGTCGCTGTAGGCCATCAGCCAAGCCGCCAGCACGCCGAGCGCAATCGAGACGAGAGAGGAGCCGGCCACGATCACGAACGTATCGTTTAACGTCTTCCACAGGCGGCTCTGCTGCAGCATTTCCGAGTAATGTGCAAGCGTCGGACCGGCGGTGCCCTGCATGCTTAAAACGATCAGCTTGCCGATCGGTAGGACGAAAAAGACGAGCAGAAGTATAAAGGCAACGCCTACAAGCACTCGTTTCGATAGAAAGGAAGGAAAGGACAAGGGGACGGGCTTGTCCCCTTTCTCCTCATGGGTCCGTTCAAGCCGTATCTGTTTGGAATCGATCATAGACTATGCGCTCCGCTTCTTATTGCCCGAAGACGGAGGTGAACTGCTTCTTGTCCGCTTCGCGGGCTTCCGCCAATTTGGAAATCTCCGAAGAAATGACTTTAAATTGGTTGATGCTTTTCAGTCCTTTCGGGGCTTCTACGCCTTCGCGGATCGGCGTATACCCGATGCTGGAAGCGAGCTTTTGGCCGTCTTCCGACAGGACGAAGTCCACGAACGCTTGGGCCGCTTTTTCGTTGGCCGCGTTTTTCAAAATGCCGATCGGCTCGGTAATGACCGGAACGCCCTCCGAAGGATACACCAACTCAACCGGGGAGCCCTTCGCCTTCTCGCGGGCGACGAGGTAATCGACGACCATGCCGTACGATTTCTCCCCGCCGGCTACGGCGTTCAGCACCGCCCCGTTTCCTTTGACGACCGCGACGTTGTTGGCCTTCAAGCTCTTGAAGAAATCCCAGCCGAAGCCGTCCGTACGGGACAGAACGCCGACGTTATACGCTGCTGCGCCGGAGTACAGCGGGCTCGGCATGATGGCGGCATCCTTGCTCTCGGCCGCGGCGAGCGCCTTCCAGGACGTCGGCGGCGTTTTTACCTTTTGGGTGTTGACCGCGAGCACGGTAGCCATCACTTTCGTACCGGAATAAGCGCCGTCCGGATCGACGAGATCTTTCGGGACTTTCGCCAGCTCGGGCGATTTATAGGAAGCGAGCAGATTTTGCTTTTTCAAGCCTTCGAACGTCACGGCGTCGGCCAGCAGGAGAACGTCGGCCTGCACTTTGCCGGCTTGATTCTCCGCTTGCAGCTTCGCGGTGACTTCTTCGGTGCCGGAACGGAAGCTTTCCACCTTCACATCCGGGTATTTTTTATTGAAAGCCGAGACGAGCTTCGAGACATCGTCTTCCGGCTGGGACGTATAGAACGTAAGCTTGCCCGAGGGCCCGTTCGCACCTTGCTTGGCAGGCTCCTGCTTCGAACCGGGCTGCGCTCCTTGGTTAGCCGCCGGTTGTCCGCTTGTGCCGCAACCGCTGAATACGAGTAATGCCGTCAAGCTCATCAGTAAAGAACCTTTTTTCAACAACCTCATTCTCTCCCTACGCGATGTATTTGGTATGTGTATATATGTAGTATAAAGAGCATTTGTCAAACGGCTGTTAATTTGAATGGCAACCTTTATAAACACCGCATGAACCGATCCGGTAACTCAGGATAAAAGGTAACGCCGAACCGCTTCAGCCACGCCGTCTTCCTCGTTGCTTGCCGTCACCGCGTCCGCAGCCTGCTTCACACGGTCGCTGCTGTTCGCCATCGCAATGCCGAGCCCCGCCCACCCAAGCATGTCCACATCGTTGTCGTAATCGCCGATCGCCGCGACTTCGGCTGCATGCATCCCGTACATCCGGCACAGCGCTTCGAGCGCCGTTCGCTTGCTGACGCCGGCCGCATGGATATCGAAGCGCCGCTGTCCGGTTTTCGTCAAAGCCAATTCGTTCCACGACCGCAGCTCGTCGTATAGCCTGACCAGCAATTCGGGGTCTTCGCTAATGATCGTCGCTTTGTACAGCGGTTCGGATACCGACTCGGCGAAGGCGGCCAGACGGCCAACCTGCTTCACCCTGATAAGGTCGGCTTGCTCCCCATAGTTCTCATAGGTCAACGGCTTGTCCGGATCGATGACGACGTTAGCCAGCGGCCAACTCGCGTTCATCTCGTTCATATGCTCTACAAAAAGCGTCCGGTAGCCGTAAAAATGTACATATGCGCCTGCTTCAGCCGCCAACTCCGCGATACGTCTTGCCGCATCGGGCGGGATCGGAAAGCCTTGCACCCGTTCGCCGGTTTCCGCATCCAGAATGACGGCGCCGTTGAAAGCAATCAAGCAGCCGTTCATCCCTACATGCCGGGCGTGGAGCCAGACCGATGCGGGGAAGCGCCCCGAAGCGATGGTGACGTTCACCCCCTCTCGAATCGCGGCTTGCAAAGTGTCGCGAACGGCGGGCGTGATGATTTTGCTGCGGTTCAGCAGCGTGCCGTCCATATCCAAGGCGAGTAGTCGATACATGGCTTCGCTCCGTTTCAATGTGTAGGTTAGACCGTGTACATGCTGGCCGAGTCGGGCAGAAACACCGGGCCGCCGAAGACGGCGCTTGCCGTTTGTTTCATCAGCTCGAAATTCCCGTCACTGGGCAAATGCACGAGCACCAGCTTCTTCACGCGTGCTTTCTCGGCAATCGCGGCCGCTTGACCGGCGTCCATATGTCCTTGCCCCGTCGTGTGGTAGCTGCCTTCGCAGATCGTCGCTTCACATAGAAAAATATCCGCGTCCCTGGCCAGCTCAATCAACGATTCGCAATAAGAGGTATCGCCCGAATAGACGAGGACCTTGCCTTTGTACGTGATTTTGACCGCAAAACAGGAAATCGTATGCTCGACAGGGACGAATTCGATGTCCGCGCCCGCGAGCCGGACTTTCAAATCCGGGCGGATCGGCGTGATGTCCGAATGCGGACCTTGCAGCTTGACGAGCATATCCGACGGCTCTTCCGGCGCGAAGAGCTTGAGCTTCTCGCTCATCCGGTTCGTGCGGAGAGCTCCGACGGCGGCGTATTGCAATATCCCGATATCCGCCATATGATCGTGATGCAAGTGGGACAGAATGACGCCGGACAACCGCTCGACACTCGTATGGTAAGGAAGCCGGCTCATCACCCCGCTTCCGCAATCCAGCAAAATCTGCCCCTCGTCCGTTGTGACCAAGTATCCCGCAGTTGCTCCGCCGGCAGAGGGATACCCTCCCCAGTAGCCTAAAATCGTTACCTGCAATGCCCTCACCTCAAGTTGTCGTTTTCCATCGCTTTTTACATTTGTTCTTGTCGTGTACATTTGTCATAAATATAGGTCTAAAGGGGTGGAGGGTCAAGTTAAGATACTGTAAATGACCCGGACAAGCCCTGCGCAGGCAGGAGCATTGGAGGAAGCACATCTAAGGTTTAAAGCATGAAAAAGAGCTCCTTCATGAGGCCATGGCGGAGCTCCTTTTCGCTAAGCATCCGATTCGTTCAATCGATAAACGGCCCTATTGGCCGTGTTCGGCTCCGGCTTGGCTTGCTGTTTCCGCAAGAGGACATCCCCTTGATTGCGAGCGGCATCTCTTATCCTTTGCACGGTAAACTTGGAGATGGGCGCAGGGAGCTTATCCACCAAGAAAAATCCGACTTCGGCGATTTCTTTACCGTCCGGCACGGGCGTCCCCTCCCATTCCGTTACTTTAAAGTCAAAAACGTAGGCGTTGCGTCCGGATAAATAATAGATGCCCGACAGCGTAAAATCGGCGGGGTGCATCGCCACCTGGATTTCTTCCTGGCACTCGCGGATGGCGGTTTCCCATGCCGCCTCTCCCTCTCTTTGCCGGCCTCCCGGCAGCCCCCATTTCCTTTTTCCGTCCGCATGACGAACCAGAAGAACCCTGCCGGCATCGTCGAAAATGACAAAGCCTGCCCGAATGCTTGTTTTGGACGGCATATCCGCTCCACCTCCTATGGGAGTAGTGTATGCTGCCAAGGTCCAAAAAGAGCGAGGCCGATTTTTCCGTCCACCTAAATCCTGTGTCTAACGAAATCGCAGCGTGGTATAATGTTTCCTGCCCCACGACCGCTACCACAGCGTCTTTCACCTGCGAGAGGATCATACGCTGATTCCCCTGATCGACGACCTCGAGGTGCACTTTATCGAGCTGCCGAAGCTTGACGATCGCGCCGTTCCGATGGAAGGCGGCCTGGTCAACTGGCTGTTGTTCCTGAAAGGCGCGGATAAATCCAACTGGGAGGTGCTGGCCATGAACGAACCGACATTGAAGAAGGCGATGACGACGCTCGAATTCCTGAGTCAGGATGCCGAAGCCCGCAGGCTGTACGAGGCGAGCAAAAATATTTGCACGATGAAGCTTCGATGATTGAAGGAGCGAAGACGGAAGGAAAAATTGAGGTCGCCAAAAATATGCTGTCGATGGGCCTCGATATTCCATTGATCGTTAAAGCAACCGGATTAACGGAAGAAGAGATTCACGCCTTGAAACCGATGTGAGCCATCTTCGGATAGGAACGCCAGCCTTTCGAGGTTGGCGTTTTTGCTTCTTCCTAAATTATATCGCTTCAAATGCACCGGGAATGTTGTATAATACTATACTATACTATACGTAAAAATATAGGGAGCTTGTTCTCCTGGCACAATGAAAGGTACAGATAACAATGCGAAAAGTTTCTCTACGGACGGTTTTGCGCATATATACTCACGATATCCGGCGTATTGTTACGAATTGGGTCACCCTGACGGTGGTTTGCGGGCTAGTTCTTTTGCCATCGCTATACGCTTGGATTAATATTTATGCTTCCTGGGACCCCTACTCCAATACGAAGGGCATCAAGGTCGGGGTCGTCAACAACGACAAGGGCGGTACGCTCAAAGGGGTTACCTTTAACATCGGGGACGAAATCATTCACTCGCTGCAGTCGAACGAGAAGCTCGGCTGGACCTTCTATAATACGAAGGACGAGGGCATAGCCAAGGCGGAAAATGGCGAAGTGTACGCCACCATTGTGATTCCCGACGATTTTTCGCTGAAAATGAGCACGATGCTCAGCGATCAGCCGGTTAAGCCCGAACTGGAATATTACGTTAACGAAAAAGAAAATGCCATTGCCTCGAAAATGACGGATGCGGGCGCCTCGACGATCCAACGGGAGATCAGCACCTCCTTTATCGAAACGGTGACGGGAAAAGTGTTCGAAACGCTGAATAAAGCCGGCGCCGAGCTGGATCAGCAGTACCCGCAAATCGAAAAATACAAAAATTTGCTTTACACCCTAAATGAAAATATGCCGAAGCTGAATCAAAATCTGGACGAGATGCTGAACCGGGCAGAGAACGGTTTTACCCAGATGGATAAGACGGCAAATCATGTCCCTGCGGTTCAGGATACGCTCGGCAAACTCATCGAGCTGAACGACGGATTAAGCAAGGATATGTACAAAGCCAGCGACGATTTAAAAGAAATCGCGCCGGATGTGAAAGAGGACCTGTATCGGCTACAGACGATTTTCAACCGATTAACCGAGACGACCGAGGATGTAAACAACCAGCTGACGGTGTATAAGCCGGAGGTGCTCACCCAGCTCGACAACGCGGTCACGGATCTCGACCAGCTGCAGGAGCGGGTGAAGGATACTTCGGAGCAATTGGAAAAAGCGGGCGTAACGGTGCCCGAAGAGACCCTCGCGATGGCGAGCGACATTGCAATCGAACTGAACCAATTCCGGGTGCTTCTGTTAGATTTAAAAGCCAAGATCAAGGATGTTAATGCGGCAGAAAATATTTTAAATAAGCTGCAGCCGATCAACGACCGGCTTCTGGATAAAATCACCAAATTCCAGACTGCCGTCAATGCACTGCTGGCTCCGCTCGATGAAGCCTTGAACATCCGGACGTTTGCCCGTCTCCGCGACAATCTGGAAAAAATACGGCAGCTGTCTGCCGAGATCAGCTCGTTTACCAGAAATTTAAGCACGACGCTGGCCTATAAAAAATCAGACTTGGACGGCAAGCTGTCCCAAAACATCGAGATCATTAGCGACATGATCAACAGAATTCTTAAAAATGCCAACTCGTTGGCCAAATCCTCCGCTAAAGGATCGTTCCAGCTTAGCAAGGACTTGAAACACCTGGCTCAAAGGCTCGAGGAGTGGAAGGGCAAGACGGCCGATCTCCGGAAGAACATCGCGAACAACCATAACCTGGAAAAATTACTGCCGGATTTGACCCGAATGAACTTCTCGATTGCGGGAGATATCGGCAAACTGTCACTTGCGCTCGACCAGACCCTGTTTCCGAAAACGGAATCCTATCTGCAAAAAGGCTCGCTCCTTCTCGCCGATGTAAACGTGATTCTTGGCAACACGCAGGAGGATTTGGCCGCCGCGAAGGATTTGATGACGAGCATGTCATCCGGAGGCAAAGTGGCGGTGGACGATATCCGGAATTTCAAGGAGCGCGTGCCGGACCTTCAGCAGCGCCTGAGCGACCTGACGGAGGTCTTCCAAAAAATCGACAGCACGGTCGATGTCAAGGACATGATCAAGCTGCTGCAAAACAGGGGCATCGCAGACAGTAACTTCCTTGCACTTCCGGTAACGATGAGCACGCACCCGTTATTCCCGATCGCCAACTACGGAGCGGGCATGACGCCTTTCTATACGACGCTGTGCTTGTGGGTCGGTTCGCTGCTGCTCACGTCTCTGCTCACCGTCAAGTTCCAACCGGCGGATTTCAGCTTTACCTCGCACGAAGAGTATCTGGGCAAATACCTATTGTTTGCCACCTTATCCGTGCTGCAGGGACTCATCGTAGCGCTTGGGGATATTTTCTTGCTGAAAATCCACATTCAAGAGCCCGGGTTGTTCATCGGACTTACGCTGTTTTATTGTGTTGTCTTTTCTATGATCGTGTACACGCTGGTCACGCTCTTTAACAATATCGGCAAATCGATCGGCGTTGTCCTGCTGGTGCTCCAGCTCGCCGGTTCGGGAGGCACGTTCCCGATTCAGGTGACACCGGCTTTCTTTCAAACAATTCATTCCATGCTGCCATTTACCTATGCGATCAGCGGGCTGCGGGAAGCGCTCGCCGGGGTAAGCTACCCGACGCTGATGAGGGATGTCTGGACGTTGGTCGGCTTTTTTATCGCCTTTTTGGGCATAGGTTATATATTCAAACCGACGCTCACGTCCTTCTTGGGCAAGTACTCCAAGCAGCTGCATCATTCAGGTGTTATTGGACACTGATTTTCCGGAAAATTCAATGGATACGCCAGCCTCAGAAGGCTGGCGTTTTTTTCTTGTGCGCCTGAATGACCGCATGTATACTATCGATAAATAAGGTTAGAGAAGTGATTTCCATCCTGCAAGTTATTGGCAAACGTAGGAAGCTTCTACTGGGACTAGGCCTTCTCGCTCTGCTCGGGATCGCGTCCCTAGTGCCGGCACGGACTCCCTTGATCCGTGACCCGCAAGGCGGCGTTGTCCCAGACAGCGTAGCCAGCCTTGAACAAGTAACGCTGGGGGGCACGGAGCAATCCATCCTTGTTCGCAGCCGCGATAAGCGGAATCCGATTCTGCTGTTCTTGCACGGCGGCCCGGGCTATCCGCAAATTGCATATGTGCGGAAATATCAGCAGGAGCTCGAAAATCATTTTACGGTAGTCAACTGGGATCAACGCGGCTCGGGGAAATCGTATCGGTGGGGAATGACCGAGGGCGATTTGCAGGTCGATAAGCTCGTTCAAGACACTCACGAATTAACCAACTATTTGCGTAAAACATTCAACCAGCCGAAAATTTTCCTTGCCGGACATTCGTGGGGGAGCCTGCTCGGGATATGGACGGCTCAAAAATACCCGGACGATTATTATGCATACATCGGGATCGGGCAAGTGGCCAATTCCCCGGAAGGTGAGAGGCTTTCTTATGAATTCGCCCTTCGCGAGGCAGAGGCCCGCAGCAACGAAGAAGCGGTCCAAGCCCTGCGATCGATCGGCTCCCCTCCCTATGCGAATCCCCGCAAAGATACGACGTTGGAGCGGAAGTGGGTGACCGCCTTCGGCGGCTCCGAGCGACAAATCGACTCGAATGCCGATCTGATCAAAGGCATCTTGTTCTCGCCGGAATATACCCTCTTGGACGGAATTCGGTTGGCCCGGGGAAACGCGTTGTCGCTTCGCGCCATCCGGCCTCAAACGGAAAATACGAATTTATTCGAAACGGTCCCGGAACTAAAGGTGCCGGTCTATCTGGCTATGGGGAGATACGACTATATGACGCCCTCGGAGGTGGCTTACCGGTATTACGAAAAGCTCCTTGCTCCGAAAAAGCAGTTCGTCTGGTTCGAGGAGTCCGCACATTTCCCTCACTTTGAAGAAGCCGATAAATTTTCCAGAATGATGGCCGATATAAAAGAAGAAACCCGTAGGACCTCTCCCTAATGATACATTTCTCGTCTAAACTTATAGTTTACCAAATGGAAAGGATGATTGGATTGAAGCCGAACGTTGGAGATATATATTGCGTATACGTCGAGCAGCTGCAGCGCTATGCTGCGTGTCAGGTTACCCGAATCGAGGAAAAGGCTAAGCCGCTGGCCGCCGTGCTGGAGCTTGACTGGACCGGGGACAAGCTGCCCACGGAAGAAGAGCTCGACAAGATGAAGCCGCTGTACTGCGATTATTACTTTTGGAACAACACGCTTGATCATTCATATGTCACAGCGCAGGTCCCCAAACATTACATTTTGGCGGGAAACCGGCCTCCGCTCGTCACCGAAGAAACAAACAGCTACAGCGGCGGTTGGCATACAGGCAAAAGTATGATCAATCAATTGAAGTGGCGGAGCATTCCCGAAAATCGGCGCCGTTCGTTCAAGGAAGCGGCAAAGGACAATACGCCGGTTGTCGTGGGCGGCGTCCAGTTGGCCCGCTCGGCCAGCGCAGTCAATCCCGTCGCGCTCCGGGAGTTCTCCGACTTGTCCACGCTGGAACAGCTGCCCTGCCTGACGCGCATCGCCGCCGACCGTCCCTACGACTCACTGCTGCCGTATGTTAACGGCAATCCGTTTATTTACGAACTGCAGCTGGAAAACCACGGCTATACGTCAATTGACCTCCGAAGCAGCAACCTAGAGCGCCTGATCCTTCAGGCGGATGGATTGGAGGAGCTGTTTTTAAATAAAGGGTTGACCTTTCTATCGTTAACGGGAACTCCTTCGCCCAAGCTGAAAATCCATGCCGAAGACGGCGGACAATGGCTAACGGCCGCCTTTACGGATAACGTGCCGCCGGTATGCGGTCTCGAACGTTTGGCCGGACTGCACGTGACACAGGCGAAGGATCTGGATCTTGGACCGATCGTCCAAAGCTACCCGCATTTGAAGGAGCTGCGTCTATGGGGCAAGCCCGGCAACGTCGTTAATCTTCAACAACTCGAACAATTAACGAGCCTTAGAATATTCAGCACCTACGATATGTTTGGCTTCTCCGGCGAAGCATTTCCCGGTCCGGACCGGCTGCCGAACCTTACGTGGCTGTGGATGACCAGCCTGCCCGCCGACGCCGCCAAAGCGATTAAGGACAAATATAAGAAAGAAGCTCCCAAAGGTCTGGATCTGTCGATCACCAAGCCGCGCAAGCCCGAATGGCTGGCCGAAAATCTTAATAATCCTTTCCGCGACTGGGACGGACGGGAGCACATCACGGCAACCCAAGCCAAGAAAGCGATGAATCTGTACAAAAAGACACTGGCGGCCATGTCGACGTTACCAGAGCAAATCCGGGGCGGCGGCATGACGGCAGTCGAGGCGGAATCCGCGCTGGACAAGCTAGTGTCCGACTACACCAAAGCGTTCAACCAAATGGACCGCAGCAGCGGCTTTATCGAAACGGTGGAGCGCGAGGAAATTTATACGGTGCTGGAGGACCTGCTCTGCGGGGCACGGCAGCAGTTGTCTGCCGCAGGCGTCGAAGTGGACGTGGATAAGCTGTTCGACACGTTCGATAAGCTGCGCGACTTTTAACGCCGGTAACCTTTAACACAGTAAGCCAAAAAGGGAAGCCCCGCTATAGCAGCGAGCGCTTCCCTTGCTTCATTCCGTTTAAAAAGGATTCATCACGTGGAAAAAGACATTCGGCGACGCCATCCGGTAATAATAGCTGCACCAGCCGACGCCGCGGTTGTTGAACCGGTTGGACGAGCTGTATACGAGCCGCTCCTGCTCCAGCTCTTCGATCTGCCCGATCCGACCCTCCACATAATCGAGCAGCCTAAACGAAGCCGTGTCCAGCCGGTTGACGACCCCGCCGTAGCGGATATCGATGACTTCCCAGCCGAACGGCTTGAACATCCGCAGCCACTGGGCGCGATGAGCGGCCCGCAGCTCCCGTACCGCTTCCGCAATCCCCGGCAGCACTTCCGTCGCGATGCGTCGCAGCGTCCCCGTATCCTTGGCATCGTACGCCTGCTTAAGCTCAATGCCGATCTCGCTCTTCCGCTTCAGCACGCCGCACAGCTTCTCCGGCACCTCGAACAAGTAATCCAGCTCGGCCTCCTTGACGCGCCGGCTGCGGATGTCCTGCTCCACCTTCGTATAATGCGCGGACAGGTCCAGTCCTTCGATCTGCTTGTCGAACAGCCCGAGCAGCACGTCCTGGTACAGCAAAAACTTCGAAGGATTGCTCTGCATCCGGTTGTTCGGCTCGGAGCCGGGCACCTCGTCCAAATCCTTGAACGTCAGGAAGGCGTCGGCCTCGATGCCGGTGCAGAACTTGACCCGCTCCGCCAGCTTCGCCTGATCCGGCTTCGTTTCCGAATACGCATGCTCCGCATAGAGCTGCAGGCCGAGCAACGCCGCAAAAGGATTGCTCTCCATGCCGTCGTCGCCCCACATAGTCGCATAGACCTCGCGGATGCCTTCTCTTTTGCACACCTGCAGAGCCGCGTCGGAGGCATTCAACGACAAGCCGTAATTGACCCCGAACGTGTTAAACACCCAGACGGCGCCGGCAAATACCAGGTTGCAGCCGAGCGGACGGTGCTTGCCTATGAGGTTCTCGTAGTCCTCCTGCTCCATGTGGTTATAATCCCAGTACACCATGTCCACATCTTTCGGAATGCGGCGCGCCATCTCCTCCGGAATTTGCGTATCCTTGTCATAGTAATCGCTGCCGTTCTGGGAAGCCAGCTTCAGGAACATGTCGCTCCACATCATCGCTTTCAAACCGCGGCGGCGCGTCATGTCCAGCACTTTGTCCAGATGCGCAATCATAATCTCGAACCGGCTCGTATAGCCGTTGCGGTCCATATATCTTCCGCGGCCGAGCTCTTCCGCCTCGTCCATGCCGATGTGGATTTTGCGGCTGCGGAACGGAGCGCTGGCGGCCTCGATCATGTTTTCGACCAACTTGTCCGTCCGCTCATCCCCGACCAGAAGCGCGCCTTTCGTATCCTTGTAATGCTTCACAGGCTCCCACTTCAGGAACTCTTCCAGATGCGCCAAGGTCTGGATGCTCGGGAACGCCTCGATACCGAATTGGTCGGCGTAATCGTCAATCTCTTTTAGCTCCGCCTGCGTGTAGCGGCCGCGCATATAACCGAAATAAGGCTCTTCGCCAATTTCGTACGTATCTTCCAAATACAGCATGACGCTGTTTAATCCCATTAAAGCCATCTTGCGAAGCATGAATTTGAAGCTGTCGAGCGTCAATACCGCATTGCGGGATAAATCGAACATTGGCCCGATCGTGTCGAACTGCTGCTTCTCCCGAAGATGAAACGGCTCTCCATGCAGACCGTGCTGCACGAGAAGCCCAAGCCCGCGAAAGAACTGATGCTTTTGACCGTAGCGAATGTAGGCCTTCCCCTGCTCCATGCCGACTTCCAGCTCGCCGGACGACGGCTCGACCCGGACGACGATACCGTCTTCCGCCTCGGTAATCCGAAGCTCCTGCGACAATTCGCGAATTCCCGGCAATAAAACGTTTAAATCCCCTTCAAACCGCAGCTTCATCTCCTGCTTCCTCTCCTTGGTCAAGTATCCTATCTGCTTCTATTATAAGAGAAAGCTGCGGTTTAGGGAATGCGTTACAAGGATGAATCGTAGGTATAAAAGCCTTTGCCCGTTTTGCGGCCGAGCCGGCCGGCTTTGACGTATTTGCGCAGCAAGGGGCATGGACGGTATTTGCCGTCTCCGAAGCCTTGGTGAAGGACCTCCATAATGGACAGGCACGTGTCCAGCCCGATGAAATCGGCCAGCTCCAACGGCCCCATCGGATGGTTCATTCCCAGCTTCATCACCTTGTCCACCGCCTCCGGAGCCGCAACGCCTTCATAGACGGTATATATCGCCTCGTTGATCATCGGCATCAGGATGCGATTCGATACGAAGCCGGGAAAATCGTTCACCTCAACGGGCGTCTTCCCCATGCGCTCGGCCAAATCTCGGATTTGCCCGAATACCTCGTCGGAGGTCTCCAGGCCCCGGATGATTTCGACCAGCGGCATCACCGGGACCGGATTCATGAAATGCATGCCGATCACCTGCGAAGGCCGTCCGGTCACGGCGGCGATCTCCGTGATCGGGAGCGAGGACGTATTGGTAGCGAGAATCGTATGCGGCCGGCAAAGGTCATCCAATCGTTTAAACAGCGTCGTTTTATGCTCCATGCTTTCAATAATCGCTTCAATGACCAGGTCGGCCTGAGCCGCCTGATCCAGCTGGGCGCAGGGGAGAATCCGCGCCAGAATGCTTGATTTCTCTTCCTTGACAAGCTTTCCTTTCTCCACGCTTCGGGCGAGACTTTTCGTCAGCCGGGCCATGCCCTGATGAAGGGACGCTTCGGCAATATCGTGCAGCAGAACGTTCAATCCTGCCGCTGCGGCGACCTGTGCAATGCCGCTGCCCATTTGCCCTGCGCCAATGACCATAACCGTCTGCATCGCCATGCTCCCCACCTCCAACTCTTCTTTTCCAGTATCAATATATTTCCATTATATATTATTTATGCCATTCAATACATCGGGCTGTCCAAATCATAGCTTTCCAGATTCTGCTTGACCTGCTGCATAAATTTGCCGCATATCATGCCGTCCAGGATACGATGGTCGAGCGATAAACAGAGGTTTGCCACGGATCTTACCGCGATCATCTCGTCCACGACGACAGGCCGGCGGACAATCGATTCGAACGTCAATAGAGCCGCCTGCGGATAGTTGATGATCGGACACGTCAGAACCGTGCCGAAGGCCCCCGTATTATTGACCGTAAAGGTGCCGCCCTCCACATTGGATAGCGTAAGCCTTCCCTTTCTCGACCGTGTGACCAAATCGTCCAACTCCAGCGCCAAGCCGGCAACGCTTTTGCGGTCCGCGTGCTTGATCACCGGCGTGACGACGGAATCCTCGGAGCCTACGGCGACGGAAAGATGAATATCTTTCTTGACGATGATTTTGTCCTCCGTCCAGACCGAATTCATCATTGGAACTTGTTTTATGGCGGCCACTACCGCCTTCAGGACAAAAGGAAAGTAAGTCAATTTCACGCCCTCTTTGCGCCAAAACTCCTCCTTCCACTTGTGCCTCAAGGAAACAAGACCGCTGACATCCGCTTCGATCATCATCCAGGCATGCGGAATTTCCGACACGCTCTGCTGCATGCGCGCGGCAATCGTACGCCGAATCGGTGTCAAAAGGAGCACTTCGTCGCTCGCAGCGGGCTGCGGCGTCGGCAGGCTGCTCCCGGAAGCAACGGGCTGTACGGACGCATCGGCAACCTCCGGAGGAGAAGCTTTTTCGGCCTCAGCGGGGGTACTTTGCCTTATCTCGCCTTCCTGTCTGCTTTGCCCTTCAGCCTTACGACGCTCTTCCAAATAATTCAACACGTCGATTCTCGTAATTCTGCCGTTCATGCCCGTTCCTTTGACCTGACGCAAATCGATCTGGTGCTCGCCTGCCAAGTGCAGAACGACCGGGGAATATCGCATTTTCTGCTCCACGGGTCCGGGACCGGCTTCCGTCCGAAACGTATCATTGGCGGAGGGTTGCGCGGAAGGCGCGATGGCCTCGGCGGTTGCCGTTCGTTCTTCGTCAACCGCGGGGCAGTTCGGCTCCCGAATGATGCAGATAGGGGCGCCGACATCGGCCTCTTGTCCTTCCTCCACCAGAATGTCGACCAATTCTCCCTCCACCGGGGAAGGCATCTCCACGTTCACCTTATTGGTCATCAGTTCGCACAACAGGTCATATTCATTGACGTAATCTCCCGGGCGTTTCAACCATTTGCCGATCGTCGCCGAAACAAGACTTTCCGCCAAATGAGGAACCGAAATCACGGTTCCTCCCTTCTCCTTGGTCGCCATGGGATCCCTCCTCAAGCTTTTCAAGGGAAAGCGCCGGCCGCATGGATCGCAAAGCCCACCAACCAACCTTCCCCGGCATTTCCGGGCTTCCCCATTTCCTGAAAACGGCAGGTTTTACATTTCCGCCAGCCGGCGCATCCCTTCCTTGACCTTATCCGGATTGAGCAGATAAAACTTTTCCATCGTCGGCGCCATCCCTACGGCAGGAACGTCGGGAGGACACAACCGCATAATGGGGGCATCCAGCCGGTACAGCATCTCTTCGGCGATAATCGCAGATACCTCCGCCCCGACGCCTCCGGTCTTGTTGTCCTCATGCACGATGAGGATCTTGCCTGTCCGGGCTGCCGCTTCCAGAATGGCCGGCTTATCGAGCGGCTGCAGCGTCCGCAGATCGAGAATATGTGTGCTGATGCCTTCCGTTTCTAGCTCGGCTGCGGCTTTGAGCGCATAATGCACCGTGATGCCGTAGGTGATTACCGTAATATGGCTTCCTTCCCGCTTCACGTCGGCTTTCCCGATCGGCACGATATAATCTTCCTCGGGCACCTCGTCGGAAACGGACAGGTAACATTTCTTGTGCTCGAAATAAAGAACCGGATCCTCGTCCCGTACGGCCGCTTTCAGCAAGCCTTTGGCGTCGTAGGCCGTCGAAGGCGCGACCAGCTTGAGCCCGGGTGTGCCGAAGAAGACGGATTCGGGACACTGCGAATGATACAAGCCTCCGCCTCCCGTAGCGCCGTAGGGAGCGCGGATGACGATCGGACAGCTCCAGTCGTTATTCGAGCGGTAACGGATTTTGGCCGCCTCGCTGATGATCTGGTTCGTCGCAGGAAAAATAAAATCGGCGAATTGCATCTCCGCAATCGGCCTCATGCCGGCCATAGCCGAGCCGATGCCGACACCGACAATCGCCGATTCGGCCAAAGGCGTATCGAGCACCCGATGCTCTCCGAACCGGTCGCGAAGGCCCTTGGTTGCGTTCAGGACGCCGCCTTTGCCGACATCTTCCCCGAGCACGTAGACCTGCTCATCCCGCTGCATTTCCTCCGACATCGCCGAGCGGATAGCTTCCAAATAAGTGATCATGGCCATCGATCCAACTATCCTCCTTGTCGTTCCGCATAGACGTGCAGGAGCGTATCTTCCGGCTCAGGGTAAGGCGCTTGCTCCGCATATTTTGCCGCCTCGTTCACTTCCTTCTTGACGGTGTCGTGAATGACGCGGTCTTTCTCCTCGTCCAGCAGGCCGCAGTCGAACAAATAACGGCGAAAACGAAGAATACCGTCCTGCTGCTTATGAAATTCGACCTCTTCCTTCGTCCGGTACAGCATGTCGTCATCGGACGTGGAGTGAGGAGATATACGGTACAGGATCGCTTCGATCAACGTCGGCCCTTCCCCGTGGATGGCGCGTTCCCTTGCTTCTTTGACCACGCGGTACACCTCGAGCGCATCGTTGCCGTCGACGCGGATTCCGGGAAAATCGTAGCCTGCGGCACGGTCGACGATCCGTCCGGCCACCTGCTTGTGAGCCGGGATGGAGATGGCGTATTGATTGTTTTCGCACATGAAAATGACCGGCGCCCGGAACAACCCGGCAAAATTGAATGCTTCGTGCACATCGCCCTGATTGCTTGAGCCTTCGCCGAAGGTCACGAACGCGACGCGGTCCTCCCCCCGCATTTGGGCGGCCATGGCGATGCCGACCGCATGCGGAATCTGGGTGGACACCGGACTCGACATCGTCACGATATGATGCTTTTTGCCCCCGAAATGCCCGTTCATCTGCCGTCCTCCGCCGCCCGGGTCCTCCGCCTTGAGAAGCGCTCCGAGCATGAGCTCCTTCAGAGTCATACCGACCGACAAGACGAAGGCATAGTCCCGGTAATAGGGCAGGAAGTAATCGTGGCGCTTCCTGAGCGCAAAGGCAGCCGCCACCTGCGTCACCTCCTGGCCGATGCCGGAGATGTGAAAGGCAAGCTTGCCCGCGCGCTGCATCAAATAAATGCGTTCGTCCGCCTTCCTCGCCCGCAGCATGTAGACGTACATCTCGAGCACATCCTCATCCGTCAGTCCGAGCCGCCGATGCTGCCCAACCGAATCGATTGTCATAGGTATCGCTCCTTGATTGAACGTATGGCTTCGCTTCGCCTTGCGGGTCACGGTCCCTGCCGCCCCACCGCAGCGATCACATATTTCGGCGGTACTGCCCGCCCACTTGATAAAGCGCATGCGTAATTTGCCCCAAGCTCGCGGCCTTGACGGTTTCCATCAGCTCGGCAAAAATGTTGCCCCCGTCCAAAGCTACCTGCTGAAGCCTCGCCAAGGCGGCCGGAGCCTCGGCTTGATGCTTCGCTTGAAACGCGCGCAGATTGGCGATCTGCTGCTCCTTCTCCTCGGTGGTGGCGCGGGCCATCGGAATCGGCAGATCGTCTACCGGCGGGTTCGGGTTCCGGAAGGTGTTCACGCCGATGATCGGAAGCTCGCCGTTGTGCTTTTTCGTTTCGTACAGGAGCGACTCATCCTGGATTTTCCCGCGCTGGTACTGCGATTCCATCGCCCCGAGCACGCCGCCCCGGTCGCTGATTCGCTCCAGCTCAAGCAAGACGGCTTCCTCCACCAGATCCGTCAGCTCTTCGATCACGAAAGAGCCCTGGAGCATATTTTCGCTTTTGGCGAGTCCGAGTTCTTTCGTGATGATCAATTGAATGGCCATGGCCCGGCGCACCGATTCCTCCGTCGGTGTCGTGATCGCCTCGTCGTAGGAGTTCGTGTGCAGCGAATTGCAGTTGTCCATGATCGCGAGCAGCGCCTGCAAGGTCGTACGGATATCGTTAAAATCGATTTCCTGCGCATGGAGCGACCGGCCCGATGTTTGGACATGGTACTTCAGCTTCTGGCTGCGCTCGTTCGCCTTGTATTTCTCTCGCATCACCGTGGCCCAGATTCGTCGCGCCACCCGGCCGATCACGGTATATTCGGGATCGAGGCCGTTGCTGAAAAAGAACGATAGGTTCGGCGCAAAATCGTCGATGTGCATGCCCCGGGACAAGTAGTATTCGACATACGTAAAGCCGTTCGCCAAGGTGAAGGCGAGCTGTGAGATCGGGTTCGCCCCGGCCTCCGCAATATGGTAGCCGGAGATCGACACGGAGTAGTAGTTCCGCACTTCGTGATCGATAAAATATTGCTGGATATCGCCCATCATCCGCAGCGCGAATTCGGTGGAAAAGATGCACGTAT
Source organism: Paenibacillus tyrphae (assembly GCF_024158745.1). Lineage (GTDB taxonomy): Bacteria > Bacillota > Bacilli > Paenibacillales > NBRC-103111 > Paenibacillus_G > Paenibacillus_G tyrfis_A. Next base: position 59,732 of record NZ_JAMZAW010000021.1, on the reverse strand, counting down.
TTTGCCCCTGGTCCTCCTTCAAAATATCCGCCTGCACGGTTCCGCGAACCTGCTTCAGCGCTTCCTTGGCGAGCTGATGCCGCTCCTCTCCGGACGGCTCCCTCCCTTGCTCCTGGCGGAATTGGTCCACCCGGCCGTCGATCGCCGTATTCATGAACATCGCCAGAATGATGGCTGCCGGGCCATTGATTGTCATCGAAACCGAGGTCAGCGGATGACACAAATCGAAGCCGGCGTACAGCTTCCTCATATCGTCCAAGGTGCAGATGCTGACGCCGCTCTCCCCGATCTTGCCATAGATATCCGGCCGGTAGTCCGGGTCCTCGCCGTACAGCGTGACCGAGTCGAAAGCGGTGCTGAGCCGTTTGGCCGGATCGTTCTTCGACAAGTAATGAAAGCGCAGGTTCGTCCGCTCCGGGGTTCCCTCGCCCGCGAATTGACGCTTCGGGTCCTCCTCTGTCCGTTTAAAAGGAAACACGCCCGCCGTGTAAGGGAACGTCCCCGGGACATTCTCGCGGTACAGCCAGCTCACCAGATCGCCCCAGTCGTGAAAGCCGGGCAGGGATACCTTGGGAATTTTCAACCCGGACAAGCTTGTGGTCGCGAGCTCGGTGACGATCTCTTTGTCCCGGACCTTGGTGACCAGTTGCGCGCCCGCATAGCGGCTGCGCAGCTCCGGCCAGCGGGCCAAGAGAGTCCGGGATCCCGGATGCAGGCGCTGCTCGTATTTCTCTTTCAGCTCCTGCAGCATGGTTATGCTGCCCTCCGGCGCGTGCTCCCGCTTCAGCGCTTGCATCGTTCCTTCGATTTGGTAGCAGGCGCGCGCAAATTCCGCTTCCTTGTCGACGAAAGCTCTGTAGTTGCGGACGGCCTGCACAATCTCTCCCAAGTAGCGGATCCGGTCGCCGGGAATGATAACCTGCTTCTTGAAGCTTTTCTCCGTTGAGAAATCCGGAACCGGCCAGTCGCCGCCGCATTTGCGGTTCATCTCGGAGATGAGCGCGGTAAACAGCCTGTTGACTCCGGCATCGTTAAACTGGCTCGCGATCGTCCCGTACACCGGCATCGCTTCGTAAGGCTGCTCGAACCATCCGCGGCTTCGCTGCACCTGCTTTTTCACCTCGCGCAGCGCGTCCTCCGAGCCTCTTCGTTCAAACTTGTTGATCGCGATCAGATCGGCGTAATCGAGCATCTCGATTTTCTCCAGCTGCGAAGGCGCGCCGAACTCGCTGGTCATGACATACAGCGTCATATCGGAGATTTCCGTAATCTGGTGGTCCCCCTGCCCGATCCCGCTCGTTTCCACCAGAATCCAATCGAAGCCCGCCGCCTTGACCACCGCCAACGCTTCGCGGATCGCCTGCGACAGCTCCTTGCCCGAATTGCGCGTCGCCAGACTCCGCATATAGACGCGGTCCGAATGCACCGCATTCATGCGGATGCGGTCTCCCAGCAAAGCGCCGCCCGTCCGCTGCTTGGTCGGATCGATGGACAGGATGGCGACGCTCTTGTCGGGATAATGCCGCAGGAAACGGCGGACCAATTCGTCCGTAAGCGAGCTTTTTCCCGCGCCGCCCGTACCGGTAATGCCGACGACGGGAGCGTCGGACGGCCATTCCTTCATCTGCTCGAACGCAGCATGCAGCTCTGGGCTGGAAGGAACGGAATCGCCGCTCAAGCTCTCGGCGGCCGTGATGCTTTGGGCGATAGCGCGGTGATTCCCCTGCTTCAGACTCTCAAGATCGGGCACGTAGCCCGCAACCGTCGAAAAATCGCATTCCTCCAGCATCACATTGATCATGCCTTGCAGCCCAAGCTTTCTTCCGTCCTCCGGCGAAAAAATACGGGCGACGCCATAGTCGTGCAGCCGCTTCATTTCCGAAGGAATGATGACGCCGCCCCCGCCTCCGTATACGCGGATGTGGCTTGCGCCCCTCTCCTCCAACAGATCGATCACATATTGAAAATATTCGACATGCCCGCCTTGGTAGGAGGAAATGGCAATGCCCTGCACGTCCTCCTGGATCGCCGCTTGCACAACCTCGCCCACGGACCGGTTGTGGCCCAGATGAATGACCTCCGCTCCGCTGGCCTGCAATATCCGGCGCATCACGTTAATCGAGACGTCATGACCGTCAAACAAAGCGGAAGCGGTAACAAACCTGGCCTTGTGCTTTGTTCGATACACTCGTGCAGTTTCCAAACAAATCTCTCCTCATAGCGAAAAATCGAAGCACGTAAGCGGAAAACGAAGCAATCCGTTCGCTTCATTCGGGGCTGTACATAACACAAGATGTAAGGTTAGTTACAGGCAGCATGCGCCCCTCCGCTCCAGAACGATCAAAATCCCCTCATTGATTCTGCCTATAAAAATTATTTTCATTATATATTAGACCAATAGAATGAAATGCCATATCATGGATTCATCCTAAATACCGTAATTAAAGGAGGAACGATCCGGTGTCTGTTTATGATTTCAAGGTGAACTCAATGGATGGCAAGCCTGTTGATTTGTCTATTTACCGCGGAAAAGTTCTCCTTATTGTCAACACGGCGAGCAAGTGCAGTTATTCTCGGCAATTCGCGGGTCTTCAAGAACTTTACGAAAGCTACCGTCAAGAAGGGTTTGAAATTCTCGGATTTCCTTGCAACCAATTCAACGACAAAGAGCCGGGCAGCAGCTCGGAAATAAAAGAATACTGCGAAAGCAGCTTTGGAGTGATGTTTCCTTTGTTTGAAAAAATAGAAGTCAGAGGGCCGTCCGCTCATCCTTTATTTGAATATCTGACGCAGCAAGCACCCTTTCAAGGCTTCGATACGCATACCCCGAACGGCCAGTGGATACAGGATTTTTTGCAGCAAAAGTATCCGGAAATCTACGCCGGCGACGGCATCAAGTGGAATTTCTCGAAGTTTCTGATCGATCGTAGCGGCCATATCTACGCCAGATACGAAACGACGACGGAACCATTCGATATCGAATCCGTTGTTAGATCGCTGCTTTCGACGGAGCCGGTCTAGGACTTTATTTTTACCAGACAACTTCCGCCGCTTACGACTTCAACAGCTCGTTGGAAATGACGATCCGGTGAATCTGGTTGGTCCCCTCGTAAATTTGCGTCACTTTCGCATCGCGGAACAATCGCTCCAACGGATGCTCGTTCGTCCATCCGCTGCCGCCGAGCAGTTGCAGCGCTTCCGTCGTGACCGACATCGCGGTATCGCTCGCGAACATTTTAGCCATGGAAGCTTCCTTCGTACAAGGCTTGCCGTTCTGCCGCAGCCATGCAGCCCGGTATACGAGCAGGCTTGCGGCTTCGACCCGGGCCGCCAGCTCCGTCAGCACGGGCTCTACCGCACGCTGCCGCTCTTTTGCATACCGCGCTTTCACCAAAAGCTCGGTATGCTCCAAGGCCGCTCCGGCAATGCCGAGCGCCTGTGCGCCGATGCCGATCCTGCCCCCGTCCAGAATCGACTTGGCCAAGACGAACCCCTGTCCTTCCTGCCCCAGCCGCTGTGCGGCAGGAAGACGGACCTGGTCAAAGGTCAGCTCGCAAGTATTGGAGCCGCGCAGCCCCATCTTCTTTTCCTTCTTCTCTACGCGGAAGCCGGGCGCAGCTTTGTCGGCAATAAAGGCGCTAACCCCGGAAGACCCTTGTCCCGGACCGGTCACGGCAAAAACGATATACACGTCCGCTTCGCCCGCGTTCGTAATGAACACTTTCGATCCGTTCAGGATGTAGTCTGTGCCGTCCCAAACAGCAGACGTCCTGATTCTGGCCGCATCGGAGCCGGCATGCGGTTCCGTCAGGGCAAACGCCCCGAGCCATTCCCCCGAGGCCAATCTTGGAAGGTATTTCTTTTTTTGCTCCTCCGTCCCGTAATACAGAATAGGCAAGGTTGCAACCGAAGTGTGGACGGACAGAATAACGCCAACGGTGGCGCTCGCTTTGGATATTTCCTCAATGGCGATCATATATGAAATCAAATCCGCGCCGCTTCCGCCCCATTCCCGGGGAATCGGCAGCCCCAGAAGACCGCAGCCGCCCATTTCGTTGACGAGCACACGCGGAAAAGCATCGGTTTTCTCCATAGCCGGGACGGACGGAGCGATCCGGCTAACGGCGTATTCGCGCACCTTGCTCCGGAAGCGCTCCTGTTCGTCCGTGAAGCACAGCTCCATCAGGCGTCAACTCCCCCTTATTCGTCCACCCGAAGCAAAATCGCATCCCCTTGTCCGCCTCCGCTGCAAATGGCCGCGATTCCGAGTCCGCCCCCGCGGCGTCTCAGCGCATGAATCAGGGTCAGAACGATTCTTGCCCCGCTGGCCCCGATCGGATGCCCGAACGCGATCGCCCCGCCGTTGACATTGACCTTCTCCTCGTCCCAGCCGACGAGGCCGCCGCTGGCAAGAACGACCGCTGCGAACGCTTCGTTGACTTCGAACAAATCGATCTCCCGCAACGATTTGCCGGTTTTTTGTAGCAGCTTTTGAATGACGAGTCCGGGCGTTATCGTATAATAAGGCGCTTCGGCGGCAACGGTCGTGTGCCCGATAATGGACGCAAGCGGCGAGTAGCGCTCGCGGACCGCTTTTTCCTCGGACATCACCACCAGCGCGGCGGCGCCGTCGCTAATGCCCGAAGCATTGCCTGCGGTCACGGTACCTCCCTGCACAAAGGCGGACGGCAGCTTGGCGAGTTTCTCCGCACTCGTATCGGCGCGCGGAGCTTCATCCGTATCGACATCCGCGTAAGAGCCTGCCCCGCAAGCAACGGGCACGATCTCGTCCTTGAATAGCCCTTGCCGGATGGCCTCCATGGCACGTTTATGGCTCCGCAGCGCCCATTCGTCCTGAAGCTGGCGGCTGATGCCTTTCTCAGCAACGATTCTTTCGGCGTACTCTCCCATATGGACATGCTGAAAAGCACAGTGCAGCCCGTCTCGCAACATCAGGTCCGTCACTTTCTTGTCCCCAAGGCGGCAGCCCCAGCGCGCATCCGCCGCCGCGTACGGCGCGTTGCTCATGCTTTCCATCCCGCCGGCTACGATCGTTTCGGCATCGCCGGCCCGGATGATTTGATCGGCCAGCGTAATGCTGCGCATGCCGGAGGCGCATACTTTGTTGATCGTCTCCGTCTGCACGCGCCAGTCCAATCCGGCCAGCCGCGCCGCCTGACGCGACGGGATTTGTCCGGCGCCGCCCTGCAGCACCATACCCATAATGACCTCATCGACTTCGGAGGGAACCACCTTTGCTTTGTCCAAAGCCCCTTCGATGGCGATGCCCCCAAGCTCGACGGCCTGCTTGCTTTTCAATGCGCCGCCGAATTTCCCGAAAGCCGTGCGGGCTCCCCCGACAATCACAGATTCTCTCATCGCTTCTCCTTCCGGGCTTTCCGCAAGAAAGCCGCGTGATCATAAAAAATGGCTGCTCCCTAGTTCCACTCTTCCCGCCTTCCAGCTTCGAAGGTCATCCGCTTCCGGCCCATACGTCCATGCCTTTGAGCATGTGCAGCGCTTTGGCATCGCGCATGTACCGTTCGACGCGGTACTCCTTCATATAGCCGTAGCCCCCAAGAATCTGCACCGCATTCGTCGTCGAACCCATGGCGGCATCGGCCGCATAAGCGAGCGCCCGGGCGGACGGCTCGGCATAGGCCAACCCCTTGTCCTCATTCCACGCGGCCTTGCGGGCAAGCAGACTCGAAGCCTCGGCAGCCGCGCACATCTCGGCCAGCATGAACGCCACCGCCTGATGCCGAGCAATCGGCTTGCCGAACTGCGTCCGCTCCTTGGCGTAAGCCACCGAAGCCTTCAAAGCGCCTTGGGTAATCCCCGCCGCCAGCGCAGCCAAGCCGTACCGAGCGCTGGCCCATGTCTCCCCGGCGATGGCGGCCCCTTGTCCGACACTGCCGATCAGCTGTCCCCCGGAAATGCGGCAGCGATCGAAGGCCAGATGGGCCATGCCGGAGGAGCGTAGGCCAAGGGCTTGGGTGACGGGCCGTACCTGCAAACCGGCCATCCCCCGCTCAACGAGAAATGCAGCGGCCCGCTCGGATCCCCCCTCGCCTTCGCCTTCCACATTCGCATAAACCAGGAACAGATCGGCTTCTTTGCCATTGAAAACGAACTCCTGCCTCCCGTCGAGAACGTACCCGTCCCCATCCGGCTTCGCCTCCACCGTGAAGGCAAGCGGAGAAAGCCCTCCCGGTCGCGGGGGAAGCGCCCCGGCCCCCAGCTTCCGGCCCTCGATCAACGCCCGCAAATGCCTCGCTCCGCCATTTTGCCCGAACCTGTACACCGGCCACGTCACAAGCTGAACATGCGTCCACAGCGCTGCCCCTAGCGAAGCGCTCCCTCCGGCCAACTGCTCCAGCAGCAGGACGTAGCTTGCGAAGCCTCCCCCGGCCCCGCCGTCCGATTCGGGCCAAGGCAAGCCGGTAAAGCCCAGCGCCCCCATTCGGTCGAACAGTTCGCGGTCAAACGCTTCCGCTTCGTCCAACTGCTCAGCCTTCGTTTCCACTTCCCTGGCAACAAAATCGCGCACCACGTCACAGATCATTTCCTGCTCTTCCGTCAACTCGAACCTCATGAAATCTCTCCTTTGCACATACAAAGGGACTTACGGCAAAACGGCATTCTACCTCCATGGTATGAAATATTTGGGATAAATATGATGTCATAATGGAAATAAAACGTTGGATTGAGACAAGCACACTGAATCTGCGCAACAAAAAAAAAGAAATTATGCGAGGCGGCCGCCTGCATAATTTCTTTTTTTAAAACATCCAGCTCCAGAGTTATTGGGACTTGTCCGCTTGTTTTTGCTTTTCGATCTCCCTCAACATAAATATGGTTTCCATAATCGTATATAGGTCATGATGGCCGAAATTCGGGTACCGCCGTTCTTCATGTATTCCAATTGGTTTATGGTGCATATGATCAGGTTCGGTTACAGTTTGATGCTGCGTCTTATCGTGAGGTTCATTGTGCCATTTCCATAACTTCCCGCGCTGATACTCCCAATCATACTGGTACTTTTTCTTCTTGCCAGTCCTAGTTTCGATTAACTCAAACACCGTCATGTAAGTTCCATCCAAGAACTTTATCGTTTTACGCACAAAGGGTCCCTTACTAGGCTCATCACCAAAAAAACCGTCCTCAATCGAATCGATCAGATCAGGGAAGGCACGCTTCAAAAACTCAAAATTCGTACCGTGAAGATCGTCATTTTTTCGCTTCATTCATTTCCCTCAACTCGTCAAGCAGCGCAAGCCAAATCGACGCATCCCGATCCTCTTGGATTGTCCGTTTTGGTTTTGTACCAAGTGTCATTTCGTATGTTCCGCCGTATTTTTTCATCAACCGAGAAATTTCATCTAGTACGGCATCCCTGTGCTGATCCGGTGTTAGTTCCACTGCTTCTTGTTCATGATTCTGTCGGTGGTACATGCCAACAACCTCTTGTACCGTAACCATCTCTCCTGTTCTCATGACAAAAGAGATCGTTTCAGGAATCCTGTTATGCCGTTTGTTCCCCTCCCGCTTGTACCCCAGAAAACGTCCTTCATCGATCCACTTATTGATGGCTTGCACCGAAACACCGAAAACTCTAGCCAACTCACCTGTCGTATATGCTCTAACAGGCTGGGCATGGTTTACAACTTCCGCCATCATACGGATTAAGTCCCCCAGGTCCTTGCGGTATTCTATATTCTTGCGGGGATTAGTCACTACAATGTAATCATGCAGCATGTTACTCAGTGCATGATAGAACTCTGGATCCATTTGCTTAATTGTACGTTCAAGTATTTGCTCGCTCTTCTCGACAACCAATTGGCGTTCTTGTTTTGTAGACATGAGCATCACCTCTTACCTCCATCCTACCAAACTTAAACTTCAACTTCAACTAAACTTAAACCAAAAATTAAACTTATTTTATGCACAAGTGTTTCCCCGAAACACCAAAATATTCATTTTGGCATAAAAAAAAGCGCCTGAATCAGGCGCCACTGTTACTAGCTATTTCAAGTTGTTCAAATCCGCCGCTTTTTCGTTCATCAAATAAACAACGATCTCCTCCTGCGGCACTCCTTCTCCCTTGAAGACGACTTGGAAGCAGACATCGCCCTCTTTCCAGTAATAGCTGACGAAATCAATCTCATCCGGTCTGCTTAGTTCCCCGTCGATCTTGTATTTCGCCGTTTTGAGCACCTCTCGTCCACCCAAAACCATCGGACTGACCGGCGCCGTATGCTTCTTTCCGTCGATACGGTAAAAAACGGCGTTCCCGTTCTTCTTCATATCCTCGTAAATTGTTCCGTTTTTGATCTGCATGAAAGTAAAACTTTGTATGCTATCCTTGTCATCCGTCCGAATAAACCTCATATGCAAGAGCCTGCTCTTCCGATCTTCGTCGTTGTCGGGATAACCGAAATTGAGCTTTTGTACGATAGAAGCGTTGGTCGCTTTAAACTGCCCCGGCGTCTGCAACGGAAACTTGGGCGTAGACCCGATGATTTCTGTGGCCCGCCACAAATCACCGGTATCATAGATTCCCACACTTAGCAGATCATGGTTCACATGAGTTTTATACATCTCTTGATCGGGATATTTCATAGAAGCGATTATGGCCAAAAGATCTTGATCCGAAAGATCCCCGTCCAACCGATAGAGAAGACCGTTGTCCAACCAGAAATAGTACAGCTTCTCATAGGTATTCTTGGTGAATTTCGTACTGTAGACTACTTTATAGGCTGGCATTCCATGAAGGGTAAGGGGTTCTTTCCTAATCTCGGTTTCGCCTTCTGTCGTCTTTTTTTCCGACTTTTCTAACGCCGCAAAAACTTCGTCCAAATAGGTGCTGTTCGAATCAATGCGCAGAATGAAGTTGCCATAGCTCTTGTCTCCCATACGAAGAACATAACTTATATCTGCTTTGGTTACTTTGGCTTCATCCTTGGTTTGTGAAGCAAGCGAGATCTCTTCGAACTTATAGCCCTCCGGCAAAACCGCCGGGATTTTGAATTTGAAGTCGGCCACCTTGGCCGCTTTTTCCAAGTTGTCATAGCTCCGATAAGAAGAATGAAACAAAATCCGGTCCTCTGTCTTGGCTATGGCGATGACAGGAGCTTGTTCCACACCGTCTGTCGCCGGCGCAGCCGCATTGGTCAGTGTCGCTGCGCTCAGAAGAACGACGCCCAGGACGGCAACCGCAGACAATTTATAGGAGCCTGCTCTGAACGATTTGATCATTTCAATCCTCCTTGCGAGTTGATTCGTATTCGTCGCCCCGTCAAAATACAGCAAATTCGGCTGGTGGCGCCGGGAAGAAAAGCGCTGTATAAAACCTATAATCGTCATGCCGTACGGTATGGCCTCGGCTTCGCCCAGAACCTCCAATACACAGGCGTCGCACGCCAGCTCTCTGTCGGCTTTCATTCTCTTGATGCTCATCCATACCACCGGATTGATCCAGTGGACCGCCAGAACGAAGCTTCCCAGCAGGTTCCAGGCCACATCCTTCCGTTTATGGTGAGCCAGCTCGTGCGAGAACACATGAGTAAGCTGCGATGCGTTTAACTCCTTGTTGATGCCTTCGGGAAAATAAATCCACGGGCGAAACAGCCCGGAAATATAAGGACTTCTCGCATAGCTCCCCGTGTATACCGGGATCGGCCGCTTGATGCCGAATTTCCTGCGGCAATCGTCGACGACGGACAAGATCCGGGGATCGGTAACGAGCGTAAGCGTCCTGAACCTTCTGCGCATCTTCAGCATGTAGACGAACAAGTAGATTAAGAGCGCAACCGTTCCGGCAAGCCAGACGGCTGCAACGATTTTTAATCCCAAGGGATGGGAAAAATGCGCCGAATCTTCCACCCCAGCCGGCAACTGGGCATCCGGAACGGTGTCCTTCTCCCGACGAAGCATGCTATAATCGTTCTGAACATATTCATTCTCCTGGCTGTTCCAGGATCGTTCCGCAGACGGGTTGTTCTCTTTCTCCGTTAATGGGATGATCAGGGAAACAGCTTTTTTTATGTCTGTGCCGAAGTGCAGCATATGAAACAAGCTGACAGGACTATCCGGAAAAACTGGCAGCAGCAAGCGCACCAGCACGATGAGCCACAGCGCATGCCGGATGCGGGCGCTAATACGGTGGCGAAACAGCGCCTGAATCGCCATAACCAACAGCGCAACCGCGCTCGCCGCCAAGGTGGAATACCACAGTCCTATAAAAATCTCGCATAGTATCTCCATGTTTTACCTCAATGAAATGATTTTCGGCGGCTCCGTCACATCTTGGGGCGGCGATCCTTGTTCTCCTGTTTTTCCGTAAGAATCCGCTGAAGCCGCTCGATCTCTTTGTCCGACAATTGGGCCTCCTCCAAAAAATTGGTAACCATAAGGTCTGCGGCCCCGCCGAACACCCTTTTCAAGAACGACTGACTCTCTGCGCGAACGCATTCCTGCTCGGACACCAACGGGTAGTAGTGATAGCTCCTTCCGGATTTTTCGAACCCGATCGCGTTCTTCTTCAACAGCCGATTAATAAAGGTCCGAACCGTCTGGTCGCTCCACTCGATGTCGGCAGGCAATTGAAGCGCGATTTGCTCGGCGGTTATGGGATTGCTCCTCCAGATCACCTTCATGATTTCCCACTCCGATTCGGAAATTTTCGGAATACGCGGCATACGTTTCACCTCCTCTGCATTCGTGGAATTACACTTGTAAAAGAAACCGACTGTCCATTAATATTACGAGTGTAAATATAAAATGTCAAATTGTGGTCCTACAACCTCCTTCCGCCTAAAAAAAGAAAGGGCCCGGAAGCCCGCCGCACCGCGTTCGGCACAGCAAGCCCGTTCCCCCTTCTGCCGGTCCCGGCAGTCTGCCCCGGCCATCGTTACTCGGCTTGTTCCAACAAAGCGAAGAGATGATTTTTCGTGAAATCGTAGGCAGGTTTGTCTCCCTTCTTCGCGTAAAACCGCAAGCCGTCCAAGCCTTTGAAGAGCTGGTACCCGAGCAGTCTTTCTTCGAAGTAGGGGATGGAACGCCCTTCTTCCGCCCATGCCTCGCGGACTCTGTGCGGAAATTGCGCTTTCGGCGCCCACAGATGCAGGACGGCCAGGTCAAACATGAAATCTCCGTACATCGCCATCTCCCAATCGACAATGCCGGTTACGACATGATTCTGCGATAACATATTCCCGAAGTGGAAATCCCCATGAACCAGGTAACGCTCCTCAGGCGCATAGCCGATTCGTTTCATCATCGCGTCATAGATTCGTTCGAACACGTCTTTCTCCAAAAAGCTGCTTTCAAAAAGAGAAGTCCAGCCATGATAAAACCCTTCCTGCTCCTCATCGAAAGACGAAGCCAGAAATTCCGTCCATGTCCTAGACGAAGCCTCTCCCGTAGGCGTGATCCATCCGAAGCCTGAAAATGGCTCCACCCGGATCTGATTCATCCGTGTAAACTGGCGGACCAGATCGGGCAGAACGCCGCGGATATCCGGTCCGGCCTGGGAGATGATCGGGATCCCCGCCGCTTTTTCCGCAATTGAATAATGGGCGCTACCGCAGGTCCCAACTTCGAAGATCCGGGGCATCAGTACCCCGCAAGAGGCATATTGGTCCGAAATAAATTTGACCTTCTTCAGCGTCTCTGGGTCGTTCTTAAAATGAATGACCAATTCCTTGCCATTCTTCGTGTAGCTGTACACCTTGCTCAGCTCTCCCATGTCAATCGGGGTTACATCGGAAACGCCCTCCCCTTCGATTTGCCGCAAATAGCCGAGAGCCTCTTCCGTATTCATTTCCGGTTTGAATGAACGCATTAGTCATTCCGCCTTTCTCACTTGTGTTATTGGATTATGGTACGAAAACCAAAAAAAGCCGCAGATGAACATTGTCCATCCACAGCTTCCTATGCGTAAGAATACGGAAACAAAGCACGCCAAAGCGGCCTTGGTTCATCGATTCATGCATAGACGGTGATGATCGGGTTCATAACAGGAGTACACAAGCGGACACACGGCAAAGCAGCCCTGCCAAATCCGGCAGAGGGCCCGGTCACGCTTATGGTATTCGGTTAGGACTTAACCGTTCACTTCTGTCAAGAACACAGCCATCATCATCACTGCACGTATCCCACCATTTCTACGATTTCCTTTTATTATAAAATAACGATTCGGAAGGAAGCAAGGCCGAAATGAAGTTCCGGGCTTCCGCTTCAACAAGACTCTCGCAGCAGCTCCTGCAGCTGCCGATCCGTTCCGGCGGGTTCGACCGGCGTGTACACCCGCATCAGAAAGTCGCTATTTTCCGAGAGGGGGAACGTATTGTAACGAAAGGTCAGCAGGCCTGCTTTTGGATGCCGGATCATTTTGTCCCCTTCCAGACTTCCGGAAACCTCATGGCGTCCCCACAACAGCCTGAACTCCTCACTCCGGTCCCATAACCTGCAAACCAATTCTTGGTACCACGGATCGTTCATATAGATGGCGTAACGGCTTCGGAAATGGGCCAGCATCGAGGTGGCGACGTTTTCCCAGTTGACAATGCGTTTCTTTTCATGGTCCATCGTGAAGACGCGCCAAAGAATATTGCGCTCGATCTCTGCCATCCGGTTAAAGTCTCCACAAAGAGAACTGGTAATTTTGTTCCAAGCGAGAACGTTCCAGTGCTTGTCGATGATATACGCCGGGTAAGTTCCCAGCCTGTCGAGTATCTGTTGAAGGGAAGGAGACAAGGTTTCATTTTCCGTACCCTTGGACACGGCGGAATGGTTAGCCAAGACGAGAAGGTGGTTGCGCTCGTCCTTGCTCAGCCGCAGCGTCCGCACCAAGCTTTCCAGCACTTGCTCCGACACTTGAATATCCCGCCCTTGCTCCAGCGCGGTGTACCATGGCAAGGAAATGCCGGATAAACTTGCCACTTCTTCCCGTCTCAGCCCCGGCGTGCGGCGGCGCGAGGTGTTCACCTGCAGCCCCAATTCCTGCGGGGATAAACGCAAGCGGCGAGTCCGGAGGAAATCGGCCAACTCTTTCCGTCTTCTTTCGTTATTCATCACGATGATACCACTCCATATCCTGATACAATTTATAGCAGTATCCGTACGATTAGTACTCCGAATAGTACTACAAATGCAGACCTATTTGCCAGTGATAAAACTAATTATAATCGACTCATCGGCCGCAGTGAAGGAGAAAAGGCGTATAGCAGCTATTCCGCAAGTCCCGGGCAGCCATTACTTAATCCAAAACAAAGGAGATCAAAACATTATGATAAAACCGGAACAAAACGAACGCCGAAGTACATTAAGAGGAAAACGTGTGATTGTCCTCGGAGGAACGTCCGGAATGGGATTTGCGACAGCCGAAGCCGCAGCGCACGAAGGGGCGTCCGTCGTCGTCGTATCCAGTCGTAAAGAGAAAGTGAACGCGGCGGTCTCGCGTCTGCCCCAAGGCGCCGAAGGGCACGCGGCCGACCTGACGAACGAGGCGCAGGCACGCGACTTTTTCAGCCAAATCGGCGAATTCGATCACCTGGTGTTCACGGCCGGCGATCCGCTGCAGCTCGCCAATCTCGGCGAAGTGGATCTGGATGCGGCGCGTCAAATGTTCAACCTGCGTTACTGGGGCGCGCTCATGGCCGCAAAATACGGCAGCGTGAACATCCGGCCAGGCGGCTCGATCACGCTCGCTTCCGGTACGGCCGGCGTCCGGCCGCAGAAGGGCTGCACGGTCGCAGGCAGTGTCTGCGGCGCAGTCGAAGCGCTGACCAAAGCGCTCGCCGTCGAGCTCAGCCCGCTTCGGGTCAACGCCGTGTGCTTCGGGCTGATGCGTACCGAGATGTGGAGCGGCATTCCCGAAGCAGACCGCAATGCGATGTTTGAAGCCGCCGGAAAGTCCCTGCCGCTTGGCCGGATAGGCGAACCGGAAGATGCAGCAGAGGCGTTCCTGTATTTGATGCGCGAGAGACATTCCACCGGACAGATCGTTGTCGTGGACGGCGGGACGACATTGGTGTAACGAATATGGAATGCCAACGGCCCCGTGCCATTATTCCGAAGCTTTCTTTTCATGCATGGCCTCCCGGTATTTGCCGGGGGGCATTCCTATTTTCCGGGAAAATGACCTTGTGAAGTAATGAATGCTGGAAAATCCGGATTTCTCGGCAATTTCGATCAAGGATAAATCGGTGTGCTTCAATAAATACACGGACCGGCGAATTTTTTCTTGTTGAACGAAGTGGATATAGCTCATTCCGAGCTCCTGTTGAAACAACCGGGACAAATGGCGGCTGGAAAGATGAAGATAAGCGGCCACTTCCGCCAACGTCATCGAGTGCGAAAGATTGTCTTTCACGAACCGGATCGCCCGATTCAACGCGTAGGCGGCTGGCTTATAGCCGGAAGTGCCAAGGCCCGAAGACGGTGCTTCGGCTTGAAAGGTGGAACAGAACGAGAATAACAGCGACAGGGCAGCGCTCTTCACGTAGTGCTCCGTGATGGGGACCGGTTCTTGTAAATGCTTCAGAAGCGCGGTCCAGATTAGTGTCGTGGGATTCGCATATGCATCGGTGATCACAATACGATCGGCAACCGCAAGCTGCCGAAAGTGCCGGACAATATCAGGGTCCGTGTTCTCTTCGTCGACTTCGAAAGCGACGTACAGGAGAAACATGCCTTTCGCACTGCGAATTTGGTGGCGGATGCCAGGCCGCGATAAAAATAACGTTTCCTTGCGCAGGGGAAAGAGATCGTCACCGTCCATATACAGCCCCTCTCCTTCCCGGACATAGCAGATTTCAAAAAAGGAATGCTGATGCACGGGGTTGTCAAAATGAGCGGGGTCGATTCCCCAATAATGGATAGTGAAGGAGGCGGATTGGTTCTGGAGACGCGGGACGCTTTCGTTTAAATAGGCTTGAATTTTATGCGGATGATCGAACATGATCCGGCGTCCCCCTTGGCATGGATGTCCGAAATGTGCAACGACTTGACTGATTTGATCAAATACAACCAGCCGGTTTCTCTCTACAATAACATCATGGATAGCGATCCATCAATGTAGGGGAGGCTGACAGGATGATTACCCAGGAGCAAGTTGATTTTTATCATGAAAACGGATATTTGCTAGTGAAAGGCGTATTCAACAGTGAGGAAGTAGAAGCGATGCGAACCGCCACGGATGCGATTATCGACCGCGCGGCCAAATCGAAGTTCGATCGAAGCGATACGTGGCAAGGCGATTATTTGCCGCCGGAGCAGTTGAAGAAGCTCGTATTAAAGGGCTTCCACGATGTACATTATCATGACGCGGTATTTACCCGGGCGCTGTGCCATCCTAATATGGCGGCCGTCCTATCCAGCTTGATTGGCCCAAATGTGCAAGTTCACCATTCGAAGATGCTGGTCAAGCCCCCGGAAAAAGGCGCAGCGTTCCCGATGCATCAGGATTACCCGTATTTCCCGCATGCGAATCATTCGATGATTGCGGCAAGTATCCACTTGGACGATTCCGATATGGAAAACGGCTGTCTGTGCGTCATTCCCGGAACGCACAAAAATGGCCCGATGCCGCACGTAGGAGCCCACTATCTGAATCATAAAGAGTACCCGATCTCGGCGGGCACGCCTTGCCCGGCAAGTGCGGGAGATGTTCTGTTCTTCAATTACTTGACGATTCACGGCTCCGACTTCAATCGAAGCACACGGCCGAGAAGAAACGTGTTGGTCCAATACCGCGATCCCGAGGATTTGCCGACGGAAGAAGTTCACGTGAACTGGGGGCAGGGACTTATGGTTTGCGGTCATAATCCGATATTCAAGGAGTATAAAGGGGCTCATTAGATTAGCTTTTGCAAGCAGAGCAAGAGGCTGTCCCATCAGCCTCAAAGTGTTGAAAAAGAGCTTTTTGATTGAATAGAGAAACATACGGTGGTGGGGTATCTACTGGAGGAGCGGTAGCGTTCGCCTTTGTCTGCGGGAAATACCCGCTGCTAAGCGGATTCCAATAAAAATTTCCTGCAGACAAGAGCGACCGGAAGTAGATACCCCACCCCCTCGTACACCTCTATTACTTCAGCTGACCACTTTCACAACACTCTAGGGCTGTCCCATCTGGACAGCCCCTTTGCGCGACACCTTCACAGAGAAGCCGAAGCTTGACCTAACAGCGAAGCTAATTGATCGTAATCCACGTCTTGGCCGCTGCGGAGCTTGATCGTTTTTCGCTCGGGAGGGCCGTCGAACTGGCTTTCGGGGAATTCAATAACGCCGGGATTAAAAATCGTAAAGCTGACCGCATCCTTTGACGTCGAGATCACGGCAGCGTACTTGCCGTTTTTCAAGAAGTGAGGCTTCTTGTATTGGATACGCTCTTGAACGTCCGGTATCGTTTGAAGGACCATCTCGCGGAGACGCGTAGACATTTCCGCCTGCCACGGTTCTTTGATTGCGTTAATAAATTCGATAACTTCTTGACTCATCATATATTCCTCCTTTATTGTCCTTGCTTTACAATCTGCCAAGTGATCCCGAACTTGTCAACGACCTCGCCGTAATACGCGCCCCAAGGCTGCAAAGCGAACGGATATTTGTCCGTGCCGCCCTTTCCTAAATTGGCGTAGGCTTCCCGCGCTTCGGCTTCATCGCCGAACGACAGCGCCATCGCGATTCCGCCGTTCTTGCTTACCGGTCCGAAGGAGTCGGACATGAACAAAACATTCCCTCCGGCCACCGTCATCGCCATGTACATCACTTTGTCTTTATGCTCCTCCGGCGTGCCGGGGATTTCGCCGAACGTGATCGTGGATTGAATCTCCCCGCCAAGCGCCTGCGAATAAAATTCGGCTTGCGTTCTTGCGTCCTCCGAAGAGATGAATGGGGTGAGGTTGGCTTTCATATGCAGCATCCTTCCGTTGATTGGTTTGTGCCGGGATTCAAAATGAAATGTTGAAAACCGGCCTTTATTCATACGACGATCGGGATTCGACGAAATCGACACGATCGCAAAATATTTTTTTAAAAATGGACACTCATCTCTAAAGACGGTCTCCCTCCGTACCCGCAGTGCAATCGGAGGCGCGCCCCAGAAGCAGTGCCTGCTCGCGCGCGTTATGGGTCAGCGATGCGGCACGCTTGAACTCCTCGCACGCTTCCTTGAACCGGCCCAGCTTGAACAAGAAATCGCCACGAACGCTCGGCAGAAGATAATAGCCTTTCAACGACGGCTCCGATGCCAGCGCATCGACGATCTCCAGCCCCACCTCCGGGCCAAACGCCATCGCGAGCGCAACGGCGCGGTTCAGCTCGACGACGGGGGATGGCGCTACCTGACACAGCGCTTCGTACAGCGCTGAAATACGCACCCAATCGGTCTCCTCGGGCGTACGGGCCCGCGCATGGCACGCCGCAATCGAAGCCTGCAGCGCGTACGGGCCAAGCATCCCGCCGATCCGTTCGGCGCGCTGCAAGGCGACGAGACCGCGACGGATCAGGAGATGATCCCACAGCGCCCGGTTTTGATCCATCAGGAGGATCGGCTCTCCTGTCGGACTTACCCGCGTCTTCAGCCGCGAAGACTGAATTTCCATAAGCGCCACCAGACCGTGTACCTCCGACTCTCCCGGGACGATTTCCGCGAGAATCCGTCCAAGACGCAGCGCCTCCTCGCAGAGCACCGGGCGAATCCAATTCTCCCCGGAAGTAGCGGAATAACCCTCATTGAACATAAGATAAATGACCTCGTACACCGACTGGAGCCGAGCCTTAAGCTCGGTCCCCTGAGGCACCTCGAAGGGCACGCGCGCGGCCTCAAGGGTCCTTTTGGCCCGGACGATCCGCTGGGCGACGGTTGCCTCCGGAATGAAGAACGCGTGCGCGATTTCTACGGTGGTCAGTCCTCCCAGCAGCCGCAGCGTGAGCGCCACGCGGGCCTCGGACGAAAGCACCGGATGGCAGGTCGTGAAGATCAAGCGCAATAGATCGTCACTGACATCGCCGTCCATAACCGCATCGAAGTCGTCTTCGTGGCGGGACTCCATCTCGCGGCCCAGCTCTTCGTACTTGCGTCCGAGCAATTGGTTCCTACGCAGCATATCCAACGCCCGGCGCTTCGCGGTGGTCATGAGCCAAGCCCCCGGGTTGTCCGGTATTCCCGTCTCCGGCCACTTCTCAAGCGCGATGACGAGCGCATCCTGCGCGAGATCCTCGGCCAGCCCGACATCCCGTACGATTCGTGCGAGGCTCGCGATGATTTTGGCCGATTCGATTCTCCAAATGGCATCGATCGTGCGATGGGTCGAGGACGGCTTCACGATCTCTCCGGCTTCCCTTGCTCGCGGATCATGGCGTGTAAAGCCAGGTTATCCGGGTCCTCGGTCAACTCCATCGTCTCGATTACCTGACGCAGCTCAATGACCCCCTCACCGTTGCCGTGCGGGTCCGGCATACGCATCGCCCACTCAATTGCCTCTTCCCTCGATTTCACCTCGATGAGCGTGAATCCGGCGATCAGCTCCTTCGACTCGGTGAACGGGCCGTCAACGACCCTGGGCTTGCCGCCGGGCTCCGGGTAGGAAATACGAATCCCGTTCGAGCTGGCATGAAGTCCTTCCGCGGCTAGCAGCACGCCGGCCTTCACTAATTCCTCGTTATACTTCATCATCGCGTCAACGAGCTCCTGGCTTGGCATAACGCCTGCTTCGGAGTCTTTCGTAGCCTTTACAATCATCATGAATCTCATGGGTAATTCTCCTCCTTTTTTCGAGCTCAGAGACCTGAATTAGGCCTCCCGAATTTGGTTTCTATTTACACGACGAACGAATCTCGACCCAATCGACACATCCCCAAAAAAATATTTTCAAAGACGGTCGAATGTTCATCCACGACTCCCTATGTAAGATTTACTAAAGCAAACTACATGTTAATTCTATCAAATCATCGTTGGAAGTGTGAAGGGCTGCCCCATTTGTCGACGGAGCTTGATACTTAAGGGAATCTTTAAGATAAATAGTAAATTATATCTATATATAATAGATTTTGTATTTCATATACTAGAAAGTGAAATTAATCCAATCGTAATAGGAGGTTAATTATGAAACCTAAGCTCACCCGCAAGAAGGCGGTGCAAGCAAGCGTCGCCGCGCTGTCCGCCCTGTTGGCGCTCGCACCTTTGGAACCGGTTACAACCATCGCTTCCGCCAATGCCGGACAACAAGCGGCCTTAGCCGCCTCGCCTTGGGTCGCCACCCAAGTGTACGTGGCCGGCAACGAGGTCAGCTACAACGGGAAGATATACCGGGCCAAATGGTGGACGCAAGGCGACACGCCGGGCACAGGCGACCCGTCAAGCTCGCCGTGGCAGCTGGTTGGTCCGGACACAGGTGGCGGCAACGATGCTACCCCGCCGACGGCTCCGACGAATCTTGCATCGACGGGGCAGACTGCGGACGCGATCACGCTGACTTGGACTGCGGCTACGGACAACATCGCTGTAGCCGGTTACGATATTTTCCGCAACGGGACGAAGGTCGGCTCCTCGGCCAACGCTTCCACGCTGACCTACACCGATACAGGGCTGCAGCAGGACACCGAATATACGTATTACGTCTCCGCGAGGGATGGCGCCAACAACACGACGGCAAGCTCCAGCATCAAAGTAAAGACGTCGCTGGGCGGTCTGAACGTCGGCCAAAGCCGCGTCCTGACCGATTCGCAGATTGCGTCGATCTGGGGCGGCATCGATCCGCAATATTCGCCGGCCAATGCCGTTGCCGCCGTACAAAGCGCACTGCCGCAGACCGAGTACGAAGCGCTGTTCCCGATCCGCATCGGCTCGCCGGAGTGGCATACCTTCGCCGCTTCCAAGCCGTATTACAAGCCGGGGCAAGGAGACTATTATTCGTACAATAACCTGATTGCCGCCGTATCCGAGGTAGCGAATATCAAGTACAAGCTCGAATACCGGCAGGGTGCGACTTGGAACCACCGCATATTCCGCTTGGACAAAGCGACGAAGACGGAAACGCTCATCTATCAAAATGCCGATTTCAACGCTTCCTGGAACTTGACGGTGCCGATCGTCTCCAAAACCGTCGATTTCGGATCGTTCCTCAAAGAAGACTCTGCCGTTAACCGCAAGCGCGAGCTGGCGGCCTTCCTCGCCAATATTGCGCATGAAACGGGCGGAGGCTGGGCGACGGCGCCCGGCGGCGAGCTTCGTTGGGGCTTGTTCTGGAACGAGGAAGTGGCGTACATTAACAGCACCAACATCGGCTACGTGCAGACGCATGCCGATTATCCGCCGGTTGCGGGCAAGTCGTATCATGGACGCGGGCCGATCCAACTGAGCTGGAACTACAACTACGGCTTGTTCAGCGGCATTATATACGGCAATAAAAACACGCTGCTCCAGCAGCCGGAACTCATCACCAGCGACGGGAAATTGGGCTTTATGACCGCGATCCTGTTCTGGATGACGCCGCAGCCGCCGAAGCCGTCGGCCCACGACGTCATGGTCGGCAATTGGACGCCTTCGGCGGAGGAAATTGCCAAAGGGCTAACCCCGCCGGGCTTCGGAATTACGATCATGATCATCAACGGTAATCTGGAGGGCAATAAGGACGAAACCGACAACCGGATCGGCCGCCGGGTCGGCCATTATCGCGATATTACGACGAAAATGGGCATCGACATCACGGGCGAGAAGCTGAACACGCTCGGCATGAGTCCTTTCTAGCACGCGCTCCCCTGCACAAGAGGCCAGCCTACACCCGAGTGTACTATATAAAAGAGCCGTCGCTTTTGCGACGGCTACGAGCTTGTTGAGAAAGTGGACTTAAACAAAAATAGAGATGCATACGGCGGTGGGGTATCCAATGGAGAAGCGATAGCGGCCGCCTTTGTCTTCGGGAAATACCCGCCGTTAAGCGGCTTCAATAAAAATTTCCCGATGACAACAGCGGTCGGAAGTGGATACCCCACCCCCTCGTAACCTCTATTATCCCATTTGACCACTTTCTCAACACTCTGAGAGCCGTCGCTTTTGCGACGGCTTTTCCGCTCTTTGTCCCGGTAGTTAACCCAGGGGGACAGCACCTATGATTTACCTCCATTGCCAAGAACGGGCGTTTATACGATATTCTCCACTCGCGCTAATTCAATGGCTTCTTCACGGTTGCTGACACCGAGCTTCGAGTAGAGAGTCGAGCAATAATTGCGTACCGTCCCCTCCGATAAAAACAGCTTGGCGGCGATGGACTTGTAGCGCAGTCCGTTCGACAAATGCTGTAAAATCTCCATCTCCCGTTTCGTAAGCCCGTACGGATAGATTTCTTGCTGCGGGCCGTACTTCTCCAACTGTTCACGCTGACGCTTCATCTCTTCGAATACTCGCGTGGCGATCGACTGATCAATCCACGTTCCTCCGCTATAGATGAGCTTCAAGGCTTCGGTCATCTCTCGCGGATGAATCGACTTCAGCATATAGCCTTCCGCTCCGTGTTCCAGTGCGGTCGCTGCCTGTATGGAATCCTCAAACGTCGTCATGAGCACAACCTTCATGTCAGGCCAGCGTTGTTTCATCTCAAGCAAGGCCTCAAGTCCGTTCATCCCCTGCATCCGAATGTCCATGAGCACGATATCCGGCCGGGACCGCTCGCAATGTTCCAATGCCTCGTACCCATCCCCGGCCGTACCGACGACGATAAAATCAGCATGCTGCTCTAAAATATGCTGCAAGCTATTGGCAATGATCGCCTGATCGTCAACAATCAGCAGGCGGATATGGCCATGCAGAGGCGCTGCCTGCAAAGGAATATTACATATAACGACGGTTCCTTGTCCTAATTGTGAATGAACGGACAGTGTACCGTGAAGCTGATCAAGCCGTTCCTTTATCCCATTTAGACCGAATCCGAACCGGATAGATTCCGCGCCGATGCCGTTATCTTCGATTTGTAACCGGAGCTGGTGACTATCGAAATGCAGCTGAACGGATACCGCACTCGCTTGACCGTGACGAACCGCGTTGGTGAGCGATTCTTGCAGGCAGCGATATAAACAAAAGTTCATTTTCTGCATCACAAGAGCCTCGTTGCCGATCACGCGGAGGTTGACCATTACCCCTGTAGACTTCCTGAATTCTTCGGTTAATTGCAGCAATGATTCACTTAACGAATAGCTCAACGGACCATGCGAAAGCTGGTGCAGATGGTTTCGGATATCATTCAGACTGCGCTGTGCGATGCCGACAAGGGAATCGATCCGTTCGATCTGTGCAGCGGGTACGGATAAGCGGAGCGATTCAACGCCGACGATCAGCGAGGTTAACGCATGGCCAACCGTGTCATGCAGCTCATGTGATAGCCGATGGCGCTCCTCCATCAGCGTAAGCTCCTCGATTTGTGTAATGTGCCGCTCCAGCAATTGCTTCTGCTCTTGAATGATTTGGGCTTGCTTGTGGGACTGAATTAATATACTAAACGCGAAGCCGATGGCGAAACCAAAGCTGCAGCTAAACATAAACTCGTAGGGGAGACGATCGGCAAGCCAACCGTTCAATGCCGGAAAAACGAGGCCGCAAGGGATACCCGTCCACATGTACGTTCGCCGACTGCTGGCCAAGCCGATAATTATCGCGAATAAAACGAAAGACCATAGCAACCCTGGTGCTGCATAAGCCAGATAGAGATGAAAGAAGCCGACCGCCATAACTTCGACTGCCAGATACCAGCTTCTTTTCCGATACTGGACAATTGGCGGGATGAGGTAAACCAAGAGAGCAAGCATCCATACAATCCATAACGGTACAACGATCAGTGACGGGTTGATGAAACCGGAGATGACGATAATGGCCAGCCAAGTGGTCCGTATAGCAAGAACCACCCAATCATACCAAAACCATTTTTTTAGTATCGATAACACGGATCATGTACACCTGCTTGCTTTTTTATAAGTAAGAATAGTTCCGGATAATTCAGACCTATCATGCACCATACCTTCCCGATTCGTCAAGCGACAGAGGGGAGGGAACATTTAGAATTCGGCCGTAGAAAGCACGTCACATGAGATAGTTGACAGTTTGTCATACGGTAAATGTGACAGGGCCAAGTACGATGTCATTAGAAGCTTGGCGGTTTCATCACTGTCCAATTTAACAACCTCGGGGATAAGGTTAGGGGGTGAAGCAACACAACATTCCAAAATAATAGGAGCGATGCGTTATGAAATCATTCATCATTCAAAAAGGGACTGCACTTACATTAACAGCCATATTGGCGGGTACGCTGGTATTCCCTGCTTATGGCTCTCTACACGCGGCAAACGCGGTACACGTGGCACAAGCGACGGTTAAGACGCCAACCCAACAAGCTATCGATAAAGCCGCCAATACCGACAATATTCCAGGCGTTATCGTTACCGTGAAGAAAGGAGATGCGAGCTGGTCCTATGCTTCCGGCGAAGCGAATATCGAAAAGAACCATAAGGTGGACGCCGACTCCACTTTCCGGATCGGAAGTACATCGAAGTCGTTTGTCGCTACGGTTGCCTTGCAGCTTGCCGGCGAGAAGAAGCTAAGTCTCGACGATACGGTGGAGAAATGGCTGCCGGGACTTGTAAAGGGCAATGGGTTCGACGGCAATAACATTAAGATTCGTCAATTATTGAATCATACAAGCGGAATCCCGGACTACTTGACTCCGGAATTCAAGACGAATTTACTCGCAAATCCGGGCGAAAATTATACAGCCGAACAGTTAATTGCCCGCGGCTTGGAGCTGAAGCCAGTAACGGGTTGGCAATATTCGAACACGAATACGGTTATTATGGGGCTCATTATCCAGAAGGTCACCGGAGAAACCTATGCCGAGCAGATTAAGAAACGAATCATTGAACCGCTTCAACTTAAAAGAACGTTCCTCCCCGGCAGCTCGACGGATATTCCGAAAAAACATGCCCGCGGCTACCTGAACACTGGAGATAAATTAGTAGATATTACTGTGCTTAACCCATCATTTACTAACGCCGCCGGGGAAATGATCTCGACAGGAGAAGATATGACGACGTTTTTCCGCGCCTTATTGGGCGGAAAGCTGTTGACACCGGAGATGCAGAAGGAAATGCTGACCAGCACAGCCGACTCCCCATTGGGAAGGTACGGACTTGGCATACACGGAACAAAGCTGCCGGACGGCACCATCGTATGGGGGCATGGCGGAGGTATTCCCGGATTTACCAACTTTGCAGGCGGAACGGAAGACGGTCAACATGTCATCTCGATAAACATCAATGTGTTGAGCGATGCGGAAAAACATATCAACAATATTTTAGCGTCGGAGTTCGCAATAGAACCCCAAAAAGAACTCACGGAGAAGGAAAAGAAAAGCAAGCATCGGGAAGATGTCAAACGCGTCATGGATGAGGTCGTAACCATCAAAAGAGTTCCAAGTGTCATCGCTGGCGGGCTCAAGGATGGGGAACGCTGGTCCTACGCTGCAGGTACAGCCAGCTACGAAGTACCAAGCCCGGTGCAGCCGGATTTTTCATTCCGTATTGGAAGCATCACGAAGACGTTTACCGCTACCGTTGTATTGCAGTTGGCTGAGGAGAAACAATTGAACCTGGACGATACGGTCGAAAAATGGCTGCCGGGAGTCGTAAAGGGAAATGGGTATGACGGCAACAAAATAACGATTCGTCAGTTATTGAACCATACTAGCGGGATTGCGTCCTATACAGATAATGACATGCGAGATATTACCATTCCTCAAAATCCATTCCGTTACTATACCGTCGACGAGCTTATCGGCTTGGGACTTGCAAAGCCGCCTGTATATGCGCCAGGGGAGGGCTGGAACTATTCCAACACCAATACAGTGCTGGCTGGTCAAATTATTCAGAAGGCAACCGGGGATACGTACGCGGAGCAGATCCGGAAACGGTTCATCGAACCGCTCGGGATGACAGAGACATTCGTAATGGAAAGTAGTCACGATATTCCGGGCAACCATGCTACAGGATATAATCTGGACAGATCGGGTCGTTTGTATGATTTAACAGAAATCAATCAATCATGGGCAAATGCAGCCGGAGATATGGTTTCATCAGTCAAAGACTTGACCACCTTCTTCAGTGCGTTGTTGGGCGGAAAGCTTCTAAATGAAGAGATGATGAAGCAGATGACCACAACAGTAGATACGCCTTTAGGTAAATTTGGACTAGGGATTTATGAAGGAAAAACACCGGACGGGCAGTCCTATTGGGGGCATTCTGGCGGTACTTTCGGATTTGAATCGAGAGCCTTCGGATCTCTAGACGGGAAGCATATTATGGTAACGTGCATCAACGCGGTAGGCCCGGATGTGTATCCGGCTCACGATAAAATACTCAATAAGGAGTTTGGCCGTTAAATTTAAAACCGGCATCACGCCCTTTATTCGAGGACGCGATGCCGGTTTCTTGCAACTGTAAGCTTATTAAATCAGATCGGACTTCTGAAGAAGCCGCTGCACAATAACTGCAACTTCCGCTCTTGTGATGAAGGCTTTCGGAGCCAGCTCCGTGCCGCTCCGTCCCGAAAGGAGCCCGGATTGCAAGGCGTCGGAAATTCCGCTCTTCGCCCAATCCGATACCGTCCCCGCGTCGGCGAAGGAGTTCAGCAGCGGTTCCGCGGTTGGGGAAGACTTCGCGCCAAGCCCTGTAATGGTCATCGCTCTTGCCAAGATGGTCATCGCTTGTTCGCGCGTAATCTTCTCATTCGGACGGAAGGTGCCGTCTTCGAAGCCGCCGATCAGGTTGTACGCATATGCCGTCCCAACCGCACCGGCGAACCAATCCTTCCGTTCAACGTCGGAGAAAGGCTGTGCCCCTTCTTTTGCTTTTAACCCTAATCCGCGAATCAGGATAGCCGCGAACTCCGCACGCGTAATATCTTGATCGGGATGGAATGCGCCTTGGCCGACGCCGCTCACGACCAGACGCGATCCCATATCGTTTACGGCTTGCTCCGCCCAGTACCGCTCAACGTCCTTAAACGCAAGCGGATGCCATATGACGGAATAGACGCTATTCGTCAGACTGTTGATCTTGGCATAATACTTGCCGTTCGACAGCACGACCTTCGTCGGCACATGGCGCAGCGTGCCATCCGTCTCTATCGCGACTCCCGTCGTGATTTTGTTCGGATCGACGCCGTCCGGAATAGCCATGGTGCGTTCGACATAAGCTTGGAACTCGGTCACTTCCACGGTTTTGTCTTTATAAGTAGCTCTCACCGCAAAATCAAGCGGCGGAGCGACAATCGCAATCGTTCCTTCAGGCGATGGAACCGGCGTTTTAGGCACGGCGATTTCGATCTGTACCTTAATATCCTGCAGCGCTGGCGCTTTGCCCACCTGATTGGAGATCGATTGGATGTTGATCTGCCGGGCCGGTATACGATAAGCCGCTTTATCCGTTTTTATCTCCAATACCGCTTGCTGCGCTTCCATTCTGCTAACCATCTGCCCGTTAAGCTCTCCGATCACGACATCGGATGCGGTATTCACCGGTATCGTCACCACGGCGGATTTCCCTTCCTTGGCGAGCCTCTCTTCGAGCTTATTCTGGTCAAGCGTGACGGTCGTTACTTTCCGCAAATCGACAGTCGTTACCTTTACCGTTCCTGCATTCACCGATTGGCCGTTCACAAGAACGACGGCACCCGTTTTATCGGATTCCGATGCTGCCGCAGGCGCCGGCTGTGAAGACGTACCTCCCGAGGACGGCGTATTGTCGCTGCTGCCGCTATCGGATGAGCCTTCTGGCCTTACTGCGTTGGAAACGTCGGC
Source organism: Paenibacillus tyrphae (assembly GCF_024158745.1). GTDB lineage: Bacteria > Bacillota > Bacilli > Paenibacillales > NBRC-103111 > Paenibacillus_G > Paenibacillus_G tyrfis_A. The sequence goes on along the minus strand of NZ_JAMZAW010000021.1, from coordinate 32,886 downwards.
AGCGGCGCCGCTGCCGATACTGTTGGTCGCAATCACCGTAAACGTATAGGTTACGCCATTCGTTAAGCCGGTCACCGTGATCGGGCTGCCCGTGCCCGTTGCCGTTCTGCCGCCCGGACTAGCAATGACCGTATAGCTTTCGATCGGACTGCCCCCATGGCTGGCAGGCGGGGTGAAGGTCACGGTCGCTTCCCCGTTGCCCGCAACAGCTTTTACGTTCGTCGGTGCGCCCGGCACGGTCGCAGGCGCGGTCAGCGTCACACGATTGGATGGAACCGAAGAGGCCGAGCTTCCTACGCCATTGATGGCAACCACGGTGAACGTATAAGTGGTGCCATACGTTAAGCCGGTTACGGTGATCGGACTGCCTGTGCCGCTAGCCGTCAACCCTCCCGGACTTGCGGTGACGATGTAACCTGTAATCGTACTGCCTCCGTTGCTGGCAGGCGGGGTAAAGGTCACGGTCGCTTGCGATTGACCGTGCTCTACCACGGCCGTTACAGCCGTCGGCGCGCCGGGTACCGTAGCAGGCGCTGTCGATGCTGTAGGCGTTACGCTGTTCGATGGCAGCGAAGCTTTAGAATTCCCCACGCCGTTCGTGGCAACGACGGTGAATGTATAAGCCGTGCCATACGTTAAGCCCGTCACCGTGATCGGACTGCCCGTACCGCTGGCCGTCAACCCTCCCGGGCTTGAAGTCACGGTATAGCCAGTAATGGGGCTGCCTCCATTGCTGACAGGCGCCGTAAACTTGATGGTCGCTTGCGATTCGCCATTCGCTACCTCTGCCGTTACATGGGTCGGAGCGCCGGGCGCTGTCGATGCCGTAGGCGTTACGCTGTTCGATGGCAGCGAAGCTGTAGAGTTCCCCAAGTCGTTCGTCGCAACGACGGTGAACGTATACGCCGTGCCGTACGTTAAGCCGGTCACCGTGATCGGACTGCCTGTGCCGCTAGCCGTCAACCCTCCCGGGCTCGAAGTCACGGTATAGCCAGTAATGGCGCTGCCTCCGTCGCTAACAGGCGCCGTAAACTTGATGGTCGCTTGCGATTCGCCATTCGCTACCTCCGCCGTTACATTCGTCGGTGCGTCTGGAGGAGTGTTCTCGCCTTCCAGCTTTTGCACCCGATGATTGCTGGAATCGGCCACGTAGACATTCCCGCTGCTACCCACCGCTACGCCTAACGGACTGTAAAACTCGCCTAAGCCGCCTCCTGCGCCGCCGCCTCTTCTCTTCCACTCGCTCCACTTCCCTGTAGCTGCCGTCAGCTTCTGGATGCGATGGTTATTGGAATCGGCTACATAGACATTCCCGTCGCCGTTTACCGCCAAGTGGTACGGCTCAGCAAACTCGCCCAGGCCGTTTCCTGCACCGCCGCCGCTCTTCTTCCACTCGCTCCACCCCCCTGTAGCTACCGTCAGTTTCTGGATGCGATGGTTATTCATATCCGCCACATAGACATTCCCGCTGCGATCTACCGCTACATCGGTAGGATAATCAAACTCGCCCAGGCCGTTTCCTGCGCCGCCGCCGCTCTTCTTCCACTCGCTCCATACGCCTGTAGCCGACGTCAGCCTCTGGATGCGGTTGTTACCGGAATCGGCCACATAGACGTTCCCGTCGCCGTCCACCGCTACACCGCTAGGATAGTTAAACTGTCCAAGGCCGCTTCCTGCCCCTCCGCCGCTCTTTTTCCACTCACTCCATGCGCCTGTAGCAACCGTCAGCTTCTGAACGCGGTGGTTATAAAAATCGGACACATAGACATTCCCGCTGCTGTCCACAGCAACATCGGTTGGCCCGTCGAACTCGCCTAAGCCGCTTCCGAACTGTCCGTTGCTCTTCCCCCACTCGCTCCATACGCGTGTCGATGCATCCAGCTTCTGGATGCGATGGTTACCGTAATCAGCAGCCACGTAGACGTTACCGCTGCTATCCACCGCTACGCCGTTTGGATACTTAAACTCACCCAGGCCTTTGCCAATCACACCTCCAATATATATCCACTCGCTCCATGAATTGGATGAAATATCTAATTTCTGAACGCGCTCATTATTGGAATCGGCCACGTAGACATTGCCGCTGCCGTCTACCGCTACGCCTTTGGGATTATTGAACTCGCCCAGGCCGCTTCCGGCCCCTCCAGCGCTGCGCTTCCACTCGCTCCACACCCCTGTAGCGATCGTCAGTTTTTGGATCCGATGGTTACCCGCGTCGGCCACGTATATGTTCCCGCTGCCATCGATAGCCACTTCGGAGGGATTGCTGAACTCGCCCAGGCCGCTTCCCGATCCTCCCCCGCTGCGCTTCCACTCGCTCCATACGCCTGTAGCTGCCGTCAACTTCTGAATGCGATGGTTACCCGTATCGGCCACGTAGACATTGTCGCTGCTGTCTACCGACACGCGGGCCGGACCGCTAAACTCCCCAAGGCCGCTTCCCGACCCTCCGCCGCTGCTCTTCCACTCGCTCCATACGCCTGTAGCTGCCGTCAACTTCTGAATGCGATGGTTACCCGTATCGGCCACGTAGACATTCCCGCTGCTATCCACAGCCACACCGTTCGGATTTTTAAACTCGCCCAAGCCGCTTCCCGATCTTCCATCGCCGCTCTTCCACTCGCTCCACACCCCGGTGGCTACTGTCAGCTTCTGGACACGATGGTTCTCCCTATCGGCCACATAGACGTTCCCGCTGCGGTCGACCGCCACGCTTGTTGGATTGGAAAACTCACCCAAACTGGTTCCGAATGCTCCGCTGCCCTTTCCCCATTCGCTCCACATGCCTGTAGCCGCCGTCAGCTTCTGGATACGATTGTTACTCGTATCGGCGACATACAAATTCCCGCTGCCGTCTACCGTCAAGCCGCTCGGTCTCGAGAACGCTCCGGCAATATCATTGCTGCCACGCCCTATCTTGGCGTATTGACTCCATTGTTCCACCGCTTGCACGGGATAAGTGAATAAGGTTACAGAGACCATCATGATTGCAATGCCCCATACCCACAACTTCCCTGGAAACGAATTGAAATATCTCCGATTCGTCACTTGTCCTTTCCTCCTCCGAAGCTTACCTCATATGTATAACCCCCCTGCATCTTACCAGACGCTTCTCTCAAAATTCTCACAAGCTCACGATCCATGACTCCGCCGAACCTGGTCAAAAATAAACCGCTGCATGTCGTCAGCCAAAGCTATGGCGCTCGCATCCTTGCCGTTGTGTAAAGTCCAATGAAGCAGCGCCATGGCATTGGCCGCGTACAGCTGCGCCAAATAGTCTATCGGGACGGCAAACGCGGCCGGTTCCTTGTCCAGAAAGGCGAAGCAGGCATCGTATAAAATCGCTTCGAATTCCACACGCAAATCCGCTGCGGACATGTGTACGTTCAGCAGTGCGGCAATCTCCGTTTTATGGGCCGCCGCTTGATTCACGATCGTTTCAATGACTTCCCCCACATTGCCATGCTTTATGGATTCAAAGCGCCGCGCAATTTCTCTCTCGAACGTGTCGGCATGCTTCTTCACCAGCTTTTCCAGCAGGTCGTATTTATCGAGAAAGTGACTGTAAAAAGTCGATTTGCTGGTCAACGAACGGGTACAAATGTCCTTTACCGTAATGTGATTGAAATCTTTTTCGTGCAGCAGCTGGACGAACGCTTCGGAAATGCTTTTTTTGGTTTTATACACTCGAACGTCTTCCTCCATCTCGTCCATTCCTTTCTAAAAGTCGCTTTTCGAACCACGGGTATGCATATCGTCCGATTTCGTACTTCTTGAACTTTTTTGCTTATGGTTAGACCGGGCCGGGCCCTCTACTATAGGTTTTGTAACCCAATCAAGGAGGGATAACGATGTTTAAATCCTATGTTGACAACGAGCAATTCAATTTGCAAATCAACCGTTTCTTGAATGACTTCTATCAGGAGGATGAACGGGCTAATCAGGATTTGCAAGGGATTGTTCCAAGATTGACGGATGCGCAAAGCTGGTATGAGACTTGGCTGGACTATGCGGTCATGCGGGAAGAGCGGCAGGATTACGATCTTGCTTCCGTTTATTATCAGGCCGCCGAATTTTATCTGGCTCCGTCCGATCCGCACAAAGAAAAGATGTATCGCAAGTATCGCGAGACTTTCTACAAAGGCTTTCGTGATTTCGATTATGAATCCTATCAGATCCCCTATGAGAATTCGTATCTTCCAGCGGTAAAGCTAATTACGCCGGGCGCCCGGAAAACGTTGCTCGTCTTCGGCGGCTACGATTCCCACATGGAAGAAATGCTCAAAATGCTGAACTTTTTAAGAGGGATCGATTATCATATTATTGTCTTCGACGGTCCCGGACAAGGCACGGCACTAAAAAACGGCTTGAAATTCATTCCGAACTGGGAAAAGCCGGTGGCCGCCGTCATTGACTATTTCAAGCTTGAGCGTATCGGTATTGTGGGAGGTTCGTGGGGCGGTTATTTGGCGATGCGCGCGGCCGCTTTTGAGAAACGGATCGACAAAGTCATCGCTTTCAATATTTTCTACTGCGGCCTCGATGCGCTGAAAATGAGGATGCCGGACGATGTCTGGAACAAGCTGGCCTCCCTATTGGCTGCCAATGAAGCCGATCAGATCAATGCCATGTTTTACAGCATGATGGCCTCGAATATCGATCTAAACTGGAAAATCACAAAAGGCATGGAAAATACGGGCGAGACCACCCCATTCGGCTTGCTTAAAAATTTCGAGAAGCATACGATGGCCGGGCTCGGTCCGTTGATCAACCAGGACGTATTGCTGCTGGCCGGAGAGGAGGATCAGTACGTTCCGATCAGCCGTCTGCCGCAAATCCAGCAAGAGCTGTGCAATGCGGCGTCTATCACGACAAAGGTCTTTACCAGAGAAACCGGCGGCGAACAGCACTGCCAGGCCGGCCATCGTCATCTCGCTTTTAACGAGATGAAAAAGTTTCTGTAACGTTGGCCAAGCAAAGGGAAACATATTCATGTGCAGCTTCGTCGTAAAACATAGATGTTCATGTTTCATACCATTTTGACGAGGTCATCTCATGAAAATGATGAAGATATGATTATAAGACGGTTTATGAAAAAACTAATGTACAAAGATGGGAGAGTGGATATCTTTGAACAATGTCAAACATATTGTTCATGAAGCGAAGATACTTTATGGTATCAGCCTGAAACACAATTTAAAGGAAGACCAGACAGAGCATATTGTGGATGCCATGAAGGCATATGTTAAGCAGTATATAGAACCGAACTATCTCATTCAAATTTACATTTCAGATGATTTTACCGAAAACACAGATTTCATTACATTTGTGGGAAGCGATCAAGGTGGACATGCCGACTTGAATGTATTGAATATTCCGGAAGGTGAATATCTGGCTTTTGAGCATCCTGGTGATGAGTCGGAAATCGATCTGACTCATGCCGAGATCCATCGTTATCTGAAATCTCAGCATATAACCGTGACTTCAAATTTCGATTTTGAAAAATGGGAACGATCGACAGGCAAAATATTTATATTTATTCCTTTAGAAACTGCCGTAATCGAAATTCCTGATATTATCGATAAAGTGCAGCTATTGGAAATACCGAAAAACAGAAGAGCCAAAACCCACCTGCAGAACAAGACAGATTGAATGACAAATCAACAGTTTTTATTATCGAAGCCGCAAGTTGAACGAAAGGAATAAGCGCAAGTACTGTCGAACTTCTTCGTATGATGCGAATGAAAAATAACACCACGCCTAAGTATATAGCGACCATTATATTATTTCTCGGCATCCTCCTCGGCCTGCGCTGGACTTGGACCGAAATTTTCCCCACATTGGAGCACCCCCGCGCCGTCCATGGCGTGCTCGATTTGCGCGGTGTGGACCTGGATCAATCCCCTACCATCTCCTTGGATGGCGAGTGGCAATTCTACCCTGGAAAATTGGCATTTCACCGGGACGCAGCGTTGGCGGAAAACGAATTCCGCCCTATTCAGGTTCCGGGAGATTGGAGCAGCCAACTGACGAATGGCCCGGACTCCTCGTATGGCTACGGAACGTATCGGCTGCGCATTCTGGTCGATCCGCTGAAGCAGCCTGTCGCTTTTTGGTTGCGAGGCATACAGGCCTCATCCGGTGTGGAAATCAACGAGCAGGTTAAACCCAATATCGGAAAGCCTGCCGAACATGCGAATGAGTATACGCCCGAAAACGTCTCCTACACGGCCTCCTACGATACAATGGGGGCCACAGAGCTTGAATTGCTTATCCGGGTGGCGAATTTCGACGACCCTTATAACGGTGGGATCTTGCGCCCCATTTACTTTGGTTCCCAAGCGGCGATCGACTATGCACGCTGGTATTCCATCGGGTTTCAACTGGTTACGTTTATCGTCCTGATGCTTCACGGTATGTATGCCTTTGTCCTTTATACGTTTAACCCGCATGAACGGACGTTGGTCATTGTCTTTCTGTTGACGCTGGCAACCGGAATTTCCATTACGACCGGTCATGATAACCTGCTTTTGCTATGGCTGCCGATCAACTATACATGGGCGTTGAAGCTCAGACTGATTGCCCTGCTATGGCATTCGTATCTTATGCTTCTACTCTTTAGGAGGTTCTCTTCGGCTCCTCCGAAGAGTGTCGGCTTGCGGGTACTCACCGCGGTGCTCCTTGCTTATACGTGTTTTCTGTTCGCTGCAAATGCGGCATGGGTGAATGGATCGGTTGACCTGGGGATATTTGCTTGCTTCTATTTGCTCCCCTTCGTCTGGTTTGCTTATACGGCGGGAACCATGATCTTCGGGAAAAGAGCCGTCAACGACGGCGTCTTTTTAGTGATGTCCGCAGCCGGCATTATGTCGAGTTTTCTCTGGAGCCTATGGAGCTCCTATAATCCCGTTTACTATCCGATCGATATTATTGCGGCGATTATCGGTTTTTCGGCCTACTGGTTTAAACAATATTTCCGCAACGCCAGGGAAAACGCCATCCTCAACGATCAGTTAAGGAAAGCCGACAAGCTGAAGGATCAATTTCTGGCCAATACATCGCATGAGCTGAGAACGCCGCTGCACGGCATTATCAATATCGCTCAGAGTGTCGTGACCAAAGAGAAAGCGAAGCTGAACGAGCGCAGCCTGAAAGACATGGAGCTGCTTATTACCATCAGCCGCCGCATGTCGCATATGCTCGGCGATCTTCTCGATGTCGCACGGCTTCAGGAGCACCGCATCGTACTGCAGCAAGAGCCTCTGCACATTCAATCCGTCGTGCTCGGCGTCATCGGCATGCTTCAATTTATGCTTGAGGGCAAGCCTGTCCGACTGCATATGGACATCACGGAATCGATGCCGCCGGTTATGGCCGATGAGAAAAGGCTCGTGCAAATTTTATATAACTTGGTGCATAACGCGCTCAAATACACGGAGGAAGGAACCATTTCCGTTTCCGCCGAGACCCGGGAAGGACACGCCGTGATCCATATCTCCGACACCGGGGTCGGCATGGACGAGAAGACCCAAGCGAGGGTGTTTCTCCCTTACGAACAAGGATCTTATGGAATAAGCGACGGACGGGGCATCGGACTTGGGTTAAGCATATGCAAGCAGCTGGTCGAATTGCACGGCGGTGCATTGACCGTCCGCTCCGAACTTGGAAAGGGTTCGGTATTCAGCTTCGACCTTCCGTTAGCTAATGTGCCGCATCTCCCGTCGCTGCCGCAAAATCCGCTTCAGTCTCCACTGATCGCGGATGCAGCGGAAAAAGTGCGCGCCGCGGTAATGGCTTCGGACGCCTCTATCGGCGAATTGGCCGCTTCCATACTTGTCCCGCCGCTTGAGAATGACGGGAAGGCGAATATTTTGGCCGTGGATGACGATCCCGTCAACTTGAATGTGCTTGTTGGCATCCTTTCGTCGGAGCCGTACCGCATCACAACCGCTCATTCCGCCCGCGAGGTGCTGGAGCTGCTGGGTACCCAGCAATGGGATCTGCTGATCGCCGATGTCATGATGCCGCAGATGTCCGGCTACGAGTTGACGCAGAAGGTAAGGGAGCAGTACTCCTTATCTGAGCTTCCGGTGCTGCTGCTGACCGCGCGCAGCCAACCTGCCGACATCTATACCGGCTTCAAGTCGGGAGCCAACGATTACGTGACCAAGCCGGTAGACGCGTTGGAGCTGCAATACCGGATTAGGGCGCTGATCACGCTGAAGCAATCCATCCAAGAACGTTTACGTATGGAAGCCGCCTATCTGCAAGCACAAATTCAGCCTCATTTTCTGTTCAATACGCTGAATTCCATCATGGCCCTGAGCGAGATCGACACGGAGAAAATGCGCGAGCTCGGCGATGCGTTTGCATCCTTTTTGCGGATCAGCTTTGATTTTCTCAATACCGGAAAGCTTGTAGAGCTGTCGCACGAGCTGGAGCTTGTGAAAGCCTATCTGTTTGTTGAACAAGAGCGGTTCGGCAGCAGGCTGTCGGTCTTGTGGGAGGTTGACCCGGGCATCGACCTGCTTCTTCCCCCGCTTTCGATCCAGCCGCTGGTCGAAAATGCCGTCAAGCACGGCCTTCTCAGCCAAATTAAAGGCGGGCGAGGGGGGCATCCATGTTGAAGTCGCGGATGACGGCAAGGGCATGGAGCCGGACAAGGTCAAGCAGCTGTTGAATCCGACGGCCAAAAGCAGACGCGGAATCGGACTTTCCAATACGAACCGGCGCTTGACGCAATTGTATGGTCAAGGCTTGTCCATTCGCAGCAAGCCGAATGAAGGGACTACGGTGTCCTTTGTCATTCCGGACAATATGAACAAAGGTCTTGACCTTTCCCCTGGGGCAATCTTGTAGGATGGGATCAGACCGATGCGAAAGGAGAATCCGCCATGCTTACCGTTGGGCAATTGGCGCGCATTTTTAACGTGTCCGCCAAAACGCTCAGACACTATGATGCCGTTGGCTTGTTCACCCCCGTCAAAGTCGGCGAGGAAAACCAATATCGCTTCTACTCGCCTGAGCAGCTGCCTGAGCTGCGCCGAATTTTGTTTCTGCGCTCCATGGGGCTCGGCATCGAGATCATACGCGAGCTCAAACAAAACGGAACGCTGGGGGATGCCGAAAAGCTGAAGCCGATCCTCTTGGAGCACACAGACAGCATTCGTGACGAAATTGGACGCCAACAAAAGCTTCTGGCTGCGGTTCAGCGCATGGTCGATTATATTTCCATTACGGGAGGAACGAACATGGAACCGAAGCTGGTGAAGAAAGCCGCTTTTACCGTTGTCGGGATGGAGTGGAACAACAAAAGCAGCGAAGGCGGCATTCCCCAATTGTGGGACCGATTCGTACAGCGGGAGGATGAGATTCAGGGGAAATTGCAGCCGGACGTCTCGTATGGCGTCTGCATCCCCGGTTCGAACGGAGATTTCTCGTATATTGCCGGCTATGAGACGGCGGGAGAGCACATTCCGAACGGTATGATGACATTCACGGTGCCGGAACAAACCTATGCCGTGTTTACCCACACCGGTAGTCTGAGCCGTCTTGGAGAGACGATGGAATTAATCTATAGCAAGTGGCTTCCCCTGCACGGCCTCGAGCCGTCGCAAGGCATAGACCTCGAAGTATATGACGATCGGTTTACCGGGCCGGAAGATGAACAAACCCAAATCGATTTGTACATCCCGGTGAAGCCTTAAGCTCTCTCCCCGTCAAACGGCGGTATGGATCGCCATCTATCAAAGGAGGCAAGGATCCCACAATGGTCAATCAAAAGACGCTTTCGCACGTTTCCTACACGGGCTCCGGCCCGTACTGCTACGCGAATTCCTTCGCGATGATGTTCGGCGCAGGCGCGCCCTCTCCGGCCGTGATCGAGTTCGCTACCGGCAGCCCGTTCGGAATGCAGCTGATCGGCGGCACGCTGCCGTTCTTCGATCCGTACGGCTGGGACCCCGAGGCGGGCTTCGACGACGCGCTGACCGCCCTGGGCTGGACATCCGCAGTCGCCAAAGGCGGCGACGCCGACGAGGCCCTCGCCCGCCTCAAGGCGGCCCTGTCGGACGGTCCGGTATGGATCGGTCCGGTAGAGATGGGACATCTGCGGCATCAACCGGAAATGACCGGACCGATCGGCGCCGACCATTACGTCGTCGTCCTTGAGGTGAACGACGAGCGTGTGCTCATGCATGACCCACAGGGTTACCCGTACGCTTCGCTGCCGCTGAGCGACTTCATGACGGCCTGGCGAGCCGAGACGATCAACTACGGCGAACCGTACACGATGCGCACCGGCTTCACCCGGCTCGCGGAAGTCTCTGAGGCAGATGCCATAAGAGCGTCGATCCCCGCCGCGATCCGCTGGCTGTCCATGGACGGCGGCCACAACACGCCGGCAGGCACCCTCGGCAACGGCCAAGCCGCCGAAGGGCTCGCAGCGCTCATCGAGAGTGGCTGCGACAGGGAGCTGCGCGGCCATTTGATTTACTTCGCGGTCCGGGTCGGCGCTCGCCGCGCCGCGGATGCCGCGACCTGCCTGGCGCGCGTCGGATACGCCGAAGCCTCGCGGATCGCGGCCGAGCGGGCGCGGATCATCGGCTCGATGCAGCACCCGCTGGTCATCGGCGACGACGCGGCGGCAGTTACCGCGCTGCGGGCGCTCGCGCCGACGTACGCCCCGCTGCTGGCGGCGCTGGAAAGCGGAAGCTGAGCACAAGCACAACAAAGAAGCAGGCCGATCCTCAGCTCTTGTAGCGCAAAGGATCGGCCTGCTTTATTCTTGCTCAAGGCGCGACATGCGGATGAAACCAAATCTTATGGAAATCAAGCCAGCCTGAAGCGTTAATGGTAACTCCGCGAACCGATTTATGAAACGAAGTATTGCTTTTCTTTTGGATAAGGTACAGGACGGAATATGTCTGCCATATCAGATTTTCCACATCCGCCAGTTTGCACTGGCGTTCTTTCTCGTCGGATTCGCGAAAAACAGATACGGCCGCTTTTTTTACAGCCTCCGTCATGGGCTCGTCAAACGCAGACAAGAAGTAATTTTTTTGCAGATACATCTCCAACTCGCATACCTCGTCATCGCTAAAGATGTTCCCAAACAAGACACAGTCATGCTGCGGCAAAGAAGGGTGTACCGCAAATTCGGACGGATCTGTAATTTCTATTTCCATATGGACTCCAAAAGACTCGCAGCGCTCTCGAATCCAAGCGGCGTCTTCCTCGTGATATTCGGTTGTCAGCAAACGGAACGTTTCCCCCTGGTAGCCGCTTGCCTTCAACAGGGCCAAAATTTCCGAGCGACTTACGCTGGAATTCGCTGCCGTTATCTTATCGGAGACTGGACGGTAAGGACGGAATCCCTGCGCGGGAAAAATCCGGTCGCCCCCCAACTCGGCAATCATCTGTTCTCTATCGATGATATGGTGAAGAGCTTGCCGGAATTTCGGATGGTTTTGCGGACCGCTCTTCCGCTGATTAAATACAAGCAAACTGCAGCAGCAAAAAAACGTTTCCATGTCCAACCACTCGCTGTTCCTTTTTATCAAAGCATCCCGCTGCGCTTTGGAGGCATCCCCGTGCGAAATCATAACCGATGTCCAATCAGGCTCCTTCAAGCGGCCTGTTTCCATTTCGGGGAAGATGAGAATCTCGACGCGATCCAGGTGCGGCCTGCCTTGAAAATGTGCCTGGAATGCCTCCAAAATACAGATGCCCTCATTTAGACGAACCATTCGAAAAGGGCCCGTTCCTACCGGTTTTTTCCCAAATTCCGCTTCGCCTGCCCGTACAATCTCTTCGGGAACAATACTTGCGGGAATGGTAGAAAGAAACCGCAGAAACAAATAGTTCGGTTCTTTCAAAAGGATTCGTACCGTTTTGTGGTCGATTGCCTCGATCCTCTCAATGTCTTGAAACATCCAGCTCGATTCAAATCGTTCAGGGTTCAAGCGAAGCCGATCCAGTGAAAAAACGACATCGTGAGCAGTCAGCTCCCGGCCATGATGGAACATGACGCTTTTTTTCAAATGGAACGTCCATTCTCTGGCGTCGACGCTGCTTTCCCATGAATGCGCGATACAAGGTGTGACGGTTCGACTTTCCTGATCATATTCAACCAACGTATTGAACAACTGGCTTATCATGTGAGCATCGAAATCATAAAAAATCAGTCCGGGGTCAAGCGTTAAAATCGAACGGTACACAGGAAAACGCAGCGTATCCTGCAGCTTATTCGAAACGGCCTGTGTGGAAAAACCCATTCCTTCCGACAGCCAATCCATAAACTGCTCTTTGACAGCGGCCGCCCCGAAACGGTTCATCAGCTCCATCGCTTCCTTTACATTCCCCTGCTCCATCCTAAGCTTAACTTCCCGTAGGAGAATTTCACCCGAATCCGTAAGCAATGTCAAAACGGAAGTATGACCGCGGCCCCGCCCGGCTTTCCACTCAATCCAGCCCAACTCGCAAAGCTTACGGACAATCAGCTTAGCGTATCGGGGCGTGCAGTACCATATCCCGGTAAGCTTGTCGACCGTAACCGAGAAGGGCTTACCGACTTCATGATTGTTAAAATATTGGCGAAGCTCTAAAAAGTGCGGAACCGTCAGCATAGTGAACCTCATTTCTCACTAAAAAAGGTGAAGTGATTTAATCAAATCATACTCTTTTTATCCCTTTTTTGATAGCTATACTGAGGGTTAGGGAAGACGAAACAGCAGAGGTGATGAAGAGGATGAACATGATCTTAAAAAAGCGGTTAAACCTGCCCCGATTTCATCCGGTAGCATGGGGAGTCATTATCGGAACCTTCCTGTCACGCACAGGATTTTTCATGACACTTCCATTTTTAGGTATTTATTTAGGGAAATTCAAGGGTATCGATCCGGCAACCGTTGGAGCCATTTTAGCCGTAAGCTTATTGGCCGGAACCCTAAGCAGTTTTGTCGGAGGAGCATTATCGGATCGTATGGGCAGATATCCGGTTATGATTTCTTCGATGGCCGCCTGGAGTCTTGTCTTGATAGGCTTCGCCTTTGCCGCCGAAACTTGGGCTTTCTTCTTATTGAGTGCGATCAACGGTCTTTGCCGCAGTGTTTTTGAACCGACCGCCAGAGCCCTGTTGGCCGACGTAACTCCTTCCGAACATCGTGCTGACGCCTTTAATGCGAGATATTTTGCCATCAATCTGGGAGGAGCTATAGGGCCATTAGTAGGCTTAAAGCTTGGTGCAGGCAGCTCTTCATCGCTTTTACCGTTTTTCGCAAGTGCTGTGATTTTCTTTATTTACGTCATGGTTTTGGTGTTTTTCATGGTAACGTTCAAGCAAAAGCTTCATGAGAAATCAGCATCGGTCACGATGAACCAAATGGCACGAATTATTTTTACCGACAAAATATTCCTCTATTTTCTTCTGGGTAATGTATTTGTAGCAGGAGCCTATTCACACTTGGATACCACCTTATCGCAATTTATTGGTCATGACCGGGTCGAATCGTATTCGTTTCTTTTCGTTATTAATACGCTTTCTGTATTGGTATTGCAATATCCTCTTGCCAAGCTGATGAAGCGCTTCTCTTCATTAACGGCATTGAAAGCCGGGTGCCTGTTATTTGGATTGGGTCTGTTCGGGTTTGGGATTTTTGACAATATCTTGATGCTTGCCTTATCGATGGTCGTTTTTACAACTGGCGAAATCTTATGTTTTGTCATTGGAGATGTGCTTATCGGTGAAATTGCACCGGAACATTTGAGAGGAGCCTATTATGGCGCCAGCGGATTGGCATTTATCGGACAGAGTGTGTGCGCTTGGATTGGCGGTATTTTACTGAGCGTATTAGGTTTCGGGCAAGGTCCCGTCCTATTCGCCATCCTCATGCTTTTGGCATTTATCGCCTTTCCATTCTTCCATAGGGGGCAACATCTTTGGGAACAACGGCAGGGGATTGAGAAAACAAATGGTTTGATAGCGGGGATCGAGCAGCAGAAGTAACTGTCTCCCTTAAAAAGGCTTCGCAAATGATAAGATCATCTTGCGAAGCCTTTGTAGGTTTGTGCAGTCGGTTACTCGTGAAAATCAAGTCCTGAACGAACTTCTTTCACGTATCCGGCGCGAATCGCGAAGTCGCCGAAATGCTCGCCTTCCTCGCGTTCCTTCGCATAGCGGTTCAAGATGGGTCTTAGCTCCGCAAGAATTTGCGTCTCGTCAATATTTTCGCGGTACATTTTATTCAGACGGTTGCCGGAGAAGCCGCCGCCCAAATACATGTTATATCTCCCCGGGGCCTTGCCGATAAAGGAAATCTCCGCAAGCGCAGGCCGGGCGCATCCGTTCGGACAGCCGGTCATCCGAATGACAATCTCCTCTTCGCGTAATCCCGCCTCGTCCAAGATCGATTCGATCTTGTCCAGCAGCGTAGGTAAATAGCGCTCCGATTCGGCCATCGCCAAACCACAGGTCGGCAAGGCAACACAGGCCATCGAATTTCTGCGCAGCGCGGAATATTGAATGCCGTCGGTCAGCCCGTATGCCTTGATGATTTCCTCGATTTTTTTCTTCTTCTGGGCCGATACGTTGCCGATGATCAGATTCTGATTCGGCGTCAGGCGGAAATCCCCGTTGTGCACCTTGGCAATTTCCCGCAATCCGGACATTAAGGGGTAATTGTCCTCGTCCTTCACCCGGCCGTTCTGAATAAAGAGGGTGAAATGCCATTTGCCGTTGCTTCCCTTTACCCAGCCATAACGATCGCCATTGTGGTCAAAATGATAGGGGCGCGCTTCCTCCAGCTTCCACCCTAAGCGCTGGTGAAGCTCATCGATAAACCATTCCAAGCCGCGGTCGTCGATGGTGTACTTGAACCGGGCATGCTTTCGTACAGAACGGTCCCCATAATCCCTTTGGATCGTGACGGTCTTCTCGGCCACGTCGACGACCTGCTCCGGTGTGACAAAACCGATCACCCGCGCCAGCTGCGGATACGTTTGCGGATCGCCGTGCGTCATCCCCATGCCTCCGCCGACAGCTACGTTGAAGCCCAGCAGCCGTCCTTCCTCATGAATCGCGATGAAGCCAAGATCCTGAGAGAAGACATCGACGTCGTTGGAAGGCGGCACGGCTATGCCGATCTTGAACTTACGCGGCAAGTAAACCGGCCCGTAAATCGGTTCTTGTTCTTCTCCGTCGCGGCTGTCGACAACCTTCTCTTCATCCAGCCAAATTTCGTGATAAGCTCTGGTTCGCGGATCAAGATGATGGCTGATCTTATTGGCCCATTCGTACACTTGCTCGTGGATCTCGGAAACGTACGGGTTCGGATTGCACATCACGTTACGATTGACGTCCCCGCATGCCGCAAGCGTGCTTAACAGCGCTTCGTTGACTTCCTTGATGACCTGTTTCATATTCCACTTGATCACGCCGTGAAGCTGGAACGACTGGCGGGTCGTGAGACGAATCGTTCCGTTCGCATATTGCTGCGCGATCCGATCCATCATCAGCCATTGCTCCGACGTAACGACCCCACCGGCCGCCCTCACGCGCACCATGAACTGATAGGCCGGCTCCAGCTTCTGTTTATTCCGCTCGTTGCGAAGATCCCGGTCATCCTGCATATAGCTTCCGTGAAATTTCATCAAGCGGTTGTCATCCTCGGGAATGGAGCCCGTGATTCTGTCCGTGAGCGTGTCCGCAAGAGATCCCCGCAGGTAGTCGCTTCGCTTCTTGATCTCCTCCACATCGCTATGAGGCGCACTATTTGCTGAAAGTAAATTGTTTTCGCTCATGTCTCTATCCCCTCTCGTTATCTTTGAGCCTGAACTCAGTAGACATCTCGCTGATAACGTTTGTCCTGTTGCAATCGTGCCAAATACTCCGCAGCAGCCTCTGAGCTAAGTCCGCCCTCCCGCTCGATAATGGTGGCGAGAGCGGTATGAACGTCATGCGCCATGTGCTTTTCGTCTCCGCACACGTAGATGCTGGCTCCTTCCTCAAGCCATTGATACAATTCCTTGCCATGTTCAATAATGCGGTGCTGCACATAGACCTTCTCATCCGTATCGCGGGAGAACGCGACATCCATGCGGGTCAGCACGCCATCCTTCAGCCAGCGCTGCCACTCGACTTGGTAAAGGAAATCCGTGGAGAAATGGCGGTCGCCAAAAAACAGCCACGTCTTGCCCTGCGCCCCGGTTTCTTCCCGTTCGCCCAGGAAGGCCCGGAACGGAGCAGCGCCAGTGCCGGGTCCGATCATGATGATCGGCGTATCCGGATTTTGCGGAAGCTTGAAGTTCGGATTGTGCTGGATAAATACCGGCAGCGAATCGCCCAGCTCCAAATGCTCGGCGATATAGGTCGAGCATACCCCGCATCGTTCCCGTCCATGTGCTTCGTATTGTACCTTCCGGATCGTGAGATGCACCTCGTCCGGGTACGCCTTCGGACTGCTCGAAATGGAATAAAGACGCGGCGGCAGCTTACGAAGAATCGATACAAATTGTTTGCCCGATACTCCCTTTAGCTGGTAATCCTGCACCAAATCCAACAAATCCCGATTTTTGATATACGCTCGAAGCTCCTGCTCACGTCCCGGCGCAAGCAGCTCCTGTAGGCCGCTGCCCGGGAACAGAGTTGACGCTTGCTCCAAAAGCGGCTTGGTCAGAACCGTAATTTCGTAATGGCCGGTCAAAGCTTCAAGCAGCGGGCGCTCGGTTCCGTTTTTATCGACCGGAACGAGCTCCTCCCGGTTCCAATCCATCGCCTGGATCAGTTCATCGACAAGTCTTGGATGATTCTTGGGATACACGCCCAAACTATCGCCCGGCTCATACTGGAGATTGGACCCTTCCAGCGAAATCTCCAGGTGACGCGTTTCCCGGTCCGATCCGCGGCCGTTCAAATTCAAATTTTCAAGCACTGCGGCTTGAAACGGATTCGACCTCGAATATTCCGTCTGCTGCGTCTCGCTCCGGACCGCTGCACCGCCGCCGCTTGCCAAGGACGGAGCCGCCGCGGCCTCGTTCAGCGAGGCCAGGACCTGATTCATCCACTCCGCCGCAGCATCCTCAAAATCCACATCGCAGTCGACGCGTGCAGTAAGCCTTTTGCCTCCGAGCTCCTCAAGGCGTTTGTCAAAATCCTTGCCCGTTTGGCAGAAAAATTCATACGAAGTGTCCCCCAAAGCCAATACGGAAAACCGTAAGCTTTCCAATTGAGGCGCTCTCTTGCTGTGCAGAAATTCATAGAAAGACAGCGCATTATCCGGCGGCTCGCCTTCCCCGTGCGTGCTCACCAGAATGAGCAGGTTTTCAACCTTCTTTAACGTATTCGGCTTGAAGTCGCTCATGGAGGAAAGCGTTGGCTGGAGGCCCTGCTCCTTCAGCTTCTCGCCCAGCTTCTTGGCCAGCTTCTGGCTGTTCCCGGTCTGGGACCCGAACAGCACCGTGACCTCCTTGGAGAGGACCGGTTGGTTCACGGCCGGCGCAGCCGCCGAAGCTTCGGTTTTGTGCAGAGCCGTCAAATAACCGCTCAGCCAAATCTTCTGCACCTCTGTCAGCGTAGGCAGCAAGCGGTTGAGAAGCTCCACCTGCTCTTGATTAAAAGGACTGTTCATCACCTGTAATATCAACAATATGCACCTCGCATAGGATGAAAATAATTCCAAGTATTCTTATATACTTAATTTTATCTTATCTCCAAGCTATCACAGCCGGGCTAACGGATCAATTAAAAGGATTTTATAGCTTTTATTAGTTTTGCTGATAAATCGCCGATCGTCGCGGCTCACAAATAAGTATTGCCCAACAAACCAATATCCGATATATTGGTTTTATGAAAAAAGATCAGATTCAACCCATTCAACGTCTGTCGTTTAGAGATGAAGTCTATCAAACTTTAAAAAAGTGGATTATCACCTTGGAATTGCATCCCGGAGAACGCTTGAGCGACAAAGAATTGGCGGAGAAATTCGGCATTAGCCGGACGCCGGTCAGGGAAGCGCTCAAAAGGCTCGAAGATGAAGGCCTGGTCCAATCCCTCCCGGGGTCGTCCACTTACGTAGCGCCATTAAATGTAACGGAGGCGAAGCACGCGTTTACGGTAGTCGCGGTCTTACACGCATTAGCGGCAAGGCTTGCATGTCCTGTTTTGAAGGAAACGGATCTTCAAACGCTAGAGGCGAGCAATAACGCCTTGCAGCTCGCGATTGAACAAGGCGACGTAATTCAGGCCATCGAGGCGGATACACATTTTCATAAGGTGTTCTTGGACGCGGCGGGGAACCCTGAGATTGTGCTGGCATTAGAACGCAGCATTCCCAAAATTCAACGACTGGAGATTTCCCAATTTAATACCTTAAAAGGATTAAATTCCGTGGAGCAGCACAATCACATTATGGCCGCCTGTCGAAATGGGGAGTGTGAAAAGGCTGCCCGTCTTGTCGAAGAAAACTGGCTAAGTCTCGGCGAATTGCTTACCCAACCGACGGAACCGAGGTGAGCCCCGTTGAAGCCCATTTTGATCGGTATAGGTTCGGCCTTCTTTTTTGCTTTTACCTTTGTTCTCAATGCCTCAATGGAGCTGTCCGGCGGGAGTTGGATTTGGAGCGCTTCGCTGCGCTATCTCTTCATGGTTCCGCTGCTCTTGGGCGTAGTACTGGTTAGAAAAAACCTTCGTCCACTCTTCGCGGAAATGAGAAAACAACCCGGAACGTGGTTATTGTGGGGTACGGTGGGATTCGGGTTATTCTATGCTCCCTTATGCTTCTCGGCCGCGTATTCGCCCGGCTGGCTGATTGCCGGCACATGGCAAGTTACGATTATTTCGGGCACTTTGCTTGCGCCGTTATTTTGGGAAACGATCTCTACCGACAAGGGACCCGTGCAAGCCCGGGGGAAAATTCCCGTTAAAGGTCTAATCATGTCGCTCCTCATCCTGCTAGGGATAATTCTGATGCAGATCGAACATGCCAAAAGTCTTTCCTTGGAAAGCCTATTGCTCGGCGTAATCCCTGTGCTGATCGCGTCGTTCGCCTATCCTTTGGGCAATCGGAAAATGATGGAGCTCTGCGAAGGGCGGTTGGATACGTTTCAGAGGGTATTGGGCATGACGATTGCAAGTCTGCCTTTCTGGCTGGTCCTTTCCTTGTATGGCTTGTCTACCGTAGGATTGCCGAGCAAGGAGCAGAGCTTTCAAGCGTTGCTGGTCGCCCTTTTTTCCGGCGTCGTGGCCACAGTCCTCTTCTTCAAAGCAACGGATATGGTGCGGGGAAATATGCGGAAGCTGGCTTCGGTTGAAGCCACGCAGTCGATGGAAGTCCTGTTCGCCTTAGCCGGGGAGCTATTATTTTTATCGATCCCCCTGCCCTCGCTTTTATCCTGGTGCGGGATGATTGTCGTCGTTCTCGGCATGATTTTGCATAGTTACGTGGCGAATAAGCAAGAGGAGAGTCAGTTGAAACCGTCAGCCGCGCTGAACGAAAGAGTATAAAAATATCGCCGTCCAACTCCGACAGAGCGTGTGAACGGCGATATTTTTAATTCATCCCATCGCATAGCTAGGAGGTCATTTCTTCCAGCACCCTGCCTAACCGGTCGAGGTTCTGTTCATTAGCTTCCATACAGAAAGTCTTGACTTGTTCGAATTCCTCGGTTAGCTTGAAAAGCTGACGGAAAGTAACTTTGGTACGGCCTTCCAGGTTCTCGAAAGTACCCGTTAACCGAAATTCGTGACCGGATAGATGGTCAATCACGATCCGTTCAAACGGAACGATCTCAACAAAGACGTTATGGTTCGGGTAATCCGTACCGTCCGGTCCATGCATGGTGAGTCGCCACGTGCCGCCCGGCCGGATATCGCACTCGTGAAATGTATTCGTGAAGCCATTCGGTCCCCACCAACGAGCGAGCAAATCAGGGGTTGTCCAAGCCCGGAATACAAGCTCCTGCGGCACATCGAATTCGCGTGTGGAAATAAGTTCATTTTTCCCCATGATCATGACCATTCCCCTCTTCAAAGACCTTGCCGAGTGCGTCCAGCATGAGATTGGTTCCGTGCTCCCGTATTTCCGGCGTATCGTGCCCGTCAAAGAATGCCCCTTGCTCCGTAAAAATAAGCTTCGTGCCGCCCTCCAGCTTGATCAGCTCGACCGTTGTATTCGAGACGGAGACGCGGGTGCTGCCGGAATCCAGGGTGTACGTATAGACAATGCGCTGCTCCGGAACAATTTCCTGGTAACTGGCGTCGAACGTAAAGACCGGCCCTTCCGGCGGCCCGCCGCTGCTGTACTCGCGCCCGCCAACCCGAAACTCGAAGATCTCCGGCTTCGAAAACCACTTGGCTTTGGCAACCGGATCAGCCCAGGCTTGGTAAACCCGCTCCGGCGAGGCGGCATAAGTCCGCTCGACGACGAAGGTCGCATGCTTAACAAATCGTTCATTCATTGATTTTCCTCCTTAGGTTTCGGCATTGTCTCCTCGGCAAGAAAGTCCCCCAACAGATCCAGGTTTCGCTCCCAAATCGTTTGCCGCTCAATGACCAGCTTCTCAAATGACATTTTCATCGCTTGCAGAAGGCTCGTAAAATCTTCCACCGTTAATTGCGCCTTGCCCTGCATAAGCTTGGATACGTGTTCGAGCTGCTCCAATAGTTTCTGCTGCAGCTTGATCTGCTCTTTGATTCGGTTGATCTGCAGGTTGACGATCTCAAGCGGACTAATTTGCCTGCCGGTCAAGACCGATTTAATCTCTTCGAGAGATAACCCCAGCTCTTTAAGCGATAAAATCTGGTGCAAACGCGACAGGTCCGATTCATTGTACAGCCTGTGGCCGGATTCCGTATGTTCCGACGGAGAGAACAGCCCGATTTGATCATAAAAACGCAAGGTTCGTACGGTAAGCCCCGTCAGATTGGCGAGGTCTCCGATCTTCCAATAGCTCTTCATTCATCATCTCCACTCTTTGGCGCTAGCTTTATACCGGTAGCTTCATTATAAAACCTTACGTTACGTAAGGTGCAAGCATTGCTTTTCCTTGCACAATCTATACATTTCCAAGCTATCGTTCAAATAACTTCATTCGTATGGCCCGCCTAAACGACAAGTCCTTCCTCCTGCGCTTTCCTCACCGCATCTTCCCGGTTATTCACGCCCAGCTTGGCATAAATCATCGTAGTGCAATTACGAACGGTACCTTCGGAAAGAAATATTTTCTCCGCAATCGCTTTTATGCGAAGCCCCTTCACTAGGGATGCCAGAATTCCCCGCTCACGCTCCGTCAACCCGTAAGGGCAAACGCGCCCTTGCAATTTACGCAGTCCATCCAGTTCTTCCTGCTGCACTTTCATCTCTTTGAAGAAGACATCGGCGATGGACTGGGTAATCAGCGTTTCCCCTTGGTGGACGACCCTTATCGCCTCCACTAACTCAATAGGGGAAACGGATTTCAACAAGTAACCGTTGGCGCCGTTCTTGAGCGTATCGGCGGCCTGCGAAGCCTCTTCGATGGTTGTCACCATAATAACGCGTAAGGCGGGCCATCGTTCGCGTATCGCTCGCAGCGTGCTCGGTCCGTCTAATACAGGCATTCGGATGTCCAGCAGCACCACATCGGGATTCACGTTTGGAATCATGTCGAGCGCTTCCTGCCCGTTTCCGGCGAGCCCAACGACTTGCATATCCTGTTGTTGTTGTAAGATCAGCTGCAAGCTTTCTCTGATGATCGGCTGATCGTCAACGAGAAGTATGCGAATGCTTGCTGCTTGTGGAAGAACCGTCTGATGAGGCAGGCAGCAAATAACCGCTACACCTCCTTCATCCAGACAATGAAGAGATAAATGTCCATCAAGGGCTTCAAGCCGCTCTTTCATCGATTGCAACCCGAATCCGAATTCAATATCCTTGTTTCCATTCCCGTTATCTTCAACCTGCATTCGGATTTGGGCTTCTTCAAAGTACAATCCCACCTGTATAAGTGAAGCACCGCCGTGGCGCACGGCATTGGTCAGCGCTTCCTGCAAGCAACGATACAGGGGCAGCTTCCGGGACCGACTTAATTCATACTCCTTGCCGTAGATGCGCAGCTTGACGATCACCCCGGTTGACTGCTGAAATTGCTCGATCAATTCGCGAAACGAGGACTCCAAGGTCGTTAACGATTCCCCGGTGGTTTGCGCCCAATTGTGAACGATCCCCCTGGTTTCATTCAAACCGCGACGCGCCATGTGAAGCAGGGTGTCCAGTCGATTCACTTCGGTATCGGGCAAGCGCGGCCGAAGCGTCTCCATGCCCATAATTAGCGATGTCATCGTGTGTCCGATCGTGTCGTGCAGCTCTCTGGATATCTTGTCTCTCTCCTCAAGCAGCGTTATTTGCTCCACTCGACTCGCATATTGCTCCAAAATTTGGTTCTGTTCCTTAATGATCAGGCTCTGCTTATGCGTACGGACCAACAATTGAAAGCCGAAGCCGAACCCATACATTCCCAAATGGTACAAGATGGCTTGAAAAGCGATACTATCGAAATCCAGACGAGCGGTATTCCATGCGAGAAAGGGGACAAGAAGAATCGTAACAGGCCCCGTCCAACGGTATGTTCGTTCCGTGCTATGGAATCCCACGACAAAAGCGATGATTACAAACTGCCATTGGGTCGCTTCAAAATAGTAGTTTACAGCAATGTAAAGGCTCCCGCTCAGCGCAATCTCAGCAATCAAATAAGCGCTGGTGGAATACCGGTAAAACCAATAAGGAATAACAAACGCAAGAACCGAAACGAATAGCACCGCCTCTACAGGGTACGGCAAACGGTCGTGATATCGAACAAGCCCGATGACAATCGTGATCCACCACATGAAGCGGATCGTGAAAATGATCCAATCGAACCATGCCCATCGGTTGGCAAATGTCAACAGGATGAACACCTCATTTCCGGATTTAACTGTCAACCATTATAGCATGTGCCTCCACGAAGCGATATCACGAATACGAATGACAATGGACAACTTCCCAAAATGACAGGTTCGACCTCATACTCAGCCTTATCGCTACAGCCTGCGATATCCATCGCTCAAAACGAAAGGTGAAGATGATGAATATGTCGGATACACGGAAATGGTTGGCTGCTCTACTCGCTTCTTGCTTGTTATTCATATTGTGCATGCCACGTGCGAATGCGAATGAGGCTTCGCCGTTCTCCGCAGAAGTGTTAGAACAATTGATTGATCCTCTCATGAAGGAGGAAATGAGCAAGCTTCATATTCCCGGCGCAGCGGTTGTCATTACCCAAGGCGAACGCATCATGTATAGCAAAGGGTATGGCTTCGCCGATCTGGAACAACAGGTGCCCGTTAACCCGGCAAGCACGGTGTTTCGGCTAGGCTCCTTAACCAAATCCCTCACCGCTACGGCTGCTATGCAGCTGGTCGAGGAGGGAAAGCTCTCGTTGCATGACGATATCAATACAGCCCTGAAGGATTACCAGGTTAATGGAAATTATGGCCCGATTACACTCCATCACCTGCTCACGCATACGGCAGGTCTGGATGTAATCATGTATGAAAGAGATAATCGACAAGGGTTGATCCCGCAATGGTCGACGGATACGGTTCGGACGTATTTGGAGAGGCAGCCGACGGTGTTTGCCCCGGGAAGTAAATTCCTATACAGCAATTCCGGGATAGGACTTGTGGGAAGTGTGATCGAACAAGTAGCCGGACTTCCCTTGAATGATTACATGCGGGAACGCTTGTTCCAGCCACTCGGCATGAGCAGCGCGAACTTGAATCTCCCGCAGGATCGGACCACGTTGGCCAAGAGCTATGCTTATACGGATAACGGTTATCAAGCGGTTCCTTATTCGGGAATTCATTTTCCCGGAGGAGGAGCCGTCAATATGACGCCGAATGACTTCGCCCCCTACATGATCGCACATTTGTCCAACGGCTATTTCCACGGTCAGTCCTTGCTTAAGCCGGAGACGGTCCGGATGATGCATGCGAAGCAATTCTCTTCTCATGAACGCATGTATGGGATTGGGTATGGTTTTTTTCGGTCGGAGACGGTGAATGGAGTTCCCTACTTGTGGGCGAATGGAGGAATTGACGGATTTAATTCGAAAATGGTGCTCATTCCTTCCCATTCGATCGGTATCTTCATTACCGCCAACACCGGAGGTAGCGGGATGGAAATGCACGGGAAAGTTGTTCACGCCATATCCCAAACGATCAACTCGAAGGTAGCCCGCAAGCCACTTCCTCCCCTTGAAAGTTCAGGGAGTGCGATCAAGGAACTGGAAGGACGATACGAGCTGTATTTGACAGCGGAGCATGGCTGGGCCAAGGGACTTCGCTTGCTAGGCAGCGTACCGTATACGGTTGAAGCAAAAGACGATCGAACATTAGTGGTGACCGGCTTATTCCAGAACGACGGGCAACAGATGATCAGGAAAGAGTTTACCCAAGTAGATGAAAGGTTCTTCCAAGAAGTCGGCGGGGAGGAACAGCTGTACTTTCATAAAGAACAGGGGAGATGGACGCTGACAGGGCCGATGAACTTCTCAATCCCGCGCACGGCTTCGTTTGAGTCAGGGACTGTCTTGTTGGCTCTGTATGTGGTACCCGGCATTTTGTTTACGCTTATTCCGCTCCTATGGATCGTGAGGTACGCGATACGGCAATGGCGCAAGCAATCGCACAGCATCTCTGTAGTTATTCCAATCATCGCTCTCCTTCAGAGCATATTCTTCATTGTCCAGTTCATCTATGGGAATGGAGAGATTCTATACGGATACTCGCAGTTCTATCAGGTCGTCGTGGCTTCGATGCCTCTTATTTCGTCGGCCGCAGCGGTTTATTTCTTGATTCGAATCTTTACTACCAAGGAGCTTGACCGATGGAAGATCGTAAACGTTGGTATCGCCGTGCTTACGCTCCTTTATACGGCTTACTTGTTCTATTGGAACTTTCTTTCCGTACATTACTCTTGGGATTAGGAGGATAGAACGATGTCCCTTAAACGAACGATTGTCTATTATCTGGGGTAACGCTTGGGATTACTTTCATTATGCAAGCGGTGATCGGGGCGGCTTACACCCCCGCAAATATCCTCTTGATGATGTGGGTGCCAGGCTTGGCTGCCGTGGTATTCACCTTGCTGGGCAAGGCGCCGCGGCCCGGAATGCTTGGTTTACGGTTTTGCCGTCCCTATGATTTGATTATGGCAGCTGCAATCCCCGCCCTAACGTTTGTCATTACCACCGCAGGCTCGGCTTCATTATTCGAGGGCAGCATCAGATGGGGGGATTACAAGCTTATAGCTGTAACGGACAGCTTCACGCTGAATCTCCTCGTCACGATCCTCGTGGCCGTAGCTAAATCTTGCCTGTTCGCGTTTGGCGAAGAGTTGGGCTGGAGAGGGTATGCGCAAAGCCGGATGATCGCTTCTTTCGGTTCCGTGAAGGGGATTGTGATTCTGGGTATCGTATGGGGATACTGGCATTTCGGGGTTACCCTTACGGGAGCTACCTTTAAAGGCGCGCCGTTGCTAGGGGCACTTGTCTTGATGCCGCTAGTATGCATCGGCATGTCGTTCATGTTCGCATGGTTGACTCTGAAGTCAGGTTCCGTATGGCCTGCTGCTGTGGCTCATGGAATAACGAATATTCTCTTTGATTTCTCGTTCCTCTTAACCGATTATAAAGGGAGCGCGTCTCTGTACTATACTTGGATTGTCGCGGTGATGTTACTCATGGGAGGCATCTTTATGGGCTTGATCCAAAGAATGCGGCCCCCGGTTACGGAAGGCACGAACAGCGCTGCCTGACGCAAATTAAGGAATATTTTCTTGGGCCCGGGTACGATCGAATAGACACTCGAACGTACTCGGGACTTTTCGGCGCTTCTGGAGGCTGAAATCGATTATTCTTATACTTGGATATTGTGGTAAAATCGATCCCGATTTTTTGGGCTACTTATTCTTCATTGGAAATCATAAAATTGGATATTGAGCTTGACATCGGTAGTGCCAGGGTAGTACATGACATTTGTAACATCGAGACGATAAAACGTTGATGAGTCACTCCCCAAAATTTCACTGCGTACCCCATTTCCCGAAGCATTATATTCCTTTATCGGTTCCCAATTCCCATTTTTGTAAATGTAATGTTGATATTTTAAATATGGAATACCACCGAGTACACCCTGTTGATTCGCTTCATATGTGAGCGTTCTATTGCTAACAGGTGATAACCAGTAAAATGATTGAGTTTCCCACGGTTTAAGAGTATAACTCCCGCTAGGATCACTGGCGAGTGAAATGATATTGCTTGTCTCAGGTGTTTTATCAGCGAAACTTGCCGGAACATTCACATCCACAGCACTAACAGGTACTGCAAAAGCTAAGCATGCAAGTGCCGAAACCATACAAATTTTTTTAAAAATTTTCATTTTAATCACTCCCATGGAATAATAAGGTTATTTTTTCAGTGAAATTATAACATTACATCACTATTAAGTAAATAGTTGGAATTTTTGTAGTTTATCAGAAAATAATAGTACCTGAGCCATATCTCATTCACAATTAACAATCGCCCGATTCGAAACGTCCTTGGATCCTTACTGTACGAATAATTTAGCCGTCACTTGTGGTACGGTTCAGTTTATCGGGTCTATCGGCGGAAAATGCGAAAGGAGCGTGCCTCCGCAGCTCCTTCGTTGTTTGTAATAAACACTTTTTTAATAACGGCATGTCCCGTCAGCTTAACCATCGGTTCAGCCGCTCGCATGCTCGTCGATCAATGGTGAGGAGGAATGCCTCGTTATATGTAGAATATTTCCAAGCTAGGGATAAAGAGCTCTTCCCGACCATTCGTTAATACGAGTTGAATCCTATAGGAACGAGGAAATGACCGATGAAACTACAATTGCTATATAACGAATATCTGAATCTAAAATTCAACAGGGGATTACCGTCCGTTCAAACGGACTGCTTTGAATACTGCCTTTGTGAAGACGATAGCGCAGAATTATTTTTTGTCGGTCGTGAGAATGAGTCGTTTATCGAGTGGGTGGATGAATTACAACCGAAAGATCCGAATTACATCGCAAACCCGGACTGGAAGCCTGTGCTCTCGGCTTTTTTTGAACATCTGGATATCTATGATGAACTGATCCTCTATTATCTGTTGTTTACGATCAACAAGACGATGTCCATCGTCAAGGTCAATCCGTACAATGCCATGAATGATTTTATGAAGAACTATTGTTTTTTTCAGTTAGCTCAATTGTCGGATGCTGCCAGCTTGAACGATGAACAGAAACAGCAATTGCGAGACTTTTTCTTCTTTTTCTACCTTTATGCTCACCCGGTGAATGAGGAGACCCTCTACTCCTTTTCATTCCGCGGGCAAGATCTGGTTCATACGAAAACCGATATCCATATGGAGCATTATTTTTCTGTATACCACGATTACTACAGCGAGCACCTCGACAAGTATCGAGATACATTATTCATTGCTCCACATGAAATAAGCGCCTGCAAACATCTTACGATGGAGCTGTTAAGGTCAATAGAGGGGAAATCGCCCAAGCTGGTCATGCCTCCGGAAGAAGGATTAGACGATGTATTACGGCTGATCAACGACGTTGATTATTTAATCCATAGTTACTCCAAGAATAAAACAATGGTATTCGGGATGATGAGAGACTTTCTCTCTGACCACCGCTCTACCCCTTATCGCGAGCATTGTTTCCGCACGCTGCTTCAGAATTATGTTTGTTATATCCTTTATTTTAAGTTTGATGAAATCAATAATTTGGTGGATTACTTTAAAAGCACTCCGTCATGGTGCGAAACGATCATCAATAAAATCTTTACGGATGCCATCTTTATTCAGAAGATTATGAGGCAGAACCGTATAGATATAACCGAGTATGAGAATGTAGTCGAATTCTTCGGTGAGGAGGCCCGAAGGATCTATCTGTAAGCAGTTTAACGGGGTTATCGGTGAAAAAAGCGAAAGAAGCTGCCGCGGCAGCCCCTTCACAACATGTTAATTTATCATATGAAGAATGGTTTTGTTTACACATGCTCTAGCTAAATCCACAGCTGTCTTCCCATCCCGATCTTTAGCATGAATGTCCGCACCATATTCTAACAGCATTTCAATCGCGGCAACATGTTCCCTACTAACCGCTCGATGCAAGGCGGTTTGTTTACAATCATTTCTACCTTCAAGATTAGCTCCGTGATCGAGCAGGAATTTAATCCCCACAATGTTATTGAAATCCACAAAGCTATGTAGAGGAGGGAAGGGCTTCTTTTCTTGGTTCACATCACAGCCCAACCTTAGAATATCTTCCAGCAGAGCTTCGTCTCTACAATGAAGAGCAATCCCGAAGCCCTTCTTATTCACCTCTTTTTGATAAACATCCGGAAATTCTAGACGAATATAATTCACAATATCGCTTGAGTGTTTAAAAGCAATTTCCAGAGGTGTTTGAGTCAGAGAACGTTTTCCTACGTTTGCCCCCTTCTCGGCCAATAGTATAAATGCCTCCAAATTATTGTGTTTACTACAAAACTGCAATGAAGTACCGCTATATTTAAGAACTTTGTCCAAATCGGATTTGCTCGCGTGGGTGACTAGCTCTTTAATCTTCTCCATGTCATTCATATAGCACGCAAATACTAATGTATTCTTAATTTTCTCCGCCTTTAACGATTGCTGTAAGATTTCTTTTCTTTCCTCTTCCTCTGGTTCCAAACCATATCTCTGGTAAATGATTAACTCAAAGGCATCCGTATCAAAAAGCTCAGGATTCGTATCGTTCACAAGGCCATGCTCAACTAATTTACCAGCGTCGACTTTGATACAAAGAATGCCTTTTCCCAGCATGAGTTCCTTAATTTCGTTCCTATACTTCTTAAAAAGAGCAACAGTGATGTGACCATCATAGGAAACTTCGTTTTCGAAAATGGGAAAATATCCGCTCGTAAACGAATTCTCCGTGCCTAAAATTAAATAGGTATACGTTTTTTCACTTAGCATAGGTTCGTTGATAATCGCGTCTACTAAATCAGTAAGGTTGTTCATCTGTTTAGGCCTCCATGTCTTTTCACGATTTTAAGCATTTTTGGAGCATTCGGAGCAGGAGGACTTCCATTCGCGCTGATGGATATATTGCTCGCCCCACTCGCCCAACTGGTCTAATATGGATTTCAATGATATTCCTAATTCACTCGGTTCATAGACCACTTTCGGCGGCACTTCATTATATACCGTTCTCATGATGATGCCGTCTTCCTCCAGCTCCCGAAGCTGCTGAGTTAACACTTTTTGTGTAATCTCGGGAATGGCCTTTTTTAGTTCACTCGTTCTCTTCGGCCCGGGGCCGCAGTTTAAATGACATAAAATCAGCAGTTTCCATTTCCCCCCTAACACCTCCAATGTCGCTTCTGCGGGGATGTTAAACGTCCGTGTCATCTGCCTTTGCATGGGATAACCATCCTCTCGTCAGTTCTTAGGTATAGTTACTTTTTGGTTCCTATATTACTTTTTGGTGCTTATAGAACATAAAAGTGCGTTCTTCCCTTTTTTTCCTGCATAAGAGATAATTTCATCGTACCTCATTCGAAGTAAAAAGTTGAGAGATGGAAGGTGAACTCGATGAAAATCTTGACCGTTGTATCGCACCCCAGGGTGAATTCCTTAACCTTTTCTGTTGCAGACAGGTTTCTACAAGGACTCGCTGATGCGGGCCATGAAACGGAGATGCTGGATCTGCATCGCAGCGGCTTTAATCCCGTGTTGTGGGAAGCGGATGAACCCGATTGGTCGTCCGATCACAAGACCTATTCGCCTGAGGTTGAGGCCGAGATGGAACGAATGAAGAAGTACGATGCTCTCGCCTATATTTTCCCGATCTGGTGGTTCAATCTGCCTGCCATGCTCAAGGGATATATCGACCGGGTATGGAACAATGGTTTTGCGTACGGCTCCAATAAATTGCATCATAAAAAAGTACTGTGGCTTGGTCTGGCAGCGGCTCCGAAAGAACTCTTCGAGAAGAGACAATACGATAAGATGCTCTCCCAACATCTGAACATCGGAATCGCAAGTTACTGCGGAATCTCGAATAGCCAGGTTGAGATATTATACGACACCTTGGATTCAAGACCGGAAATTTTTGAGAATCTCCTGATGCGAGCTTACCATCTGGGACTCTATTATGACAACGATTCGAGGACGTGATTTGCGTCTTTTCATGCACGCACAGCAAAATCTGTGGTTTGCTCGAATAGCAAAAAGGACACAGTCCGTTTCAACGGTCGTGTCCTTTTTGTTTTTTATATAATGGCTTCATTAATATAAATTAATAGCGAGGACATAAATACAATCAATATATGGTGCTTCGCATCGCCAAACTAAAAATGACATCATGTATCCACCTTCACTGAAGCCAAGTATATCACGATGTCATTTATCTTCAATTTTTAGCTTCCTTACTTCGCTTTTCCTTGAGCAATCTATACATTTCCAGGCTATCCTTCAAATGTCCGGCTTCATCTGTTGTTAGCTCTTCCGGCTCCCCATTAATAATCAGTCGGTTTATCTTTTTCTTGTCCCCGGGTTCATTCAAACTTCCTACCAAAAGCCAATCAATCGACACGCCATACAATTGCGCTAGCTTCTGCAGCACTTCGTTATCGGGTTGCGATCTATCATTTTCATACTTGGATATTGTGGTAAAATCGATCCCGATTTTTTGAGCTACTTGCTCCTGTGTCATCTGCTTTCGATTTCTGGATTGTTTTAATCGTTCTCCGAAAGTCATCGGCCCCACCTCTGAGTTCAAGTATACGAAACTTGAATTTTCTTCAAAATAAATTTGACGAAAATTCAATTTATATTTATAATATTGAAGTATCATCAAGTTTCGCATGCAGTAAAAAATTGTATTGGAGATGGTACTATGATTTATCTTACTTGGTTTGGAATCATGGGTCTCATTTCATTAGTTCTTGTTATGATCTTTAAATTTCAAGCCCGAAAAAAGCCCCAAATTAAAATTATATGGCTACTTCCCGACGAATCAATCCACGAAACAACCGTGCAGAGCATTGACGAAATTATACCTTTACTACACTCCGTGCAAAAAATCAGTATCCATAACCTATCGTATCGCTACAGGGAGTCCGAGCTTATGATTGATGAAGATGGTTTTAGTCTGGCGGTATCGCTCAAGTGATGCCGCTTTTTCATTATTTTTCTGATTCGTTCTTGCATGGATTAATATCAAATATTTGCCACATATATGATATGAAATTTTTTCGTTATGTTTATAACGACATTAAAATCAGATAGCGAAGGTTAGTCACGAAACGTGAATAAGATACTAGGTCAAATTGCTTCATTCTTTGCTCATGCTACCCAGTTCTTCTTTAAGAGATTTTTTCATATCTTTCATTAAACTCTTCATACGTTTATTAATATACTTGTTAGTCTCATTGCTTGTTTCCGTATAATGGATTTGTAATTGATCTAACCCCTTTTCTAATAGGTTAATTGAATCTTTAACAAGTTTATAACATGACTTTTCGGTTCTAACATCCTTAAAATCTTCACCTTCAACAGTAACTATAAGTTCAAAAAGTTTGGTAAATATAAATACAACAGTTATTCTAGCTAGCAATGTATTATTAACTTTTGATATTGTAAAAGTAAAATCATCATTTAAATAACTCGAAACAATGCCAAAATTACAATGAGCATATGTTGAAAGCAGATCATAAAAATAATAGAAGTATAGTTTGTCTTTCCCCGTTTTAAATTTACTTGGATTTTTTATAGTGCCAACAGTTTGGTTATTTCTATCCAATATTAAACCCTCAGAATTAACATTATAATGCGCAAGAGAAATCTTAATAGGGTGCTCAATAAATTCATCAATTTTTTCTTCATTTTCATGTAGGTATCTACAACTTAAATAATTTTCAAACATACTTCTTGATAAAATAAATACTTCTTCATTCAAATCGTCTTTCAATAGCTTTCTTATCGCAACCAGAGTTTTAAGACTTTTTGCAAATACAAAATATTCATAATCATAGATCAATTTCTTTGTTTTCTTATTTATCATTAGATTGTCCAGAAGACCATAGGGAAATGCAGAGTATTCAACAAACTTTTTAGATTCCAAGATAAACTTGTTTATAATTTTATCCAATTCCTTATTGAGATTATCTTCCAAGTAATTATTCCCCCGTTATAATAGTCTGATTTAAATTTACTTATAAGTTCTTATTCACAATTATACGCCCCAGGGATGGCCGCACTGCGGTTGGGTGGTTCGGAATAACCCCCTAACCTCTCTGAGTCCCCTAACTCCTGCCGGAACGAGACGCATATGCTCCGAAGCGTGTTATTTAAGTAATTATTTCTCTAAATCTGCATTGTTAGCATTTTGCCTCAGTATATTATTTTTATGCTTTACATAAACAATCGCCATGGGAAAATTTGATGGAGACCCTTTCCCCCCTCTAGCACTCTGATTTCACGTGCACCAAAAACGTAGTAATCATTATCTAATAACTCCTTGATCATTTTGGTTATTTCAAAACCAAATCTAACTCTTTCGCCAGATTCAAAATCACTTAGTAAATCTCCGAAATCAGGTAGGTATTGTAGAAAGCCCGAAATCAATTCGACTTCAATTTCATTACTTGGCTCATCATGATCAAAATCATATCCCATTGCTCCATCCAGAATATTAATTATTTCTTTGCCAGTCGTAATTCTAGGTAGAGTTAATGGAATGTTTCCCCTAATTCTTTTAATTCTAGGTGGTTGGATCTCTTTTGGACTAAGTCTTTCAGAGACCCA